>UBJO01000142.1 GCA_900465665.1 Hyphomicrobiales bacterium
GTAAGCGCGATTTTCCATGCGCGTTGACGGCTGTTTTAGGGCCAGGTCGGCTATATTGAGAGCGACATGCGGCTAATTAGGCGGCTGAGTTTCTGGAGAAGTTGAACGGCAGCAGGTCGCCAATGCCAGCAGTTTCCTTGCGCTGAGGCAACTCGGTGAGCACATGGCGCAGCCAGGCGAGCGGATCGACGCCGCAGGCGCGGCAGGTCAGCAAGAGACTGTAGATCACGGCGCTGGCTTTGGCACCATCGACGGTATCGCTGAACAGCCACGATTTTCTTCCGGTGGCAAAAACTCTAATCTCGCGTTCCAGAATGTTGTTATCGATCGGCATCCTGCCGTCGCTGGTGTAACGCGTCAGGTAATCCCATTGGTTCAGGGTGTAGGACACCGCATCGCCGAGCTTGGTATCCGGCACGATCTTTGGCGCGATATTGTCGAGCCACGCCTTTAGGGCGTTCAGGACAGGCAGGCTGTGTTGCTGGCGGAAACGGCGAATGCAATCGGCCTTTGTCTCCCCTGGATCTGGGGCCCTGTCTCTTGCCTGCTTTTCGATCCGGTAGAGCTGCTCGAAGAACCGGAGTGCCTGCTCCGGCGGTCCGCCTCCATTCTTCCGGGCTTTGAGGGCCTCGACAAAGCGCCGCCGTGAATGCGCCATGCATCCGACGTGGGTTGCGCCATTCAATGTGCGCCATGCGGTGTAGCCGTCGGTCACCAATATGCCGCGGTAGTCACCGAGAAAGGTCTGTGGGTGGATTTGACCGCGGCCGGGCTGGTAGTCGAGAAGCACGATTGGTTCGTCACTGTCCTCGCTGCTGCGATAGGCCCACATGTACGACGTGCTGGTGGCTTCCTTGTCTTTTTCCTTCAACACCTGAACCGTCGTCTCATCGCCATGGATGAGAGATTGCGATCGTAGTCGCAGCTTCAAAGCATCATAGATGCGGTATAGATGCTTCTCGCTCGAGCCGATGACCCAATGCGCAAGAGCGCCACGGCTGATCGGAACACCGGCTCGCTCGAATGTTTGCGCCACGCGGTAGAGCGGCGTGCCGTCGACGTATTTATGCACGAGCGCGAAGGCCAGCGTCGAAGCAGTAGCGATGCTGCCCGGCAAGGGTTGCGGTGGCATCGGTGCGATTACCACAGGCGTGTTGATCCCGGTACGATCGCAGTGGCGGCAAGCGTACTTGAACCGCACATTCTGCAGGACCTTTGCCTTGACCTCGATATGGAGCTGCTCGCTAACGGCTTCGCCCATGCGATGCATTGGGCTTTTGCAGCACGGGCAAGCCTTCTGATCGTCAGCAAGGTCGTATTCGACACGCTCGCGCGGCAGGTCTGCCGGCAGAGGCCTGCGTCCCCGCTTTTTGCCCGTAACGCCCTCGGCCGCAGGCAAGCCAGTATCCGGAAGCTCGACAACATCGTCTTCCTCGCGACCACCTTCGACCGCAGCCTCTTCGGCCTCGTTGAAGAGACGATCAATGTGCTTCTCACTGCGGGGTGCAAAGCGATGGAGCTTTGCCAGTGCCAGTTCTTCTTCCAGCTTGACGACCCGCTGCGAGAGCGCTTCCTTCTCGGCTTTGAGCGCAGCGATTTCGGCAGCGTTGGCTGCTAATTGCGCCATCAGTTCTGCAATGCTCGGTTCGCCGGTGCGCGTCATCAGATTCTTGAATCTGAACCGCCCCTGCGCGTCAATCTCAATTCGCCATCCTCAGCCAGCAATCTGATACTGCCGCACGGGATGGCGGATCATCGCATCGATATCGATGCCATCGAGGATCCAGTGGAGTTGCTCTGTCGTCAGCGTCACCACCGCGGTTTCCCGGCGGGGCCACCTGAACCGGTCTTCCGTTAGTTTCTTCAGGACCATAACAAACCCGGACCGGTCAAAGAACAAGAGCTTCACCCGGTTACGCCTGCGATTGCAGAAGGCAAACACTGATGGAGCAAACGGGTCTAGCTCCATCACCTCTTGCACAAGGACCGCTAGGCTGTTGATGCCCGCGCGGAAGTCGATGGGTTCCCGATGGAGGTAGACCTTCAGATTAGCGCCCAGTCTGAACATGGCTCAACGCTCCTATGATTGCGATCAGGCCACTCTCATCGTCGCACTCAACGGTAAGGCTGATCCCATTGGGCAAGAGTGCACTCACCTTCGACGCAGGACACGGCCTGCCCAATCGCACACTTTTGCTCGGTAAACCGCCGCCATCTGAGTTCAATTCCGGTGCAATCTGAACCGGGACAAACGCGGGAACCAAAGGCAACGGCCGCTCCGCTTTGGCCTTCTTTATCCACTTGTGAACAAGATTGGCATTCACGTCGTGTTCCCGCGCCAGTCGAGAGACCGAAACGCCAGGCTCTAAGCACGCTGCGATTAGTTGATCCCGAGAAGCCGGGTCATATCGACGGCGGCCGTCGCGACCAACAAGCCGCACTTGCAGTTTAGGAGTGTCGTCCATGATTAGGTGCCCACTGTTTTTTGGTGGACACTTCATGCATCAGAGCACCGCTCTTTAGAAGGTGTGCAGAAATTCGCGCTTACG
>UBJO01000028.1 GCA_900465665.1 Hyphomicrobiales bacterium
GCCTCCTTGGGGCCATCGGCAGCCTTTTCGGGGGAGGCTCTCAGTGGTCTAAGGCTTCGTCTGGTAAGATTGTCGGTCTGTTCTCGGACGGCGGGTACACCGGAAACGCAGCGGCTACGCAAGCGGCTGGCATCGTTCATGGTGGCGAGTACGTCTTTTCCAAGAAGGCAACCGATCGGATCGGGGTGAAGAACCTCGAAGGCATGCACAAGCGTGCCAAGGGCTACGCGAGCGGCGGGCATGTGTCTCCGATCATCCCGGCCAACAACAACGGTTCCGGTGCAGGAGCGATCTCCATCGACGCCCGCACGACTATTCAGGCCAGTGGCAACGCTGAGACTGATGCTGAAATGAGGCGTTGGGCAGCGAAGCGCGACGCGGAACTGCCGTCCACCATCATTCAGACTGTCAAGGACGCGCAGCGTCGGAGGATCATTTAGTGGCGATCACTTTTCCTAGGGAGCTGCCCGCGATCCCCGCTGAGGATTGGGTGAAAGCTGACTTCTACATCGACGATCCGGTCAAGACCTCAAATTCCGGGGCGCGCCTCATAAACTACACCCAGACTGAGGATCCAGTCTGGGTGGCGGATATCGAGACGAAGCCGCTAGACGATGATGAATTCGCACCGTTCGATGCATGGGCGCTCTCTCTGCGAGGTGGCCTGAGGTCGGTTCTCTTCCGACATCCGGCGCAAGCTTACCCAAAAGCGCACCGGGGCAATCACGCACCCGCTGATGACCCTGGCAACCTCGTCTCGGTCACCGGTGGCAACGTCCTGTCTGTCAACGGCGTGGATTCTGGCTTGGTGCTGTCCGTTGGAGATCGGATCGGCCTCGAGCGGTCTGGTCGGTACTATATCGGCCGGATCACTGAGGTGTCTGGCTCGGGCACTACGCGTTCACTGACTGTCGAGCCGCCTCCGTTCGACACGGTGGCGCAAGCCGGCGCTGTGGTTCGCTTCGCCAATCCAGCTCTGGTGATGAGGCTCGTACCGGGGAGCTATCAGGCGCCGGGTGAGGGGCTGTTCAGAACGATCTCGTTTCAGCTTCGGGAGAGCCAATGACCCTCTCCGCAGAAGTCAAAGCTCTGTACGACGCCGGCCGGATCTCGACCCGCCAGATGATCCGTGTCCAGCTCGGTTCAGGCATCTACGGCTTCATCGCCAGGCGCGAGCCACTCGTCTACGCCGGCGTCACCTACCAGCCCTTCGGCTTGATCGAGGTGTCTGACATCGGTGGCGGGACCGGGACGGCGGCGGACGGCGGCTTCACGCTCACGCTGGCCGAGAGTAAACATTTCGATCTCACGCCTGAGATACTCACCGAGATTGAGAACGAGGACTATAGAGATCGGCCCGTCGTCGTCTACGACGCACACTTCCATCCGGACACGATGGCGCTGATCCAGGTCGAGCCCGTCGCTCGTGGATACCTCGATGTCATCGAGCACAATGCCGATGACACTCGCGGCTATTATCTGACGGCGCGGTGCGAGGGCAGGCAGCTGGATTACTCGCGGCAGAACGGCAGGAAGCGGACGGTTGCCGATCAGCAGCGCCGCGACCCCGGCGATAGGTTCTTCGAGCATGCGGCCACGGCCGGCCGTGTCGATATCGCGTGGGGCAAGGCTGTCGGTTCGGCTGTCAACGCGGCCAAGAGTGCCGCCGCAGGCGCCGCGCGAGCTATAGGTTTCAAAGGACTGTAAACGACATGACCAGACTTCCCGGCTGGGAGAAGCGCCTCAACGCGGTTGTGGCGAAGCATCAGGCACTGCCATCCGTCTACGGCACATCCGACTGCTACCTGATCGCTGACGATGGCGTCGAGGCCGTCACGGGCGAGCGCATGTACGCCGACGCTCTCGGCTACAAGACAGAGGCTGGCGCGGCCAAGAAACTGCGCCAGCACGGCTTCGAGACAGTTCGAGATGCCTTCGCCGCCAAGTTCGATGAGGTCGCTCCCAGCATGGCGCAGCGGGGCGACATCGGCGTCGTCGATCGTGATGGCGTCCTCTCTGGCGGGCTCTTTACCTCGATCGGCTTCATGACGCGCGGCACTGACGTCGTCGAGTTTCTGCCGGCCTCTGAGGTCGCGCATGCTTTCAAGGTGATCTAATGCCCTTTCTCGCACCTATCGGAGCCGCGATCGGCGGGTTCTTCGGTTCCCTCGGCATCATCGGCAAGGCGATAATGGGGATCGGCCTGAACCTGCTCGTCAGCAAGATCCAGAAGAACCAGGCCAAGAAGAATAGCGCGGCGGTCGGTGGCGTCGAGTTCGAGCGGGAGTATGGCGAGAACGTCACGCGCAAGGTCGCCTGCGGCCTGGTCGGGATTGCCGGCCATGACTGCTACGTCAACACCTACGGCAGCTCGAATAAGTTCCTCGAGCAGGTCTATGTCCTGTCAGACTTCCCGTGCGACGGCCTTTCGCGCATCTGGGCAGGCGGTTCGCTGCTGTCTCTGAGTGTGATCGGCTCTGATGCGGTCAAGACGGTCTATTCAGTCGTCAGTGGCGATTATGCCGGCCTGATCCGCTTCACCTTCTACAACGGCACCCAGGCGGCATCTGATACTGACATGATCAATCACTCCAACCCCTTCGGGCGCTGGACGGCGGATCATATCGGAACCGGCATTTGCTGGATTAAAGCGGAATTGACCTACGACCAGGACAAGCTTGGCCAGTTCCCCGACTTCTTCTTCGAGTTCCGCGGGGCTCGCCTCTACGACATCCGGAAGGATTCGACAGTCGGCGGGTCCGGCGGGCATCGGTGGGATGACTACTCGACGTATGAGTTCTCGGAGAACCCGATAGTACAGGAGTACAACTACCGTCGGGGCTTTTCGGTCAACGACGATCTCTTCTGCGGCATGGGGATGGCATCCGCCGACCTTCCGTTTGATCGGTACGCGACGGCTATGAACATCTGCGACGAGGATGCCGGGGGAGAGCGCCGTTACCGTTGCTCTGTCCTCTTCGATGCCGACGCTCAGCATGGCGATAACATCGAGGCTGTGATGACTGCTTGCGGCGGTATCGTGATCGATGACGTCAATGGATCGTGGCCGCTCATCGGGACCGATCAGCCGATCGTCGAGACCTTCACGGACGATGACCTCATTCAGGGCGAGGCGATCCGCTTTCAGCGTCGCCGCTCGATGGCCGATCTCGTCAACGCGGTCTCTGGCACTTATCCGGAGCCAGAGAACATGTGGTCGCCGGCCGGCTACGACACGCAGACGAATGCGGGTTATGTGGTTCTCGATCGTCGCACCCGTGATGTGAACCTCGACTTCCCGCAGGTGCGATCGAAACGCCAGGCAAATCAGCTTGCGTCGATCTACTTCAATGAGAACCGATACGAGGCAACGGCTGACATCGTCATCCGGCCACGCTTCCAGACAATCAAAGCCGGTGACTGGGTGCGGTGGAACTCTGCCCGCTATGGCGATCGCGTCTACATGGTGCAGGCTCGCTCGATCAGGGCATTGACCAGTGACGGGCCCCGTAACGTCTCTCTGTCGCTGCAGGAGCGCGATGGCGGCATTTATGACAGCGTCTCCGTGCTGCCTCCGACTATCCCGATCCCGAATGGAGAGCCGATCTATCTCAACGAGCTGCAGGACTTCTCGATCGCGGCGGTGATCGGCATTGGATCGGATGGGCGCTCATATCCAGCGTTCCGCGTTTCTTGGTCACCGGTCGAGGATGTCACCGTGACGGATATCGTCATCGAGTGGTGGATCAAAACAGAACCTGGCAACAAGTTCTCGCGGACGGTGAAGGCCGACACGAACATCGCCTTCATTCAGGAAGGCATTCTAAGTCTCACGACCTACCAGTTCCGCCACCGCCTCGTCGCCGATCGTGCCACGAACTGGTCGACACCGATCGACATCACGTCGCTCGATGGTGTGAATGCGGACCTAGAAGTCGGGCTAGGGAACCTCAAAGACGAGGTGCTCAATGTCTTCAAGGATCTCTATGCCAGCTTGAACCGCAATGAGTCCCTGCTGACCCAGATCGAGCAAAACTACCAGATCACCACGAGCGTCTCGCAGTCGATCGGCCGCAAGGTCTCGGTGCAGGGCGCGAGTTTCAACGAGCAGATCGTTGTTCTGCAGTCCGATATTGCCAACGTCGTCGAGCAGACGACTGAGATTATCGCGCAATTCAACGAGAACCTAGCGAATGGTTTGGTGTCGTTCCAGGCTGTCGCTACTCCTGAGGGCGTGACAGTACGCTACGCTGTGCTCCTGAAGGCCTCGATCGGCGATACCTGGAAGGAAAGCGGGTTCTTCCTTGACCTTTACTCGGATGCGGGCGTTCTGAAGTCGCGTGTAGCTTTCAACGTTGATCAGTTCGTCGTGACGGACGGGACCAACACCGCTTACCCATTGTTGTTCGAGGATGGCGTGCTCACGGCGCAGATCGCGCACTTCAAGACTATCCTCACCGCCGACATCAACCTCGGCAATGGCAAGGTTCGGGTCAATGAGACCGGCGTGACGGTAAAGAGTGGCTAATGGCTATTGCAGCATTTGTCGGGGTCGATAGCCAGAACGCCGGCTGTGTGAAGATCATGGCGTCGGATATCTACAATCCGTATTCGACGCCAGACACCGACTACGCGAAGTTCCTGTTTAACAGCAAGTACCAGACGATGCGGTTCGCCGGTATCGTCGCAAGGAACTACACTGGGAGCGGTCAGTCTTTTACCCCTGCGGGTACTGGGACCTCAAACTTCCTGACGTTCTATGACGGCTATCTGACCAACATCGCGAACTATTTCATCCGCTCGACGGCGTTCCCCGCTCTGGAATACGCCGTTCCACTCTTCGACATCAAATACAAGGATGCTTCTGGCGTCCTGAACTATGGGGCTCGAGTCTCAAGATACTTCCTCGGTTTCAATAACCGATCTGCACTCTTCACCACGCCTGGTTATGGCGAGGAGGGGTGGCTGTCGGGCTTCAGCGGCACTGGATCTTACGCTTTCTTTATGGCGCAGGGCTTCGGCACGCATTTCTTCAACACCGAGTTCGCCCAGGTCTACAAAGAGTTCGTGGTCTGGAACCTGCCGGGCAATTCGGCCCCCGTAAACAGCCCGCCTTTGGCGCCCGTTGCGGGGCAAGTCGCCGTCGAGATCACGCGGACATCATGCCGAGCCGCAAAGCCTGGCTATGATGTTCGGGTGGCAACACCGTCACAGCTAAGCTTCGACAGCTCCAGTCTTCCGGCCAAAGTAGTTGCGGCTGGCGACATTGCGCTGCCTTCCGGAACGACGGTCTATCCGCTGACGACATTGGCAGGCGTCGCGATCGGGCAGCTGAGGGCTGATGTGATTGTCTACCAGGGCGGCACAGTCTTCTATCCGACGAACCCGCTCTCGACCGAAACCGAGTATGGCGCTGACTATTATTTCAGCGGCGCCAATCTGGTTTTTTCCAATCCCTTTGGAGCGGCGCGGGCCCGTTTCATCGTCTACGCGCTGGACGATTCTGCGCCATCTGCTGGTGACAACGATGTGTGGCGCGAGTTCAATGATGGCTCTCGCGACGTGCTGCAGTTCCTTCGACCAGGGGCGGCGAACCCGCCTCGGCTGTCTGATATCATGGTGGATAGCCGATGGCCCCAGGTGAGGATGCTTGCTGAGGGGTACATCGACGTCACCTCGCAAGCGAATGGCGCTCGCCAGTGGTCCATTCCGATCAACGGGGCTGGTGTCTTTCCATTCGTCAAATACGTCACCATCCACGGGGGTGGATCCAACATCAAGCTTGGGAACTTCAACGGCACGATCTCGGGTCGGGTGAAGGCACCGTACACGGTCTATGGGTACTATGACCCTGTCAGCATTGGAAAACAGTATTACACGGCCGGCGACAGCACTTACTGCCAGCTTAGTACGTTCGAAGCTCGCTTCTTCACCTTTCGGGGCAACCCGACCCGTATCTACCTTTCTGGCAGTAGCTCGAACGTCGTTTCGGAGTCCGACACGACGCCGATCATCGGTATCCGCTACTACATTCTCGGCATCCCAGCATAGGGACTCTTCAACATGACCATTGCTTACACGACAGGGCAGATCACCCTGACGAACGGCTCTGCCGTGGTTACTGGTATCGGAACCGCTTGGGCGGTCTCCTTGATCGCTGGCGGCATGATTGCTGCGGAAGCGGGCGGCAACCTTCTGCCGATCGAGAGCGTCGACAGCGACACGTCGATCACGGCGGCGATCGAGTGGAGGGGCGCTACCGGGACTTACGACTACGCGCTTGTACGGGACACGGCGTACCTCCAGCAGCTCAATTTAAACAGCAACACCTTGGCGCGGCTGATCGCCGAGCTGAATGCGGGCACCATCTTCAAATACGACGCATCTGGCGATCTTGTCGGGCGTGCGACGTACGATGGGCGGCCGAAAGGGTTCTCCTATCTTGTCTTTATTGGTGTCGACGAGCCCGAGCTGTATGTGAAGGCATCCGCCGGTGAAGGCGATTGGGATGGGCCGTTCTCCTATGGCACTGGACCTGAGGGGCCAGTAGGGCCGGCAGGGTATGTCAACTTCCGAGGGGTCTACGCTGGCGCGACTGCTTATGCCAAGAACGACGGCGTCCTTTACAATGGCTCCTCCTTTGTTGCGCTGCAAGCAACGACGGGTAATGCGCCGCCGACCCTTCCGACCACTTCGAATGCCCATTGGCAACTGCTCGCTATAAAGGGAACAGACGGCACCGGCACGGGTGACGTTGTTGGTCCAAACAGCGCGACCAACAACTATCTCGCCGTTTTCGATGGGGTGACTGGCAAGCTGCTGAAGCAGATGGCTGCAAGCGCCGCGAACATTTCATTCAGCAACGGCGTAGCGAATCTTCCGGGCAATCCGGCAACCGTCCAGGCGGCAATTGAAGCCATTGGTAATAGCGGCGGAAAGAATGATGCGCTGTTAGCATTAGAGATCGCAGATCTAAAGGGTCAGCGGATGGGAATGGTCGGTGGCGTGGCTGATCCGTTCGACGATACCAGTGGCGTAAACCTCGGTGGGATCGACTCAAATACGGTGATTGCACTGCATTTGGACGTGGCGACGGGTTTCGCAGATAGCGCCCCTACTCCACACTCTTTCACCGCATCAGGTGGAGCGGCCATTTCATCCGCCCAAAGTGTGTTTGGCGGGGGCTCCGCTTCGTTCGCGGCGTCGGGGGACAAGGTCCAAACCCCAAATTCGTCTGATTTGTCATTCGGGTCTGGCGACTTCACGATAGACTTCAGAGTAAGGCTCAACGCCGGGGCGACATTTAGAGTCGTTTACGATTTTGGCTACACTAGTGCCAATGCACTCCTGGTGCAGTTCGATACCACCGCCAAACTGTACGTCTACTCTGGCGGAACTCCTGTGCTCAATGACAGCCTAAGCCTCCTCGCTGATGTCTGGTATCACTATGCGATCGTTAGGTCGGCTAACATCCTCTACATGTTTAGGGATGGCGTGCAGGTTGCTAGCTTCACGCTGACATCGCAGGTTTTCAGCAATACGGCTGCGCTATCGATCGGGGGTAAGCAAACTGATAGCTCCCTCGGCCTCAACGGATACTTGGACGAGCTTCGAGTGTCGAAAGTGGCTCGATGGACGGGCGGTTTTACTCCTCCACCTGTCGCATACTCCGTGGGAGAGCCATCGAACGCGAATTACAGTGCGGCTAACGACTGGTTCACCCCGACTGTCCCGGCTTCGGGTGTGCCCAACAATATGCAGCTTGTCTCAGTGAGCTACGCCGCATCAGCCACGCCTTCAAACGCACGAGTTGCGGTCCAGCTGGCTGATGCGCTGACGTTGGTTCCGAACACAGATTTTTCAATGGAGGTTTCGCGTGATGGAGGGACGTCTTGGACGGCCGTGACACTCGCCTTGACCGTGCCGTCGTTCGGAGGCGTGAAAATGTATGATGGTACTGTCTCTCTTAACGGGCAGCCGTCTGGATCTTCGATGCGATGGAGGTTCAAGACCCTGACGAACAAAAACATCATCGCCTCCGGCGTCGTTTTGCAGCAATCTTAAGGAGATCCGTCCATGCCAACAACTTGGGGCACTCTTCAGCCTATTGCCGTTCCCGAAACGATAAGTCGTCGTCAGTTTTTCCAAGAACTCGCAAACCGGGGGATGATCACCAAAGATGAAGCGCTCGCGGCAATTGTCGACAATGCTCTTCCTGCGGAATTTTCCGTGATGGTGCAGGATATTGTCGACGATGACATTCAGTGGCAAGCACGGATGCTTTTAGCGGGGGCTACTGAATTCAAGCGGTCTAATTGGTTTGTCGGATTTTTTGCAGCGATGAAGTCACTATCGGCTTCGTATATGGACGACTTCTGGCGCTCCAGTGCGTTGCTCGATTAGCCGCCGGTGTGGCGAGAGCGTCTGCATGTTGCTCCCGTAGTGCGCTAGGACTGTGTTTGCGGGGGCGCTTCTGAAATCGGGGATGTCAGCTGCTCAGGTCTCCCAAAGACAACTGTGAACCTGTCCTTCAAGAGTAGGAAGGGTTTCTCCACGATGTAGAAGCTTGCCGTTCCTGCAGCGACGGTCAGCGCGAAAGTCGCGGCGACCGTTACTAGGTACTCTGTAAAAGAGCCAGGTGTAAGCACTTGCAATTGGGCAAGCCACTGGATGGCGATGTCTTGGGCCAGCCGATGATAAACATAGAGCCCAAAGGATATCGACCCCAGATAGCGAAGGTTCCGGTTTGAAAGAGCGGCCTTGAGCCAACTAGCGCGCAGCGACACGTCTAGAATAGCTGCGCACATTATTGCGGCGGTCGGGTAACTGAAAGCAGATCCGAGACCACTATCCCAGGGCAGCGGCAGCGCCAGGAACAACGCCCCGGCTACAAACCCGATCAAGGCAGAGTACCTGCACGGCCACGTCGGGCGGCGAACTGAGATGGCTATTCCAGCGATTACGGCGTCAGGCTGAAGGAACGGTGTCACCCAGATTATGGGATGTGGCGCGGAGATGCTCCAGAAAAGCATGCGCGCGAAGAAGCAATACGCGTAGATCGCGGCGAGAAGAGACAGAAATCGACCGTCTCCGATCTTGTTTTTGAGCAAGAACGCCAAGGGAATGAAAAGGTAGATCTGGAACTCGAACGCCAGTGACCAAAGGTGGGGGACTGATTGGATTGAGACGTTGTAACCCTTCACCCAAGTGACAAAATTGTCGGCGAACATAGCAATGCCAACCAGTCGCCACCATCCGATGTCGTCACGAGCGCCATAGATCAGAAGCATGACAAGCGGGAATAGCACCATCAGCGGATAAATACGTAGAAACCGCCGGATATAGAATTTCACTACATCTATGTGTCCGCGCTTTGACACCTCGGCATCAAACAGATGGAAAAACAGAAACGAAGAAATAACGAAGAAGAGTTCGACGCCAACCCATCCATATTGCTGGATCGTCGAAAGCGCTCCCCAATCTGCGGATGTGGCAGAATGATGCACCAGGACAAGCAAAAAAGCGAGAAAGCGTAGGCCGTCGAGAGACCCGATATAAAGGCTTTCGTTGTTTCTTTCTTTCATCACGCCTCGCAAAACTGGCCGTACGTTTACCGGCGAACCGTCGTCGCGACAAGCTTAGAGCGCCTGAATAAAGCGGCTAAGCCAAAAAGCGGCGCACATTCACCTCATAATCATCGGAGATACCATGAACCGATCGCAATTCTTTGCGAGCGTGCGAACCTCGTTGTTCGGCGGCTCGCTCAGCTCGTCCCAAGTTCAAGGGATAGAGGCCATCCTCGATGAGGCGGCAAAGTCTGTCATCGATCCACGCTGGCTCGCCTACATGCTGGCCACGACCTATCATGAGACGGCCCGCACTATGCAGCCGGTCATTGAGACCCGCCAGCCGGACGAGGCCACCAATCCGACGGTGGACAAAGCCATCGCCCGCCTTGAAAGCTCGTGGGCAAAGGGCCGGATGCCGTGGGTCAAGTCCGCCTACTGGCGAAAGGATGCGCAGGGGAAGTCGTGGCTGGGCCGCGGCCTCGTGCAGCTGACGCACAAGGCCAACTACGAGCGGATGGGCCCGATCATCGGCGCCGACCTCGTCGGCAATCCCGATCTCGCCGTGCGGGACGACGTCGCCGTCAAGATCATGTTCGAGGGCATGGCTCGCGGGCTCTTCACCGGCAAGAAGCTCGGTGACTACTTCACCGCCAAGGGTGAGGACTGGGTAGGCGCCCGCAAGATTATCAACGGCACGGACCAGGCCGAGAAGATCGCCGGCTATGGCCGTCTCTTCCTGAAAGCGATCGCGGCATGAAGATCTATTCGAGCTTCGCATAGGCGCCGTGCGCTATCGCCGCTGCCTCGCAGTAGGCTGCATGTGAGGGCGGATCATGATTTGCCGGTATCTCATGCCGGCAGACTTTCCGGCTACCTCACCAGCATACTTGGTGTTCCAGATCCGCCAGTCTCGAACCGATTTGAACATGGATCGGTCGCGCGGACGCCATACGAAAACGCCCGTCTCGGGATTGTAGTCCAAGAGCTGCTTGAGCAGCGCTTGTGTCATGTCATTACGGGATGATAGAGCAATCATAGCCATTTCGACCTCTCCAAAGGTTGGCTTGGTTAGAAGCCGTCGATGCGCTCCAACGCTCGGCGGCTTCGTCATTTCTAGCACGGTGACGTGCAGAAAGGAATCCAGTGAACCTCTTTATGGACCACAAAGCGTCCCCAGATTGGGCTGTTCGGAGGAGGATTATCATTCTCTCCCTGATCTGGGAGGCGATACTCATCACGTTTCTGGTTGTATTTCCCAAGCCTAACGCGATAGCCGAAGTCGCCATCATAAACTTGGCATCGCTCTTCGGTGCGACTGTGGGAAGTTATATTTTCGGCGCTGTCTGGGACAAGAAGAACGAGCGGAAGGCAGATGTCGCCCAGCAGGCCGTCGATCAGGGCGCTGTCGATACCAGCGTGAAGGTAGAGCCATGACCGTACTCTACGCAATCGCTCGGTACCTCGGCGTCGCGGGATGCTTCTGCCTTCTGCTGCTCTGGCACTATGAGGGCATCCCCGGCGCGGCAAAGCTGAAGTTCCCTGAGGGGTGGCCAATCGTCGGCGGCTTCGGCCTGGTCGATGTCCCCCTCATCGGCGACCTGACCGTCGGCAAGGTGGAATCCTATGCCGCCGAACAGGTTCGCATCACTAAGGCCACAATGGTCTCGGCCTTCGAATACGAGGCGTTGTCCGCACAGTTCGACAAGGAGCGCGATCTGCGCCTCAAAGGCTCTCTGGCCCTCGAAGAGTATCGCAAGCGCGCCGACGCCGCGCTCAGCGCCGAGCAATCCGACAATGACCGCATGGAACAGGAGATCGCGGACTATGAAGCGAAACTGGCTGACGCTAACCGCTGCCGCATTACTCCCGATCTTCGCCGCTGGCTGCAGTCCAAGTGACCGCATGAGCGCCGCGGCCGAGATCAAGGGCCAGGCGCAGGCGAACGTGCCGCTGCCGGACTATCCGGCGGACTGCCGGAAGAAGGAGGCACACGCGCCTCTGCCGGATAACGGCGAGCTGGCTTCGGCTCACAAGCGGGAGAGGGGCGCTCTCGATCGGCAGAACGCGCGAACC
The DNA here is from genome assembly GCA_900465665.1 of Hyphomicrobiales bacterium. Lineage (GTDB taxonomy): Bacteria > Pseudomonadota > Alphaproteobacteria > Rhizobiales > Rhizobiaceae > Rhizobium. The sequence goes on from UBJO01000028.1 coordinate 11,643, forward strand.
GATCGGTGCGCGGAATTCTACGACAACCTGCAGAGCAAATTCGGCCTTCGCTGAGCAGAGGATCCGACCTCCTCGTAAGGCCGAATCCTCCGTTGCCGCATGTCCCAGGAAGTGGACGGGCGGCCATCTAGTCGATCGGATGACACCGGTCAAGCATGGCATTCGATCGAAAGGGCATACGGGGTTGCTAGGGAACATTGATATGGCGGAACACACTCCACAACGGCTCGAAGAGCTTCCACCGGATACCAGGGATTGGCTAGCCGATCTCCGGCCGGACGAGCTGAAGACGCTTCAGGCAGTCGTCGAGCTTCCTGCGGATGACGTCAGGCAGGCATTCAAGATGGTCCACGATATTCGAACAGTCGGGCGGTTCACGAAATGGCTGGTGATAACGTTCATAGGCATCTTTTTGGGAACGGTGGTGCTCTACGAGAACATCATCAAGGTGATCGGATACATCCGTGGAGGGCCAGCCCAATGAAGCGGACCCTATGGAGATTTGTCGGGGCAGTTGTGTTCTCGCTCGCCATCCTGGGATCGGTGAACCTGGGGCTATGGGTTGCCGACCGTGAGCCGCCGATCGAGTATGAGAGTGCCGCGGCGCTATCGCCGACTGTACCGCAGGGCGGGGCGCTCGAAATCGAGTTCTCTGTCTTCCGGAAGAGGATCTGCCCTCTCGTCACCAAGCGATGGCTGTATGACGCCGCTGGCGAACGACATTCGATCCCTCAGTTCACGACCGGGCTCAAGCTGCTGGCGGGGAGGGAAACCTACAAGCGGTCAATCACCGTGCCGACGGCCGCCATGCCTGGCCCAGCACGGTATGAGGTCACTCTCGATTACTTCTGTAACCCATTGCAAAGCTGGATAGGGCCAATCCACGTGGTGTCGCCTCCTATCAGGTTCACGATTACAGCTAACGAAGATGGCGAGCATTCTGGTCCTGGCTCGGACGGCTAGAGGCCTTCCACCTTGAGGCCGCCTTGAAAAAGTGAACATGTCGATGTACGCCATCAGTCTTCAGATCAATGATGGAAACGATGAGCAACAACACGCTTCATAAGTTCTTCGACTTCTTCAGCCCGTCAAAGGCAAGGTATCGAAAACATATCGTTCCTTTCCCAAGCAACTCCGAGATCTCGGTGTCGACCGGGGCTGGCGGCAAAATCGTCGGCTTCTACACAACCGACTCAATCTATGAGAGGGAAGCTGCGCGGATGGTTGCTTCAGCCACCCGTCTGGGTCTCACCGTTGAGACCACTCCTATCGAGAGCGCTGGCAGCTGGGTCCGAAACGCAGCTCTGAAGCCGACTTTTTTGCTGGATGTACGCGAGAGAATACGTGGTCCGCTTCTCTATGTAGATGTTGATGCAGTCTTCCATCGTGATCCTTGGCCGGCTCTGCTTCATCATGAATGCGACATTGCTGTCTACCGCGAAGCGGGTCGGCTGATTTCTGCAACGATCTTGCTGAATGATACGCAACGTGCGCTAGATCTCCTCTCCGAGTGGAAAAGGCGTTGCGATCAGGATCCCGAGATATGGGATCAGGTGGTCCTGCAAAATATCTTGGACGAGGACAGAACGTCGGCGCGCAGGTACCGAGTGATGGAACTCCCAACTACGTACTGCTGGATATTTGATCGGCTTTCCAATGTGAAAGGCGAGGCAATCGTCATCGAGCAGCTGCAAGCAAGCCGACAAGCGAATGATGCCGGCAGGAAACGGAGGCGAAATAAGAGCCTCGAACGGCGAGAAGCTAGGATTGCATCGATCGAGCAAATTCTTGGAGTAAGGAGTGCAGACGACCACTTCCCGCCGACCTCCCCCGACACCTTCGACAGAGTTGCATAGTTAGAGCCGGAATAAATCTAAATGTTCGCCACCTTTACGATCCGAGCTGATGGCCGGGAAACCACGATTCATATCAACCCCGACCATGTCACGGCAGTAATCGAGATGGACAACGGTACAACTCGGATTTACCTGTCTGGAGGTTCCGACCATACCGTATCTGAGCACGCGGACTCGGTGCTCCGCCAGCTCCAGGAAGCTTTTGGGCCGATACCCATCTAAGTTCACGGGACCGACGTTTCCAAAAAAGAAACCCCGCACAAGGCGGGGGGAGAATTGGAGAGGGATTACGCCGCGCGGGCATGGGGAACAAACGCGGCTGCCATTAAAACTCCATGCGCGACAGAATGTTCCATGATTTAGGGCGACGCCGTGGCCGCTGCCGTATATTTTGGCTACACTCGTTGACCGACGTGACTGATCAGTTAAAGGCTGCCGCGCCGACGCTCGGACGTGGCGGCGAGTAGCGGCCAATCGAAACAAGATACTCGGCAATCTCCGAGATCAGATGCTGCCGGGAGCCGTAACGCTGGCAGATCGCGAGCAGTTGCGGCTCAGCTGCTTGATATTCTTTCTCCGACAGATCCGCGTCACCGATCAAGAAACCAGTTCCTCCCATCACCGCGACAATATCGCAGCCGGTATCAGCGACATCCTGAACGAAATTCGGGATCTGATCTTCGGTCATTATCTTCATGGGCGCATCTCCTCCGCGTTGAGGTGACTATGGCGGTGCAATCAGGGTTTGCCAAGCCACACATCTGCGGGTGTTTCGACCGTCGAGGCGATCATTGGTCTGCTCACGTCAGAGTGGCCGGACAAGACGCCCGGTTTTCATAGGGCGAGGGCTAATGGATCGTACCATTTGGAAGGTCCCACTCAAACTTTGCGAGTAACAGGGTCGCTTTTTCGATCACATCATTCGCAGCTGCCGAATAGTCCTCAGCTATCGCGAGATAGTTCGTGTCCAGCTGGTCCGCGAGTTCATGCAGCATGCACCACAGCTCATCGCCATCACGTTTGGCAATGGAGGCAGAGACACGAAGTCTCCTGGCCAGCGTCCCAATATAAAGCTCGCGCTGCGCTATCGACATTTTGGAAAAGTGCGTCACTCCGGACATTTTTCGCTCCCTGTGGGTGCGCTGTCCGAAAACTGAGAGAAGATAGGTAACAACCATTCTTCGAAGAGCGAGTGGTTATATATAGCTCCCGACTAGGCTTTCAAGCCGATATCTGCAAGCCCTTGATTTGACTCGGAACGAATCACTTCGGCGTCAGTTGATTCGCCATCAACATCAGCCGAGGTAGTGCGTCATGGCCAGCTTTACTCTTACACCGATCGAGCCGCTTGAAGTCGAGATCCGCGGCGTCGGGCAGTATGCGCCGGCCTCGACCGTCGAGGAGATGATCACGTTCCTCACGTCGGAATGGCCGGACAAGACGAGGCCCGGCTTTCACAGCGCGCTGGCTCGATCCATCGACGCTATGGTGATGGCAGCTGAGCCGTCCGCTGCCCGTGCCGCCTTCGTCGATGCTGCCCACGCTGCCGGCATGCATATCCTGCCTGACGACATGGCCGAGATCCGGAAGGCGAGCTGATCGCCATGGTCAGGGCCAAGCCTCTACAGTCGAGCGACAAGCCGCTCCGCAGCCGCGCGCGCAAGCCTCGCAACCCAGCACAGCCGAACCTTCCACTTGATCCCATGCCGGCCCGCATCGAGCCGTGTCTCGCTCTGCTGAAGCAGAGGCCGCCCGTCGGCCCTGAATGGGCATTCGAGGTGAAGTGGGACGGCTACCGCCTGGCGGTCCACATCGAGCCCAAGGGCGTCCGCATCCTCACCAGAGGCGGCCATGACTGGACGCACCGGTTCCCGGCCATCGCGGCCGAGGCGGCAAAACTCGGCGTGTCGACAGCCATCATCGATGGTGAGGCGATCGTGCTGGACGACAAAGGCCGCTCGGACTTCAATATGCTGCAGAACTCGCTCGGCGGTCGCGGCGGTAAGCTGAACTCGGGTTCGTCGGTGCTGATGGCCTTCGATCTCCTCTATTTCGACGGCCATGACCTCACGAACACGGAACTGTCGACGCGCCGGCACTTCCTCGAGAGCTTGGTGCCGGCTGACAGCAAGGGCGCCATCCGCCTCTCTGAGGAAGCCGGTGACGATGGCGCGGCTCTGTTCCAGGCGGCCTGCGAGCATGGCCTAGAGGGCATCATCGCCAAGCGACTGGACAGCCCATATCGATCGGGCCGCCTCGGCGACTGGCTGAAGATCAAATGCGTCCAGTCGGACAGCTTCATGGTCGTGGGCTACGAGCATTCGATGTCGGCGAGGGGAGGGATTGGGAGCTTGCTGCTGGCGGCCCGTCGCGGCGACGAGCTTGCGTATGTCGGATCTGTCGGTACCGGCTTCACTGAGCGAGTGGCTAACGATCTGCGGAGGACGCTGGATCGGATCAAGCGAAAGACGCCGTCGATCGCGTATGCGGGCCGTCGCAAGAACATGGTGTGGGTTCAGCCGACGCTTATAGCCGAGATCGAGTATCGGGCTTGGACCGCCGACGGGAAGTTGCGGCACGCCTCGTATAAGGGGCTGCGGGAGGTGCAGGATAATGCGGCGGTCTACGAGATCTGATGCATGGACAAGTCCAGCATTATCGGCAAGCGCAGCGCATCAGGGCTCGGCGCTAATTCGTTTGGGACTGCAACCTTGATTGTGTCCGCGAACTTATCTTTGAAGTGAGTGTTCAAGAAGTCGAGACAGAAAGTGTTGTGAAGTGCCATAACCGCTCCTGAGGCTTTCTTCACCCATTCATCATAATCCTCGAATTGCTCTTTCCCCTCGTCGGTATCGAAGGCATTCGCCAGTAGCAGGTGATCTGCCACCGGATAAAGGCAGTTTCCATCGATATCATTTAGGTAAATCGTATAGTCGCGCTCAGTTTCAGCCTCACGAAGCATTTGACCCATGTGGGCGAGATCAAAATGATGCGCAACCCTGTTTCTCAGGTTACGTGCAAAGGCAAAACCAGGATGCGTTCTGATTTCGGCCAAAGCACTCGCAGCTGAAGATTGGAAATGCGCCATGGCATTGTCCTGCTTTCGCGACATCACCTTCAATTGGCTCTCGATAAGGCTGGCAAACTCGACAACTGCTGAAGATAACTTGCGCTGGATGATGGATAGCTGAACAGACGCATATTCTATGGCGACAGTCTCGCGCTGCGTGATTTGTGCGGTAGTCAATGCACTGAGGTAAATCCGAAGGAGCACTCCCACTTCGCTGGCGGCTAGACAGCTTGCCATGAAATACGACGAGTGCCGCTGTGGTATAGCTTTCAGCTCCTCTGAACTGAACTTCAACGGATGAATCTCAAAATCCACGATGGCCTCCTGGTCACTCACACCAATCATTTCGGTATCCCGGCCGCCACGTCCTGGCGAACCCTTCCTTGAGCAGGGTTTGCCCCACCTCTGACCCGTCATTCCGGTAGATGTTCACCAGCGGCCGGCGGGCAGGGGTCTTATCTTTCACACCATAGAACTCGACCGTAAGGCCGCCCTCGGCCAATATCTCTTTCAGCCTTCCCTTGGCCAACAGCGCCAGCTTGCGTTCCTTCATGCACTTGGCATGACTTCCGATCTCCGGCGTATCGATGCCAGAGACGAACGGAACGCCTTCCCCCAGCAGTCTCAAGTTCTGCCCGTCGCACTTGACGGTATCGCCGTCGACCACGGTCAGGCTGGCACAGACCAGCAGCGTGGCGATCATTGCTTACTACCCTTGAGCCCATTCGCTGCCATCAGCGCGTGATAGTATTCCTCGACCTTCCGCATGGCCTCCCGGCCTTCCACTTCATATCCAGTGTGTGGGGTATGCCGGTGGCGGACGTGAGGACCATGGGCCGCCCAATGCCACTTCCCCTTCGTCGGCCCATGCTCCTGCAACTGTATCCTCCCTATCCCGATATCACCGTCATACCCGCACCAGTCGGAATCGCTCGGCTCGTCGTTCTCGTCCAGCTTCGTGCGGCGCCAGTGGTAGAGGGGTTGGTAGCGATCTGGCATGGAATTGTTCCTCTCCCAGAACGTCTGCCGAACAGGTTTTGCAAAACGCGAAGGATAACCTGCAAAACATCCGCTTGACGAATCCGCCTAACTCGTTGATTTGAAGGGAGCGCGGGCGTGGCGAAACTGGTAGACGCAAGGGACTTAAAATCCCTCGGCCTTGGCTGTGCGGGTTCGACCCCCGCCGCCCGCACCAACTTTCCCTTGCGCATCCCGACCTTCAGTCCGCACTGAATTTTGCCGGCGAAGACGGTTCACCAGCATGCCGATTAGAACGCCGAGGCAAGCCCCCACGGCTTTGACTGCGGCGTCGTGCATCCGCGCGTGCCGCGTCGGCGAAAGATACTGCAGAAGCTCGATCCCGACGGCGCCGACGACCAGGAGGGCGGCGACCGCCAGCCAGTGCCTGGGATAAGCCACGGCAAAGGCGAGACCGACGACCAGATAGGCAAGCGCCCGGTCGAGGTTGACTGAAGTAATCGTATGAGGACGAAGGCCGATCGGCGAGACCGTTACGAAAATGATGGCGGCGAGTAAGAGCCAGGCGATCGGCTTTGAAAATTTGTCTGCTGTCATGAAACTCACACTATTGATGTCGTCACGCGTTTTCAGCGCACATCCGCGTTACCGGGGTGCTTTCCCAAAACGCGCATCACCGCGCTCTACCGAACCGTTGTGGTTGAAAATGGGCTTCTTTCGAGGGTCTGCCTATGGCATAGCGTGGGGCGCAATAACAAGGGACTGAGACCGTGACCAGACAGAATGTCGAAGCTGCCGAAGAGGCTCTGCGCAGCTTATTTCCGGCAACGCCGCTGCAACTCAACGAGCATTTGTCCGCCCGCTATGGCGCCGACATTTGGTTGAAGCGCGAAGACCTGTCGCCCGTCCGCTCCTACAAGATCCGTGGTGCCTTCAATTTCTTCCGCAAGCGGATCGAGGAAGGTGCGTCCGGCAAGACCTTCGTTTGCGCGTCTGCCGGCAATCATGCGCAGGGCTTTGCATTCGTCTGCCGCCATTTCGGCGTTCCCGGTGTCGTCTTTATGCCGGTGACGACACCGCAGCAGAAGATCGACAAAACCCGCATCTTCGGCGGCGAGTTCATCACCATCAAGCTGACAGGCGACTTCTTCGACCAGTGCTACAAGGCAGCCCGCGATCACGTCGAGACGATCGACGGCGTCATGGTGCCGCCCTTCGATCATGAAGATATCATCGAGGGCCAGTCGACGGTGGCCTCCGAGATCATGCAGCAGCTGCCCGAGGGCACGGTGCCCGATCTCGTCGTCATGCCTGTCGGCGGCGGCGGTCTGGCGGCCGGCATCAGCGGTTATCTCAAGGACACGGTGCCGAGCACGGGCTTCTTCTTCGTCGAACCCCAGGGCGCGCCGAGCCTTAAGCGCAGCATCGAGGCCGGCGAGGTCGTGACACTCTCCAAGGTCGACAATTTCGTCGATGGCGCGGCCGTTGCCCGCATCGGCGACCTCAATTTCGCTGCGCTGAAAGGCTTCCCGAGCAATCAGGTGATGTTGATGCCGGAGAACGCCATTTGCGTGACGATCAACGAAATGCTGAACGTCGAGGGCGTGGTACTGGAACCGGCAGGCGCCCTGTCGCTGACGGCAATCGCCACGATGGATCCCGAAGCGATCCGCGGCAAGACGGTGGTCGCGATCGTCTCCGGCGGCAATTTCGATTTCGAGCGGCTTCCGGATGTGAAGGAAAGGGCCATGCGTTACGCGGGCCTGAAGAAATACTTTATTCTCCGCCTTCCGCAGCGCCCCGGCGCGCTCCGCGACTTCCTCAATCTGCTCGGTCCCGATGACGATATCGCCCGCTTCGAATATCTGAAGAAGACCGCCCGCAACTTCGGTTCGGTCCTGATCGGCATCGAAACCAAGGCGCCGGAAAACTTCGCGGCGCTGTTCGCGAAATTCGAGACATCGGGTATCAGTTTCGAGGACATCACCGAAAACGAGATCCTCGCGAACCTCATCATTTAACTTTCACGGCAACGGCCCTATTTAACCTTGATGGCATCCGCCCTCATCACAAAGGCGTATCATGGCTTCGATCTTTTCCAGCATTTTCTCCATGTTCTCTGGCGGCGAGAAGCAGCCGGGCGCGGCTTCTTCGGGCGCTGCTTCCGATCCGCAGCCCTATGCCGATTGCACGATTTATGCCGAACCGATGAAGGAAGGCGGCCAGTACCGTCTGGCCGGCCGCATCGAGAAGACCGTTGGCGACGAGGTGCTGGTCCGCAATTTCATTCGCGCCGACATGTTTTCGTCGACGGATGATGCGATCGAATGCACGGTGCGCAAGGCGCAGCAGATCATCGATCAGAACGGACCATCCCTGTTCAGCGACGGAGCCAAGGTTCGTCAGGTCTGATCATGGAAGGCCGGCGCGCCCTTGCGTGTTGAGCGGTCGCGCCGCCATTCCCTCATGCTATTTTAAAACATTGCGGCGATCCTGCGCTCAGCAGACATTGCAGGAATATCCAGTGCCTCAGAATGCCCGCCGCACATTCGCTGCCGATACCGCCGACAAAGCGTTCGAGGTGCCGTGGCATGGCAATATTGGCGGGAGGTCGCGGCGTTGATCGCAAACGTCAATCTCATCCTCTTCGTCGTCGAGGCCATCGGCTACTTCACGCTGATGGTGACGCTGCTGCATTTTCGCGCGCGCATAGGCCTCGGCATATTCCTGACGGCACTCGGCGTCATGCACTTCATGGAGACCTACCTCGCGGCGGTCTTCTATGTCGAATTGCCGTTCGGGATCGTCTCGCCGGGATCATCGGTGTTCTTCACCGGCAAGCTGATGATGATCCTGATGCTCTATCTTCAGGAAGACGCCGCCGTCGTCCGCCAGCCGATCTACGGGCTTTTCATCGGCAACCTTCTGACCGTCGCGATCGCCTGGATCGTGCAATGGCACGCGCCGCTGGAGCTTACATCAGGCGCGCTGCCGAGCGATGAATTTCTGAAGGAAATGGGCTGGCTTATGCTCTGGGGCACGGCCATCCTCTATCTCGACGCCATCGGCATCATCCTGCTCTACGAGCGGCTCGGCCGCTATTTCAGGCAGCGGCCAATCCTGCGCTTCATGATCTGCGGTTTCGTGCTTTTGACCTTCGACCAGATCGCCTTCTTCGGCGCGCTGCACTATTCGGTCGGCGTCCCGCTCGCCGCCTTCTGGGGTGGTTGGAAGGCGAAGATGTTCGCCGTCTGCATCTACACCGTGCTCTTCGCGATCTACGAGAAATGGATCGGTCGGGCAGTCACCACATCGAGCGCACGCCCGATCGGAGACATCTTCAGCGACCTGACCTTCCGCGAACGTTACAACGATCTCCTGAGCCGCACCGGCCGGGACGTGCTGACCGGACTTTACGACCGCACGCGAATGGAGCTCGAAGCGCCGGTCATGATCCGCGAATCGCTGCGCCAAGGGCAGTCCGCCACGGTAATGATCCTCGATGCCGATCACTTCAAGAACGTCAACGACGTGTTCGGCCACCTGCAGGGCGACGACGTCCTGCGCGCGATAGCAGCCCGCCTGGGCTCGATCCTGCGCGCCGGCGATCGGGTCTTCCGCTTCGGCGGCGAGGAATTCGTGGCGATCTGTCCCGTGACCGATCACGCCGAGGGCCTGCGTCTGGCCGAGAGGTTGCGCTGGACGATCGAAAACAGCGTCGCGACACCCGATGGCAAGCCGGTAACGATCAGCATCGGCGTCGCGACAGCCACCGAAGATGGCGACGCCTTCACCGCGATCTTGTCGGCAGCGGACGAGCGGCTTTATTGCGCCAAGAAGAACGGCCGAAACTGCGTCTTCGGCCAGACCGGAGTCCATGGCCTCACGGTCGCCGGCTGACAGTAAGTTCCTACAAACAAAAAGACGGCCGGCAAGCCGACCGTCTTCCTGAATTGATTGCCCTTTAAATTAGGCAGCGAGCGCGAGTTCTTCAGCGCGTGCCTTGGCAGCGCCGACAGCCTTCTCGGCTGCTTCGGGACCAAAGGCCAGGCCTTCGACGTAGATGGTCTCGACGTCGGTGATGCCCATGAAGCCGAGAACGGTCTTCAGGTACGGTACCGCATGGTTCATGCCGGCAGCCGGACCTTGCGAGTAGACACCGCCGGAGGCGAGAACGACGTAGACCTTCTTGCCGGTGGCAAGGCCAACCGGGCCGTTTTCGGTGTACTTGAAGGTCAGGCCGGCGCGGGCGACGTTGTCGATCCAGCTCTTCAGCGACGAGTAGATGTTGAAGTTGATGAGGCCGGTGCCGATGACGATGGTGTCTGCTGCGAGCAGCTCGTTGACCAGCTCGTCGGAAATCTTCGCGGCTTCGTTTTCTTCGGCCGTGCGGGCGTCAGCCGGCTTGCGGATCGCGCCGGTGAAGAGGTCGTTGATATGGGCCAGCGGGTTCGCGGCGAGGTCACGGCGAACGACGACGCTGCCGGCCTTCTGCGACTGGAGCTTGCCAGCGAGGTCTACGGCGATATCGGTCGAAAGCGACTCAGCGCGCGGGCTGGAGGTCAGAAGCAAAATGGACGACATGATTGATAATCCTTTGGTCTTTGCGTTTGCGGCGCGATCGGGGGAAGGTCGAACCGCGTCTTCGAGTGAAGAAATAGGTCTAGCGGCCTATCGAAAAAACTGTGATAATGTCGATCAAGACTATCGATCGATTGGATGGATGTAATGTTGCCCAACCCGACACTGGACCAGCTGCAGGTTTTCCTGACCGTTGCCGAGACCGGGAGCTTCTCGGCCGCCTCGCGCGTGCTCAATCGTGCCCAGTCGGTGGTCAGCTACACCATTGCCAATCTCGAAGCACAACTGGAAATGCAGCTGTTCGAACGCTCCGGTGCCCGTCAGCCGAAGCTTACCGAGGCAGGCAAGGCCATGCTTGAGGATGCCCGCCGGCTGATGACTGACCTGCAGGTGATGCGGGCGAGGGTGAAGAGCCTGAAGGAAGGGCTGGAAGCCGAGGTGGATGTGGCGATCAGCGTCATGGTGCCGTCGCAGGCGGTCGTCGCCGTGCTCACGGAGTTCCGCGATCGCTTTCCCTCCGTCACGCTCAATCTAAGTGCTGGCGAACTCGGCATGGTCATGGAGGCCGTCCTGTCGGGCAAGGCCACGATCGGCATAGGCGGAGCGCTCCTGAAGCAGGACGACTCCATCGCCGTCGACAAGATCGGCCACTCCTTCATGATCCCGGTCGCCGCGCGCTCCTACCCGCTGGCTGATATTGAGAGGCCGCTGACGCTCGCGGATGTTCGCGAGGAAGTGCAACTCGTCGTCACCGACGCTTCCGGGCTCACCAAGGGCCGTGATTTCAACGTGCTGTCCTACAAGACGTGGCGCGTCAGCGACATTGCCACCAAACACGCGCTGATCCGCGGCGGCCTGGGTTGGGGCGGCCTGCCGGCGTCGATTATCCGCGAGGATTTGGCCAACGGAACGCTCGTCCATCTCGATCTGCCGGCCTACGAGCAGGGCGAGTATCCGATCTATGCGATACGGCGCATTGCAAACCCGCCGGGCCCGGCTGCCACATGGCTGATCGAAGCTTTCCATTCGAAACTGTCGTTCTGCCCAAACCACGCCGATTTCACCGCGGCGCTGAACGAGATCAAGGCTCCCGATCTGCCGCTCGCGGCGGAGTAGGCGAGGCGTTAGAGCCCTTCCTGGTTAGATTGAAGCATTCTGTTGGCTCAAACGGAGTCGGATGGTCGTCCGGCCGGCGCGTGTCATAGCCAACGCATACGGCCAAGCTGGCCGGACGATCAGGCGGCCCGTTTCAGCCAACCCGAAGGGCCGGGCATCTTTCCGCCAGGATCAAAGGCGATCGGCTCGACCGTACCTGGGGTATGCCCTTCGCCAATCGCCTTTGCCCTGACGAAAACCTACTCCGGCAGAATGCTTCAAGCTAACCAGGAAAGGCTCTAAGCCTCGCCTGTAGTCTGTCTTAGAGAACCAGCCGGAACTTGGCGAAACCATCCGTTCCTTCGCCGGCATCCTCGATCTTCGCGCCCTTGACGTCCGCGATGAACTGCTTCGCCTTAGGCCCGCTCTGAAACGTCGCGGTCGCGCCGGTCACCGGCTTGAAGGTCCAGTTGCCGTCGGCAGCCGGATTGATCGTTCCCTGCTCGTGCACATAGCGCACGATCACGTCGCGGTTCGTGTCGGGCGCCTGGAACACCACCTTGTCGGCCGCGATCTCGGGGAACTTGCCGCCACCGCCGGCGCGGTAGTTGTTGGTCACGACCACGAATTTTTGGCTCGGGTCGATCGGCTTGCCGTCAAACGCAAGGTTCTGGATGCGGTTGGATCCGGCGTTGATGGCGTTGCCGTCATTGTCGTATTTGCGCGGCTGCGCCAGGTCGATCTGGTAGGTGACGCCATCGATCACGTCGAAATTGTAGGAAGGGAAGTCGGCGTTCAAAAGCTCGGCGTCCTTCGTGCCTTCCTTGATTTCGTTGAACATCCCCGCCGACATTTCCAGCCAGTTCTTCACCTGCTCGCCGGTGATCACGACGGCCTGCACGGTGTTCGGATAGAGATAGAGGTCGGCGATGTTCTTGATGGCGAGATCGCCGGCCGGAACATCGGTATAGTAATCGGCGCCGCCACGACCGCCCGACTTGAAGGGAGCCGCCGCCGAAAGCACCGGCAGATCCTTGTATTCGGTGTCGGCGAGCATCTGCTTGATGTACCAGGTCTGCGCCTGACTGACGATCTGCACGGAGGGATCGTCAGCGACCAGAGCGAAGTAGGAGTAGAGCGGCGCCGACGTCTTGCCGACGGGAGTGCGGACATAGGCGAGCGTCGCCTCGTGCTCCGCCTTGGCGGCGTCGACCACTTCCTTCTTGTCGGCGACATCGGCCACGACCTTCTTCTTGTCGTCGCGGTGGTAGATCGGCCGCGCTTCGGAGGTGAAGTCGACGATCTTCCAGCTTTTGCCGTCCTTTTCGAGCAGCAGATCGATCAGGCCGAGATGCGAGCCCCAGAAGCCGGCCATGACGGCAGGCTTGCCGTGCAGCGTTCCCTTGACCGGATCGGCGTTCTGGACGCCGTCCCAGGTCTTAGGTCCGGGGAAGACGAGGTGCTGGTGGCCGGTAAAGATCGCGTCGATGCCGTCGACGGCGGCGAGATGAAGCGAGGCATTCTCCATCTTGTCCGTGGGCGCGTTGCCATCGATGCCCGAATGCGAGAGCGCAATGACGATATCCGCGCCTGCTTCCTTCATCGCGGGCACCCAGGCCTTGGCGGCTTCGACGATATCGCGCGTCTGCGCCTTGCCCTCGAGGTTCTTGATATCCCAGAGCATGATCTGCGGCGGAACGAAGCCGATAAAGCCGATCTTCACCGGGCTCTCGTTGCCGGCTCCGTCCTTGATCATCTTTTCGACGATGATGTAGGGCTTGAAGAAGAGCTCGTCGTTTTTCGGATCGGAGGCGAGCTGGCCCTTGGTCAGGTTGGCACAGACGAACGGGAAGTTCGCGCCACCAAGCACCTTGAACATGAAGTCGAGCCCGTAATTGAACTCGTGATTGCCGAGCGTGCCGACCGTGTAGCCGAGCGTGTTCATCGCCTTGATCACGGGGTGAACGTCGCCATCCTTCAAGCCGCGCTGATAGGCCATGTAGTCGCCCATCGGGTTGCCCTGCAGAACGTCGCCATTGTCGATCAGCAACGAGTTGGCGGCTTCCGCGCGGATCGTGTCGATGATCGTCGCGGTGCGCGCCAATCCCATCGTGTCGTTCGGCTTGTCGGCGTAATAGTCGTAAGGGAAAACGTTGACGTGAATATCCGTCGTTTCCATCAGCCTGAGATGCGCCTGGTTGGCAGCGGCGCGCGCGGTGAACGGATGCAGCAGAACGAGCGCTGATGTGGCGGCAATGCCGGAGAGAAGAGAACGACGGCTCATGGATGAAAGATCAAGATTGGAAGACATGAAAACTCCTTCGAAACATCACGCGACACCCGCCCGGCGGCGAGAGTAGGGTGATTTTCGAAGGAGTAAACCCTGTAAATGACAGGGGAATATCGCTTTTCGCTTTCTGCGTGTCAGCCGCGGCCTACCGCGCCAGAACCGGCTTCACGTCCTTGTGGAAGAACCGGAAGTAGGAGGCCACCTGCGCGCGGGCGTTGGAGTTCGGGTCGAACTGGACGCCGACGCGGCCATTGTGGCTCCAGCGGATGACGCCGTGCAGAACGCCGAGATCGTCGGCAAGGATCTGAACGCGGCTGCCGGAAGCCGCATGCAGCGGCGAGCGCACTTCAAGCGCAATGCCCGAGATGGACATGTTGAGAATGCGCGCATCGACTTCCTTCGTCAGGTAACGAACCTTGCCGAAGATCCGGCACGACTTGCGTTCGGCCTTGCGGGTAATAATGTTGAGATTGTGCATGACGCGTCTCCCAAATTGAACTGGAGACAGCATACGTCGCGTAGATTGAAATGAATTTATACAATTCGCTAAAATTGCGCGGTCGATTTTTACTTCCGCATTGCTTCCCGGCGGCCGACGACATGCTCGCGCCAGATCGTGAAAATGCCGGAGGCGACGACGATGACGGAGCCGATGATCGTGTTTAGGCTCAGCGTCTCTCCATAAATCGTCACCCCGATGATCGAGGCATAGACGAGCTGCAGATAGGTGAGCGGCTGGACGGCCGCGGCATCGAGCATGTCGTAGGCGCGGATCAAGAAATAGTGGCTCGATATGCTGGTCATGCAGACGAGCGCCATCCACACCCAGTCCGTAGGCGCCATCCATGTCCAGTAGAACGGCCCGACCAGCGTCATCGCGATAGCGCCGACGACACCGGTGTAAAAGAAGCTGGTCATCGACGAATCGTCGCGGCTGACCAGCCGGGTGGCGATGACGTAGAAAGCGAAGAGGAAGCAGGAGAGGACAGCGAGCAGCAGCGTGACATCGAAGAAGCCGCTATCGGGCTTCAGGATCAGAAGCACGCCGACCAACCCCGCGCCGATCGCCGTCCACCGCCGCCAGCCCACCCGCTCGCCGAGCAGCGGCATGGCCAGCAGCGCAATCAGGATCGGCGTCGCCGAGAAGATCGCCTGCGAGTGCGCGAGCCCGATCACAGCGAAGCAACTGATCACGACAACCACCTGGGCAGCGAGAAGCAGTCCGCGGATCACCTGCAAGACCGGCCGCTTGGTGCGCGTCGTGGCGACAATCCCGCCGCGCATCTTCGCGGCCAGAAGGATGGTGAAGAGGCCAAAGGCCCAATAGCGGATCATCGTCACGAAAACGGGCGGGTAGGCGCCGCCCAGATGCTTCGAGATGCCGTCCTGAATGGAAAAGATGGTGATAGCCAGAAGAACGAAAATATAGCCTCGGGTCTTCGATCTCATGGCGTCTTCTTAATACACCGGCCTCGGCCGTATTCCGGAAACACCCGCGCAGGCAGGTGATTCCGCTCCTCCGTCACAAGCCCACATTGGGCCGGTCCATCACCTCGCGCAAGGCAAAGCTGGAATTGATCTTGACGACATGGGGCAGGGCCGAGAGCCAGTCGCGGTGGATGCGCTCATAGTCCTCCAGATCGCGGGCCGCGACCCGCAGGATATAGTCGTACTCGCCCGACATCAGGTAGCAGACGAGCACATTGGGACAGCGCTTCACGGCGGTCTCGAATTCCGACAAGGTCTTCGCGAACTGGCCGGACAGCGAGATGTGCACGATGGCGATCATCTTGTAGTCGAGCGCTTTCGGCGAGACATGCGCGTGATAGCCGAGGATGACGCCGCTGCGGTCGAGGATGTCGAGCCGCCTGGAACAGGCCGACGCGGACAAGCCAACCTTGGCGGCCAGATCGGCATTGGTGATGCGGGCATTCGATTGCAGCGCTTTCAAAATGGCATGATCGATGGCATCGAGTTCCGACATTCGAAGAACTTTCGATTATTGCGTCTGAAACGCATCTTTCTTCGAAAAATGCCGTACATGCAAATCCTCTTTGCAAGGACATTTCGTGCGCGGGGTGATTGGATTTCACTCGTGAACGCTTCGCTCGACGAGGCGGAAAAAACAAACGAGGAGGAGCGCCCCGATGCGCGTCGGTTGTCCGAAGGAAATCAAGAATCACGAATATCGCGTCGGCCTGACGCCTGCAGCCGTTCGCGAATACATCGCGCATGGCCACGAGGTCTGGATCGAGACGAAGGCGGGTTCCGGCATTGGAGCCGATGACGCGGCCTATGCCGCCGCGGGCGCGAAGATCGCGTCATCCGCCAAGGACATCTTCGAAAAGTGCGACATGATCGTGAAGGTCAAGGAGCCGCAGCCGTCCGAATGGGCGCAGCTGCGCGACGGCCAGATCCTCTACACCTACCTGCATCTTGCGCCCGACCCCGAGCAGACCAAGGGCCTGCTGTCGTCAGGCGTCACCGGCGTGGCCTACGAGACGGTCACCGATGACCGTGGCGGCTTGCCTCTCCTGGCGCCGATGTCCGAAGTCGCCGGTCGCCTTTCGATCCAGGCGGGTGCGACAGCGTTGCAGAAGGCCAATGGCGGCCTCGGCATTTTGTTGGGCGGCGTGCCCGGCGTCCTGCCGGCCAAGGTCACCATCATCGGCGGCGGCGTGGTCGGCCTGCATGCGGCGCGCATGGCTGCCGGTCTCGGCGCCGACGTTACCATCCTCGACAAGTCGCTACCGCGCCTGCGCCAGCTCGACGATCTGTTCTCCGGTCGCATCCACACCCGCTATTCCAGCATCCAGGCTTTGGAAGACGAAGTCTTCTCCGCCGATCTCGTCATCGGCGCGGTGCTGATCCCCGGCGCTGCCGCGCCCAAGCTCGTCACCCGCGAAATGCTCTCGGGCATGAAGAAGGGCGCGGTCATCGTCGACGTCGCCATCGATCAGGGCGGCTGTTTCGAGACATCGCATGCGACGACCCATTCGGACCCGACCTACGAGGTCGATGGCGTCGTGCACTATTGCGTCGCCAACATGCCGGGCGCGGTGCCTGTCACCTCCGCGCATGCGCTGAACAACGCCACGCTGGTCCATGGTCTTGCGCTCGCCGATCGCGGCCTGCGCGCCATCGCTGAAGACAGGCATCTCAGAAACGGTCTCAACGTCCACAAGGGACGGGTTACCAATAAAGCCGTTGCCGAGGCGCTGGGCTACGAGCCTTACGCTGCGGAAGCCGTGCTCAACGTAGCGTAAAGTCCATCGCGCTACGTCAACTGAAGCCGGTTGCACTCTCCGCAACCGGCTTTTTTCCGTGAGTTAACCGTCGATCCGGCATTGATAGCAATTGTTGCGCGCCGAGCGCACATGCACATAGGCGACCTCGGGCTTGCGCAGGAGCTCTGCCGCATAGGCAGCGATATCGACGACCTCGGTCACGGCGCCGGTGCCGTAGACGATGCGGTTGTTGCTGCCATAGCCGCGCAGGATGAAGTTGGGGCTTGTCGTCAGGACAGGCGGCAGCACTTCCTCGGCGGCATAGCGTTCGCAGCGCTTTTGATGCAGGAACACCGGTCCTGTCTCCGCATAAGGCTGCATCTCCGGGAAGGGGCGGTAGGCGAAGACGTAAAGCGCGTCGCCTGCATCTATGTTCTTCAGGCAATGGCGGCAGGGGTGTCCCGGGCCATCGGAAATCATTGTCTCCGGCGGGTGACCATGGGCATCGTTCCCGCCGTTCCAGATCGTTTCGGCGTCGGCAGTGGGCATCGCGGTGAAAGATAGGGCAATCATGGCAAGTCTCCTTTTCGAGCTTGCCTTGAATGCGCTTCAGCCCGAGTGGAAACCACCCGATCCTTGCGTCCCTATACTTTCGCGTGAGGAAACAGCCGAAACGCTCGGGCTAGCTTCTCTTCGCCAGCTCAAGCAACTCCTTGTCGCTGAGCGGCCGCACGATCGCGGTGCCCGTCGAAACCGGAGAAAAACCGAACATCTGGTAGAGCTGCAACGCCCGGGGATGATCGAGATTGTTGGTCGTGGTCGTCACGCGCAAAGGGTTCTGCGTCCAGATCGCATAGAGCGCCTGCAGCAGGAACCACTTGCCGATCCCCAGACCCAGCGCGTGCTCCATCAGCCCGAAATGGCTGAGCTCGATCGTATCCTCGTCAACCGTCAGATATTCGTAGAACCCTGCAGGCGCGCCGTTCACGTAGAGTACGCAGATCGTGTTGCGCTTGTCGTAGAGCGTGGCGGCCAGTTCCTCGTCGCTCATCCTCAGACGATCCACCCACTGCCATCGCGCGCCGACCTGGCGGTAGAGATAGCGGTAGAACGGCAGCGGGATTTCCGGCGCGCGCATGATGGCGGTCTGGATATTGACCGGCACCGGCAGGCTCGTCTTCGGCGCCGCCGTCATTTCGAGGCGGGTCACATGAGCCTTCAGCGAAGAGGGAGCTTTTGCCATGGTCAAGCTTTGATCGCTTCTGCGGGGCCGGTGACGATGGGCGTGTCCTCACGGCTGCCCCACTCGCTCCAGGAGCCGTCGTAAAGCGCGTTGTCATCATGCCCAACGCTTTCCAGCGCCAGCATGATCACCGCGGCGGTTACGCCCGAGCCGCAGCTTGTCACGACAGGCTTGGAGAGGTCGATACCGGCATCTGCTATCATCGTCTTCAGCGTGGCCACATCCTTGAAGCGGCCATTGGCCGAGAGGCTCGTCGCCGGCAGGCTGCGGGCGCCGGGCATGTGGCCAGAACGCATGCCCGCACGCGGCTCGGCTTCCTCGCCGGTAAAGCGGCCGGCGCCGCGAGCATCGGCAATCTGCGCCGAACCGTCATCGACGATCTCGCGCATGGTCTCGAAGGGTATAACCTTGTCGGCACGGAATTTCGGCGTGAACACTGCCGGCGCCGGGGCGGTCGTCCCGGTCTCCAGCGCGCGCCCCTCGGCCTTCCAGCCATCGAGGCCGCCATCCAGAACGTAAACGTCCTTGGCGCCCATGGTCCGCAGCATCCACCAGACGCGCGGCGCCGAGAAGAAACCCATGCCGTCATAGACGACGACCGTGTCCGTCTCTGAAATGCCGAGCTTGCCGACTTCCGCGGCGAAAAACTCAGGCGAGGGGAGCGAGTGCGGCAGGCCGGTCGAATGATCGGCGATGACGTCCTGGTCGAAGAACACGGCGCCGGGAAGGTGGCCCGACACATACTCGTCCTTGGCCGCGCGCTTGTGGGCCGGCAGATACCAGGAGGCGTCCACCACCTTGAAACCTGAAGTCCCCAGCTGCTTTTCGACCCAATCGGCCGAAACGACGAAGCGGCTCGTGGTCTCGCTCATGCTGCTCTCTCCAATCAATGCTTATGCGTCGTCGCCAGGAGCGCCGAAACGGATACGGAAGCGGCGATTTTCCTTGCCCTTCTTCTCGATCTTGGCGATGTGAATCTGTCCGACTTCTCGTGTTGTCGCAACATGTGTGCCGCCGCAGGGCTGGCTGTCAATCGCCGAGTTCTCGCCGATGCAGACGAGGCTGACGCGACCGAGCCCCATCGGCGGACGCACGTTCTTGGATTTGACGATGCCAGGATTGGCCGCCAGTTCCTCATCGGTAATCCACTGCAGGTAAACCGGATGGTCTTGGTCGACCAGCGCCATCAGCTTGGCCGTCACTTCGTCCTTGTCGATCGTGTCGGTCATGTCGAAATCGACACGGCTCTCCTCTTCGCCGACGGCCGCTCCGGTAATCGGATACGAGCAGACGACGGAAAGCAGGTGGCAGGCCGTGTGCATGCGCATGAGCTTGTGGCGGCGCTCCCAATCGACATGCAGCACGACCTTCTCGCCGACCGCTGGGCTTGCCTGCCCTTCGAGCGGAACATGGATGATGATGTCCTTGGCGGCGCCATGCTTGGTCTGCGCAAGCGTGATCCGGCTGCCGTCGGCACGCTCGAGGATGCCGGTATCGCCCGGCTGTCCGCCCGAGGTTGCGTAAAGGCAGGTCTGATCGAGCTCGATGCCCCCGTCTTCGTGAATGGCGGTGACGACGGCCTCGCAGGTCGAGAGATAGAAGTCGTCACGATAGAGGGCATTAACGGGCATTGGGCCTCACGCTGCGGGTTCGTATGGGATCTTGATATCGACAGGCGAGGTCAGCCATGCCGGCAGCGGCAGCGACTTCGATGTCAGGAAATCCGGATTGAAGAGCTTCGACTGGTAGCGGTTGCCGTAATCGCAAAGGATGGTCACTACCGTGTGGCCGGGGCCGAGGTCCTTGGCGAGGCGCACCGCGCCCGCGATGTTGATCGCCGACGAGCCGCCGAGGCAAAGCCCCTCATGCTCGACGAGGTCGAAGACATAGGGCAGGGCTTCCGCGTCCGAGATGTTATAGGCGAAATCAGGCCTGAAGCCTTCGAGATTGGCGGTGATGCGGCCCTGGCCGATGCCCTCGGTGATCGAGGAGCCCGCGGACTTCAGCTCGCCATTCTTGTAGAACTCATAGAGTGCTGCGCCATCCGGGTCGG
This sequence comes from Hyphomicrobiales bacterium, assembly GCA_900465665.1. Taxonomy (GTDB): domain Bacteria; phylum Pseudomonadota; class Alphaproteobacteria; order Rhizobiales; family Rhizobiaceae; genus Rhizobium. The sequence goes on from UBJO01000028.1 coordinate 32,036, forward strand.
CGATGCCGATCTTGATGTCCTTGTTGAAGCCCTTCAGGCCCATCGCGGTGCCGGCAAGCGTGCCGCCTGAACCGACGGAGCAAATGAAGCCGTCGACCTTGCCCGAAGTATCCGCCCAGATTTCTTTCGCCGTGGTCTCGATATGCGCCTGCCGGTTGGCGACGTTGTCGAACTGGTTGGCCCAGATGGCGCCGTTCGGCTCGGTCTTGGCAAGCTGCTCGGCGAGACGTCCGGAAACCTTCACGTAGTTGTTGGGGTTCTTGTAGGGCACGGCCGGCACTTCGACGAGTTCGGCGCCAAGCAGCTTCAGCGCGTCCTTCTTTTCCTGGCTCTGCGTCTCGGGAATGACGATCACGGTGCGGTAGCCGAGCGCCTTGGCGACCAGCGTCAGGCCGATGCCGGTGTTGCCGGCGGTCCCTTCCACGATGACGCCGCCCGGCCGCAGCAGGCCCTTTTTCTCGGAGTCACGAATGATGTAGAGCGCCGCGCGATCCTTGACGGACTGTCCCGGGTTGAGGAATTCCGCCTTGCCGAGAATGGTGCAACCGGTCGCGTCCGATGCTCCCTTGAGCTTGATCAGGGGAGTGTTGCCAATGGCTTCTAGGACGGAAGGATGAACGGTCATGGAATCTGCCTCTTTGAAACACTTAGTTTAGGAACGGTCTTTTCCCTTCACAAGGCTGGGTTGGCAAGAAATCCTATTCCTCGCCCTCAACCACCACGGTAAAATTAGACTTCCCGTCCCAGATTGGCTCGCGACGTGCTGATCCGGGTCGCTATGTGATCCGGAGATTGACATTCATCGTATGGACGATGACAAAGCAATCACTGAAAGCGGAAACGACCGAAACCATCATGGTTCACGAGCATATCGACACGGTCGATGCATTGATGGCGTATTACGTCGCGGGTTCCCTTCCGGAACCGGCGCGCGTTCTTGTCGAATCGCATCTGCAAATGAAGCCGGATCGTCGGCCTTTGGTACGCGATCTCGAGTTTCTGGCCGGCCAGGCCCTGGAGCAGACATCCGAAGCAAGTCTTGAAGACCGCGATGCCAAATTGGCGCGGATATTCGCATCCACCGCGCCGGTCGAGCCCAAGCCATTGATCGCCTCCGATAAGCCGAGCGTATTCCCACGCGCGCTGCGCCGCCTCGTCGGTTTCGATGTCGATACGGTGCCGTGGAAGACCAAGCTCCCCGGTTTCAAGGAATATTCGGTCGATATCGACGGCTGCGAAGTCAGCGTCATGTGGATCAAGCCCGGCCGCGCCATGCCGGCGCATACCCACAAGGGCATGGAGCTCACGCTCATCCTCGACGGCGCCTTCAACGACAATCGCGGCCGCTTCGGCCCCGGCGACATCTCCGTTGCCGACGAGACGATCGACCATCGCCCGGTGGCCGAAAAAGATCGTCCCTGCATTGCATTTTCCGTTCTCGATGCCCCCATCAAACTGACCGGGTCCTTCCGCCAGCTGATTGGCGACCTGATCGGCTGAAAGCAGCCACAATGGCGTGATAGAGCCATTATCCCGGGAGGCTGAGAGGAACTTCCGGGCCCGTTTCGACGTTCTTCGATACAACCTGAGGAGTCGCGCCATGAACGATTTTGTAGCCCGCCCCGAACATGGAATTGCCTGGATATCAGGCGCAAGCTCCGGCATCGGCCGGGCATTGGCGCTGAAACTGGCAAGCGAAGGCTACAAGGTCGCCGTCACCGCTCGCGACCACGAAAAGCTTGCCGAGCTGCAATCGGAAGCCAACGGTCTTGCGGGCAGCATCATCGTTCTCGATGGCGACGTCACCAATCCCGAAGACATGGAGCATGTGCTCGCATCGATCGAATACGAGCACGGCGCGCTGGCGCTCGCTGTCTTCAATGCCGGCGTCTATCTGCCCGTGCATGCCGAGGAATTGCGCCGCGAGGATTTCGAGCAGAGCTTCGCCGTCAATCTGCAGGGCGTGGTCAATTGCCTCGTGCCGGCGGTGCGTCACATGAAGCACAAGGGGCAGGGGCAGATCGCCATCGTCTCCTCGGTAACTGGTTATGGCGGCCTTCCCACGGGCGCTGCCTATGGCGCCACCAAGGCTGCCCTGATCAACATGGCCGAGAGCCTGAAATTCGACCTCGACAAGATGGGCATCCGCATCCAGCTCATCAATCCTGGTTTCGTCGACACGCCGGCCACCCGCAAGAACGAGTTCCCGATGCCGTCGCTGATCCCGGTCGACGAGGCCGCCGCCGAAATCTATGCGGGCCTGAAGTCGAAGAATTTCGAGATCACCTTCCCGAAGCGCTTCACCTACACGCTGAAGGCTCTCAACCTCATGCCCTACAGCCTGTATTTCTGGCTGGTGAACCGCGCCACCGGCTGGCAGGAGCGCCCACGCGCCGATGGTCGCCGCCCGGTGACGCCAAGCCCGGCGGAATAGCTAAGGCGTCATCGCGCCGACAACCAGTAAGGATGTTGATGAGGGGATAGACGAGGCGGATGGCGACCGGGACAGGAGGTCGACTGTCTGGTCCCGCCACCCGCTCTCGTCAGCTCCGCGAAAAGACGACCTGGCGGACGTCTATGTTTCGGGCGCGGAAACCTGCTTCACAATAAAATAAATAGAACTCCCAGAGCCGCTTGAAGCGCTCGTCGAAGCCCAGTGGGCGAACTCGTTCCCAAACGGACCAAAAACGCTCTCGCCATTCGGCCAGAGTACGAGCGTAGTCTAACCCAAAACCGAAGTCCCGCACCAGTGACAAATTCACTTTTCGTCCAAGTTCCGCCAAATGCTCGCGGGTCGGTAGCATGCCGCCGGGAAAAACGTACTTCTGGATGAAGTCGGGATTGCTCCGGTACTGTTCGAACGACTCTGGGCGAATCGTTATGATCTGAAGCCCCGCCTTGCCCCCAGGCTTCAGGCACTGCTCGAGCTTGGAGAAATAGGCGGGCCAGTATTTCTCGCCGACGGCCTCGAACATCTCGATCGAGACGATCTTGTCGTAGACGCCGGTTTCGTCGCGATAGTCCTGAAAGCGGAAGTCGACCTTGTCGCTGAGCCCCGCCTTGCGGATGCGCTCCTCGGCGAATGCCAGCTGCTCGCGGCTGATCGTCAGGCCCGTGACCCGACAATTCAGTTCGCTGGCGGCAAACTCGGCGAACCCGCCCCATCCGCAGCCGATCTCGAGCACATGGTCACCCGGCTTGATCCCGGTCGCCTCGGCGAGAGCCCGATACTTCGCGTTCTGCGCCGACTGCAGATCGTTGGCGCCGGTGGAATAGAGCGCTGACGAGTAGGTCATCGTCGGGTCGAGCCACTGCTTGTAGAAGTCGTTGCCGAGATCGTAATGCGCTGAGATGTTCCGCTTCGAGCCCTTGCGGGTATTGGCGTTCATCCAATGACGGATGCGCTCGACCAGACGGGGCAGGCCGCGCTTGCCGTTGGCGTAATCCTGGATCGCTTCGTCGTTGACGATGAACAACTCAAGGAACGCCGCGATATCGGGGCTGTCCCAATCGCCATCCATATAGCTCTCAGCCACGCCGATCGTGCCGTTGGAAAGCGCCCGGTAGCAGATGTTCCAGTTCTTCAGGTGGATCTCGGCGTGCTGGCCGGGTGTGCTGCCGGTCACCCGCACCACGCGACCATCGGGAAAAGCGATCGTCAGCGAGCCATGCTGCATACGAAGCAATGCCCTCAGCGCCAGCTTGGCGCGCAGCGGCAGTCCCTTCGAAACCTGTCCGATATTCTGCTGCGTCAGCTGGATCGCGTTGCGTTGAGAATCGGTCAAGTCGCTAGCATCACTCATGGTTTTCTCCTCCGGCAAGATTTGGCCGGTTCAGGACGACGATGCGCTGAAAATCTCCGCCCCCCGGCGATTGCTTTGAACGCTATCGTAAAAATTGGAAAAGCCAAACAATTTTCCAATCCTGTGTTGCGGGTAATCGACGCATATATCGAAGCACGCTTATCTTATTCCGCTGCCTCCGCCGTCTCGCGCGGCGCGACCAGGCTGACGGGGGCGGGTGGTGCAGGCTTTGCGATATATTTCGCGCCCTTCAGCCACAGTTTCAGCGCCTCCCAGTGAATGCCGCCGACGATCTTGATCGGCAGAAACGGAACGGCGGCCGTGAGCCACGCCAGGTTCCTCGTCGTGAGGCTCACCTGTCGTCCGGAGAAGGTCGCCGCAAGCAGCGGGCCATCTGCATCGGTTTCGAGGATACGCCAGCGAATCTCCTTGCCCGGCGGCAGCATGCGGAAATTGTAGCGCATGCCCATCTCGATGAAGGGCGAGACGTGAAAGATCTTGTCGCAGCTCTGCCGAACGCCGGTGTCGCTGACCTCGCCTGAGCCGATAGGGCAGACATAGGTATGCCGTTCGCCGAACGTGTTGCGCACCTCGTAGATCATCGCGATCAGCTGATCACGCGCGTCATAGGCATGGTAGACGGAGAGCGGATTGAAGACGTAGCCGAGGATGCGGGGGTAGCAGACCAGCACGATGCGCTGGGCACGCAAGCCCGCCTGCGCCAGCAGTTCGTCGGCATGCGCCCTGGCGCCCATCCGGCCGCCATGGTCGCTCTCGTGGAACGACACCGCGTTGCGCTTGTTCACGGAAAACAGCGCGGACAGCCGATCCGCCTCGTCCAGCCGGTCGAGATCGATCGCCATCGAGAATACGCGGTAGCGAAAGCGATGGCCGAAGGGCTTCATGCGCTGGTGCATGACGTCGCCGACATAGAGTGCTGCCGCAGCCTCGGGCGGCGGCCCGTTGTCGCGCATGCTCACGCCTCGTCCTTCGCGCTCCTGCGTCATGCGACGGCGTCCAGCTCCGGTTCGATGTTGTCAGTCTTGAGTGTGCTCCACGGCAGCGCCGCGCCGAGCGCCTTGGCGGCTGCGAGGCCAGAACTCAACCCGTCCTCATGGAACCCATAGCCCGTCCAGGCGCCGGCGAAGTAGCAGCCATTACGTCCCTGTATATCCATCAGCGCGCGCTGCGCCTGGACGCTGTCGGCGGAGAACTGCGGGTGCTCGTAGCTGAACTCCGCGAAGACCTTGCGCGGGTCCGGCTCGCGATCGGGGTTCAGCGTCACGAACAACGGGAAGCGATCGTCGATCGCCTGCAGCTTGTTCATCCAGTAGGTGACGGCGACATCGGCGTTACCGTTAGCCGAGCTGGAGCGGAGATAGTTCCAGGATGCCCAGACCTTCCGGCGTTGCGGCATCAGCATCGGATCGCGGTGAAGCACCACTCTGTTTGGCTGATAGGGAACCGCCGCCAGCAGCCGTTTTTCCTGTTCGGTCGCATCGACGAGCATGCGCCGTGTCTGGTCGCTGTGCGCGGCAAGGATCACCTTGTCGAAGCGGCGCTCCTCGCCGCGGTCGTCGACGATGGTGACGCCGCTCTCTGTCCTGATCACGGCTCGCACGCCGAGCCCGAGCTTCAACCGGTCACCCAGAGGCTCGAGCAGTCTGTCGAGATAGTTTCGGCTGCCGCCGGTCACCGTGCGCCACTGGTGCTGCCTGGAATAGATCAGGCGGTGATTGTCGAAGAAGTTGACGAAATGCTCGGCCGGAAACTGCATCATTTTCGCGGCTGGCGTCGACCAGATCGCGGCTGCCATCGGGACCAGATAGTTATTGGTGAACCCGGGCGAGAAGCCGCGCCAGTCGAGATAGTCGCCGATGGAGCGCGCGGCGAGGTGGCCGGCGGCGCGGTCGAGAAGGCAGGTCTTGTTGAAGCGCAGGATCTCGCGGATCATCAAGAGGAAGGAGGGGCGTACCAGATTGCGCTTCTGCGCGAAGATCGAAGACAGGCCGCTGCCGCTCCACTCCAGCTTGCCGTGGTCTAGCGATAGCGAAAAGCTCATGTCGCTGGCATGGGTGGCGACGCCGAGCCGCGCAAACAGCGCGGTAAGGTTCGGATAGTTCGGCTCGTTGTAGACGATGAAGCCGGTATCGACGGGAATGTGCGTTCCATCGTAATCGACATCCACGGTGGCGGTGTGGCCGCCGGCGCGCGTTTCCTTCTCATAGAGCGTGACGTCATGCAGCGGATTGAGCGCCCACGCCGCCGATGCCCCGGAGACGCCGGAGCCGATGACCGCGATCTTCAAGCGACTGTGCGGGTGGTGAAAATGGGCGTTCATGCTGCGTCCTTTACGGCGTTGTAGGCTTTCAACGCCCGGTCGCGGGCGGTCGCGTGGTCGACGATCGGCTTGGGATAGGTTTCGCCAAGCTTGATATCCGCCTTGTCGAGCACGCTCTGCGGTGCCGCGAATGGCTTGTGAATGTATTTGGTATCGAGCGCGGCAAGCTCGGGAACGAATTCGCGGACATAGGCGCCATCCCGATCGAACTTCTCGCCCTGCAGCACCGGATTGAAGATGCGGAAGAAGGGGGCGGCATCCGCCCCGCAGCCGGCCACCCATTGCCAGCTCGCGGCATTGCTTGCCGGGTCGGCATCGACGAGTGTGTCGCGGAACCAGGCTTCGCCGCGCCGCCAGTCGATCATCAGATCCTTGATCAGGAACGAGGCGACGATCATCCGCACCCGATTGTGCATGAAGCCGTGCCTCCAGAGCTGGCGCATGCCGGCGTCGACGATCGGGTAGCCGGTCATCCCCTTGGTCCAGGCGCGGAAATGCGCGGTGCTGTTGCTCCATTCGAAGCCATCGAAACGGTCGTTCCAGTTGGCGTATGGCAGCTTCGGGAAGTGAAACAGCAGATGGTAGGAGAACTCGCGCCAGGCGAGTTCCTTGCGGAAGTGAACCAGATCGTCCGCCGGCACGTCCAGCCCACGCGTCTCCTCCCAGATGCGGGCAGGCGATATCACGCCCAGCGCCAGATAGGGCGACATCATCGAGGTCGACTGCTTGGCCGGAAAGTCGCGGTCGGCCTTGTAGCCGTCGAGGCTCTGATCCAGAAAATCCGCAAGCCGCTCGCGCGCTGCCTCTTCGCCGGCAGTCCAGACCTCAGCGAAATCCTTGGCCCAGTCCGGCTTGGTCGGCAGAAGCTTCCAGGACTTCAGTGTCTCGCTTGCGGGAAGCTCCGGCGCGAATTTGACCTTCTTGGGCGCATCGACAGGGTGCGGCGGCTCGCCGGCACCCTCTAGCGCCCGCCAGAACGGCGTATAGACGCGGTAGGGCGTCCCACCGCCTGTCTTGAGCCGCGACGGCTCATGCAGCAGCTGGCCGGCGAAGCTCTGCGCATCCAGCCCCTGCTGCTCAAGCTCCCGCTTGATGCGCGTATCGATGGCGATGCCGGGCGGATCGTAGCGGCGGTTCCACATGACGGTCTCCGCACCAGTCTTCTTGATCAGGTCGGCGAGCACATCGAGCGCATCGCCGCTCACAAGATTGAGCGAGCCGCCAAGCGCTTCGATGGATGCCGTGAGCGATGCCAGCGAATGATGCAACCACCACTCTTGCGCGCCGCCTAGAGGCCCGGTGCCGGAAGAGGAGGGCTCGCGGATATAGAGGGGAATGATCGGGCGTCCGGTGCGGCAGGCAGCATGCAGCGCATGATTGTCGTCGAGGCGAAGATCCTTGCGAAACCAGAGGATAAGCGGCTTTGCTGCATCGTCGGACAATGAATGTGATCCCCTTGTTTCTGTGTTGCTTCTGTTACGAAGCTACGGGGAGTGTGGATCAAAAGTTTCAGCCCGCATAAAGATTTAACACCGCACATCGGTAAATTATCCGACAGCATCGGTGGTTGCGCGCGTCGCGGGTCGCCTGGCGGGTCGATCGTCGCCCTCAGGCGAGATCGGCATGCCGATTTTTCCCCTCGTTCGCGCATGCAGGGATGCTCATTCCTTTAATCCACTAAAAAGATAGAGAATACTGCTCTCATCAGATGGCGGCTCGAAAAACGCAGCCGCACAGGAGAGACGACGATGAGTATCATCCGGCATTTCGATCGCCTTTGCACCATCCGCGACCAGCTGGAAGCGAGGCTCGAACTGCACGAGGCGCGCTATTGTTTCGGCAGCGAAGATGTCGAGGACGGCACGGGTGCCGATCTGCGCGAGCGCATCATGCAGATGACCGACGAGATCTCGGCGCTCATGCACAGCCCGCGCTATGCCGATTTTTAGGAGGGAGCGATGACCGCGACACTGATCATTCCCGGCCTCTACGGCTCCGGCGAGGGCCACTGGCAGCGATACTGGCTCCGAGATCATCCTGACAGCGTTCTGGTGGAACAGGACGATTGGGACGATCCCTTGGTCGATCGTTGGGCCGATCGGCTCGAAGAAGTGCTCCTCGAACACGGCGAGGCCTATATCGTCGCCCATAGCCTCGGCTGCCTGCTGACGGCGAAGTTCGCCGACCGGCCATCGGCGCGCCGCATCAAGGGCGCGCTCCTCGTCGCTCCCTGCGACTTGCGCCCCACGGAACGGCGGCACCCGGATGCCGCCATCCGCTTCGGGCCGATGCCGACAAGGGTGCTGCCTTTTCCGAGCATCACCGTTGGCAGCCTCAACGACCATTACATGGAGCTCGACCGCCTGACGCTCTATGCGCGTCTGTGGAAAACCGAGCTCAGGAACATTGGCCTTGCTGGCCACATCAATATCGCCAGCGGCTTCGGCCGCTGGACCGGCGGCTATGCGCTCTTCGACAATCTCAGGGAGAAGGCGAAGGCGCCGAGGCGATACGTAGCCGACCACACACCGCACACCTCGCTTGGCTGATCGCCATTGCCGTTCGATGTAAACTTACGTGCCGGTATCACCCGAACGGTGAAGCGCGACAGTTGTCGTAATGCTGTAATGTGGTCCCCATCGATAGCATGTGACGGATGGGAGGCCGGATATGTGGTATGAAGTTGCCTTGGCCATGACACTCGTGGCGTTTACGCTCAGCAGTTGCCAGACGGTGGTCACAAATACGCCGACGCAGATGTCGACGGCGAAGATGAACTGCGATCCCGCCACCAACCGCTGCCAGACCCCCGAATTCGGCATCAAGCAGAAAGCCCGGAAGGGCCAGAGGGTGTCATGGACGATGCAGCCGGCCGAGGGCTGGCGTCTGACGGGCAATCCCAAGACCACCTTCGCCGGCAAGGGCGTCTATGATGTAACCGTCACCGCATGGGACGCCAACTCGCTGACCTGCCAGTGGCACGCGGAGGGCGATTCCAAGCTCTTCGCCAGCGACGGCTGGGTCGCCGGATATTGCTACGCCGACGCCGAACTGATCCCGCCGCCGGCACCTGTCAAAGTCCGTTCGACAAAGAAGAAAAGATAACGTCGCTGATCGGATGACCGCCGCGGCAGGCGCTGTCGGCGGTCACGATCACGTGTTTTAGCAGGGTCGAACGGAAAGCGGCCCGGATGCCATTGACAAGCACGCCGGTCAGGGCGGAAACGGTTGCAGCAACAACCCCCAGAGGCGCGCTGTCGGCAGCGGGCCGGACAGTTTTCTCATGGATGCATCAGCAGTTCACCAGGATAGCGTTCTGCGCCATCCCGGCTATCTCAATTTCGCGGCTTCCCGCGTTTTCTCTTCTCTCTCCTTTCAATGCGTCGCCATCGCGATGGGCTGGATGATCTACGATCAGACCCATAGCGCCTTCGCGCTCGCCATGGTCGGGCTCTGCCAGTTCCTGCCGATGGTGGTTCTGACCTTCGTGGTCGGTCACGTCGCCGATCGCTTCGACCGAAGGCGCATCGGCCTCGTCTGCCAGCTGATCCTCGCCACCGTGTCGGCGGCGCTTGCTGTCGCCACCTGGCAGAACTGGCTGACGCCGGCGGGCATCCTGACGGCGGTGACGATCATGGGCGCGACCGTCGCCTTCGAGCGGCCGACGATGGCAGCCCTTCTTCCCAGCATCATGCCGCCCTCGCTGCTGCAGCGCGCGGTGGCGACCTCGACCTCGATGATGCAGACGGCGCTGATCGTCGGCCCGTCGCTGGGCGGCTTGCTTTACGGCGTCGATGCCGTCGCCCCCTTCGCCGTGGCCGCCGTCCTGTTTGCCGTTGCAAGCATCAACGTCATTTCGATCCGCATGGAGTGGACGCCGAGCAAACGCGAACCCGTCACGCTCGCCTCGGTCTTCGCCGGCGTTTCCTTCATCAAGAGCAAGCCGGTGATGCTCGGCACCATCTCGCTCGACCTCTTCGCCGTTCTGCTGGGCGGCGCCACGGCACTGCTGCCGATGTTCGCCAGCGATATCCTGCATGCCGGCCCCTGGGGCCTCGGCATGCTACGCGCGGCCCCGGCCGTCGGCGCGCTCACCATGTCGATCGTTCTGGCAAGACGCTCGCTCACAAGCAAGGTCGGAGCGAAGATGCTGACTGCCGTGGCTGTGTTCGGCGTCGCGACGATCGTCTTTGCCGTATCGACTAATATCGCTCTATCCATAGCCGCGCTGCTGGTGGTGGGTGCGGCAGATACGGTGAGCGTCGTGGTGCGCAGCTCGCTGGTTCAGCTCCTGACGCCGGATTCGATGCGTGGCCGTGTGAACGCCGTCAACTCGCTCTTCATCGGCACCTCGAACCAGCTCGGCGAATTTGAATCGGGCATGCTGGCCGGCATGATGGGTCCCGTCGCCGCCGGCGTCATCGGCGGCGTTGGAACCATCGTCGTGGTGCTCCTGTGGACTCGGCTTTTCCCGGATCTTCGCAAGGTCGACACGCTGCAAGGGTAGGGTGCGCGGCCACGACAAGCGTTCGCCTAGCCTGACGCAAGAAATTTACGTGGCGTTTGGCGGATGCGCGCTAGCTTAATAGTAGAGACAGTTTCGAGGAGAGGTGCATATGAAACGAATTTCAAATGTCGTGGCCGCGATCGCGCTGATCGGCCTTTCGGCGCTCACCACAGGATGCGCAGGCTACCCGACCTCCGCGGGCTCGGCATCCGGCTATGTGCCCGGCGATTCCATGAACCGCGCCTGCTCCGATGGCTTCAGGCCGAGCGACGGACGCTCCTGCGGCTATTGATCTCGCCGCTTCGTCTTCATCCCCGCGGCTAGATCGCCCACGGGGATGAAACAATCGCAACGCCGCCGAGGAACTCTCGGGGCGAAACCTATCGCTTTGATTTCGGAAAAGAAAAAGGCCTGCATTTTTCAATGCAGACCTTTTAGAAACTGGCTCCCCGGGCCGGATTCGAACCGGCGACCTGTCGATTAACAGTCGAATGCTCTACCGCTGAGCTACCAGGGATCACCGCTCGCCGCGGTGTGAGTGGGCTAATACAAATGCTTGCTCGATTTGCCAAGCGGTTTTTTCAAAAAAATGACATCTCCTTGCAATCATTCAGGTTATCCCCACATGCTGTGGATGACCGAGACCCCGAAAAACACCGCCAAACGCTTTGGCATCGATCACACCACCGGCCACATCGTCATGGGGCCGACCCGCATTCCGCTGCCGAAGTCGCGCATAGCAAGGCTTTTGATCGGCGGACTGCTGGTTTTGGGCGGATGTCTGGGCTTTCTTCCGATTCTCGGCTTCTGGATGATTCCGCTCGGCGTGCTGGTGCTGTCGCACGACCTACATGTCGCGCGGCGAATGAGACGACGATTTTCGGTTTGGTGGCACAGGAGGCGGAATTCCGCCTCCTGATATCAATCGCTCAGGCGAAGAGGCCGGCGATCCAGTAGAAGGCGGCGGCGATCAGTGCGGCGGCCGGCAGCGTCACCACCCAGGCGACGACGATGTTGCCCGCAAGGCCCCAGCGCACGGCAGACACCCGCCGCGCCGCGCCGACGCCGATGATCGCGCCGGTGATGGTGTGGGTGGTCGAGACGGGGATGCCGAGCCATGTGGCGCCGAACAGCGTCAGCGCGCCGCCCGTCTCCGCGCAAAAGCCCTGCATCGGGTTCAGCCGGGTGATCTTCGATCCCATCGTGTGCACGATGCGCCAGCCGCCGAACAGCGTGCCGAGCGCCATCGCCGACTGGCAGGAAAGCACCACCCACAGCGGCACGTGGAAGCTGCCGCCGAGATAGCCCTGCGAATAGAGCAGGATGGCGATGATCCCCATGGTCTTCTGCGCGTCGTTGCCGCCGTGTCCAAGCGAATAAAGCGACGCCGAGACGAACTGCATGATGCGGAAGGTGCGATCGACGGCGAACGGCGTCTGCCGCACGAAGAGCCATGACACGATGAGCACGAGAAACAGCGCCAGGAGAAAGCCGATCATCGGCGACATGACGATTGCACCGGCGGTCTTCAAGAGACCGCTCCAGACGATCGAGCTGAAGCCGACCTTGGCGAGCCCAGCGCCGACCAGCCCGCCGACCAGCGCGTGTGACGAGCTCGAGGGGATGCCGAACACCCAGGTGACGATGTTCCAGATAATCGCGCCCATCAGCGCCGCGAAGATCACCATGGGCGAGACGATGGCGGGATCGATGATCCCGGTCCCCAGCGTCTCGGCGACATGCAGTCCGAAGAATAGGAAGGCGATGAAATTGAAGAAGGCCGCCCAGGCAACGGCGAACTGCGGCCTGAGCACGCGCGTCGAGACGATCGTCGCGATCGAATTGGCGGCATCATGCAGGCCGTTCAGAAAGTCGAAGAACAGCGCGACCGCGATCAGCCCGACAAGCAGCGGGAAGGCAAGGGTGGCGTCCATCAGACGTTCTCGATCACGATGCCGCTGATCTCGTTGGCGACGTCCTCGAAGCGGTCGACGACCTTTTCGAGCTCGCCGTAGATCTCGCTGCCGATGATATAGGCCATCGGGTTGGTGGCGCCGTGTTTGTGGAAGAGGTCCTTCAGCCCCTGATCGTGCAATTCGTCCGACCGTCCCTCGATCCGCGTCACAGCTTCCGCGATCGCCGTCAGGCGAGGGGCGTTGGCATTGATTCGATCGAGGAGCGGAATGGCCTCGGCGATCATGTGCGCGGCCTCGACGATCGTCTTGCCCATCTCCTGCATGACAGGATCGAAGCTCTTCTGCTCGAACAGGCGGATCGTCTTGACCGTCTTGTGCATCATGTCGATCGCGTCATCCATCGACTGGATGAGGTCCTTGATGTCGACCCGGTCGAAGGGTGTGATGAAGCTGCGGCGAACGGCAAGCAGGACATCGCGGGTAATATCATCGGCTTCGTTTTCCAGTGTGACGATGCGGGCGCAGTGCTTCTCGGTGTCGTTTCCGGAAAGCAGTTCGTTCAGCGCTTCGGCCGCACCCACGACTGTTTTCGCGTGCTGTGCGAAAAGATCGAAGAACCGGTCTTCGCGTGGCATGAGTTTCCGAAACCAGCTCAGCATAATATCCATCCATGAAAGGGTATTGTCATAAAAGTGTCATAAAGCAGCGACCGGACCAATGAAAGTGCCGGAGGGGCATTCGGGGACGCAGGGTTAACCACACGAAATCGCCGCATTCGCTGGCGAATGCTGAGCAAAACCAAGCGATTGGAACGAGTTGTCGGAATGCGCGTTATCTCGTCGTGGGACAACGATGAAGCATCTCTGTGGATTGTGAGGTCTGAAATGAAGAAATTGGCCATTATCGCCGTGGCGTTGATGACATGCCTGGGGAGCATCTCCCCGGCCAGCGCTTTTGACGTCCGCTACCCACGCGGCAAGGAGGTCGATGGACTGACCGGCCTGCCGAATACGCCCAAGCCGGAGTTTAGCGATCGATGCGGCCCGTACCGCAACTGCTACGGCAATCGGGATCGCTATCGCTACAGCGACCGTGGTCGCGATTACTACCGCCGCGACTATAATCGCTACGACGACCGTTACTATCGCCGCCATAGCGACAACACCGGCGCGATCATCGGCGGATTGGCGGCAGGCGCGATTCTCGGCGGCGTACTCGCGTCTCAGCCGCGCTATCGCTCCGGCGATTCGCATGTCGACTACTGCTATAGCCGCTACCGCTCCTATCGCGCGTCCGACAACACCTACCAGCCCAACTATGGTCCCCGCCGTCAGTGCGTGGGTCCGTAAGAGATCGGCACGCGATCGCAATGGAAATGCCTCCGGACGCAATGCCGGAGGCTTTTTTTGTGTGATCTTCGTGGCCGCGTTAACCGTCGCTGCCGCGTGCGCTTTCAATCCGATCCGATGTCGTTTCCTTCGACGACCTCGTTGTCATATTCCTATTAGTGCCACTCGATGTTAGAGCGCAGGAGTTTCGCAGGTACGCCGCCCACCAGCGTTCCCGCTTCAACGTCGCGGGTGACAACTGACCCGGCCGCGATCACCGCGCCGGGGCCAATTTTGACGCCTTTTAGAATGATACTGTTCATGCCAATCCAGACATGATCGCCAATGACGATCGCGCCATCTTGTGGGCGGTTGGAATTGACGATGGTGTGATTGTCGGAATCCCTGATGGAGACATTCTCGGCGATCATCACATCCCGGCCGATTTTGATGGAGTTGAAACAACTGATCGTACTGTTGCTGTTCAGATACCCGCTTCCGAGTTCCAGCACAGCGCCTTGGTCGACGACGACTTTGCTACCTGTGTAGATCGTGAAGTGGCCTTCGACAGATAATTGTCCTCCATCAGAAACTGCAACGAGTGTCTTGTCCGCGAGGTAAGCTGGCCAGCGAAAACCCACGTCGAGCCTTCCATCACCTGACAAGGTGCAATTGCGTGCCCGTTTTAGGACCGCGCCACGCCATAGTTCCACAGTAATACGACCGAATTTCCGCCTACGCGTTGCACGGAAAATAGGGAGCCTGTCCGCTATGCGTTTACCGAGCCGAATTCCTCGCATGAGCATTTAGCAGTCCTGGTTGCCGGTGCCGTAAAGCTGAATGCTAGGAGATGCGCCGCGACTGTGAAACTCCACCTTTGGTGGAGGTCCCAACGATGGCCCGTCTGTCAATGAGCACACGCTCACCGCGTTGACAGGGGAAATCGCCGCACGCAAGCGGTCAATCTTTGACTGCTTATCGGATCTGGGAAAGGAAAATTGGAGGCCTCGCCCGGAATTGAACCGGGGTACAAGGATTTGCAGTCCTCTGCGTCACCACTCCGCCACGAGGCCTCACGACGCTTACTTTCGAAAGCGTGGGCGGCATTTAGAATGAATAGAAAACAAGCGCAAGGGGGTTGTTCAAAAACCTGAGGGATTTCAGACGACAAAATTCGCGACGGACATGGTTCGCGCAAACCTGCCGCATAACAGGTCCGACTGCCCGCTGCCGAGCCTGCTACCAAGTTGGTCAGTTGGCGCGCTGCAACGAAACGAGCGGGGACACACCATTGGTCGCGACACCAGGCACGCTCGCGTGTACGAGCGGTATCATCACGATGATCGCGAATAGGCCCCCGATAAAGAGACCACCCAAGAGAGCTGATTTCGCCATGACACCCCGCTGGCCATCGTTCTTATTGGTTAAAGTCATCGCTAATAAAGCTGACGGCCACCTGAACGTCTTGGTTGCGGGAGACGATGTTTAACTCTCAGCCTGTCTCTTTTCCGAGCAAGCCGCAGCACATGATGGCGATCAGCGCGGCGACGATGAAAAAGTCGAACAGCGAGAAATATTCAGCTATGACTGACATGATCTTCTCCTCCTTATTCCTCCGGTTGCAATATTATCACAATCTCATGAACGTCACCATGGATTTTTGAGAAGGCTTAAGGGGAGTGGCCGTGATGTCCGAATTCTTGCTGCAGTCGCTCACGAAGCCTTGAAAGCCGGTTGCCCTGCGATTAAGACACGGGTGAGCAATAAGCGCTTTTCATTGGGCGAGAGGACACTATGAATTTCGAGACGGCACGCGCCAACATGGTCGACAACCAGATCCGCACCACGGATGTCACCTCTCACTCCGTTCAGGCCGCTTTCCTTGCCGTGCCGCGTGAGGCTTTCGTTCCGGAAAAGTCGAAGGCAATCTCCTACATCGACACCGACGTCGAAATCTGTCCGGCGGCCGCAGGCAAGCCGGCGCGTTTCCTGATGCAGCCGTCGCCGCTCGCCAAGCTGCTGCAGCTTGCTGCCGTGACGAAGCATGACGTTGTTCTCGATGTCGGCTGCGGCACGGGTTATGTCTCCGCACTCTTCTCCAAGCTCGCCGGTTCCGTCGTGGCTCTGGAAGAAGACGAAGCGCTTGCCGCCGAGGCAACGGCAAACCTTGCCGATTACGCCAACGTCTCCGTCGTCACGGGATCGCTTGAATCCGGCAGCGCCAAGGGCGCACCCTACGACCTGATCTTCGTCAACGGCGCGGTGGAAGAAGTTCCGGCTTCGCTCTTCTCGCAGTTGCGTGAAGGTGGTCGCCTTGTCACCATCAAGGGATATGGCGGCTCGGCGCGTGCGACGGTGTTTGTCAGCGAGCGCGGCGCGGTCTCCGAAAACGTCTTCTTCAACGCTTCCGTCAAGCCGCTGCCGGGCTTCGCCAAGGCACGTGAATTCGTTTTCTAAGCAACGCGCGACGTGGGTTCTTGATGATGCGGGCGCCACTGGCGCCCGTTTCTGTTTCAGGCGGACCTTCGAAGCAGTCATTGACCTTTGAGAAAACTGTGCAAAGCGGCAGTCATTTGATTCGCGATGATTTTTTTCCCCGATCGGCTATCCTACAGTCTGGGTGATTCGGATGCCGACACCTCGCAATCCGGTCGTTGTTTGAGAATAACGGGGATAGATATGGCTCAGCCAAGCGTAGCGCGTGAACCGTCCATGGAAGAAATCCTGGCGTCGATCCGCCAGATCATCGAAAGCAATGAGCCGGGCGCGGGCAGGGCACTCTCCGCATCGCTGCCGCCTGTTTACGGTGACGATGAAGACGATCACGGCTCCGACATTCATCTGACGGTTGATCAGGCCTATGCCGGCGTGGAATTCCCCGATCCCGCACCGCAGCAGACCGATCCGCGCTTCGTCGCCGCCAATTCCGCGGGCTCCGCACCCGCTCAGGAAGCGCCGCGCGCCGCCATGTCGCTCGCCGATGTCGCCGCCCGCGTTCGCGCCGCCTCCGAGCGCAACACGCTTCAGCCGCAGCGCGAACCGCCCCTCGAGTTCCGCCAGCAGCCGGCGCCTGTGGCACCGGCTCCCGTCATGGACGCCCAGCCGCAGCAGGTAGTCGAGGAGCACCCGGTGGTGCAGCAGGCTGCTCCGGCGCCGCAGCGCGCACCCGAGCCCGTGCTGGCTGACGAACCGGCCGCAACGGCGTTCGAAATGCCGCCTCATCAGCCGGTCGCAGAAGTCGAGACCGCTCAGCCCGCGGCAGCGCCGGTTCAGGAGCAGGTCGCGATCGCTCCGCCCATTGCCGCTTCGCCGATGTCAGCCGCGCCGATCTCGGCACAACCGATCTACGCCGAGCCGGTCTCCGCGCCGCTGTCGGATCGCCTTCTGCCGAGCCTGATGGACGAAACCCAGCAGTCGCTGCTGTCGCAGGATGCCGGCCTGCAGATTGCCCGCTCCTTCGAGGAACTGGCCGCCGCCATCGATGGCGCCGAGCGCCGCTCGCTGGACGAGATCGCCGAAGACATGCTGCGCCCGATGCTGCGCGACTGGCTCGACGACAACCTGCCGACGCTGGTCGAGCGCCTCGTGCGCGAAGAGATCGAGCGCGTGGCGCGCGGCCCGCGCCGCTGATCGGATCCGCCGCTTTTTACAAAGAGCCGCTCCGGTCCCCGGGGCGGCTTTTTTATTGACTTGCTGGCGGGCATCCTATTTACAACCCGCATCCAGAAAACCTCCAGATTTGGTCCAAAAATGCTCGAAAAGACCTACGATTCCGCAGCCGTTGAACCGAAGATCGCCGCGAAATGGGACGAGGCGGACGCTTTCCGCGCGGGCGCGAACGCCAAGCCGGGCGCCGAAAGCTTCACCATCGTGATCCCGCCGCCGAATGTGACGGGTTCGCTGCACATGGGCCACGCGCTGAACAACACGCTGCAGGACATCATGGTCCGCTTCGAGCGCATGCGCGGCAAGGACGTGCTGTGGCAGCCGGGCATGGACCATGCCGGCATCGCAACGCAGATGGTCGTCGAGCGCAAGCTGATGGAACAGCAGCTTCCGGGCCGCCGCGACATGGGCCGCGAAGCCTTCATCGAGAAGGTCTGGGAGTGGAAGAACGAGTCGGGTGGCCTGATCTTCAACCAGCTGAAGCGCCTCGGCGCCTCTTGTGATTGGTCGCGCGAGCGCTTCACCATGGACGAGGGCCTCTCCGAGGCCGTTCTCGAAGTCTTCGTCAGCCTTTACAAGGAAGGCCTGATCTACAAGGACAAGCGTCTCGTCAACTGGGACCCGAAGCTCCTGACCGCGATTTCCGACATGGAAGTCGAGCAGCTGGAGGTCAAGGGCAATCTCTGGCACTTCCGCTATCCGCTGGAAGCAGGCGTCACCTACCAGTACCCGATCGCTTTCGACGAGGAAGGCAAGCCGACGGAATTCGAGACGCGCGACTACATCGTCGTCGCAACGACCCGTCCGGAAACGATGCTCGGCGATACCGGCATCGCGGTTAATCCTGAAGACGAGCGCTACAAGTCGATCGTCGGCAAGCATGTCATCTTGCCGATCGTCGGCCGCAAGATCCCTATTGTCGCGGATGATTACGCCGATCCGACCGCCGGCACAGGCGCCGTCAAGATCACGCCTGCGCACGACTTCAACGACTTCGAGGTCGGCAAGCGCGCTGGTCTGCGCGCCATCAACGTCATGAACATCGATGCCTCGATCTCCATCAAGGAGAACGAGGACTTCCTCGAAGGTCTCGATCATCCGGCGGCACTTCATGGCGCCTGGGACCGTCTGGAATGCCAGGATCGTTTCACCGCCCGCAAGATCATCGTCGAGATTTTCGAAGAGGCAGGCCTGCTCGACAAGATCGAGCCGCACAAGCACGTGGTCCCGCATGGCGACCGCGGCGGCGTGCCGATCGAGCCGCGCCTGACCGACCAGTGGTGGGTCGACAACAAGACGCTCGCCCAGCCGGCGATCGCGTCGGTCCGCGAAGGCCGCACCAATTTCGTGCCGAAGAACTGGGAAAACACCTATTTCCAGTGGATGGAAAACATCCAGCCCTGGTGCATTTCCCGTCAGCTGTGGTGGGGTCACCAAATTCCCGCCTGGTACGGTCCCGATGGCCAGGTCTTTGTCGAGAAGACCGAGGAAGAGGCGCTACAGGCCGCCATCCAGCACTACATCGCTCATGAGGGACCGTGGAAGGCTTGGGTCGAGGAAAAGCTCGAGAACTTCCAGCCGGGCGAAATCCTGACGCGCGACGAAGACGTGCTCGACACCTGGTTCTCTTCCGCTCTCTGGCCGTTCTCGACCCTCGGCTGGCCGAAAAAGACGCCTGAGCTTGCACGCTACTACCCGACCAACGTTCTGGTCACCGGTTTCGATATCATCCCGTTCTGGGTTGTTCGCATGATGCAGATGGGTCTGCACTTCATGAAGGACGAGGACGGCGTTCCGGTCGAACCGTTCCACACCGTCTATATCCACGCGCTGGTTCGCGACAAGAACGGCCAGAAGATGTCGAAGTCCAAGGGCAACGTCATCGACCCGCTGGAACTGATCGACGAGTACGGCGCCGACGCGCTGCGCTTCACGCTGGCGATCATGGCGGCCCAGGGCCGCGATGTGAAGCTCGATCCGGCCCGTATCGCCGGCTACCGCAACTTCGGCACCAAGCTGTGGAACGCCACGCGCTTCGCCGAGATGAACGGCGTCGTCAACGACCCGCATTTTATTCCTGAAGCCGCCGAGCTCACGGTCAACCGCTGGATCCTGACGGAACTGTCCCGCACCGAACGCGATCTCACCGAGGCAATCGAAGCCTATCGCTTCAACGATGCCGCCGGCGTGCTTTATCGTTTCGTCTGGAACCAGGTCTGCGATTGGTATCTCGAACTGCTGAAGCCAATCTTCGGCGGCACGGACGAAGGCGCCAAGAAGGAGGCGCAGTCCTGCGTCGCCTACGTGCTCGAAGAGATCTACAAGCTGCTGCACCCCTTCATGCCCTTCATGACCGAAGAACTTTGGGCGCATACGGCAGGCGAGGGACGCGAGCGTGATGGCCTGGTTTGCCACGCCGAATGGCCGTCGCCGTCCTACGCCGACGACGCGGCAGCCGACGAGATCAACTGGCTGATCGACCTCGTCTCCGATATCCGCTCGGTTCGCTCCGAAATGAACGTACCGCCGTCGGCCGTAGCCCCGCTCGTCTTCGTCAACGCCAACAGCCTGACGCGTGACCGGCTGTCGCGCCACGATGCGGCGATCAAGCGCCTCGCGCGCGTCGATGGCATTTCGCTGGCCGACCAGGCGCCGAAGGGTGCGGCCCAGATCGTGGCCGGCGAAGCGACGGTCTGCCTGCCGCTCGGCGCGCTAATCGATCTCGGTGCCGAGAAGGCCCGCCTCGAAAAGGCAATCGCCAAGACCGAGGCCGAAATGGCAAGGATCAACGGCAAGCTCTCCAACGAGAAGTTCGTCGCCAACGCCAACCCGGAGGTCGTAGCGGCCGAACGGGAACGCCTGGAAGAGCTGACGGTCCAGCTCGCGAGCCTCAAGATCGCGCTCTCGCGTGTAGATGAAGCCTCGTAAAATCAACTTTCAATAGTATTTCATTCCAAGGCGCCCGATGAAGAATCGGGCGCCTTTTTTCGAAAAATTAACCCTAATCACGCCTTCCGCCGCCACAACTTGGCCGGAGCGACACCATTTTTCAGCTTTTCCACGAAGTTTTTCCTAAAAATCGAACTGTTGTCAGAAGGTAACATATCTGTGTTCGTATAGAACGATCGCCCTATCGCCTGATCGATTCCAGGATCTTTTGAGATACATTTTCTAAATTGGGGAAATTTTGACGTGCTCGTCAATTTTTTACGTAAAGCATCCATTAGCTCACTTTTCAATCGCGCCCGGTCACGAAGTTGCCATTTTAACCTCTCGCCGTCACAGTCCCACCATCGCAATTGCCTCAGTGGGGGAGACACCTTGGCATCTCGTAAGGTTCTGGCGGCAGCCCTGCCGCTTGTTATGATTTCGGCGCTCACCCAGCCTGCCCTCGCGGGTGGTCTGGATCGTGGCGGCTATAATATCGATCAGTTGTTCGATGCATCGCAGTTCTCCGTCCAGTCGGGCGTGATCTATGTCATGCCGCAGCGCAAGCTGAAGAACGCCAAGGATACCGATCCAAGCGATGGCTTGGGGAGCAATGGTCGTGGTGGCGGATCGACCACCGCCGACGACACTGAGAATTATGCCATCCCCTATGGTGGCATCAAAGGCGGCATCGGTGATCTCGACTGTTTGGTCGATTACTCGGAGCCCTTCGGCGCTCACACCAATCCGGGTGCGAACTGGGTTGGTGCGCAGAACAATATCGAAACCAAGATCACAACGCACAATTATGGCGCGACGTGCTCCTACAAGTTCGACATGGGTCCGGGGCAGCTCCGCGTTATCGGTGGCACGTTCTATCAGGAAGTCGAAGGCTTTAAGGAACGTTACGTTTTCAATCCGGCGCTGTTGGGCGGCACCGGTACCGGCATTGGCCGGCTTGACCTGGAAGACCAGGCTTGGGGCTGGCGTGCAGGTGTTGCCTATGAGATTCCGGAATACGCGCTTCGCGCGAGCCTGGTTTATAACAGCCGCGTCAAGTACGACAATCTGACGGGTACCGTCGACCTCACGCAGGCGATCGGCGGGATCG
The DNA here is from genome assembly GCA_900465665.1 of Hyphomicrobiales bacterium. GTDB lineage: Bacteria > Pseudomonadota > Alphaproteobacteria > Rhizobiales > Rhizobiaceae > Rhizobium. The sequence goes on from UBJO01000028.1 coordinate 53,636, forward strand.
CGCCTTATAGCCGCGCTCCCTACGGACGCGTAACGCCAGTATTTGGCTCGGCCGAAGCGCCCGATTCGCTTGAGTTTAAGGTGCAGAGTGGTATCGCGCCGGACTGGCTGGCCTTTGGATCGGTGAAGTGGACCAATTGGAGCTTGCTTCAGTCCATATCTCTTTGCCCAACGGCGACCAGAGGGCGTACTTGCAGCGCGACCAGCGGTACGCAGCTTACCTCGCTCGATCTGCTTTACCAGGATGGCTGGACGGTAACGGGCGGCATTGGCCACAAGTTCAACGATCAGTGGAGCGGTGCAGTCAGCCTGACGTGGGACCGGGGCACGAGCCATGGTTACGGCGCGCAGACGGACAGCTGGACGCTTGGCGTCGGTGCCGCATATAGCCCGACTGAGAACATCGAGTGGCGGCTCGCCGGCGCGCTTGGCATTCTGACAAGCGGTTCCTCGGGTGCCATCACGCAGGATGGTGTCACTTATGGTGACGACGTCTCCTACGACTTCGGCAACGATCTTGTGGCGGCCATCTCCACCAGCATCAAGGTCAAGTTCTGACCTGCCAAGATCAGTGCAAGTGAAAGCCCGGCAAACTGTCGGGCTTTTCTTTGTCTGGGTGCCATTAAGCATGCTTTCGTCACGTGTCATTTTGTGACGATTCAGCAACAGTTTTTTTTGAGTGTTGGCGTATGATGGGCTCCATCACGAATTGTCCATTTCCCGCCACAAACTAGGCGCAGCGGTAATCTCGGGCGAGGGAATGACAGGCATAGGGTGCGCGTAAAAGAGTAAGATGGGTCGTTTTTCGGTGAGTGTGAAAGAGACGGACTTGAGGTGTGGCGCAATTGCCGCCGCTTCGCTTGTTTCGCCTGTTTTACAGGGTGTTTCAGCCGGAAAGCGCCGTTCGATCGCAGACTTCTCAAGCCTTTCATCTTCCTCACGTTCGACGGTGTTGCCTAGATCCGGACCGGCTTTCGGTAACGACGTCTCGCGTTTTGTCACAATTGGTGACTACGACATTTCTGAAGGCGAAATGCCGCTCCGCGGGCTCGCTGTAATGAGGTTGAAGGCATCGCCGTCAGTTCGCGCCGGGAAGCGGGCGGATGCGGTCGGTGCGAAGGGAATGAAGGCTCTCTTTGGGGAGCAGATGGCTGGATGCGACGCGGGCAAGCGGGTCTTGGAACCCACCGCGGGATCGCTCGCCGAAGGGACTTTATCTGCGGGCCGAACGGGCGGGATGTTCGAGATGGCGCGTATGGGTGGAAACGAAAGAAATCGAGTGAAATGCTGACGTTCGAGTTCAGACCTTTCAGATTGATGCTTATGGGGCTCTCCGTCGCCTGCTGCGCGGCGATGAGTTGTCCGGCAAGCGCGTTCGACATCAAGTCGGGCGTCAACAAGGAATCCGGTCCTTTCGATCTCTTCAAGTTCGGTTTCAAGGCCTATAAGAACGGCCAGAAGGAAGAGGCTGTCGAAGCCTACAAATACGCCGCCGAAAAGGGCCACACCGGATCGCGCTGGGCGCTGGCCAACATGTATGCCGATGGCGACGGCGTCGCGCAGGACGATTTCGAGGCCTTCAAGATCTATAGCGAGATCGCTCAGCAGGGCGTCGAGCCCGGCTCCGAGGATACCGGCTTCTTCGTCAACGCACTGCTGTCGCTCGCCGGCTATTACAAGCACGGCATTCCGGGCAGCCCCGTGAAGACCGATCTCACCCAGGCGCGCCAGATCTATTTCCAGGTCGCCTCCACCTTCGGCGTTCCCGAAGCGCAGTTCCAGCTGGCGCAGATGATGCTTGCCGGCGATGGCGGCGCCACCAGCACGCAGCAGGCCAAGAAGTGGCTGAACCAGGCCCGCAAGGCCGGTCACCCGGGCGCCATGTCCGTCTTCGGCAATATCCTGTTCCAGGAAGGCCAGTCGGCCAACGGTCTGGCGCTGATGACGGCGGCACTCGATCGCTGCAAGCCCAAGGATTGCAACTGGATGGAATCGCTGCAGGAGCAGGCCTTCTCGGTTGCCAGCGAAAGCGACCGCCGCAACGCCATCGCTCTCTCGCACAAGATCGCCAGCAGCAACACCGACTGAGCGATGTAAGACCGGATCGCCGAGATCCGGCCTCGATTGGTGCCGCCTAGCCCTTAGGCCGCGAAATCGAAATAGGCGACCACAGGCACGTGGTCGGAAGGCTTCTCCCAGGCACGCACATGTTTTTCGATGGCCGTCGAGGTCATCCGGTCGGCGGCTTCCGGCGACAGCATCAGGTGATCGATGCGAATGCCGTTGTTCTTCGGCCATGCGCCGGCCTGATAATCCCAGAACGTATACGCCGGCACCGCGTCCGTCGTCGCGCGTACCGCATCCGTCAGCCCCAGGCTCTCGAGCCTGCGAAACGCCTCCCGCGTCTGCGGCAGGAACAGAGCGTCGTGTTCCCACACCTTGGGGTCGAAGCAATCATGCGGCTCGGGGATGACGTTGTAGTCGCCGGCAAGGATGAGGATTTCCTCGTAAGCCAGCCGCTCGGCCGCGAATGTGCGCAGCCGCTCCATCCAGGCGAGCTTGTAGCCGTATTTCTCGGTATCGACGGGATTGCCGTTCGGCAGATAGAGGCAGCAGACGCGGGCAACGCGGTTGCCGGGAATTGAGAACACGGCTTCCAGAAAACGTGCCTGTTCGTCCAGCGGATCGCCCGGCAGTCCGCGCGTCACTTCGTCCGGCTTGGTCTTGGAAAGAATGGCGACGCCGTTGAAGCCCTTCTGCCCATGCGTCTCCACATGATAGCCCAGAGCCTCGATCTCCAGCCGCGGAAATCCCTCGTCGACCGTCTTGATCTCCTGCAGGCAGGCGATATCGGGGTTCGAATCTTTCAGCCACTGCGTGAGATTGTCGATACGCGCCTTGACGCCGTTGATGTTCCAGGTCGCGATCTTCATTCTTTTGTCCCGTTCCGCTTTGACGTCTTCTTCTAGCGTGGTCTTGAGACAAGCGACAAGACGTTAAACCGGCCGGAAGGCAATCTTCGGCCGGTTCGGTGTGGATAGCGGGAGAGGGTGGTCAGATCGAGAAGCTGGTGCCGCAGCCGCAGCTGGCAACCGCGTTCGGGTTCTTGATCTGGAAGGACTGGCCGAGCAGGTTATCGACGAAATCGATCTCAGAGCCCGCCATGTAGATCAGCGACATGCTGTCGATCAGCACCTTCGCGTCGTGCTTTTCGACGACCACGTCGTCGTCCTGGATGCCGTCGGTCAGGTCGAACTTGTAGGAAAAACCCGAACAGCCGCCGCCTTCGACGGAAACGCGCAGCGCGCTCTTGCCGGGGTCGCTGCCGACAATAGTGGCGATTCGCTTCGCAGCCGCGTCGGAAAGGGTTACACTTGCTTCGGTCATGCCTGCTCCTGCCGGGGTCAAGATCCGGAGAGAATAGTGGTCCAGCCATCAATATAAACGGCTGTTTTTCAATGCTATCGCGCCTTATATCATGAAAGCGCGGCCCGCGGCAAAGTGGTCGATACGTCGTCTCTTTGCCGTTTATGCTCTCTATAGGTATGAAGAGCATATGGCGGCGTCAATGGGCGTGAACCTGGACATGGCGAGTGACGGTGAAGAATGACGATCGACAGACGTGCATTAGGCTTCGGTAACAGCGACAGGGCAATCTACGCGGCTGACCCGTGGACGACGCGTGGGCGGCTTTATCCCGAGAATTCCAGCCCCACGCGCTCGGACTTCCAGCGCGACCGCGACCGCATCGTCCACACGACCGCCTTCCGGCGCCTCAAGCACAAGACCCAGGTCTTCATCGCCCAGGATGGGGATCACTATCGCACGCGCCTCACGCACACGATCGAGGTGGCCCAGATCGCCCGCGCGCTCGCAAGGGCGCTGAAGCTCGATGAGGATCTGGCCGAAGGCGTCGCCCTCGTGCACGATTTCGGCCACACGCCCTTCGGCCACACCGGCGAGGACGCGCTGCACGAGGTGCTGCTGCCCTATGGCGGCTTCGACCACAATGCCCAGTCGCTGCGCATCGTCACCAAGCTCGAACGCCGCTACGCCGATTTCGACGGCATCAACCTGACGTGGGAGAGCCTGGAAGGCCTGGTTAAGCACAACGGTCCGCTGCTCACCAAGGATGGTACCGGCACGCGCGGCCCCGTGCCGCAGCCGATCCTCGATTACTGCGAGATCCACGATCTCCAGCTCGACACCTACGCCAGCCTCGAGGCGCAGGTAGCCGCGATCGCCGACGATATTGCCTACAACACCCACGATATCGATGACGGCCTGCGCTCGGGCTATCTCACCTTCGACATGCTCGAGGATATTCCGTTCCTGGCTGGACTGATGGCCGAGGTGAGGGAGCGCTACCCCACGCTGGAGCCGAGCCGCTTCACCCACGAAATCATGCGCCGCCAGATCACCCGCATGGTCGAGGACGTGATTTCCGTCGCCCAGGAGCGTCTGGCTGAAATCCGCCCCGAGAGCGCCGACGACGTCAGGCACGCCAGCCGCGTGATCGCGACGTTTTCCGAGGGCATGGCCGAGACCGACAGGCAGATCAAGGCGATGCTCTTCAAGCGCATCTACCGCCATCCCGACATCATGCGCATCCGGTCAGGCGCAGCCCAGATCGTCACCGACCTGTTTTCGGCCTACATGGCCAACCCGAAGGAGATGCAGAGCCACTATTGGGTGGATCACATCGCGGGGCTGGCAGAGGCGCCGAAGGCGCGCCATGTTGGCGATTATCTCGCCGGCATGACCGATACCTACGCCATCAGCGCCCACAGGCGATTGTTTGACCAGACTCCCGATTTGCGCTAGGCAGCGGTCGCTCGGCAAAGGCCGGGCGGATGCCGTGTGGCACAGCCTATGCATGGAAGAGTGCGATGAACCTTTTTACCGATTTCGAAGCCAGGATTAAAACCGCCCTTGAACAGATCGAACTGGTCAAGGAAAAGCGATCCGAGCTGGATTTCGGACGCATTGCCGTCGAGCCGCCGCGTGACGCGAGCCACGGCGATGTCGCGACCAATGCGGCGATGGTGCTTGCCAAGCCGCTCGGCACCAATCCGCGCGCGCTGGCCGAAATCATCACCGAAAAGTTGAAGGAAGATCCAGACGTCGCCGAAGTATCCGTCGCGGGCCCTGGTTTCATCAACATCAGGATCGCCGTCGGCTACTGGCAGCGCCTGCTGGCCTCGATGATCACTGCTGGCACCGATTACGGTCGCTCGACGATGGGTGAGGGCCGCAAGGTCAACGTCGAATATGTTTCGGCCAACCCGACCGGCCCGATGCATGTCGGCCATTGCCGTGGCGCTGTCGTCGGCGACGCGCTGGCCAATCTCTTGTCCTTCGCCGGCTTCGACGTCACCAAGGAATACTACATCAACGACGCCGGTTCGCAGATCGACGTCTTGGCGCGCTCCGTCTTCCTGCGTTACCGCGAGGCGCTCGGCGAAAAGATCGGCGAGATCCCGGCTGGCCTCTATCCGGGCGATTATCTCGTGCCCGTCGGCGAAGCGTTGGCGCGTGACTATGGCGTCAAGCTGCACAACATGCCCGAGGATCAGTGGATGCCGCTGGTCAAGGATCGCACCATTGACGCGATGATGGTTATGATCCGCGAGGATTTGGAGGCGCTGAACGTCCATCACGACGTGTTCTTCTCCGAGCGCACGCTGCACGCCAATGGCGCTGCCGCTATCCGCACGGCCATCAACGACCTGACCTTCAAGGGCCACGTCTACAAGGGCACGCTGCCGCCGCCGAAGGGCCAGCTACCGGAAGATTGGGAAGATCGCGAACAGACGCTGTTCCGCTCGACCGAGGTCGGCGACGACATGGACCGCCCGCTGATCAAGTCCGACGGCTCCTACACTTACTTCGCCGCCGACGTCGCTTACTTCAAGAACAAGTTCGATCGCGGCTTCAGCGAGATGATCTATGTGCTCGGCGCCGACCATGGCGGCTACGTCAAGCGCCTGGAAGCGGTCGCGCGCGGCGTGTCGGAAGGCAAGGCCAAGCTTACCGTTCTGCTGTGCCAGCTGGTCAAGCTGTTCCGCGATGGCGAGCCGGTGAAGATGTCGAAGCGCTCGGGCGACTTCGTGACGCTGCGCGATGTGGTCGAGGAAGTCGGCCGCGATTCGGTGCGGTTCATGATGCTGTATAGAAAGAGCTCGGAGCCGTTGGACTTCGATTTCGCCAAAGTAACGGAGCAGTCGAAAGACAATCCGGTCTTTTACGTACAGTACGCGCACGCCCGTTGCATGTCTGTATTCAGGCAGGCGAAGGAGGCGTTTCCGGATCTCGACGTGTCGCCTGAGATCCTCGCGAACGCCGTGTCCGGAATCTCGGATCCTGCGGAATTACAATTGGTTGCGAAGGTTGCCGAGTTCCCTCGGTTGCTCGAGGCAGCGGCTCAATCGCAAGAGCCGCATCGTGTCGTATTCTACCTCTATGATCTTGCCAGTTCTTTCCATGCTCATTGGAATAAGGGCAAGGATCAGGTAGACTTACGATTTATTAACGATAAGAGCCGAGAGTCTAGTATTACCAGACTAGGGCTGGTGTACGCCGTTGCGTCCGTTTTGAAGTCGGGTCTTGCCATCGCAGGAACGGCTGCGCCGGAAGAGATGCGGTAGCGTCACCATTTACCCACAATGCGCTGGCACGAAACCTTTGCATTTGCGAGTGGATGAGTATGGCAGATAAACAGCGGGCGTATGACACGCGTAACGATGCGAACCTCTTTGCTGACGATGATCCCCTTGCGGAGCTTGCACGTATCGTCGGTTTTGAGCCCCGTGTAGCGGCAAACACCGTCGAAGCGGCGCCAAGGCAGGAGCCTGCCTTCAATCTCGAAGACGAACTGCTGCGCGAGTTCGAGCGTTACGACGCTCCGACCGCGCCTGCAGTCGTCGCTCATCCGATCGAGACGGCTTACGCTCAGCCTGAGCCCGTAGTCTATGCCGAGCCGGAGCCCGTTACCTACGACGAGCCCGAGCCGCACTACGAGCCCGCACAGCACTACGAGCAGGCGCCGCGCTACGAGGCCGAGCCGGTTCATTACGAAGCGCCGGTTGTCTCGGAACGGGTCGAAGACGAGGCCTTGCCTGCCGTCGAGCAGTCGTCTGTCATCGAGCAGCCCGATGCCCGCGCGATCCTCTCGTCCGCCGATTGGGCGGCCAGCGTCTCGCGTCCTGCGGAGCCTGTCTCCGGCGGCGCTCGCGATCTGATCGAGGAGCTCGAGCTTTCGATCAGCGCCGCACCGGCACCGGTTCAGCCTGCCAAGGCCCCGCAGTGGTCAGCCGCAAGCATCCGCCTGCCGATCGCCAATTTCCATACGTCTCGCCGCGAAGAGCCGGCCGCAACGCCTGTTGCCGCCCAGGCACCTGTCGTCGAGCCGGTAGCTGTTGCTCCGCGCTTCGAAGCGCCGGCCGCCGCAAGCTTCCCCGCTGAAATCGACCGTCATGAGCCGTCATTCGTCGTCGAGCAGCCCGTCGCTGAGCCGATCGTCGAACCTGTCGTCGACCACAGCGCCTTCGATCTGGCCGCTGCCGCCAAGGGTGGCGACGTCAAGGCCGATGCCGCGCTGACGGAAGCTGTCACCGAAGTCGACGATATCGCCTTCGATATCGATGACCTCCTGGCCGATGTATCGCAGTACCCGGTTACCGCTCGCGAAGCCGCGCCCGTGGAAGCACAGCCGGTCGCCCCGGTCGTCCACGAGCCGATCCCTGCACCGGCCTATGTGCCCGAGCCGCCTTTGGCCGTCGCTCCCGTAGCGGCAGCGCCCGTAGCGCCTCGCTATGCACCCGAGCCGTTGCCGGTCGCCGCCAAGGCAGCACCTGACGTCGAAGACCCGTTCGCCGGCCATGACTTCGAGCTGGATCTCGAAGGCATCGAGCTTGAACTCGCCGACCTCGATTTCGTCGAGCCCGTCGTGGCCGAGGAGATCGAGCAGCCGAAGCCTCAGCCTGTTGCTGCACCGGTGGCCTACCAGCCGGCAGTCCGCCAGCCGGAGCCTGCCGCGCAGCCGGCACCCACACCGTATCAGCCGTCCGCCCCGGCACCGGCCTACCAGGCGCCCGCTTACCAGGCAGCCGCACCGGTCTACCGTTCGCCGGAGCCCGCAGCGCCGTCCTACCGTGCGCCGGCACCTGCCGTCGACACGACGGAAGAGCTGCCCTTCGATCCGTCGATGATCTCCGATGCGGAGTATCAGATGGAAGCGGTCGAGATGCACGTCCCGACGCTGCCGCCGGTCGAAAAGCACGAACCCGTTCCCGCGATGTCGGATTTCGATTTCGACGTCGATTCGGAAATCGCCAACCTGCTGACGCCAGCCAAGCCCGTCGAAGCACCCGCAAAGCAGGCTCAGGACATCCGTGCCCGCGCCCAGGCTTCTGTCGCCGCCGTGGCTTCCGTTGCACGGCCGCAGCCGGCTCAGCCGCAGGCCCAGAGCTTCGATGAATTCGAGCGCGCGCTGGAGGAAGATTTCCGCCGCAGCGTCAACGAGCCCGTGCAGCAGCGTCGCGAGACGGTGTCGGAAGTTCAGATCCAGTCGGCGAGCGACGCCGAGGATATGAGCCGCGCCCGCTCGATGAAGCGCATGCTGGCGGCAGCCGCTGCCATCGTCATCTTCGGCGGCGTCGCTTATGCTGGCTATTCCTTCCTGGCGCGCGACGGCGGCCTCGGTATCGCCACCGGCGAACCGCGTGTCATCGTGGCCGACAAGGACCCGGTCAAGGTCGTTCCGGAAAACCCGGGTGGCAAGACCGTTCCGAACCAGGACAAGGCTGTTTACGACAGCGTTGGTGGCGCCGCCACCGAAGCCCCGAAGCAGAAGTCGCTGGTGTCAAGCGACGAGCAACCGGTTGACGTCGTTCAGCGCACGCTGACGCCGGAAACGCTGCCTGAAGACAACGACGCGCCGATGCCATCCATGGCGACGCCCGTCGGCGACACCGAGGATCCGCGCCTGCTGCCGAACGACAGCGCGACCGATACGGCCGCTGCCGCTCCGTCGGATGCCGATCGTTCGCCGTCGGTCTCGGCCCGCAAGGTCCGCACCATGATCGTCAAGCCGGACGGCACGCTGGTCGCCCGCGACGAGCCGGCGCCGGAGCCTGCTGCATCCTCGCTGCCGAAGCCCACCTCGGTGCAGACGCAGAAGATCGCCGCAGGTGGTGCATCGGCTTCGGCTCCGACGATCGAACAGCTGGCCTCCGCCGACATTCGCTCGACGCCGGTCGAAGGTGCTACGCCGACCGCAAAGCAGACCTCCGAGAACGTGCTTGCCAAGGCCGCGGCGGCAACGCCTGACAGCGTCAACCCGCCGGTCCGTGCCGTAACTAGCACCAAGACCGACACCGCGCCGACCCCGGCATCGCGTCCGGGCGCTTCGGCTCTCGCACCGGCAACGGCCGCACCGGCACCAGCCGCCCAGGCACCGAAGGAAGTCGCGGCGGTTCCGCCGGCAGCGGCACAGGCACAGCCGACGACAGCGGCTCCTGGCAGCTACGGCGTCCAGATCGCATCGCTGCCGTCTGAAGCCGAAGCCAAGAAGTCCTATGCAAGCCTGTCGAAGAAGTTCGGCGGCGTACTGGCTGGCATGCCTTACGAAATCCGCAAGGCCGACATCGCAGGCAAGGGCACCTATTACCGCCTGCGCATCACCGCCGGCTCCAAGGACGAAGCAGCCGCGATCTGCGAAAAGTATCGCGCAGCCGGCGGCTCCTGCCTGATTTCGAAGTAAGTCTCGAAAACGGAATGATCGAAGAGCGGCGGGGCCTACCCGCCGCTCTTTTCGTTTGTGGAGCTCCCTTTGTGCCCTTCTTTTTTGTGAATGGCAGTTGACGCTGCTCGCATTTCGCGAGGGCGTCTCTATGATTCGGGTATGACCGAATCAAAAGCGATGATCCTTGGCTGTAGCGGCCTTTCCCTGACGCCCGAAGAGAAGGCCTTCTACGCGGGCGAGCGCCCCTGGGGCTTCATCCTGTTCGGCCGCAATATTTCCGAACCGCAGCAGATCTCTGACCTCGTGGCCGAGATGCGCGAAAGCGTCGGCTGGCACGCACCGGTGCTGATCGATCAGGAGGGCGGCCGCGTCCAGCGCATCCGCCCGCCGATCCTGCCGCATTATCCCTCCGGCCAGCAACTGGGCGACCTTTATCGAGAGAATCCTGAAAAGGGCAAGCGCGCAGCCTGGCTGATGTCGCGCCTGCACGCCTTCGATCTCTCGAAGTTCGGCATCAACGTCGATTGTCTGCCCGTCCTGGATGTCCCGGTCGAAGGCAGCAGCAACGTCATCGGCAACCGTGCCTACGGCATGGACCCGAAGACCGTAACCGACATGGGCATCGCCGCCTCCGAGGGCCTGAAGGCCGGCGGCGTTCTCTCGGTGATGAAACACATGCCCGGCCACGGCCGCGGCTTTGCCGATTCCCACCATGAGCTTCCAGTCGTCCGCGTCTCGCGCGAAGAACTCGAAGCCCATGACTTCCCGCCATTCATCGCCATGAAGGACGAATTGATGGCGATGACCTGCCATCTCGTCTTCACCGCGATCGACTCGGATAATCCGGCCACCACCTCGCGCAAGGTCATCGACGGGATCATCCGCGAACACATCGGCTTCAAAGGCCTGTTGCTCTCCGATGATAGTTCGATGAACGCACTGAGCGGCACGCTTGGCGAGCGGGCGGCGAATATCATTGCGGGCGGCTGCGATATCGTGCTGCATTGCAATGGCCATATGGATGAGATGCTGGAGGTCGTGGCCAACGTGCCGCTGCTCCAGGGTGCGGCACTCGAACGTGCCAAGCGCGTGGAGCAGGGGTTCCCGACGGCCGATGGCGCCGACGAGGCTGCGATCCGCGCCGAATTCGATGCGATGTTTGCGACGGTCTGATCGCGAAAGGAACGAGACGACGTGACAACGACGACAAAGGCTCAGGAGCGCCCGCAGACATCGGCAACGCCGATGGACAAGCTGTGGCAGGACGGCAGCGCCGACCGCGCCTCGACCGATCCGGCGCTGTTGATCGACGTCGCCGGCTTCGAAGGCCCGCTCGACCTGTTGCTGCATCTCGCCCGCACACAGAAGGTCGATCTATCCCGCATTTCCGTGTTGGCGCTCGCCGAGCAATATCTGCTGTTCATCGATAGCGCCCGCCGCATCCGCATCGAGCTCGCGGCGGACTATCTGGTCATGGCGGCATGGCTCGCTTACCTGAAGTCGCGCCTGCTCATTCCGCAGCAGGTGAAGGATGACGGCCCCTCGGGCGAGGAGATGGCAGCGTCGCTGGCGTTTCGCCTGAAGCGCCTGGAAGCGATGCGCGAGGCGGCCGGCGGTCTTGTGAACCGCAATCGCCTCGGCCGCGACGTGCTCGCCCGTGGCGCGCCCGAGCATATCCCCGATCGCCACCAATCCGCCTACGACGCCAGCCTCTACGATCTTTTGACCGCCTATGCCTCGCTGCGCCAGCGTCAGGCGGTGACCCAGGTCACGATCGCGCGCCGTACCGTCTGGTCGCTCACCGAAGCGCGTGAATTGCTGACCCGCCTGATCGGTGAGATCGGCGACTGGACGGCGCTCGAACAGCATATCCTGACCTACATGGTCTCGCCCGAAGATCGGGTGACAGCAATCGCCAGCGCCTTTGCCGCGTCGCTCGAGCTCGCGCGTGAAGGCAAGATCGAAATCCGCCAGGAAGGTGTCTTCGAGCCGATCTACATGCGGCGCGGGCCAAATCATGCGACACTGCAGGTCGTCGAACAGGAGCTGCCGGCTTGAGCGATCTGGAAGACATCGATCTGGAAAATGGCGACGCCGAGCGCGACAACGACCGCACCGGCGATGACACCGTCCATGACGAGAGCGAGGCCGCGCGCATCGCCGAGGCATTGGTCTTCGCCTCCGCCCAGCCCGTCTCGGAAGCTTTCATCAGCGATCGCCTGCCGAAAGCATTCGACGTGCGCGCCATCATGCTGCGGCTGCAGCAGGAATACGCCCATCGCGGCGTCAATCTGGTGAGGGTCGACGATGCCTGGGCGTTCCGCACCGCCGCAGACCTCTCCTTCCTCATCCGCCGCGATGAAAACGAGGTCCGCAAGCTCTCGCGCGCCGCACTCGAGGTTCTCGCCATCATCGCCTATCACCAGCCGGTGACGCGCGCCGAGATCGAGGATATCCGAGGCGTGCAGACCTCGCGCGGCACGCTGGATGTGCTGATGGAAGCCGGTTGGGTGCGTTTTCGCGGCCGCCGCCGCACGCCGGGGCGTCCGGTGACGCTCGGCACCACCCGCGACTTCCTCGATCACTTCGGGCTCGAGGAACTGCGCGACCTGCCTGGTATTGAAGAGCTGAAGGGGGCAGGGCTGCTCTCGGGCCGGATCCCGGCCAATTTCAACATTCCGTCGCCGTCGATGAACGACGAGCTGACCGAAGACGAAGACCCCATCACGCAGATGGATCTCGAGGAACTGGGCCTTCTTGCGCCCGGCGGCGCGTCCGAGGAATAGCCGGCTCCGTGTCTTTGTTTCGCCACTGGAAGCGAAAACAATTGTCTTCACGACTTTTCGACCGGGGACTATCTTGTCACGATGGTCGATACCGTGACATTAAGCGTCTATCTACGGGGAATTAGATGTTGGATTTGATGTCGGGTATTCTTACATCAATAGAGCATCACAACAGGAGTTAGCGTAATGGGTTCTTTTAGCATGTGGCACTGGCTGATCGTTCTGGTCATCGTGCTGTTGCTCTTCGGTCGCGGCAAGATTCCGGAACTGATGGGTGATGTTGCCAAGGGCATCAAGAGCTTCAAGAAGGGCATGAACGACGAGGACGCGCCCGAAGCTTCGAGCACGACTACCGCAGGCAAGACCGTCGATCACAAGGCCGACGAAACGAAGTAACCACGTCCGGGCAGCGCCGCCCCCGCGTTTCCCGTTCAGGAGCCTTGAATGTTCGATATTGGCTGGACCGAGCTGCTTGTCATCGCGGTCGTATTGATTGTCGTGGTGGGTCCCAAGGATCTGCCTCCGATGCTTCGTGCTTTCGGCAAGATGACGCAGCGCGCCCGCAAGGTCGCCGGCGAATTCCGTGCCCAGTTCGACGAGGCGCTGCGCGAAGCTGATATGGACGACGTGCGCCAGACGCTGAGCGACGCGCAGAAGCTCAATCCCGTCAACACACTGCGCGAGGCAATGAACCCGCTTCGCCAGATGGGCAACGAGATCAAGGCCGATCTCCAGCGGTCGACATCGGTCGATAGCAAGACGGAAGCGCCGCTTGGTCTTATGCCGGCGCCGGAAGTCGCACCGACCGAGACGCCTGCGGTCATGCCGGCTCCGACGCCGGTGCCATCAGCATCGGCCGCCGTGCCCGAGGCTGCCGCGGCAAAGCCCGCTCGCAAGCCCCGCGCCAAGGCCGCCGACAAGGCGGACGCTGTAGCCGCCGTCGCGGTGACACCGGCCGAAAAGCCGAAGCGTGCCGCTGCAAAGGCTTCTCCAGCAAGCGCTGCGCCAGCCAAGGCTGCTCCCGCAAAGAAGACGGCCGCCGCCAAGCCGGCAGCTGTCGCCACGGCCGCGCCGAAGAAGCCGGCGGCGAAGAAAAAGAAAGATGAAGCATGAGCGGTGATATCGAAGACAAGCCGCAGCCGTTGATCGAGCATTTGATGGAGCTGCGCACGCGGCTCATGTGGTCGATCGGCGCCTTCTTCGCTGCCTTCATCGTCTGCTTCATTTTCGCCAAGCACCTCTTCAATGCGCTGGTCTTCCCCTATAAATGGGCGGTCCAGTGGGCGCATCTCGATGTCTCCAAGGCGCAGCTGATCTACACCGCGCCGCAGGAGTTCTTCTTCACGCAGGTGAAGGTGGCTATGTTCGGCGGTCTCGTGATCGCCTTTCCGATCATCGCCGCGCAGATCTACAAGTTCGTGGCCCCTGGCCTCTACAAGAACGAGCGTTCGGCCTTCCTGCCCTTCCTGATCGCCTCTCCGATCCTGTTCCTGATGGGCGCGGCACTCGTCTATTTCTTCTTCACGCCGATGGTCATGTGGTTCTTCCTGACCATGCAGCAGGCGCCGGGCGAGGGCGATGTCGCCATCTCGCTCCTGCCGAAGGTCTCTGAATATCTCAGCCTCATCATGACGCTGGTCTTCTCCTTCGGCCTTGTGTTCCAGCTTCCCGTCATCACCACGCTGCTCGCTCGTGTCGGCCTGCTGACATCCGACTGGCTGCGTGAAAAGCGCAAGTTCGCGATCGTCATGGCCTTCATCGTCGCAGCGGTGCTGACCCCGCCCGATCCGATGTCCCAGATCGGCCTTGCGCTGCCGACCATCATTCTCTACGAGATTGCCATCTACGCGGCGCGACTCGTGGAACGCCAGCGTGCTCGCGATGCGGCCACCGAGGCTGAAGGGTCCCAGGACGTTGCCAAGACGGACAACGTCTAGCGTCACCGCAATTCCTCGATGAGCGCTTTCCAATATCCGGTCGAGGCCCGGTCAGGCTTTGGCCGGGTCATCCTTTTTGTAACGACCTGGAACGACGATGCTCGATATCAAATGGATCCGTGAGAATCCCGAAGCCCTCGACGCGGCACTTGCCAAGCGTGGTGCCGAGCCCCTGTCCGAAAGCCTGATTGCGCTCGACGAAAAGCGCCGCACGGCCGTTCAGAAGGTCCAGGACATGCTGTCCCGCCGCAACGCCGCCTCCAAGGAGATCGGTGCTGCCATGGCGCAGAAGAACACCGAGCTGGCCGAGAAGCTGAAGGCCGAGGTCGCCGACCTCAAGGTCCTGCTGCCGGCCGCCGAGGAAGACGATCGCGCCTTCTCCGAAGAACTGAACGACGCCCTTTCGCGCATCCCCAACGTTCCCCATGACGACGTCCCCGTCGGCAAGGACGAGGCCGACAACGTCGTCACCCGCGTGACCGGCGAGAAGCCGCGTTGGAACCATACGCCGAAGGAACACTACGAAATCGGCGAAGCCCTCGGCTACATGGATTTTGAAACCGCCGCCAAGCTCTCCGGCTCGCGCTTCACCGTCTTGACCGGCCCGCTGGCAAGGCTGGAGCGGGCGCTCGGCCAGTTCATGATCGACCTGCACACCAGCGAGCACGGCTACACGGAAGTGAGCTCGCCGCTGATGGTGCGCGACGAAGCGGTCTTCGGCGTGGGACAGCTGCCGAAATTCGCTGAGGACATGTTTCGCACGACGGATGGCCGCTGGCTGATCCCGACGGCAGAAGTCACGCTGACCAACCTCGTGCGCGAAGAGATCCTCGAGCATGACAAGCTGCCGCTGCGCTTCACCGCGCTGACCCCGTCCTTCCGCTCGGAAGCAGGCTCGGCTGGCCGCGACACCCGCGGCATGCTGCGCCAGCACCAGTTCTGGAAGTGCGAGCTGGTCTCGATCACCGACGCCGAGAGCTCGATCGCCGAGCATGAGCGCATGACGGCCTGCGCAGAGGAAGTGCTGAAGCGCCTCGGCCTGCATTTCCGCACGCTGACGCTCTGCACCGGCGACATGGGCTTCGGCTCGCGCAAGACCTACGATCTCGAGGTCTGGCTGCCCGGCCAGAACACCTATCGCGAAATCTCGTCCTGCTCGGTCTGCGGCGATTTCCAGGCGCGGCGCATGAACACGCGCTATCGAGGCAAGGAAGACAAGACCAACCGCTTCGTTCACACGCTGAACGGCTCCGGCACCGCCGTCGGCCGCTGCCTGATCGCGGTTCTGGAAAACTATCTCAACGAGGATGGTTCGGTGACCATCCCCGACGTGCTGGTGCCCTACATGGGCGGCCTGACGAAGATCGAAAAGGCGGCTTGAGACCATGCGCATTCTGCTTACCAACGACGACGGCATTCACGCGGAAGGCCTTGCGGCGCTGGAGCGGATTGCGCGCACACTCTCAGACGACGTCTGGATCGTCGCGCCCGAGACCGATCAGAGCGGTCTCGCCCATTCGCTGAGCCTGTCGGAGCCGCTGCGCCTGCGCAAGATCTCCGACAAGCATTTCGCGTTGCGCGGCACGCCGACCGATTGCGTCATCATGGGCATCAAGCAGGTGATGGAGATCAAGCCCGATCTCGTGCTGTCAGGCGTCAACGCCGGTTCGAACGTCGCTGACGACGTCACCTATTCGGGCACCATTGCCGGCGCCATCGAAGGCACCATGCAGGGCGTGCGCTCCTTTGCGTTGAGCCAGGCTTACATTCGCGAAGGCGACCAGCGCATCCTGCCCTGGGAAGTCTGCGAGACGCATGCGCCAGCGCTGCTCAATAAGCTGATGTCGGTCGATCTCCCCGAGGGCACCTTCCTCAATCTCAATTTCCCGAACTGCGCGCCTGACGAAGTCGAGGGGACGGAAGTGACTGCGCAGGGCAAGCTCGCCTTCAATCTGGAGGTCGATGCCCGCGCCGATGGTCGCGGCTTTCCCTACTACTGGCTGAAGTTCGGCGAGCGTGCTGGCGCCTTCGTTGACGGCACCGATGTCAACGCGCTCAAGAATAGCAAGATTTCGGTAACACCTTTGAAACTGGATCTGACCGATTATTCCGTACAGGACCGCGTGGCGCGGGCGCTTTCGGGTACGGAGTAAATCGCATTGGCGGCACGTCTGGTGGAGAAGGAAGAGTTTGCGGCACTCGTTTTGAGGCTGCGGGCCGAAGGCGTGTCCGATCTTGATCTGCTGACGGCGGTCGAGCAGGCGCCGCGCTCGCTCTTCGTGCCGCCGCAGTTTACCGAGCAGGCCTATTCCAGCCGCACCATCCCCATCGAGTGCGGCTCCTTCCTCGAAGGCGTCGATTTCGCCGTCCGCGTCCTGCATCACCTGAGAGTGAAGCCCGGCCAGCGTGTGCTGGAAGTGGGCACCGGCAGCGGCTTCATGACGGCTGTGATTGCCCGCATGGCCGAGCGCGTGCTCACCATCGACCGCTACAAGACGCTGACCTCGAACGCCCAGAAGCGTTTCGAGACGCTCGGCATTCGCAACATCATCGTTCGCCAGGCCGATGGCAGTGCCGGCCTGCAGGGCGAGGGCACCTTCGACCGTATCCTGGTCACCGCCGCCTTCGAGAGCATGCCGCGCTTCTATGCCGACCAGCTGGTTTCCGGCGGTTCGATGATCGCGCCGTTGATCATCTCCGAGACCGAATGTCGTCTCGTGCGCCTGACGAAGACTGGCAGCCGCTTCGAGCGCGAGGAGCTATTCAACTCCCCGTACCTGCCGATTGTTCCGCGCGTCGCCTCGCAACTCTGATCGCGTCGTCGCTATGGTTAGCGATTTGTCAAAAAACGCAAGCCGATGCTTCCGCCTTAACCGGTTGGTAATGCTAACGCGCTTTAATCATACCCACAAATGGTTGCGTTATTCAGTGGGTCGAGTGTCATGCGTTTCAGCGTTTCGCCTAAGTTCGGGAAGTCTGCCGGTAATGCCCTGATCGTGGCTCTCCTGGCGAGTGCTGCATCAGGTTGCAGTTCCGATGTGACACGTTTCGGCGGTCTGTTTTCTTCGTCCGGTCAGGACCAGATGACGACAAATTCCATTCCTCGGCGGAGCATGAGCGGCCTTCAGGCTGATCCGGTGCCGCAGGCGGACATGCAGGGCGGCGCGATGCAGCCCAACTATGCCAACAACAATCAGGCGATGAACCAGTCCTATCCGAGCCAGCAGTCGACCTACGGCTCGAGTGCTCGCATGGCATCGGCTCCGGTTTCCGTCCAGCGCTCCGAGCTTGCCGCTCCCGGCGCCGTGTCGCAGGCCCCCGTATCTGCTGCTCGCGAAAAGCAGGTCGCTCTCGCTCAGCCGTTCCCGGCCGCCAACGCGCCGCAGCATTCCAGCCAAGTCATCGTTCCGCCGAAGCGCAACGCCGACAACATCGTCACGGGCTCGACCCCGAAGGTCTCCGGCTGGTCCTCGACCAACGCTCCCTCGGTCACCATGCGTCCCGGCGAAAGCGTCGCGATCCTCGCCAACCGCTACGGCGTTCCGGAAAAGGAAATCCTGCGCGCCAATGGCCTGAAGAGTGCAGCTGCCGCAAGGCCCGGCCAGACCATCCTGATCCCGACCTTCAACGGCGGCAACGCCGCCAAGGCCGCCGCGCAGTCGAACGACCTTGCGAAGGGTGGTCAGGCGCCGCAGCCGGCTCGTGGCCAGGAACAGAACCTCGCGGTCATCCCGAACGGCTCCAACGCCTCGCGTGACAAGTCGATGGCAAGCGCCGACCAGTCTGGCAAGGCGCCCGTCGGCGCCGGCCCGAAGGGCGTGGGCGGCACCTACGTCGTCAAGTCGGGTGACTCGCTTGCCAAGATCGCCAAGGCGACCGGCAACAGCATCGACGACATCAAGGCCGCCAACAACCTCACGGCCGGCTCGATCCGCATCGGCCAGGAACTGAACATCCCGAACGGCAGCGGCTCCGCCGACACCATGAAGACGGCGTCGATCCAGCCGAAGGCCGAGCCCAAGCCCGCTGCACAGCCGGCATCCGCGCCGGAAACGGCTGCAACCCAGCCCGCCACCTACAAGGCGCCGGTCGCCACCGAAAGCGTCAGCGACGCCGCCAAGAAGGAAGTGGCATCGGCAGCACCTGAAGCAACCGGCATCGGCAAGTATCGCTGGCCGGTCCGTGGCGCCGTGATCGCCGCCTATGGCGCCAACGTCAACGGCAGCCGCAATGACGGTATCGACATCTCGGTTCCGCAGGGCACGGCCATCAAGGCCGCTGAAAACGGCGTCGTCATCTACGCCGGCAACGGCCTCAAGGAGCTCGGCAACACGGTTCTCGTTCGCCACGACGACGGCACCGTCACCGTCTACGGCAATGCCGACACGCTGAGCGTGACGCGCGGCCAGAAGATCCAGCGCGGCCAGACGGTCGCGGTGTCAGGCATGAGCGGCAACGTCAAGCAGCCGCAGGTTCACTTCGAAGTCCGCAAGGACGCGACGCCGGTGAACCCGATGACTTTCCTCGAGTAGGTTGGGCCTCGAGTAGGTTAGGCCTCGAGTAGGTCAAGAGTTTCCTCGAATAGGTATTGTGTATCGAGGACAATGCAAAAGCCCGGCGGACGCCGGGCTTTTGTCGTTTCAGGTGACGGTGAAAGCTGCCATCAGGCTCTGTCGAGCGCGATCCGCTTCCGGCCCGCCAGATCCTGGATATACTGCCAGGCGACGCGGCCCGAGCGCGCGCCGCGTGTCGTTGCCCATTCCAGCGCTTCCGCATGCAGCGTCTCGCGGTCGAGCGGCAGCTTGAAGTGGGCGGCATAGCCGTCGATCATCGTCAGATAGTCGTCCTGGCTGCACTTGTGGAAGCCGAGCCACAGCCCGAAACGGTCTGACAGCGACACCTTCTCCTCGACAGCCTCCGACGGGTTGATCGCCGTCGACTGCTCGTTCTCCATCATGTGGCGCGGAAGGAGGTGGCGACGGTTGGAGGTCGCATAGAACAGCACATTGTCCGGCCGTCCCTCGACACCGCCGTCGAGCGCCGCCTTCAACGACTTGTAGGCCGTGTCGTCATGGTCGAAGGAGAGGTCGTCACAGAAGACGATGACCCGGTGCGGCGTATCCTTCAACAGGTCGAGCAGCGCGGGCAGGCTGGCGATATCCTCGCGGTGCACTTCGACCAGCTTCAGCGAAACGCCGCTTTCGCGTCTGACATCTTCGTGAACGGCCTTCACCAGCGACGACTTGCCCATGCCCCGCGCGCCCCACAGAAGCACGTTGTTGGCGGCATAGCCCTCGGCGAAACGCACCGTGTTTTCATGTAGGATGTCGCGCACCCGATCGACGCCGCGGATCAGCGCCAGCGCCACGCGGTTTGGACGCTGGACAGGCTGCAGATGCTGGCGGGCGGGGGCCCAGACGAAGCAATCGGCCGCGTTCCAGTCGTTGATGGCGGGCGGCGGTCCCGCCAGCCGTTCCACGGCATCGGCAAGGCGGCGCAGTTCGCCGAGAATGATGCTGTTGACGTCTTCGGCCATGGCGTTTCCTCCTTGGGGCGTATGCGGCTGTGTGCCAATCGCTTTTCCTAGCCGGGTAGCATGGTGTTTTATAAGCGGAAAGGTTATGAGGCAGCGGAATCGGTACGGTTTTCGGCTGTTTCAGTTGCAATCGCAAAGACCATAATTATAGTCCGGCCACCGAGAAAAAAGGCGACAATCCGCCTCCGGAAAAGTTTGAGGAGATTAGCATGTTCATCACCCCGGCATTCGCCCAGGCCACCGACAGCGCGGCGTCGCCGTTCGGTTCCGGCTTCGAAATGATCATCCTGTTCGTGCCGCTGATGGTCGTCTGGTATTTCCTGCTCATCCGTCCGCAGCGCGCCCAGGCCAAGAAGCGTGACGAAGCCCTGAAGGCGATCCGTCGCGGCGACCAGGTCGTCACGTCAGGCGGTCTCGTCGGCAAGGTCACCAAGGTGATTGACGAAAAAGAAATCGAAGTCGAAATTGCTGATGGCGTGCGCGTTCGCGTCGTCCGCACCGGCGTCACCGAGATCCGCGTCAAGGGCGAGCCCGTAAAGGCAGACGCGGCATAATCATCACGCATATCCCACGAACCGGATCACCCGGATCTGACATAGTCGAGAGAAAATGCTTCATTTTTCCCGCTGGAAGACCCTTCTGATCTGGTTTGTGGTACTGGTGGCCGTGTTGATCGCGGCCCCCAATTTTCTGCCGGTCGGCCAATCCGGCCTGCTGTCTTCCTGGCTGTCCAAGCACCGCGTCGTGCTGGGCTCCGATCTTCGCGGCGGCACGCATGTCGTCTTCGAAGTCGATCGCGCCGATGTCGCGCGCCAGAAGCTGGTCGCCACCGTCGGCGAGATCAGCCGCTCCTTGCGCCAGGCCAATATCCGTTACACCGGGCTTACGGGCAACGACCAGACGGTCACCGTCAAGATCACCGACCCCGCGCAGGTCGACGCCGCCGTCGCCGCACTGAAAAATCTGACCTCGACACAGGGCGTCACGCTCAAGCAGACCAATAGCGGTGACCTCACGATCGAGATCGCGGATGCCGCCATCGACGCCGCCATTTCAGACGCGCAGGCCCAGTCCGTCGATATCGTCAGCCGCCGCATTGCCGGCCTCGGCAATCCGGATTTCGCGATCAAGCCCGAGGGTGCCGATCGTCTTGATGTCCAGGTCTTCGGCGTCATCGATGCCGAGCGCCTGAAGAATATCCTCAACGAGCCCGCCAAGCTCTCCGTGCGCATGCTCGACGAGACCATGTCGGGACAGGACGCGGTCAACGGCCGCTGGCCGGCGAGCTCCGAGGTTCTCTATTCGCTGGATGATCCGCCGGTTCCCTATCTCGTGGACCGCACCGATTTCATCACCAGCGCCAATATCGTCGATGTCCAATCCTTCGCGGATGCGCAGGCCGACACGGTGGCGATCCGCTATGCGCTCGACGCCGAAGGCACCAAGCGCCTGGCGGAGAAGACACAGCAACACGCCGGCGGCCACCTCGCCATCATCTTTGACGACCAGGTCATGGCGTCGCTCCCGATCAGCGCGCCGATCCTTGACGGCAAGGGCGAGATCCCGGTCAGCTACACCGAGGAAGGCGCCAGCGACCTGGCTCTCATGCTGCGCGCAGGCGCTCTTCCGGCGACGTTGACGACAGTCGAGGAGCGCACGGTCAGCCCGGCGCTCGGTGCGGAATCGGCGCGGGCAGGGCTCGTCGCCGGCATCGTCGCGGCCATCCTGGTGATCGGCCTGATGTTCGGCTTCTATCGCGGCCTCGGCCTGATCGCCGCTTTGTCGCTGCTCCTGAACCTCATTCTCATCCTCGCGGTGATGAGCCTTATCGGTGCCACGCTCACCTTGCCGGGGATTGCCGGCATCGTGCTCATCATGGGCATGGCGGTTGATGCCAATGTCCTGATCTATGAGCGCATCCGCGACGAAGCGAAAACCGGCCGGCCCTTCTTCGAGGCGATCGACTACGGTTTCTCCCGTGCGATCATGACGATCCTCGATGCCAACGTCACCATCTTCATTGCCGCCGCCATCCTCTATTTCCTCGGCAACGACGCCGTGCGCGGCTTTGCCGTCACGCTCGCCGCCGGCATCCTGACCACCATCTTCACGGCGGTCACGCTCACCCGCTGGATCGTCGTAACCTGGCTGCATCGCCGTCATCCCCGGCATCTGCCGAAGGATGTCCACACCGGCATCTTCGATCGCGCCAACATCCGCTTCATGGGCATTCGCCGCTACGTCTTCACCGCCTCGGCCGCCCTTTGCGTCGCAGCCATGGTAGGCTTCGCCGCGGTCGGAATGCATCTCGGCATCGATTTCGCCGGCGGCTCGATCATCGAGGTCAAGGCCAAGCAGGGCCCTGCAGATATCGAGGATATCCGCGCCCGCCTCGGCGATCTGCCGATCGGCGACATCCTTGCTCGCAGGCTGGCCGATCCCGCCGGCGCGCTGATCCAGCTGGAAGCGCAGGGCGGCGGCGAGAATGCCGAACAGTCGGCGGTCACGCTGGTACGCGACGAACTCGCCAACGACTATGATTTCCGCCGCGTCGAAGTGGTCGGCCCCGCCATATCCGGTGAACTCACCCGCGCCGCCTCGCTCGGCGTGCTGGCGTCGCTCATCGTCATCCTCGTCTATATCTGGATGCGCTTCGAGTGGCAGTTCGCTGTCGGCGCCATCGTCGCCACGCTGCACGACATCATCCTGATCCTTGGGCTCTTCGTGCTCACCGGCATCGAGTTCAACCTGACCAGCGTCGCCGCCCTTTTGACGATCATCGGCTATTCGCTCAACGATACCGTGGTGGTCTACGACCGCATGCGCGAGAACCTCAAACGTTACCGCAAGATGCCGCTGCCGATCCTGATCGACGCGTCGATCAACCAGACGCTGTCGCGCACCGTGCTGACCGCCGCCACCACCATGCTGGCGCTGCTCGCGCTGGCAATCTTCGGCGGCGAGGTCATCCGCTCCTTCGCCTTCATCATGTTGGCTGGCGTTGCCATCGGCACGTTCTCCTCCATCTACATTGCTGCACCGGTGCTGATCGTCTTCAAGCTCCGCCCGGATGCGCTCGATAACGATAACGACAAGAAAGTACCGGAACCGGCCGCCCAGCCCGGCAAGCCGGCAGTGTGAGAATATGGCAAGAGGCATTGAAATACGCGAAGCGCATTTTCCCGGTCGCGCTCCGATCGATACCTACGGGAACGGCGGCTTCCGCTTCGCCGACATGTCGCATCGCGGCTCCATCCTCTGCCTGCCGTCAGGCATCCACGGCTGGAACATGGACGCGACCATGCCGCTGTCGATCGAAAACCTGCAGCGCGTCTTGAACGAGGCATCCGAGATCGAATTCCTGCTGCTCGGCACCGGCGTCGACATGCGCCCGATCCCGGCGGAGCTGAAAGCCGCGCTGAAGGGCGCCGGCATTTCCTCGGACTCGATGAGCACGGGTGCGGCGGTGCGCACCTTCAACATCATGCTGATGGAATCGCGCGCCGTCGCAGCGGCGCTGATCGCGGTCTGACGCATGGCCGATCAATCCTCGACGAACCAGGACATCTGCCTGGCGATGCTGCGCGACAGCGATCGTGATCGCTATCTCGCCTGCCTCCTGTCTCCCGAAGACAAGCGCGGCGCGCTGGCGGCGCTTTACGCCTTCAACGCCGAACTCGCCCGCATCCGCGATCTCGTGCATGAGCCGCTTCCCGGCGAAGTCCGCATGCAATACTGGCGCGATCTTCTGGAGGGAACCGCGCACGGCTCCACCGAGGCCAACCCGGTGGCTGCCGCGCTGCTGGCCGCAATCGAGGCGCATCGCCTGCCGCGCAAGACATTGTCGGATATGATCGACGCCCGCATCTTCGACCTCTACGACGATCCGATGGAATCGCGCGGCGCGCTGGAAGGCTATGCCGGCGAGACGGCCTCGGCGCTGATCCAGCTCGCAAGCCTGATCCTGTCGCCCGAGGAGGCGGCGCGGTCGGCCGAAGCCGCCGGCCATGCCGGTGTCGCCCAGGCGATCGCGGGCTTGCTGCTCTTGATGCCGCTCCATCGCCATCGCGGGCAGATCTATATCCCGCTCGAGATCCTGGCCGCGACCGGGCTTGACCGAGACACCTTCCTCGCTGGCGAAGACAAGGCACGCATCTCGGCCGCCATCGAGGCCTTCGCCGGGCTTGGCCGTGACCATCTCGCGAAAGCGCGCAAGGTCGCCATCCCGCAGGCGGTCTTCCCCGCCTTCCTGCCCGCATCGCTTGCCGCGCCGGTTCTGTCGAAGGCGCAGAAGCTGGGGGCGGGGCTGTTCGATCGCTCCGCGCAGCAACCGCAATGGCGCCGCCAGATCGGCATGACCGTGGCGCTGATGCGCAAGAAAATCTGAGGCTCGTTCAAACTCGCGCAAGCCTCGCGCGTTATAGCTGTCATCATCGCTTGCTTTGAATGGAGTGTGACGTGAGCATATTGATCTGGGCCACTCTTTTCGTGATGCTCGTCATCGTGGCCTTCATCGCCGTGCGCATGTCGGCGAAGCATGAGGAGCAGGGCCTGCACGATACCGGCCTTGCCATCATCGAGTTCAACCGCGCCTTCCCGACCGAAGCGATCCGCTCGCTGCAGGCGACGGCCAACGGCCAGGTGGTCTTCGTTCGCCTGCACGACAACAAGGCCGGCTTCATGCGCAGCATGCAGCGCCATTACTCCTGCCAGGTCATTCAGCCGGGCAGGGTGCGCGTTCAAAGCTCTGAAACCGGAAAAGGGCTGACGGTCGATTTCCTCGATACGCCCCACCAGAACGGCACCTTCGAATTCGCCTCGCCGAAGGAAGCCTCCGAAGTCGCCCTCTGGCTGCTCGGCAACTACGTCGCCGAACCCGACCGCGAGCTGCCGCTGGCAGACCCGACCGCCGCCAACCACCGGTAAACTGCCCCCAATTTTCACTCGATCAATGCCCGGCCATGCGCCGGGCTTTTGACGTTTTTCCGACCGCGCTACCTCTTTCGTGTCATATTGCCTTAGTCCTCAAAGTGGAGCATGTTTCGCGCACGCCGCGAGACCTCATGAATTTTCCTACAACTTATTGGAGGTAAGTATGCTTGCGATCAACGACATTGCTCCCGATTTCGAAGCGCAGACGACCGAAGGCACGATCAATTTTCACGATTGGATCGGCAGCTCCTGGGCGGTTCTGTTTTCGCATCCCAAGGATTTCACGCCCGTCTGCACCACGGAACTCGGCTACATGGCGAAAATCAAGCCGGAGTTCGACAAGCGCGGCGTCAAGATCATCGGCCTCTCCGTCGATCCGCTGGATCGTCACGACGGCTGGATGAACGACATCGAGGAAACGCAAGGTACGCGCCCCAACTACCCGATGATCGCCGACGTCGATTTCAACGTCTCCAAGCTCTACCACATGCTGCCGGCAGCCGTGTCGGGTGATCCGACAGTCCGCACCGCGGCCGACAACCAGACGGTCCGCAACGTCTTCGTCATCGGCCCCGACAAGAAGATCAAGCTCATCCTCGTCTACCCGATGACGACCGGCCGCAACTTCGACGAAGTCATTCGCGTCATCGACTCTCTGCAGCTGACCGCGAAGCACAAGGTCGCGACGCCGGCCAACTGGCAGAACGGCGGCGACGTCATCATCGCCGGCTCGGTCTCCGACGAGGACGCAAAGAAGCAGTACCCTGACGGCTGGGTGTCGCCCAAGCCCTATATCCGCATCGTGCCGCAGCCGAAGGGCTAAGCACAGGAGGCGAAGATGATCTTCCGTCAGCTTTTCGACCCCGCATCCAGCACCTACTCCTACCTGATGGCAAGCAGGCGGGGCGGGGAGGCGCTGATCATCGATCCGGTCCTTGAAAAGGTCGATCGTTACCTGCAGCTCATCCACGAACTCGACCTGAAGCTGGTCAAGGCCGTGGACACGCATCTGCATGCCGATCACATCACCGGTCTTGGCGCCTTGCGCGACAAGACCCATTGCACGACCGTCATGGGCGAGCAGACCAAGGCCGATGTCGTCTCGATGCGCCTGTCCGACAACGACAGGCTGACGATCGAGGGCTTGTCGCTCGATGTCATCTATACGCCCGGTCACACGGACGATAGCTACAGCTTCGTCCTTCCCGACCGTGTCTTCACCGGCGACACGCTTTTGATCCGCGGCACCGGCCGCACCGACTTCCAGAACGGCGATCCGCGCGCCCAGTTCGAATCCATCTTCGGCCGCCTGCTGAAGTTGCCCGGCACGACGCTCGTCTACCCCGCCCACGACTACAAGGGCGACACGGTCTCGACGATCGGCGAAGAGAAGGCCTTCAACCCGCGCCTGCAGGTGCGCTCGGCCGACGAATATGCCGACCTGATGAACAATCTGAAGCTCGCCAATCCGAAGATGATGGACGTGGCGGTGCCGGCCAACATGAAGATCGGCATGGATCATCACGACGTCGACAGTCACGGATGGTCATTGAGCGTCCGGCAGGTCTTCGATCTGATGGGCAGGCCCGACGTCGCGCTGATCGACCTGCGCGAGGATAGCGAACGCCAGCGCCATGGCGTTATCCCGTCATCGCTGCATTTTCCCTATCCGGCGCTTGCAGAAAGCATCAGCGCCGGCGGCGTTCTGCATGAACTCGGCGTATCGACCACCAAGCGCCTGGTCTTCTACTGTGCCTTCGGCGAACGCTCCGCCATGGCGGTCCAGGCCTCGCACGATGCCGGCATCGCATCCGCCTGCCACATCGAGGGCGGTATCGACGCCTGGAAGAAGGCCAACGGGCCGGTCACCCACTGACCTGTCTTGGCTTGTGAGCAAAGCGGCCTGATCAGGCCGTCTTTGCCACCGGCAATGTCTCGCCAAGCCACGTCGCGCAGTCGCTCAGCGCCCGCTTGGCGATCAGCTGCCGCTTCATGATCGTCTTGTCCTTGCCGCGGAAGCGCTTCACGCCCTCAGGCTTGACGATCGAGCCCGGCTCAAGCTCCGGAAACAGCCCGAAATTGATGTTCATCGGCTGGAAGGAACGCTTGCCCGGTTCCTCGTCGTTGCTGATATGCCCGCCGGTGATATGACCGAGCAGCGAACCGAGCGCGGTCGTCGCAGGCGGCAGCGATACCGTTTCGCCCTTGCGCTCGGCAGCTGCGAACCGGCCGGCGAGCAGGCCGACGCTGGCGCTTTCGACATAGCCCTCGCAGCCGGTGATCTGGCCCGCGAAGCGCAGGCCCGGCCGCGACTTCAGCGTCAGCGAACCGTCGAGCAGCGTCGGCGAGTTGATATAGGTGTTGCGGTGCAGGCCGCCGAGACGGGCGAACTCGGCGTTCTGCAATCCCGGGATCATCTTGAGGATCTCGGTCTGCGCGCCGTATTTCAGCTTCGTCTGGAAGCCGACCATATTGTAGAGCGTGCCGAGCGCATTGTCCTGGCGCAGCTGCACGACGGCATAGGCCTTGACCGTCGGATTATGCGCGTTGGTGAGCCCCATCGGCTTCATCGGCCCATGGCGCAACGTCTCGCGGCCGCGCTCGGCCATGATCTCGATCGGCAGGCAGCCGTCGAAATAGGGCGTGCCTTCCCACTCCTTGAACCCGACCGTGTCGCCGGTGATCAGCGCGTCGACGAAGGCATTGTACTGCGCCTCGTCCATCGGGCAGTTGATGTAGTCCTTGCCGGTGCCGCCGGGGCCGACCTTGTCGTAGCGCGACTGATACCAGCAGATATCCATGTCGATGCTTTCGCGATAGACGATCGGCGCGATGGCGTCGAAGAAGGCGAGCGCATCGGCGCCGGTTTCCGCCTGGATGGCGCCAGCAAGCGACGGCGCCGTCAGCGGGCCGGTGGCGACGATCGCCAGATCCCACTCCTTCGGCGGCAGACCGGTGATCTCCTCGCGCATGACAGTGATCAGCGGATGATCGTGCACCGCCCGCGTGACGGCTTCCGAGAAGCCGTCACGATCGACAGCCAGCGCGCCGCCGGCCGGCACCTGGTGCTTGTCGGCGCAGGCCATGATCAGCGATCCCGCCATGCGCATTTCCGCATGGATGACGCCGACGGCATTGGCGGTCGCATCGTCCGAGCGGAACGAGTTGGAACAGACGAGTTCGGCCAGATGATCCGTCTTGTGGGCATCGGTGCCGCGCACGCCGCGCATCTCGTGCAGGATGACGGGGACGCCGGCGTTTGCGATCTGCCACGCGGCTTCGGAGCCCGCGAGCCCGCCGCCGACGACGTGGATGGGAGAATGGGAAGAGGTCTTTGTCATGCGCGGCTGATTATCACGCCGCGCCATGACAGCAAACTGGATATTGGCGGGAAACCGGATATTTGAGCAGCACCTGCTGTACCCCGGTCGCCCCGCCATTCTCTAGAGATCGAGCTCCAGCCGCGTCTCGCCCTTGGCCGGAACCGCGCAGCAGATCAAAGCCTCGTCCTCGGCAACCTCGGCCGTCGGCTCCCTGGTATAAGCCACCGCGCCCGACAGCACCTTGGTCCGGCAGCTGCCGCAATTGCCGAGCCGGCAGCTGAACTCCGGCTGCAACCCGCGCGCCTCGGCAAGCTCCAGCAGCGTGCCGCCTTTAGGCTCCCACCGCGCTTCCTTGGCCGATTGCGTGAAGTAGACAGGCACCGGCACATCCGCCGCCGCCCGAGCCTGCACCGGGGCAGCCTCGGCCGAAACGCCACCCGATCGCGCAACCGATGCCACGCCGAACGCCTCGGCATGGATTCTGCCATCCGCGATGTTGAGGCCACGCAGCCCGTCATAGACCGACTGCATGAAGCCCGGCGGGCCGCAGAGGTAGAAGTCGTAATCGTTGAACGGCAGCACGGCGCGCAACAGAGCCATGTCGATCCGCCCCTGCGCCTCATAGTCCCGCCCCTCGACCGCGCCCGAGACATCTCCAAGCAGCCGGACCAACCTGACCGCCCCGCCGGAGGCCGCGACCAGCGCTCCAATCTCATCGTCAAAGGCGCGCTCGGCCTTGCTGTGCGCGGAATAGAACAGCCAGACCGGCCGCATCCCGCGCTTGCGGAACCCCTCATAAACGACATGCCGCAACATCGCGAGCAGCGGCGTTATGCCGATGCCCGCCGCCAGCATCACTGCCGGCCGCTGCTCCGCCGCATCGATGCCGAAGGCACCACCCGGCGCCCGCGCCTCGATGATATCGCCGACACCAATGTGGTCGTGCAGGTGGCGCGAGACGACGCCCTCCCGCTTCACGCTGATGCGGTACCGGTTATCGGACGGCGCGACCGACAGCGTGTAGGTCCGGATCAGCGGCCGATCTTCGCCCGGTACATTGACGCGTATCGGCAGATATTGCCCGGCCGCATGCGCGATGAGCCCGCCGCCATCGACGGGCTCCAGGTGAAACGAGCGGATGCCGGCGCTCTCATCGACAATGCCTGCCACCCGGAGCGGCCGCCAGCGGCTCGCCATCTCGGCGGCGCTGATGCGTCCGGCGGCGGCCTGCCAATCGCCGGTCATCAGCGCGTTCGGCGATTGCCCGTCGGCGCGCGAATTCCACCGAAGCGGCAGCGCATCCGCCCGGTAGACGACACGGCGCGGGCGAAAACGCCACAGACGCTCCGCACCCTGGAAGGCGGCGATCTCCGGCGAATCCAGAACGACTTCGGCATCACCAGACAATTGCATCAGATCGCCGCTGTCGAAATCGACGAAGACAAGACCGGCGCGGCCGTTGATGAGAATATTGCCGAGCGTGTTGAAGAACAGATTGCCGGCGAAGTCGGGGATCGTCAGAACCCCATCCTCGCCGATCCGTACGAAGCCCGGCTTGCCGCCCCGGTGCGAAACGTCCACCTGCCGCTCGCCATCGTCACGATCGGCATAGGACGCCACGAAAAACGTGTCCGACTTCGAGATCAGCGCCATCGCCCGCGCATCCAGCGCCTCAGCAACAACGGCCGGCACGGCCGAGGAGAGTTCAGGCTCGCGGCTGAAACCGAAATCGCGCAGCTGGATATATTGCGGGCAGTTGCCATAGGACTGGCCGACGGTGACGTCGAAGCGATCCGCCGTGCTGCGTGCGATCGTGCCGTTCAGCCGGTTGCGCCGGCGCGTCTGCAGCTCGATGCCAAGCATGCCGATCGCGTCGCCATCCTCCATTCCGCGATCGGCCGGATCGGCGGGCTCACGCGCGAGCTTGACGCTCAGCGTGCGCACATCCGGACTGTCGAGGAACCCTGGATAGTTCGCCCGCAGCGTCGCCCAGGCGTCGCCGTCGGCGTCCACCGTGCCGAGCACGATGAAGGGCAGCTGCGGGTAGAACTGGCGGTGCTGGTCGATCAGGTGATCGCGCAGCACGCGCGCGCCCACATCTTTCATGCGCGCCGCGACCCCGGCCTTTTCCTGCAGGGAAATCTCCCCGTCATGCCACGGGGAAGGCTTTTCAGTCTGCGTCAAGGCAAGCATGACATTCTCCTTCGTGGATTTGTGAGGATCGGCGGCGGCGCGTGGCCCGTATCAGGCCGCGTCGGGAATACCGATCGCCGTCTTCTGGAATGGCCGGAAGCCGGGCAGCGCCTCGATACGCTTCAGCCAGGCGCTGACGTTGCCGTAGCGGAAGCGATCGACATTCCCCTCCGGCGCGCGGGCGATGTAGCTGTAGAGCGCGACGTCGGCGATCGTCGGCCGGTCCGCCGCGATCCATGCCTTGCCGGCCAGCTCCGCGTCGATCAGCGCCAGAATACGGTGCGCGCGCCCGATCACCTCTTCGGTGTCGAAGCTTGCGCCGAACACCGTGACCAACCGCGCGGCGGCCGGGCCATAGGCGATCTCGCCCGCAGCCACCGAAAGCCAGCGCTGAACGGTGGCGGCGCCCACGGCATCCTCAGGCAGCCAATCCGCCGCATGCTTCTTGGCGAGGTAGACCAGGATCGCATTGGAATCCGCAAGCACCAGCCCATTGTCATCGAGCACAGGGATCTGCCCGAACGGGTTGAGCGCCAGGAAGGCGGGCTTCTTGTGCTCGCCGCCGGCGAGATCGATGTCGACAATCTCGGCGTCGATCCCGGCAAGCGAGATGAACAGACAGGCGCGGTGCGCATGGCCGGAAAGCGGGTGCGAGTAGAGCTTCATGGAACAGGTCTCCGTTGATATTGCCCGGGAGAATAATTGTTCCTGTTTTCGTATGGAATTTCGATTATGAGAAAGGGACTGTTTCTCCGAGTGGAATAAAGGCTGCGATATGGATCGGCTTCAATGCATGAAAGTTCTGGTGCGGGTATCCGAGACGGCAAGCTTCGCGGAAGCGGCGCGCCAGCTACACATGAGCCCGCCCGCCGTCACCCGCGCCGTGGCCTTTCTCGAGGATGCCACCGGCGCGCGCCTCTTCGTGCGGTCGACGCGATCGGTCAATCTGACCGAGGCCGGCCGGCGCTATGCCGATGATTGCAAGCGCATTCTGGCGGAGATCGACGAGGCAGAGGCCTCTGCCGGCGGCTCGCACGCGACGCCATCAGGCATGCTGACGATTACCGCGCCGGTGCAGTTCGGGCAGTTGCATACTATGCCTGTCATGACCGAGTTTCTCGATATCCATAAGGGCGTGACCGGCCGTGTGCTCTTGTTCGACAGGATCGTCAGCCTTGTGGAGGAGGGGATTGACGTCGCGATCCGCATTGGCCGCCTGCAGGATTCCGACCAGACGGCGATCAAGGTGGGCAGTGTCCGCCGCGTCGTCTGCGGCGCGCCCTCCTATTTCGAACGCCACGGCGAACCGAAGACACCCGCCGATCTCGCCAACCACGCCACCATCGTCAACACCGGCTCGTCGGCACCGCTCGACTGGCACTTCGCCCCCGACGGCGCCGCCGCAATGCTCCATCCGCGCCTCTATTGCAACACGGTCGACGCCGCGATCGCCGCCTCCGTCACCGGCTGGGGACTATCCCGCCCGCTCTCCTACCAGGTCAGCCGGTACGTTGCCGCCGGCCATCTGCGTCTGACGCTCGAAGATTACGAGGAACCACCGCTGCCGATCCATGTCGTCCATGCCGAGGGCCGCCACGTCTCGGCCAAGACCCGGTCCTTCGTCGATTTCGCGGTGGCGAAATTGCGGGCGCTGGAGATGTAGGTGAACAATGAACTGCGATGATCCGATCGCCGTTGGGTCTCAGGAAGGGCCCCAGTAATAGCAGTAGTCCTCATCCTCGCCGATGTACTCCCAGACGCCGGCGTCATCGATCTCGAGATCGTTGCAGGCTGACGATGGGCCCGCATTGAATGTTGCCTTTGGTGCCGTATGCGCCTTCGCACGAATGCGCCGGCCCATGATCATTGGCGGCCTGGCGCGTCCATCGGCGCCTGGAGGGATTTCGGAATGGCAGTGAATGCAGCGCGTAGCGGCGACTTTGATCTCTTCCTTGCAGATCGGGCAGGCACGAGTTTTAGCATTAGGGTCAGCCATCACGTTGTCCTTGGGAAAGTTGATCGGAGCACTTGGATGCACTGGGGGATCGGGGATGCAGCTCGGCCATGGGCGAGCCGCGCCCGTGAATGCTATAATGAGCTATGTGCGCCGGCCCGCATTTTGGCCGAGTGCGTGGCACACTTTATTCGGCAGTTGTGTATTAGGCAATCGTGATGTTTGGGCGGTGCGACCGGGCCGCCGTAAAGGAAAAGCCCGGTGCGGACTAATCCGACGCCGGGCTTCTGACGGATCGCATAGGGCGATGCATCCGTGGCAAGGTGGATTTCAAACCTTGCAACAAGATAACTGGTAGGAGCCAAGATGGTTCCAGAGAGTTGGAAGCAAACCGCTTATCAGTCCCAAACCGCGACCAAATCGACAATATTAGATCAAAAAAAGCTATGACACGGCCTATGTCAAAATAACTCATGCGCAATAAAATCAATAACTTAAAACGCGAAAACGGCGCCGTGAAGGCGCCGTTTTGGGTACTTCAGGCGTTCCGCTATTAGCGGAAAGCGCGCGAAGCGATGTTGTGGATCTGATAGCGGCTTACGCCGATGTCGGCCAGGGCCTGGTTGGAGAGGCTGCCGAGTTCGCTCAGGGTACGGCGGTAGCTAATCCAGCTCTTTGCAATGCGGATCGGGTTCATGGGTAGTTCCTCAAGATCAATTCAGTGAGCGGCGCGATTGCCGTCTCAGTGGTTGACGCTGATATAGGTTATCCCGGTCATATTGTGCAGTGCATTTATTAGGCTCCTGCCATGCAATTGTGCAGTACGATGCACAGATAAAGCGCAAGTGTCACTTTTTGAGCAGGCGGAATACTGGGCTGTGGCGCAACCCAGACGTTAATGAGGCGTTAAGACAAAAGAAAACGCCCGTTGCCTGGTGGCAGCGGGCGTCTTGGTGAGGCGATCGGCTTGGGAGGAAGCGAACCGCCCGGATACTAGCGCAGATATTAGCGAACGGCTTCGCGAGCAACGCGCTGGATGTCGGCGCGGTCGATGCCGAGGTCGTGCAATTCGCGGTTGGTCATGCGGCCCAGTTCGGTAACGGTCTGACGATACTTGCGCCAGTTGTTGAAAGAGCGAGAAATGTTCATGTCGGTCCCCTTTCCGAGGGCTTGCGTCTGCCAGCTGCCGCCTATCGGCGCTGACCTCTATTTGATGAGCTGAATATATATTGCACTGCGAAGAGCTAACAGAGACAAGAATTCAACGCACATATGCAGCTGCTGCATTTCTCAAGCTGTAAACCGCACGATTTGGCCACGTTCTGGTCAATCAATAGGCAAAATGAGCAATCCAGCGGCGTCGGCGCGGATGAGCCGCCCTGCGGAGGACAAAACGAAGACGCCCACCGGATGCGCAATCCGATGGGCGTCCATACGTATGACCGGCAACTGGGAGGAGGACGTTGCAGGTCGATCGGGTTGTTTGGAAGGGAGGATAGATCCAAATCCCGATCATATCGGCGGAAATCATATCCGAAAGCGTCCGGTAATCCGGTCCGGGTACATCCCCGGCTGCGCGCATGCTCAATGGCTTTGAGTGAAATATTGCGATGCAGTATATCGGTTGTCTCCATGCGCAATATGCATGGCATGAGCAAACCTAAGGGCAAAGTCTTGCCGGGCGATTAACGGCCCTGCCGAAAGGGTCTGTGAAGGAAATCGCAAGGAGCCGTTTCCTCAATCGGCAAACCGCGTCTATAAAGTTGAAAAGTCAGGCGCAATTTTGCGTTTCGGGGGTAGGGCATGTATCGCGGACGTCTTGAGAGGGATTTGTCGCAGTGGGTCGGCAAGGGGTTGCTCACCGAGCAGACCGCCGATGCGCTGCTCAAGGAATATGACGGGCGTCCGGCAAGCTTCAGCCTCGGCAATGTGCTGATGATCCTCGCGGCCATCCTGCTCGGCGCAGCCATTCTTCTGGTGGTCGCGTCCAACTGGGAGGCGATACCGCGTCTGGTCAGGATGTTCTTCATCCTCGCGCTTATCTGGTCCGTCCATCTCGGCGCCGGTGCTGCCCTTGTCCGTGGCCAGATCGCCGCCGCCAACGCGCTGCTTGTTATCGGCACGCTCACCTTCGGCGGCGCCATCTCGCTGGTCGGGCAGATGTATCATCTGTCGGGTGACGAGCAGACGGTCATGTATCTCTGGTTCGCCATGGCGGTGGTCTCGGCCGTGCTGTTCCGCTCGGGCGTGGTGTCGGGCGTGGCGGGCTTCCTCGCCTGGGGCAGCTTCGGCCTGTATCTCAGCGGCTCCGACATGCGCCTGATGACGCTTGATTCATGGGCAGCACCCGTCATGGCGGCGATCGTCGTGGCCTTGGTGCGCTACACCGGCGCTGGCCGCGTTCGCCATCTGGCCTACCTGCTGCTGCTTGGCTGGCTCGCCTGGCTCTACACGCTGAATTCCGATCTGTGGCTGGCGCTGATCTATGTCATCGGCGGCATGGCGGTCTTCGTTCTGGTCAGCCTGCCGGTTGCGCGCCTGTCCTCGCTGATCAGGGGCGCCGGCGCCGCACCTGCCTTCTATTCCTTCCTGCTTGCCGTCATCGGCCTGTTCCTGCTGCATGTGGAACTCGATGCCAGCAAATGGGTTCTCCCGCTCGGCATCGTGACACTCGCCGCCTCCGTGCTGGCGATCGCCTTGCAGGGGCGTGACAACGGCGCCGTCCGCTATCTGGCCTACACGGTCTTCGCGGTCGAAATTCTCTATCTCGGCTCGGTGACTGTTGGTTCCATCCTCGGCACCTCGGGGCTCTTTCTCTGCTCCGGCCTCTTCGTCGCGGCCGTGGCCTGGATCGTCATCCGTCTTGAACGAAGATTTGCCGGCAAGGCCAGGGAGGCGGTCCAATGAGTATATTCTCCTTCAAGGGCTATTCGAAACGCCGCTGCGTCACCGCCGCCGTCACCGTGGCGCTGCTGCAGACAGCCGTGCTCGGCTACATCGTGCAGAGCCGCGCATCTGTCCTGCGCAACGGAACGCAGGTTCTGTTGAAGACGGCGCCCGTCGATCCGCGCGACTTCCTGCGCGGCGATTACGTGGTGCTGAACTACGACATCTCCTCCGTGCCCGTCTCCTCGATATTGGGCGCCATGCCGAAGGAGGCCGCCGAGCGCAGCCTTTGGGTGCGCATCAAGCCGGGCGAGGGCGGTTTCTGGCAGATCGCCGAATCATCCTTCGACAAGCTTCCGCCAGCCGACGGTACGGCCGTGCTCCACACCCAGCCCTTCTATAGCTACGGCGAAACGTCTCAGGCCGAAACCATCCGCGTCGAATACGGTATCGAGCGCTATTACGTTCCTGAGGGCGCCGGACATGCGCTGGAAGAGGCGCGCCGTGATGGGCAGGTGTCGATTGCTGCAAGCGTTGGCGCCAATGGCATGGCGCAGATCAAAAGCCTGCTGGTGGACGGCAAGCCGGCCTATGAGGAGCCGCTTTACTGAGTTTGACCGCTTGCGGGCGCAAGTCCGCGCGGTGGCGGGAAAAATCGCTGTCATTTGACCTTCATTTTTCCTTTGCCTCCTCCAAATCGGGTGATATAGAGACGCCGCGCTCCGGAAGGCCTCATGTGCAGGCATATGCATGCGGTTTTTGAGAACGCGGGTATGGTGAAATTGGTAGACACGCCAGATTTAGGTTCTGGTGCCGCAAGGCGTGGGAGTTCAAGTCTCTCTACCCGCACCAAAGCTGGCTTGCAGGCGAGGGACCGAAAACGGTGCCCCTCGATTGCCCGGAGCCAAGCGCCGTTCCGCTCACGCAGAACGAAGAAGAATTGAGAACAAGCCACGCCCGGCACTTTCCGGCGTCGTGCTCATCGAAACGAACGGCGTCTGGGCACGGCCGCCACGAATTGAAGGTAGGAAGACATGCAGGTTATCGAAACGCTCGCTGAAGGGCTGAAGCGCGAAATCAAGGTCGTAATCCCGGCCAAGGACATGGAAACCAAGATGAACGAGCGTCTTGCCGACGTGAAGGACAAGGTCCGGATCAACGGCTTCCGTCCGGGCAAGGTTCCGGCCGCTCACCTCAAGAAGGTTTACGGCAAGTCCATCATGGCCGACCTCGTCAACGAGATCGTCCGCGAACAGCCGACCTCCATTCTCGCCGAGCGCGGCGAAAAGTCCGCCACGCAGCCTGAAATCGCGATGACGGAAGACAAGGACGAAGCAGAACTGATCCTGTCGGCTCAGAAGGATTTCGAGTTCACGCTCTCCTACGAAGTTCTGCCCCCGATCGAACTGAAGTCCGTCAAGGGCGTCAAGATCACCCGTGAAGTCGTTGATATCTCCGACGAGGAAGTCAACGAGCAGGTTCTCAAGGTCGCTGAAAGCGCCCGTTCCTACGAGACCAAGAAGGGCAAGGCCGCAGACGGCGACCGCATCACCATGGACTACGTCGGCAAGGTCGACGGCGTTGCCTTCGAAGGCGGCACCGACCAGGGCGCCGAACTTGTTCTCGGCTCGGGCCGTTTCATCCCCGGCTTCGAAGAACAGCTCGTCGGCACCAAGGCTGGCGACGAAAAGACCATCAACGTCACGTTCCCGGCTGACTACCCGGCCAAGAACCTCGCTGGCGCTGAAGCCACCTTCGACGTCACCGTCAAGGATGTTGCTGCTCCTGCCGACGTTGAAATCAACGACGAACTGGCTCAGAAGCTCGGCCTGGAATCGGCTGACCGTCTGAAGGAAATCGTTCGCGGCCAGATCGAATCGCAGTACGGCTCGATGACCCGCCAGAAGGTCAAGCGTCAGATCCTCGACCAGCTCGACGAAATGTACAAGTTCGAGACCCCGGCTTCGCTCGTCGACGCCGAGTACAACGGCATCTGGAACCAGGTTGCCAACGACCTCGCACAGTCCGGCAAGACCTTCGAAGACGAAGACACGACGGAAGAGCAGGCTCGCGAAGAGTACAAGAAGCTCGCTGAGCGCCGCGTTCGCCTCGGCCTCGTTCTCTCCGAAATCGGCGAAAAAGCCGGCGTCGAAGTGAGCGAAGACGAAATGCAGCGCGCCATCTATGAGCAGCTGCGTCAGTATCCGGGCCAGGAAAAGCAGATCCTCGAATTCTTCCGCAGCCAGCCGGGTGCGGCCGCTTCGATCCGCGCGCCGATCTTCGAAGAGAAGGTCATCGACCATCTGCTGACCGAACTCGACGTCACCGACAAGAAGGTCACCAAGGAAGAGCTGCTCGCCGACGAAGAAGGCGAAGGCTCCGAGAAGGAAGCCAAGAAGGCCGCTCCGAGGAAGAAGGCTGCCAAGGCTGAAGCCGCCGAAGGCGAAGAAGCTGCTCCGAAGAAGAAGGCCGCTCCGAAGAAGAAGGCTTCCGAGGAAGGCGCCGAGTAATCTCCGGCCAATCGATCCAACGAAAAACCCCGCTTCAAGCGGGGTTTTTTGTGCTCAAAATTTGAAGTCGGGAAACGCCGGCTCAGCCCGCCCGATGCGCATGCGTAAGCTCGTTGACCTTCTTGATATGCGAGACCGCCGCCTGTCCGCCAGCCGTCTTTGTGAAGAGCTCCAGCGTCTCGTCCTCGTGGTCACCAACAGGTGTCAATGCCTGGTCCATATAGGTCTTGGCATTCTTGTCGCGTGAAATCATGAAGGCGGTGACCGCCAGTCGCGCGATCGTGCCGCCAAGCTTCAGATGCTTGGCGATCGTCTCGCCGACGAAGCGTGGCCAGAAGACCAGGTCGCTCTCGCGTGGCAGGTCCGGCCGGCGCTCCGAGGGGTGCTTCAACCGCAACAGCCCACTCTGCAGCGGATGCACGTTTTCAAGCGGCACGGTAGTCGCGAACGACACCAGAACCTTGACCAGTCGCGCCAACGGTACCCCGGTCGCCACCGCCCGGCGCAGTAGCGTCTTCATATGCTCCGGCGAATAGTAGAGCGACCATGCTTCCTGATAGATGCTCTCCCACTCCTGCCTGCTCATCTTCGGGTGCTCGGTGCAGACATGCTCGACATCGTAGATGTTGAGATCCGGATCCATCGCCACGCCCTTGCGGAACAGCGTCTGGTGATCTTCCGAGCCGGGCAGCGGGGTCAACACGAAGAACTCGATCACGTCGAGCGGCAACTCGTGCTGGATGATCGCGATATCCCGGCGGATCGATTCCGGCGTATCGGCCGGGAAGCCAAGGATGTAGCCGGCCAGCGTCATGATCCCCTGCGCCTTCCAGGCGAGCAGCATCTTGCGGTATTCGGTGATCTTGTTCTGGTTCTTCTTCGCCGCCGTCAGATTGTCGGGGTTGACGTTCTCCAGCCCGATGAACACGCGGGTGACGCCGGCGCGCTTCGATTTCTCGATGAAGTTGGGGATCTTGTGGCAGAGCGTATCGACCTGGATCATCAAGCCGAGCGGAATGCCATCCTTTTCACGCAGCTGGATCAACCGATCGAAGATCGCTTCCCAATCCTTGTTGCGGGCGAAGTTGTCGTCGGTGATGAAGAATTTGTGGATGCCCTGCGCCCAATTCATCCGCACCAGCTTCTCGACATCATCGGCCGTGCGGAAGCGCGACTTGCGGCCCTGCACGTTGATGATGGTGCAGAAGGAACACTGGTAGGGACAGCCGCGACCGGCGTCGAAGCTGGTGCTCAATCCAAGCGTCTGCGCGACATTGACCTTCGGCAGGAACGGAACAGCGGCGCCTTCGATGCTCGGAAGATCGTTCATGAAATTGTAGAGCGGCGCCAGCGTGCCCGATGCGGCGTCCTGCAGCACCTTGTCCAGCCGCCCCTCGACTTCGCCCGCGAACATCGAGATGCCCATCTCGCGGCATTCGTCGAGCCCAACGGCATGGTCGTCGAGCATCGACAGACACCCGGAGACATGAAAGCCACCCATCGCCACCGGAATGCCGGCATCGCGGAAGGGCCGGGCGATATCGAGCGCGCGCGGATACTGGTTCGATTGCACGCCGACCAGCGCCACCATGCCGAAATTGCCGTTGGCTTTCAGCTGCCGCAGCAATGCTGAGGTGTTCACCCGCGTATTGGTCTCGTCGATAACGGTGATGTCGATGCCGACACCGGGTCCGAGCACCCGCCGCTCGGCGCAATCGGCGGCAATTCCGTAGAGCGCCGCCAGCGAGTTGGACGGGATCATCGCCCGCCACCAGCGGATGACGTAGCCGTCGTCGTCATAGTGCGACGGCTTGATGAGGATGAGCTGGAAATTCCGGTCAGTCGTCTCGGATTGTTCGCGCACGGTCACTCGCTGATTAGAGAGTCCCCCAGTGACATGAACGCTATCAGACGCAGCCGATTATACAAGCTGCGCCTATTACGAGGTTGTCAGGCGTCGAAACGCCTTCGTGGAGACTGTCAACAAACGGGCTGATGTGCTTGATAGTGCTTACCACCACGCGGATGCGCGTGGCGTCACGCGAAAAGCTCAGAGCTCCGACTTGATATCGCCCATCCGGTTCCAGGCATCGAGGCCGGCGATCTTGTACGCTTCGGCGAGAGTCGGGTAGTTGAACGTGTTCTCGACGAAATACTCGACCGTTCCCTTGAGGTTCAATACGGCCTGGCCGATATGCACCAGCTCGGTAGCGCCTTCGCCGACAATATGGACGCCGAGCAGGCGGCGTGTCTTGAGCGAGAAGATAAGTTTCAGGAGACCGGTATCGAGGCCCATGATATGGCCGCGCGAGGTCTCGCGGAAACGGGCGATGCCGCATTCGTAGGGAATGCCGCGTTCCTTCATCTCTTCTTCCGTCAAGCCGCAGGTCGAAATTTCCGGCACGGCATAGATCCCGTAGGGGAAGTATTTCGGCGGCTCCTTGGCAACGGCACCGACGGCGACGCGCGCCGCGATGCGGCCCTGTTCCATCGAGGTGGACGCCAGGCTCGGGAAGCCGACGACGTCGCCTGCCGCGTAAATGCCGGGCACCGACGTCTCGAACGTCTCGGGATTGACCTTCAGGCGGCCACGGCTGTCGGCCTCCAAGCCCGCCGCCTTCAGGTTCAGCGCATCGGTGGCGCCCATGCGGCCGGCCGCGAACAGAACCATGTCGGTCACCA
This sequence comes from Hyphomicrobiales bacterium, assembly GCA_900465665.1. GTDB lineage: Bacteria > Pseudomonadota > Alphaproteobacteria > Rhizobiales > Rhizobiaceae > Rhizobium. The sequence goes on from UBJO01000028.1 coordinate 94,119, forward strand.
GGCGGCGACCATTGTCGAGAATGAGCTCGACCTTGCCGTCATCGAGCTTGGTGACCTTCTCCGCCTTGGTGCCGAGCATGATCTTCATGTTGCGGTCGCGAAGCTGGTAGGTGAAGTCCTCGACGATTTCCTTGTCGATGAAATCGAGCATCGTCGATTTCGGATCGATTAGCGTGACGGCGGTGTCGAGCGCGCTGAAGATCGTCGCATATTCGATGCCGATGACGCCGGCGCCGATCACCACCATGGAGCGCGGCAGTTCCTCGATATCGAGCAGCTCGTCGCTGTCGAGAACCGTCTTGTTGTCGAAGGGGATATAGTCAGGGCGGAACGGCTTGGTGCCGACCGCAAGCAGGATGCTGGCGGCCGAGACGCGCATGACTTCGCCGTCGTCCTTGACGATTTCGAGCGTCGAGGCATCGATGAAGCTCGCCTTGCCGCGCAGGTGCTGCACGCGGTTACGCGCGAACTGGTGCTCAAGCACTTCCACTTCATGATCGAGCGTGATCAGCAGGCGGCGGCGCAGGTCCTCGGCGCTGATCTCCTGCTTGACCCGGTAGGCCTTGCCGTAAAAGCCGCGCTCGCGCCAGCCGGAAAGATTAAGCGCCGTTTCGCGCAAGGTCTTCGAGGGGATGGTGCCGGTATGGACGGAGACGCCGCCGACGCGCTTGCCCTGCTCGATGACGAGGACCTTCTTGCCGAGCTTGGCGGCCTGAATAGCACCACGGCGACCGGCCGGGCCGCTCCCCACAACAACGAGATCGTATTGAAACATGGAAGCAGGCCCCGGTTGAAAAGCTGGAATCATATTGCGACGCAAAATGGCGCGTTCACAGGTATCCGGTCAATGTTGCAGATTGATTTACGGCCGAATATTAGGAATGAGCGAGACGAAATAAGGGCGGCGGTGTCGGTGCTGCGGGATGGTTCGTCATAGAGACGGCCATCGACGATGAGAACGAATGGGTCGCTCCAGAATAGCGGATCCGACCTGCGCGGGGAAAATCGCGGCGGCGATTTCAGATCAGCCGCAAGCCCTTGAGGCTGGCATGGCCATCCTTGCCGATGATGATGTGGTCGTGCACCGTGATCCCGAGCGGCTTGGCCGTATCGATGATCATCTTGGTCATGTCGATATCGGCGCGCGACGGCGTGGGATCGCCGGACGGGTGGTTATGCACCAGAATGATCGCGGTGGCCGAAAGCTCCAGCGCGCGGCGCACCACTTCGCGCGGATAGACCGGTGTGTGATCGACCGTGCCATGCCCCTGGACTTCGTCGGCGATCAGCGCGTTGCGCTTGTCGAGGAACAGGATCCGGAATTGCTCGCGGGTCTCATGCGCCATGGCGGCGTGGCAGTATTCGATCACAGACGACCACGACGACAGCACCTGCTTGCCGCGCAGTTCGCTCTTCAGCGTCCGGTGCGCGATGGTCGATATCAGCTTCAGATCGAGCGCCACGGCTTCACCGACGCCCTTCACCTCCTGCAGCAGCGCGATCGGCGCGCCGAAGACGGCGGCGAGCGAGCCGAAGCGGTCGAGCAGCGCCTTGGCGATCGGCTTGGTATCGCGGCGCGGGATCAGCCGGAACAGCATCAGCTCCAGCATCTCGTAATCGGCAAGCGCCGTATCGCCATGATCGCGGAAGCGCTGGCGCAGCCGCTCGCGGTGGCCGTGATAATGCTCTTCCTTGGCGGGCGAGGGCCGAAGCGCTGCGGGCTTGCCGGCCTGCTCGGCGAAGAAGGACCGCTCGTCCATGCCATCGTCCTCATCCGCCGCGAAAGGCAGCTCCAGGTCTTCGGAATGGGAAACCGGTCCTTTTGCCATCAGCGGCTCATTTTGTGAGGGGTGGCAGGCCCGGGCGGTCGAGCCCGCCGGGCGACAGCGTGAAGATCTCGCAGCCATCGGCGGTGACGCCGACCGTGTGCTCGTATTGCGCGGATAGCGACCGGTCGCGGGTAACGGCGGTCCAGCCATCGGCCAGCACCTTCACATGCGGGCGACCGAGGTTGATCATCGGCTCGATCGTGAAGATCATGCCCTCGCGCAATTCAGGCCCCTCGCTGGCGCGGCCGTAATGCAGGATATTCGGGCTGTCGTGAAACAGCGCGCCGACCCCATGGCCGCAGAAATCGCGCACGACGGAGCAGCGCTCGGCCTCGGCATAGGTCTGGATCGCCTCGCCGATGGCGCCGGTGCGCGCACCGGGGCGCACGGCGGCAATCCCGCGCATCAGCGATTCATAGGTCACTTCGAGCAGCCGCTCGGCGGCGCGCTTGACTGTGCCGACGGTATACATGCGGCTGGAATCGCCATGCCAGCCATCGACCACATAGGTGACGTCGATATTGACGATATCGCCCTCGCGCAGCGGCTTGGCATCCGGGATGCCGTGGCACACGACATGGTTGATCGAGGTGCAGGTGGATTTCGTATAGCCGCGGTAATTGAGCGTCGCCGGAACGGCGCCATTCTCAAGCCCGAAATCGAAGACGAAACGATCGATCGCATCGGTCGTCACACCCGGCTTGACGATATCATCAAGCGCATCGAGACACCGGGCGGTGACCTGGCACGCCTTGCGCATGCCCGCGAAGGCATCGGCGCCGTAGAGCCTGATGGCGCCGGTATTCTTGGATGGCGCGGAGGAGGCTTCGATATAGTTTACCATTGCGGGGGCCTTAGCGGAAATTGTCGTCATTCATAATGCAGCTATGCCGGGTTCGTCCATTGCGATCAATGGGGGAGGCGCATTTAAGCTATCACGCCTTCCGCGCACGCTGCCATCCCATTGGCAGCCGATCGAGCCACCCGGCGCCAGCAAGCCGGAAAACGAAAACGGCGCCCTTGCGGAGCGCCGTTCGCAGTCCTGCCGAGGCAGAAACCAGTATTAGTTGGCCGAGATGTTGACGGCCTTCGGGCCCTTGCCCATGCGATCCGGCTCGGTGTCGAAGGTAACCTGCTGGCCTTCGCGGAGCGACTGGATGCCGGAAGCCTGGAGAGCGGAGATGTGAACGAATACGTCCTTCGCACCGCCATCAGGAGTGATGAAACCAAAACCCTTGTCCTGGTTGAAGAATTTTACGACGCCTTTGGTGGCCATTGGGATAGGTCCTTTTCCCTGTAGTCTGTCTGGTATCCATCCCCCCGAGAGGAAATGGACGGCTTTCACTTTCGCGCTCCCTCATCTTAACTCAGAACGCGAAGGGTCAGTCGAGTAGTTCACGAACGGGGAAAGAACGTCTACGCGCGTGAAGGTCCCCCCACGCCGCCCCTCAAAGAAGGGCTCAGCCACATCAGTCCAGTCACCGGCATGCAAATGCCCGAGTACACAATTGGTGCCAGTAAACGGAGCAAAATGCAAGCGACATTATTCTGACATCAGCCGCTCCAAAGCGGGAATGGTCAAAGATTCAAACACTTGACGATTGGTAACGCTGGGCCGGTATCGCTGACCCATTCCGGGAATGCGTACCGGAACGGCACGTTCACATCCCTAATCCGTGCGAATGCCCAACTGTTGGGCGACTGCCCGCTAAACGCGAGCAGAATTCCCGGTAGGCGCGAGTAGATCAGCGGGCCGCGCCGGCGCTGAGCTTGTGCTGCACCATGTCGGCACTCCCACGCACATAGGAGAGGGCAGGCTTGCCGGCGGCATCGGCGGCGGCATAGGCGATGATCGTGACGTCTTCCTCGTAGGTCGAGACATAGAGCACCTGGGCCGGATTGACGTAGATCGTGTGATTGTGGGTGTTCTTGAAGCCGACGAATGCCATAAAAGTCTCCTACCTGTCGCCTGGAGAGATATGCCACGCGGGCGTTGACGCAAGTTTAACGCGATGTCGGCGGGCAGGGCGGGGCGCTG
>UBJO01000141.1 GCA_900465665.1 Hyphomicrobiales bacterium
TGCGAAGATCTGTGTCTGCCGATAGAGGGGCAGGTGCCAGGCAAATTTGGAAACAACGATATGGGCAGCAAAGGCCGTCGTCGCCATGCCGCCATCCATGAAGCGTGCCGGCGCAGGTGCCTGAAAGACGCCATTCTCGCAGGCCCGGCAGGCATAGCGGGGGCGAATGGTCCGTCTGACGCGCAAGATGGCCGGTACGACATCGAGCGCCTCGCTCGTCGTCTCGCCAATGCGATGCAGCCCGCCTCCGCAACAGGAGCAGGTATGACTTTCCGGCTCGATGACGACATCGTATCGTGGCAGGTGTTTGGGAAGAAAGCCGATATTGCGGGCCGCGGGTGGCTTGCATCGCAACCCCTGTTCGCAGCCGTCGGGTCGATCGTCATTGGCAGCAACCGGGACAGTCGAAAGATCGCCAAGATCAAAGCTCGCCTGTGCCGGATCGATGGTCGAAAGCATCTCCGATCTGGCGCCATGGATCAACCGCTTAAGGCTGGCGACTTCCTCCTGAAGGTCGGCTATCCGGGCGTCGCGAGCCAGAACCATCCGGCTCAGTCGCTCGACGTCCTGCGGGAGTTGATCGGTTGGAAGAGACATGCCTAAACCTACCATACCGGCATGGATCTTCAAGCAAATACAATGGGATCAAGCTGCTTTCGCAGGCCGCTTTACGGCCTTTTGCTGAACGCGTGTCCAGTCCAGCCCGGCAACGAGCAGGTTGAATTCCTCGGGGGACATGCAGATCGCGCCGTCCTTTACGGGCGGGAACACGAACTTGCCGCTCTCCAGCCACTTCGTCGATAAAATCATGCCCGATCCGTCCCAATAAATGCAGCGCAGCCGGTCGCGACGTTTGGCCCGGAAAACGAAAATGTCGCCGCAGTAGGGATCGGCAGCAAGTGCCGCCGCCACCAAAGCGACGAGGCCGTTCATTCCGCGCCGGAAATCGACCGGCTGCGTCGCCATCAAGATGCGAAGCCCCCTCGACGCACCGATCACCGCTTGCCCCGCAGCGCTGACACCACCGCTTGTGCCAGCTCTGGCGTGACATTGCCGCTCATGACAATCCGCCCGCCGCCAAGCTCGATCTCGATACGGCCCGTATCAACATCAGACCTGTTGTCGGCGCTTTGCGACTCAACCATTTCGTCCGAAATGGTCACCGGAACGAATACCGGAACATCCAGTCCTCTACCGCCATGCCTGCCGACCGGCAGACCCGCGGCCTTCCGCCACTTGTTCAGGAGCCCGCGATTGACACCGTACCGGCGCGCGACCGCCGAAATGTTCACACCGGGCTCGGCACATGCCAGCAGTATCTCGTCTTTCTCTTCCGGCGACCAGTCCCGTCGCCGACGTTCTCCAGTGATCACTTCAACCCGGCGGTAGCTTTCCTGGTGCCTGGCTTCAAGCCTGGCTCTGAGCATGGCACTATCGTTCTCGTCGTTCATCAAATCCGCCCTTCCAAATCAAAGTGCAGATCCTTGATCCTCAAGCAAAACTAGAAAAGGTGGGGTGTTCGCAGCGCTCAC
>UBJO01000113.1 GCA_900465665.1 Hyphomicrobiales bacterium
GCCGATGTCGGCTCCATCCTCGGCTTCGGTTTTGCGCCCTATACCGGCGGCGTGCTCTCCTACATCGACGGCATGGGCGTGAAAAATTTCGTGGCGCTCTGCGAGAGGTTAGCCGCCTCTTACGGATCCCACTTCGCGCCGACCGCGCTGCTCAAGGACATGGCGGCGAAGGGCGAGACTTTCTACGGCCGATTCGACCCCTATGCAGGCGCGAAGGCTGCGGCCTGACCGGCCTTTCCATGCGTATGATCGGGCTGGCTTTTCAGCCTGCCCGGTCGCCCCCAGAATTCATCGATGAATTCATCGATCCGGGCATCTCTGGTCGCTAAAGTTGCCTTGCCAGAGACACAATTACCACGTAAAAGCCTCGCATCGATCTTGCTAGATGAACTTTGTTACGGCCGCTCGTGCTGTTGCTCGCGAACTTCCTCCAAAATCGGTTTCCATCGCATGCTGGCTTTGTTCGGTGTGCACCATCTATGTACGATTTATAAAAGGATATCGTCATGAGCACAGGTACTGTTAAGTGGTTCAACGCAACCAAGGGCTACGGCTTCATTCAGCCGGACGACGGTTCTGCCGACGTTTTCGTTCACATCTCTGCTGTTGAGCGCGCCGGCATGCGCGAACTCAAGGACGGCCAGAAGCTGTCTTACGAGCTCGTTGCCGACAAGCGTTCGGGCAAGATGTCCGCAGACCGTCTGCAGGCTGCTTAAGTTTTCGAATATATTGTCTCCGGTTCGCCGGGACGAACGAAAGGCCGGGTTCGCCCGGCCTTTTTTGTTGCCCGCTTTTGCGGTTCAGGCGGCGATCCGCTCCGCCTTCGCGCGATCCGCCCGCAGGCCGAGAAAGCCGATCCAGGTGACCAGAATGATCGCCGTCGCGTAGATATCCGTGGTCAGCTGGTAGCCGAGCGACTTTGCCAGGAAACCGGCGAGAATGGCCGGCAGGCTGAAGGCGAGATAGCTCTGGATATAGAAGGCCGACAAGAGTTCGGCGCGCTCGTCCGGCTTGGCGAGCGGCATGATCGTGCCCATCGCGCCCAGAAAATTCGTGCCGAAGCCGACGCCGGTCAGCACGGTGCCGACAAGCAGCAGCGGCACGCTGGCAAGGTGCACGCCCGCAACGACAGTCAGCACGCCGAGCGTGGTTGCCATCGTGCCGAAGGCGAGGTTGCCGTTGGCCGATTTGGTGCGCCTCAGATAGACGGCGACCGCCCCCGAGACCATCAGCGCCGTCACCACCGATCCGCCCGTCAGCGGCGCGTGGCTGCCGGTCGTGCTCACCACCAGAGACGGCACGAGCGAGAGATAGAAGCCTCCAAGTGTCCAGTTGGCGATGTTGATCGGCGTGACCAGCGTCAGCGGCCGCCGCACCTGCGGCGGGATGGCGACGCGCGGCTTCAGCGAAGCCCAGACACCTGGGCGGGTGGATGCCGTCTCGCTGGTTGCCCAGATCGCGCCGGCCTGGATGACGAAGGCGACGAGCAGGATCGCGTAGACGAGATGCAGCGGAAACGGCCCATACTGGATCAGCGCGCTGGTTCCGAAAGCGCCGATCGCCATGCCGGATAGCGGCGCGATCGAATTCACCAGCTGCCCCTTGGCCTTATCGACATCGACGAGCGCGGCGCCGATCGAAGCGCCGGCGATGCCCGTCGCCAAGCCCTGCATGATCCGCGCCGCGATCAGCCACGCAGGCCCGCTGGCGGCGGCAAACAGCGCCATGGCGATGATCTCGAGCACCAGCGCCGAAAAGATCACCGGCTTGCGGCCGAGATGGTCGGAGATCGAGCCGGCGATCAATAGCGCAAGCAGCAGCGCGAAGGCATAGACCGCGAAGATGACCGTGATCAGCACGGGAGAGACGGCAAAGTTCTCCTGGTAGATCCGGTAAAGCGGCGTCGGCGCCGCCGAGGCGCCGAAGAAGGTGGCAAGCGTCACCGCGTGAAAACGGATGGGGTTTGACCTCGTCTCTATGGATTTGCCGGGCGCGGGCATATATAAGCTCCTTAAAGCTAAGTCGTTGCGTTAGTCTGATGTAGGGCAGGCGCGCGCTAAAAGCAAATAATTTGCGTTAATGGATCGCTCAAAGTTTTTGAACCATGGCGCGCTCGGGAGGCCAAAGGTCGGTTAGTCAATGCCAGCAAAAGAAAATCTCCGCCCCGGCGGGCGCAGCGCCCGCGTTCAGGCCTCCGTCCACAGTGCCGTCCGCTCGCTTCTGAAGACGATGGACCGCGCCGACGTCACCATCCCGCTGATCGCGGCCGAGGCAGGCGTGACGCCATCGACGATCTACCGCCGCTGGGGCGAGCTGCAGGAGCTTCTGGCCGATGTCGCCGTCGAGCGCCTTCGCCCCGACATGCTGCCGATTGATACCGGTAGCGCCCGTGGCGATCTGGAGGTGTGGACGGAGCAATATTGCGAGGAAATGTCCTCTGGCATCGGCCGCGACATGATGCGCGACGTGCTGGCGGCCCAAGACAACGCCAACGCCTGCAAGTGCGATGCCTTCACCCGCGAACAGATCGCGTTGATCGCGGAGCGCGCGCATGTCCGTGGCGAGGCGTTTCCCGATATCGATGCGGTCATGGACGGCGTCGTCGCCCCCATCATCTACCGCATCCTCTTTGGCGACCAGCCCTCGATCGAGCGCGTGCGCGACCTCGTCACGAACGTCCTGGCAGCCTCGCCTACTCGGCCGCGGCAGCCCGCTTCTGCGCCGATATCTGGGTGATATAGGCGCGCAGCGCGGCCGGCCGCACCGGCTTGTGTTGGATACCGATCCCATGCCGCTCGGCATCGGCGCGCACCTCCAGCGTCCGGTCGGCGGTGATGCAGAGACCTGGAACATAGCTGGCGAAGCGCTCGCGCACGGAGAGGATCGCGGCCACGCCGGTCCCGTCTCCAAGATGGTAGTCGGCGATGACGAGATCGGGCGCACCCTCCCGCACGTCGAGCGCCGCGACACCCGACAGCGAATCCGCCGATTGCACCGCGCAGCCCCAGCCGCTCAGCAGCAGCTGCATCCCTTCGAGAATATGCGGCTCGTTGTCGATGCAGAGCACCTTCAGCCCCTTCAGGTTTTGCGCCGAGCGCTCGGCTGGCGCAGCTGTGATCGGCGCTTCGGCCACCGGCGAGATATCGCGCGGCATGACGATGCGGAAATCGGTCCCCTTTCCATGTGTCGAATGCAGCTCCACCGGGTGGCTCAGCACGCGCGCGATGCGATCGACGATCGACAGCCCAAGCCCGAGGCCCGATGCGGTCTTCGCGCCTTCGTCCAGCCGCGCGAACTCCTTGAACACGGTGCGGAATTTCGATGGCGGAATGCCGATGCCGGAATCCATCACCTGGATCACCACCTGATTGCCGCGCCGGCGCGCACCCACCAGCACCTTGCCCGTCAGCGTATATTTGATCGCGTTCGACACCAGGTTTTGCACCAGCCGCCGCAGCAGATTGGGGTCGGACCGCACGCGCAGAGACGTCGGCATCACCACCAGCTTCAGCTCCTTCTCGCGTGCGATCGGCGCGAAGTCGGTCTGGATGCGCTCCAGCAGATCGGCAAGCGGAACCGAGGCAAGGCGAGGGCGCATCGCCCCGGTGTCGAGCCTGGAAATGTCGAGCACGGCGCCGAGAATGCTCTCCACCGATTCCAGCGCCGAATCGATATTGCGCACGATGGCGCTGCTCTCCGATTGTCCCATCCGTTCGACCAGCGCCGAGGAATAGAGCCTGGCGGCGTTGAGCGGCTGCAGGATGTCGTGTCCGGCGGCGGCAAAGAAGCGCGTCTTCCCAAGGTTCGCCTCGTCGGCCGAGGCGCGTGCTTCGCCGAGCTCGTGGTTGACGCGGGTAAGCTCCGCCGTGCGCTCCGCCACCCGCTGCTCGAGCGTTTCGTTGGCCTGCTTCAGCGCCTGGTCGGCGGCCACGCGCTGGGTGATGTCGGTGAAAGTCGCGACGATGCCCTTGTCGGGCATGGCGTTGGAGCGCACTTCGATGATGCGTTCCCCGCGCCCGAGCACCAGCGCGAAAGGCTTATCGAGCGTCAGGAAATGCCGAACCGTCTGGCTGACTTCGGAGACGGGGATATCGCCGCGCTGGCTGAGAATGGCGACGATATCGGCAAGCGGAAACCCGACCTGTCCCGATGTCTCCGGCAGATCCAGCAACTGCCGGAAGCGCCGGTTCCAGATCGTCAGGTGGTTCGAGCTGTCGAACACGGCGATGCCCTGATCCATCTGCGACAGCGCCGTCTGCAGCATGTCCTGGTTATATTGCAGCGCCTCGCTCGCCTGGTCGAGCAGCCAGGCGGTGTCGGCCGAGGCATCCTCCACCTTCTGCAGGATCAGCGACAGCACCAGCCGCGCCGAAGACGAGCCGATGGCGCTGCCGAGCAGCTGCTCGGTGAAATGGATGAGCGCCATATCGGCCGGCTGGTCGTCCTCCAGCTTGCGGCCGGAGTTCTGCTGATAGGTCTGGAACGACCGCTCCATCCGCTCTTCGCCGAGATAGCGCGAGATCGTCGCCTTCAGGTCGCCGACGCTGATCCGCGTTTTCCAGCCGCGCGTGGCAAATTGCGAGCGCGACTGCCGCTTGACGAAGATGCCCGCCTGGATGCGCTCGAGCGGCCGCGCATTGCGCGTCATCGAGCCGATCACGAAGAAACCGGTGTTGACGAGCAGGCTCATGACCGTGGCGTTGACCAGCGGGTCGGCATTGTCGGTGAAGACGGTGACCCCTGGAAATACGAAGCCCAAGACGGCGCTCGCCACCGCCGAATAATCCGGCCCGCCAAGCGAGGGCAAGAACAGCAGGTAGATCCAGATCACGAATCCGGACGAAAGGCCGAGGATCGCACCGCGCGCATTCGCCCGCCGCCAGATCAGCCCGCCCAAGAGTGACGGCGCCATCTGCGCGATGGCGGCAAACGATAGCAGGCCGATCGAGGCCAGGCCCGTCGTGCTGTCCGTCGAGCGGTAATAGGCATAACCGAGCAGCAGCACGGCGAAGATGGCGCTGCGGCGGATGTTGAGCAGCGTCTTGGCGAAATCGTCGCGCTGGCCGCCGCGCCCGGCAAGCCGACGGCGCAGGAAGATCGGCATGACGATGTCGTTGGAAACCATGATCGACAGCGCCACCGAGGCGACGATCACCATCGCCGTCGCCGCCGAAAAGCCGCCGATGAAGGTGATCAGCGACATCACGGGCATCTGCCCGACAATCGGCAACGACAGCATGTAGAGATCGGCATTGCCGTTGCCGCCGAAGGTCAGCAGGCCCGCGATCGCCATCGGCAGCACGAAGAGATTGATGGCGATGAGGTAAAGCGGGAACAGGAACCCGGCCAGCCGCAGCTCCTTCGCCGTCCGGTTCTCGACCACGGTCACATGAAACTGCCGCGGCAGCATGACGATCGCGAAGGCCGAAAGAACGGTCAGCGTCAGCCAGCGGCTGATCGGCGTCTGATAATGCAGCGCCGACAGCACAAGCTCGTTCTCCGCCGCCTTCCGCCAGAGGTCGGCCGGCCCGTCGAACAAAAACCAGACGACGCAGACCCCTGCCGTCAGAAACGCAAACAGCTTCACCACCGATTCCATCGCCACTGCGAGGATCAATCCGTCCTGATGCTCGGTCGCATCGGTGTGGCGGGTGCCGAACATGATGGCGAAGCAGGCAAGCACCAGCGTCACCAAGAGCGGCAGGTCGAGGAAATAGAGATTGCCGCTCCCGATACCGTAATCCGACGGATTGAGCATGGCAGTCACGGTGCTCGACACCGATTTCAGCTGCAGCGCGATATAGGGGATGGCGCCGACCAGCGAGATCAGCGCCACGATCGTCCCTACCGCCGAGTTCTTGCCATAACGCGCCGAGATGAAGTCGGCGACCGAAGTGAGCTTCTCCGTCTTGGCGAGATCGATGATCCGCCGCAGCACCGGCATCCCCAGCGTGAAAACCAGGATCGGGCCGATATAGATGCCGGTGAATTCCAGTCCGCGCTGCGAAGCAAGGCCGACGCCGCCGAAATAGGTCCACGAGGTGCAGTAAATCGCGAGGCTCAGCGCATAGACGACCGGCCGCCCGCTGTCCGGCGCGCCGAAGCGCCTGCGCTGCCGGTCGCCATGGCTTGCCACGGCAAACAGCAGGAACAGATAGCCGAACGCCGATGCGAGTATCACCCAGCCTGGCAGCATGTCTCCTCCGCCGGCGTCCCATGCGCCGGTCCTCCCGGAGCTCGAAGCCTACGGCAAATCGGGGCCTTTGAAAATTCCCGCCGTCTAGGTCTTAAGTCAAAGACGGGTGGAGTAATTGAATAATTCGTAATTTGTAATTGAATAATCGCAACGAAGATGTAGCTAATAAAAACAACAGCCTGCAATCAAACTGCATCAGAGGGAGACAGATCGCATGCTCAATGAGTTCAAAGCGTTTATTGCTCGCGGCAACGTCATGGACCTTGCCGTCGGTGTCATCATCGGTGGTGCGTTCGGCGGTATCGTCAAATCGTTGGTCGATGACGTCATCATGCCGATCGTCGGCGCCATTTTCGGCGGCTTCGATTTCTCCAATTACTTCATCGGCCTCTCGTCCAACGTCAATGCGCCGACGCTGGCCGCTGCCCGCGCACAGGGCGCCGTTCTCGCTTACGGCAGCTTCATCACCGTTCTCATCAACTTCCTGATTCTTGCCTGGATCATCTTCCTGATGGTCAAGGGCGTGAACACGCTGCAGAAGCAGGTCGAGCGTCAGAAGAAGGTTGCTCCGGAAGAAGCACCGCCGCCGCCAGCCGACGTCGCCCTTCTCACCGAAATCCGCGACCTGCTGGCCAAGCGCCCCACGGTCTGATGGGCTTAAGAGCCCTGCCGGATGAGGCAGGGCTCATCCATCACGGAAATCGATCGGCCATCACCGATTGTCATGGGATTCGCCCGCGCATTTGTTTTATGTAGGCGAAAACCGGAGTGATGCATGTCGATCGTCAATAGCCTCAGCCCGCGCGCCATCCAGGCGCCTGAAAGCGGGATCGTCGAAGTCGTCAATTATGCCCGTGGCCGCGATGGCCTCTTGCCGCTTTGGGTCGGCGAAGGCGATCTTCCCACCCCCGATTTCGTCAATCAGGCGGCTATGACGGCACTGTCCGCCGGCGAGACCTTCTACACCTACCAGCGCGGCATTCCTGAACTGCGCCAGGCGCTCTCCGATTATTACGCCCGCCATTTCGGCATAAACCTGCCCGTCGAGCATTTCTTCGTCACCGGCTCCGGCATGCAGGCGATCCAGATCGCCGTGCAGGCGATGACCTCGCCCGGCGACGAGCTGGTCTATCTGACGCCCGCCTGGCCGAATATCGCAGCCGCGCTCGAAATCGCCGGCGCCCGCTCCGTGGGCGTGCAACTCGACTTCGAAGGCGGCAAGTGGGCAGTCGACCTCGACCGCATCGCCGCCGCGATCACGCCGAAGACGAAAGCGCTTTTCATCAACACGCCCTCCAACCCGACCGGCTGGACCGCGACACGTGAGGATCTGGCCGCCATCCTCGGCTTGGCCCGCAAGCATGGTCTCTGGATCATGGCGGACGAAATCTACGCCCGCTACTACTTCCCCGGCGACCGCGCGGCTTCCTTCCTGGATGTGATGGAAGCGGGCGACAAGGTCATGTTCGTCAATTCCTTCTCGAAGAACTGGTCGATGACCGGCTGGCGTGTCGGCTGGATCGTGGCGCCGCCGGAGACCGGACAGGTGCTTGAGAACCTGATCCAGTATTCGACCTCTGGCGTTGCCCAGTTCATGCAGCGGGGCGCCGTCGCCGCCTTGAACGAAGGCGATGCCTTCGTTCAGGCCAATATCGACAAGGCCCGGCGCTCGCGCGATATCCTCTGCGACGCGCTGATTGCAACCAACCGGGTGCAGACGCTGAAGCCCGATGGCGCGCTCTATGCCTTCCTGAAGATCGACGGCGTCACGGATAGCCGCAAGGCGGCGATCGATATCGTCGACAAGACCGGCGTCGGCCTGGCGCCTGGAACTGCCTTCGGTCCCGGCGGCGAGCTCTTCATGCGCGCCTGCTTCCTGCGTGATCCCGCCCAGATCCAGACCGCGGCCGACAGGCTCTGCGACTATATCCTGAAGCTCTGAACCGGGAGCGTCCGCATGTCCGAAAAGATCACCGCCGACCATCTGGAAGGCTTTCTCGGCAATCGGCGCCTGATGGAGCAGCTGGCCTTCATTCTCGAGGTCGAGAAGCTGAAGACGATCCTGCGCCGCACGTCGCTGCTCGATCGCTCGCGCGTCGAGACCGATGCCGAGCACACTTGGCAGATTGCGCTGATGGCGGCGGTGCTTGCCGAACATTCGAGCGAGCCGATCGATCTGCTGCGCGTCTTGAAGATGCTCCTGATCCACGACATCGTCGAGATCGATGCCGGCGACACCTTCGCCTATGACGCGGTTGCCCGCACCAGCCAGGCTGAGCGCGAATTGCGTGCCGCAGACCGCATCTTCACCCTGCTTCCCGCCGATCAGGCTATCGAGTTCCGCGCGCTCTGGGATGAGTTCGAGGAGAAGCGCACCAGCGATGCGCGCTTTGCCAACGCCATGGATCGCTTCCAGCCGCTGCTCCACAATTTCTTCACCGGCGGCGGCACCTGGCACACGGCTGGTGTCACCGAGCCAGATGTCGTCAGGCGCATGGAGCCGATCGCCATCGCCTCGGGCACGCTCGGAGACCTCACCGAACGGCTGATCGCGCTCGCCGTCGAGCAGGGCTTCCTGGCTCCCCGGGCCGCAGCCGAACCGGGCGCCTGAACCCTCGATGGGGCCGAAATGGCCACATCGATAAAATTCTAGCAAACCCGCAAATCAGCCCCTAACCACATCGGCAAACTTCGCCCCGGCGCACGCCCGGCCGGGGCCGTTTATTCGAATTTCGGAAAGGAAAGCCGGGTCAGATGCCCCCGTGAGATGAAACGGGAGTGCGGGACATGGCAATTCTGGTGACGGGTGGCGCCGGCTATATCGGCAGTCATATGGTCTGGACATTGCTGGATGCGGGCGAGCAGGTCGTGGTGCTTGATCGCCTCTCCACGGGCTTCCGCTGGGCCGTGGCGCCGGAAGCGCGCTTCTATCTCGGCGATGTCGCCGATACCGAATTGCTCAAGACCATCTTCATCGAAAACGACATCGAGGCGATCATCCATTTCGCCGGCTCCGCCGTCGTGCCCGCCTCGGTGGCCGACCCGCTGTCCTATTACGATAACAACTCCGGCAAGACCCGCGCGCTGATGAGTGCGGCGGTCAGCGCCGGCATCCGCCATTTCGTCTTCTCCTCCACCGCCGCCGTCTACGGTCCGCAGAAGACGTCTGATCCGGTCAAGGAAGATGCATCGCTGAATCCGGAAAACCCCTACGGCCAGTCGAAGCTGATGACCGAGTTCATGCTGCGCGATGCCGCCGCGGCCTACGACTTCAACTATGTGGCCCTGCGCTATTTCAACGTTGCCGGCGCTGACCCGCTCGGCCGCGCCGGGCAGTCCACTTCGGGCGCGACACATCTGATCAAGGTTGCCTGCGAGGCCGCCCTTGGCCGCCGCGACAGCGTCAGCGTCTATGGCCTCGATTATCCGACGCACGACGGCACCGGCGTGNNCGTGCGCGACTATATCCACGTCAGCGATCTGGCCGAGGCGCACCTCAGAGCCCTGCAGCACCTGCGCGGCGAGCGGGGCTCTCTCGTTGCCAATTGCGGCTATGGCGCCGGCTACTCGGTGCTCGATGTGCTGAACATGGTCACACGGCTGCACGGCCACGCCTTCAAGATCCACATGGCCCCGCGTCGCCCGGGCGATTCCGCCAGTGTCGTCGCCGATGCCACCTTGGCGAACCGCGTTCTCGGCTGGACCCCGCGATACGATTCGCTCGAGACGATCGTCCGCAGCGCGCTCGATTGGGAACTGTCTCTCATGAACTGCAACGTCGAGGATCTGCGGGGGCTGCACCGCGTGCTCGCCGCCGCTTCCTTCTAGAGCCTTTCCTGGTTAGC
>UBJO01000043.1 GCA_900465665.1 Hyphomicrobiales bacterium
GGTTTCATTGGAATACGCAGTCACGATCGAGACGAAGCGCGGCAGATATCGCGGAAGTTCTCCAGGACGATACAAGCCTGCCAACCTAAGACGCCGTCCGAATTAAAACAGTCAAAATCGAGCCGGGCGCAAAAAGAGGTTGAGGCAATCGACGGGTGCGCCTGTAAATGAAGCTTGCTTATAGACGAACGTACACGCTACGGGCGTGAAAGCGCTGGTGCGGCAGTGCGCGCTTTCCTGGGTCGCGTCCCCTTGGAACGGTTTGGCTTTAGTTGCGACGATGATTCAATGAGCTGGATGTGATCGTCACGTGGTTCTCCCCGCTATGGTTTTGTTGTGTCTTGCAGCAGCTCTAGCAGGACATCATTGACCTCCGTTCCGGCAATGCCAAGGTCGCGCACCGAGCTCATGTGATTGCGTCCACGTAGGACCTTCTCGGCAACCGGTACGCCTTGCCTTCTCAAGACGTCCGAAAACGCGCTCATCTGAGTGTGAAACGGCGTTGTTTCTTGTTCACCAACCGCGAGGATCACCCGGCAGCCAGGATCATGGAAATGGTGGAGCGGCGTGAATCTTTCGATTTCCTCCTCCGTCAGATTGATCTCGCTCTGGAGAAAAGAACTCTTCAACGGTCGAAGGTCGTAGAGCCCTCCCAGAAGAAGGGCCCCAATGATCTCAGTGGCCGGTGGACCTAGGTGGATCAAATGGCTCGCCAGATGGGCTCCCGCCGAGTGACCACTGATTGTAATTGATGCGGGATCGCCGCCATGTTCGCTGATATGATCGCGCACCCACGCCTTGGCTCGAAAGACCTGATCCAGGAGCACTTCCATCCGAACGTCCGGCATCAGTGAATAATCGACAATCACCGCGATCCCGCCCGCATCCGTTATGGGTTTCGCGATGTAGGAATATTCGCGTTTCGACCACATCCGCCAGTAACCGCCATGTATGAAGATGTGGACCGGCAGGCCTTTGCGATGGCCGGCTGGAAAAAACAAGTCCACCGTTTCACTTGGGCCCGTGCCGTATGCGATATCCGCGATCATGGGCAGGGTTTCGCGCGCCCGTTCGCTCGCGTGCACGATTTCGGAGACAATGTTGTCGAAATCCGCGACATGATCGCGGATGCGGAATGGATCGGACCCCAATGAATATCCTCCGGATCAGAAACTTGTTGCGATATATTTCGCTTCCATGAACTCCGCAATGCCGTGGTGTTGCCCGCCCTCACGACCCAGTCCGCTTTGCTTGACACCGCCGAAGGGGGCGGCCGGATCGGAGACCAAGCCACGGTTTAGTGCAATCATGCCCGCCTCAATAGCCGACGACACCCGAAGACCGCGGGCAAGATCGCGTGTGTAAACGTAGGCTGCCAGTCCGTACTCGGTGTCGTTTGCAAGGTCGATCGCTTCTTGCTCGGTCTCAAATCGGTAGATTGGCGCAACGGGTCCGAAGATTTCTTCTTGAGCCATTTCGCTTTCCGCGGACACATTGGCAAGTACCGTTGGTGGATAGAAAAAGCCTGACCCTGAGGGCGTTTCGCCACCACACAGAACACGTGCGCCTTTGCCTTTCGCATCATCAACAAGGCGGCTGATCTTGTCGACTGCCTTGCGGGTAATCATAGGGCCGCAGTCCGTGTCGGCCTCGACACCCGAGCCGACCTTCAAGGCTGACATGCGATCGGACATCCCTTTGGCGAAAGCGTCGTGGATCTGGGACTGCACGTAGAACCGGTTTGCTGCCGTGCAGGCTTCACCAGCGTTGCGCATCTTGGCGATCATAGCGCCATCGAGCGCGGCGTCGAGATCCGCGTCGTCGAAAACCACGAACGGTGCGTTTCCACCAAGCTCCATCGAGCAGGAAATGACGTGCTTTGACGCTTCAGCAAGCAATTGTCGCCCAACGCCAGTTGATCCTGTGAATGAGAGCTTCCTGACGCGCGGGTCGGCCAAGACCGTCGATGTTACGGGGCCGGGGTTGGTTGTCGTCAGCACGTTGACAACGCCCTTTGGCACACCGGCCTCTTCGTATATCGCCGCGAGAGCATAAGCTGTGAGCGGGGTTTCACTCGCGGGCTTGAGAATGACGGTACAGCCAGCCGCTAGCGCTGGCGCAATTTTCCGGGTGGCCATCGCCGCCGGAAAATTCCAGGGCGTGATCAGCAGACAAATTCCGATCGGCTGATAATCGACGATGATGCGGTTGGTGCCGGATGGAGCTATGGCGAATTCGCCGCTGATGCGCACAGCCTCCTCGGCGTTCCAGCGGAAAAATTCCGCAGCGTACGCAACTTCACCGCGGGCGTCCCGCAGCGCTTTGCCGTTCTCCATTGAAATGAGCGTAGCCAGCATGTCCGACCGATCGATCATCAGCTCGAAGCAACGACGCAGAATTTCGGAGCGTCTACGAGGAGGTGTCGCTCGCCAAGATGGCGCTGCCGCCGCGGCCGCGTCTACACTGGCTCTGGCATCCTCGATCGTTGCATCGGGAACGGTAGCCAAAATGCCACCCGTCGATGGATCGACGACGTCGATCTGCCGTCCCGAGTGGGAGGGGCGCCATTGTCCGTCGATATAGAGCCCGCGCGCAGTGGCATCGAGGTCGGGCAGGTGGCGGTTTGGCGGGGTGATCTGTTGGGCGATTGTCATGGTTTCCTCGATATCACATGGCGGAAGCGGCGAAATTGCCATCGTAGGCGGCTTTGACGAGACGTTTCATGGCGTCGAGATCAAAGGGCCTTGGATTGTTCTTGATCAGCCTGTCAATGTTGAAGGCCTGCTCGGCCGTCCAGTCCAGCTTGTCTGCTGCGAGCCCTAGATCGGCGAGCGTTGCAGTAATGCCGATCGCCGCGAAAAGCCTGCGGATTTCCTCGATAGCTGCCACCGCGAGCTGCCTCTCGTCGAGACCCGGCGTACCCAAACCAAGCGCCGCTCCGATCTGCGACATTTCGGTAACTGAAGCTGAAAGGTTGTAGTTCATGACGTAAGGCATCATTGTCGCGACGCCGAGACCATGGGCCGTATGCGTCAAAGCGCCAGCCGGGTACTGAACGGCGTGGGCCGCGGCCGTGCCCGCTGTCCCAAACGCGCAGCCTGCAGCAAGTGCACCCATCATTACGTCGGCGCGCGCATCTTCATCCGAACCGTCCTTGCAGGCTTTCTCGAGGCTTCGACCAAGAAGTTTGATCGCTAGCAGCGCGAAGTGGTCGGTCAACGCGCTCTTGCCGATGAAGACGTGCTTCTGAGCCAAGGAATGATCAACGCCGCGACGCGCGGCCGTGAAGGCCTCAATCGCATGGGTGAGGGCGTCGGCGCCTGCAACGGCAGTCAAGCCTGGTGGGCACGTCATCGTCAGCTCGGGATCGCATATCGCGGCTGTTGCTATCAGATAAGGGCTAGATATCCCGACCTTCAAGGTGCGCTCGGAATCTGAAATTACCGCAACAGGGGTAACCTCCGAACCCGTACCCGCCGTTGTCGGGACAGCAAGGACGGGGATTATCGGGCTTGGCACCTTGTATTCGCCATAGTAGTCCTTGAGCTGGCCACCGTGAGTCAACAGGAGTGCTGCGCACTTGGCCATATCCAGACAACTTCCACCACCGATGCCGATCACCATCTCTGGATCGAACGTCCTGGCGTCCTCTACGCAGACCGAGACACTGTCGGCTGGCACGTCGGGCTGTACTCCGTCGTAGATCAGAACGGCTACGGAGGCTGCTTCAAGCGCGCTCACGAGTTCGGCGAATACGGGGGTCGCCGCGAACCTCTCGTCCGTGCATACCAGGGCTCTCCTTCCGAGCCTTGCCGCGACAGTTGCCAGGGCATGGCGCTGTCCTTTGCCGAACAAGATTTCCTGGGGAAGCCGTAGAGCGGCGAAGAGGGTCATTGTCCATGTCCTTTGACAAGCGGTTTGCTACTGTAAGAAAGGGCGTTGAGTTCGTCCCAAAGTCGCGGCGAAATCGCTATGCCGGACGAAAGGGCTTCTTCACGTCGTGCCAATGCGCCGTCCCCTGGGACAGTTACCGGACGAGCCGGATCAGCTGGCAGCGAGTTGCGAACGCCGTTGAGATAGGTGCTGAAACTGGCGAGCATCTCGGGTTGCTCGCCAATATCAATAGCAATGAGGACGTCACCCTTGTTGCATAAAGCGTTGGCGTCGAGCGTTCCTCGAACGTTGGGCGCAAGAGCAGATTTGGCGACAGATGCGACCATCAGTTCCAGCGCCATACCCAGTGCATAGCCCTTGGCCTCCCCGAACGGGGCGATTGATCCTTTCGTGGCCGCGCTAGCGTCGGTCGTCGATCTCCCGTCGGCGTCTCGCGCCCAGCCCCTTGGTATTGGAGAGCCGTTGGCGGCATGGTGGTGTATCTTGCCCATCGAAACGATGCCGGTTGCAAGGTCGATCACCATCGGCCGATCCGCGGTGGGTATGGCGATCGCAAGCGGGTTTGTCCCCAAAAGCGCCTGCGTCCCCCCGTAGGGATGAACCAGCGCCTCGCTCGAAGACATGGCAAGCCCTATCAGACCTTTGTCGGCCAGACGTTCGACATAGTAGGCAAGCATTCCAAGGTGGTTTGAGTTGCAGATTCCAGCAACCGCGACACCAGTCTGACGGGTTCGGTCTGCCAGGCGCTCAAGCGCTGCGCAGGCCACCACGGGGCCAAGCCCCTTCATGCCATCGACTTCCAGAAAGGACGACGACCGCCAATGCGAACGGCCTGCGGAAGCCGGGTCAATAAGAGTGCGCTCGATGCGTGCAAGGATGCGGGGAAGGCGCTGCAGGCCGTGCGATGGATGGCCTTTCAACTCGCCTTCGACTAGCACGCGTGCCTGTAAGCGCGCGTGTTCTAAGGGGGTGCCTCGCTCCTCTAAAAGGCGCGTCGCTAGGCACAAAGCACTCTCTTGATCGACCCTCACATCGGCTCCAATATAAAATCCTATAGGATATGGGATTGCATATCGGCGAGCATCATGTTAGCGATTGATCATGTCAAGAGGCAAAAACATGCAGCAGAAAATTCCCGCGGTAACACCTGACACATTCGATACGAGTGGTTTTATCCCACGCGCTAACAGCCTCGCTGGCAGCGTTTACGAAGCGATATTCGCTCAGTTGATGACGTTAAAGATACCGCCTGGCACACGCATCACGGTGGACAATCTCGTTCGCGAACTCAACGTGTCGCAGACACCGATCCGCGAAGCGCTCGGACGCCTAGAAGGCGAAGGTCTCGTCGTTAAGACCCACCTTATCGGATTCAGCGCCGCTCCGCAGATTACCCGTCGACGCTTTGACGAGCTGTATCAGCTTCGCCTGTTGCTAGAGCCCGACAGCGCCGCCAGGGCCGCAATCGCCATGGACGACGTCAAGCTTTCGGCCTTGCGGGCCGCTGCTGGGCTGATGGGTCGCCGCGAAGGCGGCGATGAACGTTTGCGCTATTCGACCTTCGCACGACAGGACGCGATGTTTCACGACAAGATTCTCGAGATCGCAGGCAACGAACTCATTCGCGAGGCCCTGAACCATCAGCACACGCACTTTCATATATTCAGGTTGATGTTCCATTCGCGGGTGACAGAAGAAGCGTTGGACGAACACGAGGCGCTTCTGGCGGCGCTGGAAGCTGGCGATGGCCCGGCCGCGGAGCGGGCAATGCGTGTGCATCTTGAGCATTCACGTGACCGGCTCCTGCCGGCTTTCGACTAAGGGTGACGGAATGTCCAACGTCGCGAGCATCGGCAGAGCGGGTACGCAAGACGTGAAGGAGGCCATCCAACCCGTTCGGCAACACGTACTGCGCGCAAAAGGCCTATCGAAACAGTATGGCCCCGTCACTGTTCTGTCTGATATCACGCTCGATATTCTGCCTGGAGAAATTCACGCTATCATCGGGGAAAACGGTGCCGGCAAATCAACCTTCATGCGGTTGCTGTCAGGCTATGCCGAGCCGTCGGCTGGATCACTGTCGATGGCTGATGTTGACGTCAAGTTCGATAAGCCCGAACGCGCCCAAGATGCGGGTATCGTGCTTGTCCATCAGGAGATACTGCTCGCCGAGGCTCTGACCGTCGCCGAAAATGTGTTTCTCGGCAGAGAGCTGATGCGAAATGGTACCGTCGACGACAAAACCATGCGACGTCTTACTCGAGAGAAGCTTGCGGAGCTTGGCTGCGTTGTGTCACCGAACGCGCTTGTTCGCAATATTTCGCTGGCCGACCGTCAGCTGGTCCAGATCGCCCGAGCCCTCCTGGATGACTACAAGCTTGTCATCTTTGACGAACCCACTGCCGTTTTAACTGGCGAGGAAGTCGAGCGGCTCCTTGCCATCATCCTTCGCTTGAAGGAGCAGGGGACCGCAGTCCTCTACATCAGCCACCGGCTCGATGAAGTGCAACGTCTTGCCGACAAAGTGACGGTGCTGCGTGACGGCAAGATGATCGGAACCTATCCCGGACACACGCTCAGTCAGATGGACATGGCGCGGCACATGGTTGGCCGCGACCTTGCCGCGCTCTACCCGCCGAAGAGAGCGGATGTTGCGCCCAAGACGACGCTGTCAGTCCGCAATCTCACCGTGCCCGGCTTCGCAAAAGACGTTTCGTTCGACGTCCGTCAATCGGAAATCCTTGGCTTCGCAGGGATGATCGGTGCCGGCCGCACGGAACTCTTCGAGGGCATAATGGGGCTTCGTCCTGCGACCGGTACTGTCGAACTGCTTGGCAAGGCAATCAACATCCACACGCCCAGGGCAGCCCTCGACGCCGGTATCGGTTATCTAACCGAGGACCGTAAGGGCAAGGGCCTTCTCCTGCAGGAACGGCTTGCTCCGAACCTCACCTTGTCGGCGCTGGGACGCTTTCATCCCGGACTGCTCATGCGCCGCAAGCGCGAACAGATGGCACTGACGCAAGCCGTCGATCAATATGACATCCGGCTCAAAAACCTGGGCGTGAAAGCAGGCCAGCTCTCAGGTGGCAATCAACAGAAGCTGCTGCTTGCGAAGGTGTTGCTCACCACGCCGTCGGTCGTTGTCATCGACGAGCCGACCCGCGGGATCGACATCGCCAACAAGGCGCAAATTTACGCATTCATTCAGCAACTCGTGTCGGAGGGGAAGACCTGCATCGTCATCTCCTCGGAGATGCAGGAGCTGATCGGCATCTGCGACCGAATAATAGTGATGCGTGAGGGGCGCATCGCTGGGGAAGTCTCAGGCGAGGCGATGACGGAACATAATGTCGCGCTCATGGCGACGAGCCACGCGGCTGGAAGCAATGAGGGAGGAAGACGATGACGGTGATTACGGGTTCCACTGTGGTCAGGCCGGAACGTGATTGGAATATTGGCTGGTCGGATGTCGGTCCCTTTATCGCGCTTGCCGCGCTCATGGTGATCGGCTTTGCTATCAATCAGGATTTTCTCTCAGCCACCAATCTCGGCAACGTGATTACCCGAAGCGCCTTTATCGCGATCATCGCAGTCGGCGCGACGTTCGTCATTTCATCCGGCGGCCTCGATCTTTCCGTGGGCTCCATGGCGGCGTTCATCACGGGTATCACCATCATGTTCATGAACAGGATGGCTCCGGAATGGGGCGTGGCGGCAATTCCCGCCGGGATGCTGGTGGCTGTCGCCGTTGGGTTGTTCTGTGGCCTGATGAACGGGCTTATCGTCACGGTCGGCAAAATCGAACCCTTCATCGCTACTCTCGGCACGATGGGCATATTTCGGGCACTGATCACCTACATGTCGGATGGCGGCACGATCCCTATCGATCGTGGCCTGCGTGACGCCTATCGACCGGTTTATTTCGGTACCATTGCGGGGATACCGTTTCCGATCCTGATTTCGATCGCGGTCGCAGCCGTTGCGTCCTTCATACTTTATAAAATGAAATACGGTCGTAAATGCGCAGCCGTCGGAGCCAATGAAGACGTCGCCCGCTACTCCGGCGTTTCGATCATCAAGACCCGGACGATCGCCTACGCTATCCAAGGTGCCTGCGTTGCGATCGCTGCGATCTGCTATGTGCCGCGGCTCGGTGCGGCCACGCCAACCACGGGCGTTCTCTGGGAGCTCCAGGTAATCACTGCGGTGGTCATCGGTGGGACAGCGTTGCGCGGTGGGAAGGGACACGTGTGGGGAACGGTGGCGGGCGCGGTCATTCTCGAGCTCATCGCAAACCTCATGGTTCTTTCCGACTTCGTTTCGGAATACCTCGTGGCGGGCGTCCAGGGTGTGATCATCATCATCGCCATGCTCATTCAAAGGTTCTCGAAATAATCCGTGTCAGGACCACACGGGTTCACGATCTTAGGTCCAAATTCTGGGAGGAATGGAATGTCTACTACAAAATGGATCGCGGCTGCAGCCGTGAGTACGATGCTGATTGCGGGCCACGCGCTCGCTGAGGATAAAAAGGTTGTCGCGGTATCGATCCCGGCAGCCGACCATGGTTGGACAGCGGGCATCGTGTATCACGCTCAGGCCGCCGCCAAGGAGATCAATGCCGCGTTTCCGAATGTCGAGGTCGTCGTCAAGACCTCACCGTCGGCAACGGCTCAAGTCAGTGCCCTTGAAGACCTGTCCGCGGGTCGTAAGCTCGACGCACTGGTCATTCTGCCGTACACGTCCGAAGAGCTGACCACTCCGGTCAAGGCCGTAAAGGATGCCGGTACGTTCATCACCGTGGTAGACCGTGGCCTCAACGATGCGACGATCCAAGACCTTTATCTCGCAGGCGACAACATCGCGGTTGGTCGCAACACCGCCAAGTTCATGATCGACAAGCTGGGCGGCAAGGGCAATTTGGTTGTTTTGCGCGGCATTCCGACCGTCATTGACGACGAGCGAATTCAGGGTTTCCAGGACGCTATCAAAGGTACTGACCTCAAGGTTCTGGACATCCAGTATGCGAACTGGAACAGTGACGAAGCTTTCAAACTGATGCAGGACTACCTTGCTAAGCACCCTCAGATCGACGCCGTATGGGCCAACGACGACGATATGCTGCTTGGCGTTCTCGAGGCCGTGAAAGAGTCCGGTCGCAAGGACATCAAGCTAGCGCTCGGCGGTAACGGCATGAAGGATATCGTCAAGAAGGTTATCGATGGGGACGCGATGACGCCTGTCGAAACGCCTTATCCGCCTGCAATGATCAAGACCGCGATCTACATGACCGTCGCGAATTTAGTGGGTCAGGCGCCCGTTCGCGGAACCGTCAAGCTCGACGCTCCGCTCATCACTCAGGAGAACGCCAAGGAATATTATTTCCCTGATTCTCCGTTCTGATCACCAACGTCAACCGGGGCGGCTGAGCCGCCCCATAGCATGAGAAAAGAGGAGTAAATCATGCCAGGCAAAAAGATATTGATGCTGACAGGCGAGTTCACCGAGGAATACGAGATTTTCGTCTATCAGCAGGCGATGGAAGCGGTCGGCCACACAGTGCACGTTGTTTGCCCGGACAAGAAGGCGGGAGATCTGATCAAGACGTCGCTACACGACTTTGAGGGCGACCAGACCTACACCGAGAAGCTCGGCCACTTTTTCACAATCAACAAGACGTTTTCGGAAGCCGAGGCGCAGCTTGATCAGTATCACGCTGTCTACGCGGCCGGCGGACGTGGTCCCGAGTACATCCGAACCGACAAACGCGTCCAGGCGATGGTTCGCCATTTCCACGAGACACGCAAGCCTATCTTCACGATCTGCCACGGGGTTCAGATATTGATCGCCGTCGATGGTGTCGTGCGTGGCAAGCGTGTCGGCGCGCTTGGCGCGTGCGAACCTGAGGTCACGCTTGCTGGCGGTACATACGTGGACTTGTCGCCGACCGAGGCACTCGTTGATGGAACCATGGTTTCGGCAAAAGGATGGACTGCACTAGCGGCGTTCATCAGGGAATGCTTGAAGGTCTTGGGAACGGAGATCCACCATCGCGAGGACGTCGCCCAGGCCGCGGAATAGTCCGCGGAATTGGGTGTGCCTACCTTTCGCAAATCGAGGCCGCCTTCATGGGCGGCCAAGAACTTTACGCCCCCGTTATTCGGCTGGCCGCAAAGAAGTGTTGAAATCAGCGCGCGTGAAGCATGCATGCTGTGAGATCAAGCAAGAACTCCCGCGCCCGGCTCTCCACACCTTTAAGAACCGCGTTGATGTATCCCGCACGCACGCCGCTGAGAATGACGTGGTTCTCGAAGGAGGGGCGCTCTTGTGGCGATGGCGATATGGGCGTCAAGATGGCGCAAGAACATGGCCGAACTGACGCCCCATTGCTCCGTCGAAAGATGAGAGGCGCCAAAAGCCTGCGAAAAGACTATGTGATGATGATAGAACCGCCGTCTCGTTATAGGCTTAGATCCCAACCTGGATAGCCTTATCTTTCTATGGTCTTTTGGAGGCTGGCGGGGGCTTTTTCAGACGTAGCCTTGATGCTCGCCGAATGGAACATTTTCACTGAGGTTCCCCTTGCCAATTCGCTCGCTTTCGCCTGACAGATGACTGTCTGACTGCTCGGCCTCTCGAGCTTGGTCTTCAGGTGGAAGATGTGGCAAATGGCCTGATGGTAATTCCTCATCCCCGAGGTTTTGTTGGCGACCCTCGTTGTTTTTTTGCTCCAAGCTGGCAGTGATCGTAGCTTGTCTCTCAGCTACCCATGCTACATCCGGTTCGGCGAGCGAGATACTGCGATCGACCCGTGTCGGGTTTGACGATGCGGTGGACGATACTGGGGAAAGCCGCTCAACCATTTGGATTTCCTTGTTCAAGATCTCAGGTAGTGAATGCGCCGCGAACCGCAAGCCCACAAGTATACAACGTATGATTGGCCGGTTCAGGCGCTGACATTTTTTAGGATGCTCAGGCAATTCGCATTGAAAGCGTGCTATGCCCCAGACCACATCGCGACGCGCGGTGGTGTCGGCATATGAGACCGCGTTCACGGGAACCGAAGAGGGGATCGGTGGCCGGCTCTAGCGGATCGTGGGCTGTCGGTGTTAAAGTAAGGTACAGACTGCGACCACGTGGTGGACGTTCGTGGCTCCCAGTATGTGTTGATACGGTCCACAAAGTCGCAGGCAGTCAGAGGTCCGCTGATTGTGACAACCGATCAAGCCGACAGTGTCGACGGACGTTCTTTAGCCCGGCTGCTTGAAAGCGCCGCTCGAGTGATGTCTTCAAAATCAACGTAAAGGCGACCGCGGTGCCTCGGAAGGCGGCCTGGCTTTTTCGGTATGCTGACGATCTCAACATTCACAATGAAAAGCGCGCCAGAAGGAAGTCTGGGTAGGCGCTAGACCGCTCAGCAATTTTCGCAAGTTCGACCTCGCTCTGGCCAGCCAGGATACCAGTTCCCACTAGGACTGAGCCTAGACCCGCGGTGTTCGCTCCAAGGATATCGTGCTCAATGCTGTCTCCGATACAGACAACGCGGTTTTGCTCATCTATTGACGCTACTTTGAGGGCATACTCGTAGATTTCGGGAAACGGCTTTCCAACCCAGCGCACGCTTCCGCCGAGTTCCTCGTAAAGTTTTGCAATGCTCCCGGCTCCGGGCGCGATCCGGCCCTCATGGAGCTTGTGGATGTCTGGATTGGTGCAGAAGCATGGGATGCCGTTTACCGCGGCTGGGAGCAGCATCTTCCGATACTCATCCATTGGGATCCGCTCGGCCTCGCTGCCCGAAATGATAACGATATCAGCGCCGCGCGCGGCACCGGTGGACGCAAGCCCGAGACGATCCGCTAGGTCGGTGTCTCCCCCGCTGGAAATCGTGAAACACCGTGCGGATTTCGCGACACCTGATCCCTGTTTCGAGAGGAGGTCAAACGCGACATCGCCGGAGGTCACGAAGCGTTCGAAGCTTTCCGCCGGAAAGCCAAGTCTGACCAGTCTTTCGCTGTTGTAATCTCCGCTTCGACCGGAGTTCGAAAGAACGATCGCGCGCTTTCCTTGCGAGGCAAGCCACGACAATGCTTTGACGGCCCCTTTATAAGGCCCGATGTCGTCGCGCAGGACGCCAAATTGATCAATCAGAAATACGTCGTACGTTCGCGTCAATGCCGCAAGGTCGGTTTTTGTCGGGTTAAACATGCTCGCTCCTATTGGCTAGAACAAGGGTAGCAGTCCCGACAGCGGCCTCAACCGATTTCGCTGGTAGTGGCTCGAGCCCCATCGCTCGGGCTCTCATTGCCGTCCAGGCAGGGTTTTGTGCGCCGCCGCCCACCGTGCGTAGCGTCCTTAGGGCGGGGGAACCAAGTTCACGCAAGCGATCGTAACCCAGGCGCTCTATCTCGGTCATCCCCTCCAGGAGACCTTGGAAAAACGCCGCGTCGTTTGCGGGTCGCGGCTCAAGGCGCGGCAGATAGTGCGGATCATTGATTGGAAAACGCTCACCCGGCCTAAGAAGCGGGTAAAATCCCAAACCGAGCGGTTGATTAGGGTCAATCGCGGTCGTCAGGGCCGTCAGCCGGTCGTCACCTATCAACGCACGCAGTACGTTTCCACCACTGTTCGATGCGCCGCCCGCCAGCCAGAAATTGCCCACCCGGTGTGAATAGACCCCGAACTCTGGCGCATTGATCGGTTGATCGGACGCTAACTTCAATACGATCGTCGAACCAAGAGCGGTGACCGCATCCCCGACGGCTGAAGCGCCGGTAGCCAGGAAGGATGCACATCCATCGGTGGTGCCTGCATGGTACCATGCCGAAGCGGGGATACCCAGTTGACTGAGATATCCTGATATTTGGGCAATTCGCGCGCCGGCACGGTAAACCCTGGGCAAGCTCGCGATGTTCATGCCCGCCGCTTCGATCCACGCCGGCCAGGTCTGGCTTTCGAGATCAAAACCTGATTTGAGCGCGTTGTTTTCATCACTGGGCCGACCTGGGCATCCCAGCTTCATGAGGATCCAGTCCGCCTGATGCACGATGGCGTTAACCTCGCGGTCACGGGACAGGTAAATAGCGCGCGCCAAGCCTGAGTTCGCGCCGACGGCCGTTGCGCCGTGGGGAGCATGTCGCGATATACTTGCCACGATGGCCGCATCGGGGCACGGCTCGTTGTACATCAGCACTGATCCGGTGGCTTCGCCCGAAGCGTTTAGCGACAAGATCGTTCCAGACGTCCCGTCGACGGCGACGCCCTCGACCGCTCGAAGGTCGATTGTCGCGGCGAGTTGTTCCATCGCGTCTTTCACTCGCCGCCACCAAGCCGCAGGGTCACGCAGTTCGCCATTGGACCTAAACGGCGATGCGGCAAACGCTACTGGAGTGCCGTCAACGTCGATGGCGGCCGCGCGAGCGCCCGATGTTCCAATATCAATTCCAATGGCGACCGCTGATCCAGCATTTTTGGTCACGCTGTTTGCCTCGCCGATCCACGATCGAGCGCCTGTCGATATTGCTCGGCCTCCCAGTTCATCAGCTCGTATTCGTCGCTTTCGGACAGGTAGACGACTTTGCTTTCAGTGGGGATGCGGCCGACAACCTCGGCCAGGCACCGCGCCATCACTTCACCGCCAGCTGTCAATGCGCTCGAAAGCAGAATGCCTTTGTCTGGGACAATCAGCATCTTCGGCACTTCTCGACCCTCATTGTGCGAGGCTGCTTGGAAATCCGCGGCACTTTGGCCTTCCCGCAACACGCCGATCTCGGTTCCGAGGAAGATCACGTGGTCGGGATACAGGGATCCTCCCAAGGCGATTGCCCGGTTCACTTCGGACAATGCGACCTTATGACTGTCGTGGTCTCGCGCGGGATGGAATCCAGATCCTTTGGCAATAGCGTCGAGTGCCGCAAGATCGGGGCTGATCGTCTCGCGCGTGCCTCGCGCCAGAGCCTTCGTCACGCGTTCGATCTTGTCCGCAACGTCTTCGACGGTGTTACCACATACAATGATACCGTGATTGAACAGGATCAAAACATCCGGTCGAGACGCAGCCGCTTTTTCGATCTCCCTCGCCAACGGCGTTCCCGGACGTCGGTAGGGGATGGTGACCCATGTGAGGTCCGCAACGGTCCGCATTCGATCAGCCAACTCTTGGTCGCGGTTTTCAAGCACCGAAAGCGCAATCGCGTTAACGCAGTGATAGTGAGCAATGACGGGGCTTTTAAGCGCCGCGTGGAAGCTTGTCTCGATGGACGGCCTGAGCCCGCTCGAGTTCAGTTCGCTTACTATGAAATCCGTTGATTTTTCCGCCCGAGGATCTTCCGCCCGTAACGCGCGCACGAGTGGTTCGACAACCACCGGAACCATAATGTCCTCGGCCTGCGCTTTGGCGAGCCAAGTGCCAGACGCCTTCACCCACATGATGCCATCATCCTTGATGGACGTGTTTCCACCCGCACCTTGGGTCTTGAGGATGTCGCTACCGATCTCGCTGGAAAGCCAGAGGAACCCCTTGAACAGGTCCGTTCCTCTTAGGTCTGGTTGATCCATGAATGTCTCCTCCTGACGATTGTCGCCCAATGATGAGCGAACTCCGGCCCACCATATAAATGTGATCGAATATCGTCAACGATGAAGATTTTACATCTTCCTATGTTGCGGTGGATGATTGTCTGTGATTATAGTTCATCAAAGACGTTGGGGAGAAACGTCAGAGGAGGCATTGAGTTGAACGATTCCGATCGCCATCGCCTGATCACGGAGATGCTTCTAGAAAGGCCGTTCGCATCCGTGCGCGACCTGCAGGAGCGGCTCGGTGTTTCTCCCGCGACAATCAGGCGCGACATCGACAAGCTCGATGAAATCGGCGTTGCACGCAAAGTATATGGTGGTATCTCCGCGAACGAGTCGGCTCTTACTGGCCGACTGTCGGCGAGGCCATATGATGAAAACCGCGACATCGCGGTTGATGCCAAGCGCGCTATCGCGGAGAAAGCCGCAGGCCTCGTGCGGGACGGGGATGCAATCATCGTTCACGCGGGCTCGACATGTTACCAGTTGGGACTGCATTTGGCCCGGCGCAACGTCCGCCTTTACACCAATTCCATGCCTCTTGCCGCCTATCTCGGCGAGCACGGCACCTGCAGCCTCATTGTGGCTGGCGGCGTTCTGTACAGAGAGCCTGGTATCATCCACGATGCGTCGGCTGGCGCGCCGGACTTCTTCGCTTCCCGCTTCTTCCTCGGCACGCAGGGTATTAGCGGCGAAGGGCTTTTGGAATCGCATCCCCTCTTGACCAAGGCTATCGGCGAACTGAGCGGTTGCGCCGACGAGATCGTCTTGCTGGCGGACAGCCGGAAGCTCTCCATCCAACCTCGCAACGTTGTCCTGCCGCTCTCGCGGATAGGGACGATTGTCACTGACGACGGCCTGTCGGATGCCGGCGCGAAAATGCTTGAGGACGCGGGGATCACGATCATGATCGCAGCGGTCGGGGGGCAGGGATGACGTCTGGAAGAGCCGTGGCTGTCTTCGATTTGGGCAAGACGAACTCGAAGCTGTTC
The DNA here is from genome assembly GCA_900465665.1 of Hyphomicrobiales bacterium. Taxonomy (GTDB): domain Bacteria; phylum Pseudomonadota; class Alphaproteobacteria; order Rhizobiales; family Rhizobiaceae; genus Rhizobium. The sequence goes on from UBJO01000043.1 coordinate 15,465, forward strand.
GTATTTGGCGCGGATGGGGCGATCCTCGCGCAATCGAGGACAAAACCAGTCTGGATAGAGCGCGACGGAATTCGTGTCCTCGACGATGAGGCGCTTTTTGGATGGATGACAAGTTCGCTCCTGGATGCGGTCGAAGATCATGCGGTCGGGCACGTCATGTTCTCAGGGCATGGTTGTACTTTCGCGCTCGTCGATGGTGATAAGCTGACGCATCCGATCCTCGATTACGAGCAAGAGCCACCAGCGGTGATTGCTCAGCGCATCGACATCTTGGCTCCGCCCTTCAGCGAGACCTACTCGCCCAAACTCCCTCTCGGCTTCAACTACGGCCGGCATATTCTCTGGTTGGAGGCGGCCAAGCCGGAAATCCTGGGCAAAGCCGACGCGATCCTGGCATATCCGCAATTCTGGTCCTGGAAGTTTTCCGGCAGCAAGGTGTCGGAAGTCTCCTACATCGGCTGCCACTCACATCTGTGGGCAGCCCTGAAGGAAGACTTCAGCAGCCTGGTCGATCGTCAGGGCTGGCGAGAGAAGATGCCGGCCTTTACGCGCGCTGGCGCAGCGATCGGAAACTGGCAAGGCCCGCTTCGTGACGGTGACCGCGCCAACCTCCAGGTCCACAATGGCGTTCACGACAGCAATTCAGCGCTTTACTATTATCGCTCGGTCGGGTTCGACGACTTCACGCTCGTATCAACCGGTACATGGGTCGTCATCTTCAACGCGGCCTGCCCGCTGGATGCACTCGATGAGCATCGTGACATGCTGGCCAATGTTACCGTCGATGGAAAAGCCGCTCCAACGATCCGGTTCATGGGGGGAAGAGAATACGAGCTCGCGAGCGGCGGTTGGAACAAGCCCGTTGGGATCGACGCGTTGTCGCGAGTGATCGAAAAGGGCGTCTTCGGCCTGCCGTCTTTTGCCCCAGGTGGTCCGATGCAAGGGTTTAACGGCCGCTTCTCAGGGCCGCTTGTCGAGGGTGAGGAGAGGGCAGCCGCGGCACTTCTCTATGTTACCCTGATGACTGACTTGTGCCTCGATCTGATCAGGTCGCGAAATTCGATCGTCATTGACGGCGGCCTGGTGAAGACAGGTTTGTTTGCCGAGCTTCTCGCTGAGCTCCGTCCCTCGCAGGACGTCTACTCAAGCGCGACCGCCGAGGGAAGCGCTTTCGGGGCCGCCGCGCTCGTCTTTGATAGCCTTGGGCAATCTCCATTCAGAAACGAAACGACACGAGCAGAATCACTGCCGCTCTTCGGCCTCGAGGCCTATCGCAAGGCTTGGCGGTCATTGATCGAGACCGAAGAGACTGAGGTCGCGCCGCCACCCAAGGAGTTGCACGCATGACGACTGGAGGAAACATCGAGCGCGCGCCTGTTCTCGAGATGCGCAATATTAGCAAGACTTTCGGGACCACCAAGGCTTTGACCAAGGTATCGCTCACGGTCTACCCGGGAGAGGTTCATGCGCTGATGGGGGAAAACGGCGCTGGGAAGTCAACCTTGATGAAGGTCCTGTCTGGCGCATACACGGCTGATCCAGGTGGGGCCGTGCTGGTCAACGGCAAGCCGATCGTGGCAGGAGATCCGATCAAGGCTAAGGCAAACGGCATCTCGGTAATCTATCAGGAGCTGTCGCTCGCCCCTAACCTCACCGTTGCCCAGAACATGTTTCTCGGAGCCGAGCCTTCGCGCTATGGGGTCGTTGACAAAGCAGAGGCACGCAGTCGTGTTGAGCCGATCCTCAAGCAGCTGGGCATTACCTTTGGGCCATCGCAACTCGTCGCCGCCCTGTCCTTGGGTGAGCGCCAAATGGTCGAGATCGCGCGTGCCTTGACGACCAACGCGAAGATCATCGTGATGGATGAACCGACAACGTCACTCACGTCGAGGGAGACCGAACGCCTGTTCGGGGTGATCGCCGACCTGAAGGCGCGGGGAATTGCCATTATCTATATCAGCCATCGCATGGAAGAGATTTACGCGCTAGCCGACAGGGTGAGCGTCCTTCGCGATAGCGCGTATGTCGGCACACTCGATCGCGCTGACCTGTCCGCCGAAAAGCTGGTGGCGATGATGGTGGGGCGCGATCTGTCCTCGTTTTACAAAAAGGAACACCGCTCGCCCCCACAGGCCGCAAAAACGGTGTTGTCCGTCAAGGACATGGGCGACGGCCGACGCGTGCATGGCTGCTCGTTTGATGCAAAGGCTGGTGAGGTCTTGGGTATTGCCGGACTTGTCGGTTCAGGTCGAACCGAACTCGCTAGGCTTATTTTCGGAGCAGACAGCAAAACATCCGGAACGGTGACCCTAGACGGGCGAACGATCGCCATCAATGGGCCACGTGACGCCATGGATGCAGGGATTGCCTACCTGACCGAAGACCGCAAGGGTCTCGGGCTCTTTCTCGACATGACGATCAACGAGAACATCAATATCGGCGTTATCGGCAAGGATGCGGCTCGGGGAGGCATACTGAACTTCGCCGCCGCCAAGGAGCGAGCCACCCGGGCGATCAAGTCACTGTCTATTCGCACGCTGAGCGCCAGCATAAACGTCGGAGCGCTTTCGGGTGGCAATCAGCAGAAGGCGCTTATCGCGCGTCTTCTCGAGACCAAACCAAGGGTGATCATCTTTGATGAACCGACACGTGGCGTCGACGTCGGTGCAAAGTCGGAGATCTACCGGATTATCGACGAACTCGCACAAAGCGGGATCGCCATCGTGGTGATCTCGAGCGACCTGCCCGAGATCATCGGTATTGCCGACCGTGTGCTTGTCATGCGCGAAGGCTTAATCGCCGGCGAGGTAAATGCCTCGCCCGATCACCCGATAAGCCAAGAGGCCATCATGGCCTTCTCCACGGGATCGGCATCCAAGGTAGCCTGAGGCCTGAAACCATAGACGACGGGATTACATCATGACCTCTACATCGACCGATCAAACAAACGCCAGCAAGGCAAAACTCAGGTCGACATTGACCGCGCTCGGGATGTTGCCGGTGCTGGTCATTCTTGCACTCGGCTTTCATCTTTTGAGTGGCCGTTTCCTTAGTGTCAACAACCTTTCGATTGTCACCCAGCAGGCCTCGATCAACACCGTGCTTGCAGCAGGCATGACTTTTGTCATCCTGACCGGCGGTATCGACCTGTCGGTCGGCTCGATCCTGGCAGCCTCCGCGATGGTTGGGGTCATCGTTTCGCTTTATCCCGAAATCGGGATGCTAGGTATTCCCGCGGCAATCGGCGTGGGACTGGCATGCGGCGTGGTCAACGGTGTCATCATATCGTTCCTCAAGCTGCCACCATTCATCGTGACGCTCGGCTCGTTGACGGCGATGCGGGGCATAGCCCGGTTACTCGGTAACGACACGACGGTCTTCAATGCCGACCTGCCGTTCGACTTCATCGGCAACGGCTCTCTTTTCGGGATCCCCTGGCTTGCGATCATCGCGCTCGTCACCATTGTGATCTCATGGTTCATCTTGAAGCGAACCGTGCTCGGCACTTGGATTTACGCCGTGGGCGGCAATGTCGAAGCTGCGCGGTTGACGGGCATCAAGGTGCCGCTCGTTCTACTCTTCGTCTACTCGATGTCTGGTCTTCTCTCTGGCGTCGGCGGCGTAATGTCCGCGGCGCGTCTTTACGCGGCCAACGGTCTTCAGCTCGGTCAGGCTTACGAGCTAGACGCCATCGCAGCAGTTATCCTTGGCGGAACCAGCTTCGTCGGCGGCGTCGGATCGATATGGGGAACGCTGATCGGGGCTCTGATTATCGCGGTTTTGTCAAACGGTCTCATTCTCGTCGGGGTCTCGGACATCTGGCAGTACATCATCAAGGGACTTGTCATCATCGTCGCTGTGGCGCTCGACCGCTATCGGCTGAAAGGGCTTAGCCGCACATGAGGTGCGGCTCAAGAAACCGGGATTACCGGATCACAGGCGCGGGGAGCGCCAAAATGGAGGAAAGTATGCGTCTATTTTCTAAACTGCTCGTCGGTACTGCTCTTGCGGCGGCCGTTGCAATGCCCGCCTCTGCCAAGGAACTGCAGAAGATCGGTATTTCGGTCGGTCTTCTTGGAAATCCGTTCTTCGTCGCCACCATCAAGGGCATCGAAGACCGCGCCAAGGAGATCAACCCGAATGTCCAGGTGACGTCCGTCTCGGCAGACTACGACCTCAATAAGCAGGTCTCGCAGATGGATAGTTTCGTCGCCGCTGGCGTCGACATCATCATGCTGAACGCCGTCGACGCCAAGGCGATCGCGCCAGCCGTCAAGAAGGCGCAGGCCGCAGGCGTGATCGTTGCAGCATTCGACGTCTCCGCGCCAGGCGCTGACGTGACCGTCATGACGAACAACATCAAGGCCGGCGAGGAAGCCTGCAAGTACATCGTCGATAAGCTCAAGGGCAAAGGCGACGTCGTCATCATCAACGGCCCAGCATCGTCTTCGATCATCGACCGCGTTCAGGGTTGCAAAAATGTGTTGGCGCAAAGCCCGGACATCAAGATCCTGTCGGACGACCAGAACGCCCAGGGTTCGCGCGACGGCGGCCTGGCAGTCATGCAGGGCCTTCTGACACGCTTCGACAAGATCGATGCCGTCTTCGCCATCAACGACCCGACAGCGATCGGTGCGGAACTCGCTGCCAAGCAGCTCAACCGCAACGAGTTTTTCTTCACCGCCGTTGATGGCGCGCCGGATATCGAAAAGTCGCTTTCCAGCGGAAACTCGATGATCAAGGCGTCGGCATCCCAGGATCCGTACACGATGGCGGGTGACTCGCTGAAGATGGCAGTTGACCTCTTCAATGGCAAGAAGCCTGCCGAACCCACCGTCCTCCTCGATCCTCAGCTGATCACGGCCGACAACATCAAGGACTACAAGGGCTGGACCGCGGCTCGTTAAGGTCTCCTCCTCTTCCCCGTCGGGACCTTTGGGTTTCGACGGGGCTCATTCTGAAAAAAATCGGGAAATTGGTGCTATGTCCAAAATCGGTGTCCACTCGTTTGTCTGGAGTGCGGGATCTTCGAAAGATGAGATCGAGAGGACCCTTGCCCGGTCCCACGAGCTCGGTTTCAAACTTGTGGAATTCTCCTACCTCGACCCCGATGAGGTCGATGTAAAGTGGCTTGCATCTCGTATTCGGGACCTCGGCCTGGATGTCGCGGTCAGCATGGGGTTGCCCGCGGAGGGCGACATCTCCAGCGCTGATCCGTCAATTGTTGCCAACGGCGAAGCGATCCTCGATCGTGCCGTGGCGCTCGTTCGCGACCTTGGCGGCACCAAGCTGGCGGGCATCTTGAGCTCCGCCCATGGGAAACAAGAACATTCATTGTCTCGAAAGGGGTGGGATCAGAGCGTCGCTACGCTATCGAAAGTCGCTGATCGAGCAAAGGTCGCGGGCGTGACCCTGAACCTTGAAATCGTCAATCGGTTCGAGAGCAACATGCTCAATACCGCCGCGCAGGGACTGGCCTATATCCGCGACACCGGCGCGTCCAACGTCTTCCTGCACCTGGATACGTTTCATATGAATATCGAGGAGGCGGATGTCGGTCTAGCGATCCGAAACGCAGCGGATAAGATCGGTTACGTTCATATCGGAGAAAGTCATCGCGGATATCTGGGGACCGGTAACATCGATTTTGCCTCGATCTTCGACGCTCTCGTTGCGATCGGGTGGAACGACTATGTAACCTTCGAGTCCTTTTCGACGACTATCGTGGATAAGGACCTCTCACTAAAAACCGCGATCTGGAGAAATCTCTGGGAAGACAATGTCGCGCTCGCAAAACATGCGCGCACATTTATCGAACTCGGACTGGAAACCGCGCGACTGAAGGCGGATCTGGTCACGACAGCACATGTGCCGCTCGCATAAGATGGTTTCCGGCGGCCGCAGTTCGGTGGACGAAAAGTGCTGCCATATTGGAACCGCTTTCCTGGCACGACCTGGCATGTAAGCGGGGCAGCCAGCCCGCTTAAGCAAGCCTTCTCGGTTTCGGTACGATCCTTGCTTGGTTGACGTTGTGTTCACGTTGCAATGGGTCATTGACATGAATTGGCACACAACGAAGGAGTTCACGCCGCTGATGCTCGTGATGGCCAACAGCGACGCGCTTAAAATCAGGACGCTTTATGATGTCGGGCGTGTCCTGCTGGAGTTCTGGCCGGATGAGGATGGTGAGAAATACGTCGTCGCGGTAAAAACCTGCGTTGAAGCCATCACAGGAGAAATGACACCAGAGGACGCGAGACGCGCGTTCATCGACGCCGCCGGGGAAGCCAACATTCCTGTTATCACCATTGTCAGATAGCCTTTACTTCCTGTTGCAACGGAAATCCTCGCCGGTACACAGGGGCGTCCCCCGTCAGGCATATACCGGCTCGCGGCAAGAGCGGCGGCGTCGTGAAAGCCTTGCCAGAACCTCCGTACCGCTCCGTCATGTGAACGTGGAGCGCGATATAACGAAGCTACGCTGAACACGCCGTATTAGGGCGCGACATCGGCGGGACGTTGGAAGATTTGATAAGGATCCGGTTCAGAGCAGGGTTCATAGCATTGCCGAGGCGATCCCGTGGTGAACGCGCAGCAGCGATACCATCGTGGAAGTGTTCAAGCTTCGAATTGAACCTTTTTCACCATCCGTTCGTTAACGCGCATCGGTATTGGGTTTCGGTCAAACCCTTGCCAAAAGATATTGATGGCGCTTGCACGAATTGAGGAGCTGGATATGCCGAAGCGAACAACAAATTCCGACAATGTGGAGACCTCTGGATCATTTCCTTGGGGGAAAGTGATCGCGGGTATCGCCGGCAGTGCCGTGGCGACCCGGGTCCTTCGCAGGGTGCCGCTCGGCCGGGTTGTCATTGCGGCTGCACCATTGATCATCGCCGCTCTACAACGGGACCGCGGCTCAACGAAAAGCCGACCAAAGGGTTGACTTCTCTTGATGTACAGACCGGCTGGCACGCGGCGGTTTCCGATCTCTCATACGAGCGACCGTCAATCGCTGTCGGCTGTCTTCCACGTGGAGGGCGCAGTTTGCTGTCGTGGGCGATTTCGGTTTGGCGTGCGTCAAAAGGTAGGGAGTGAGCGCCATGGCCACAAGCGACCGTGTTGTGAAGCTGATTTCTAAGGCAGTACGAAACTGGTTTGACTATTATGATATGACGCCCGACGATCCCTCGGCCGAAATACTATGTGCCGCTGCGATCGACCTCTACAATGGAGGCCTTGTCACGGTAGACGCGATCACGTCATCGCTTATTGGCACTTATGTCGGTCAGATAGGGATCCAATCGAATGCGCCCACCTCGATCGCGATCCATTGACGTTGAGGCGCGGCAGCGATGAACGGGGCGGGAAAGACACGAGCCATTTGTGTCGATTTCCGCTGAGATCTCGAGGCTGCGGTTTGGCACTCACCTTTCTGGCATATGGAGACAGAGCTGAAATGACCTATCGTGTCGAGTACAATCATAAAAGCAGTGGCCTGATCTGCGTTGAGGCCGGCATCGAACTCAAAGAAGACGCGCAAATCCTGGCGCGTAGAACCCTGGACATCGAGGGGGCTACCTTCGCTCGTGTCATCGACGAGGACAGCGAGGGCGAAGTTTGGTCAGTCAGAGCAGAAGGTGACGGAACGACAAAGCAAGGCTAGCGGTCGTGATGAGAATGAGACCCGTCGGCTTGCCCAGCTCGGCCGCACGACGTGACCTTTTCGACAGATTGTTATGGTCATCATGTCACTAAGAAATCCTTATGCGTCTGGCGTCGCATTCTCGGCGTGCCAGGAGCCGAGCCGCGTCGGAACGCTGAAAGGGACCATCCTGAAAGTAATATCCTTACCATGGAGCATGCCATCAGCGGCCGCCGCCTCGGCGCGATTGTCGACCAAATTATTTGCCTTTCGATGGTCAGGTTGCAGAGGACAACTCGCCGCGGTAAAGTACCGACGCCGAAACCCGTGGGGTAGGAGGACGCCGGGTTCGCCCGACCTCTGGGCTTGGATTTGTCGCCGTTAACGACGCAGCGGGAAGCTGCTCGGAGCAGCCCCTTTGCCTGTCAATAGCGCGAGGAGGAGCTGGGCTTGCTCATTTAATCGGGGGTTAGCGTCGCCGCCTCGGACGATGGCACAACAAAAGCCATCTCTACCTATGAACCCGAAAGTTTACGGCGTCCCGGAGAGCATAGAAAGCCTAGGCTTGCGGCCCGGGGCAGAACCGTGCCTTTCTCCGCCGTACCGCGTCGCAATCCGCTGTCCCGCTTCGACGAAGAAAGAGGAGAGCTGTCGCGCTCTCCTCTTCGTCAGGCCGAACGTCCGAACAGGTGCGGACGTTGGGGTTCGGCAATCAGGATACGTTTAGCCGCCGAATAAGTTTCACCAGTGGGCCTACTACCTTCGGGGTATCATCAAAAGTCGACCCTTCAGACGCAATGGGCAGCTTGGCTGCGTCGAGCAGACAGCACGCGTCAGCATCGCGCTCAGAGCCGGTGAGCAGTCAGGGACAGAGCAACATGATCCGACCGACGCATGGAAGGATGGTAACCGATCGGCCACGCGGGTGACCGTCGCAAGATTTCGTTGAATATCCGGCGATACAAAACCCAGCGCCCGCAGGCTTCGGCCCTTGCCGACACCCAGATCGTGCATGCCTTCATGGTTTACCTGAAAGAACCCGGATTCGGTTTGATAATAGGGGAGAGCGACGATCCTTTAGAGGATCAAACCATAGGGAACCGAGATCCTCGAGCAGCGTTAGCGTCGAGGAAACAGGAATGGTTTTAAAAAAAAGACGATCTCGACAGATCGGGTGAACAGGGCACTTCCAACGAAGCAATCAGGCGCCCTCGCATCACGGCCGCTCGGGAAGGTTCGGTTGTCGAGGGAGTCGCTCAGGCTTGACGGACAGGGCGGGGGCGGTGACCAGCTCTTCAAGGATGCCCCTCACCTCTCTTTCGGCCATCCCACGTCCAGACATGCGAGAGTGACGCATCTCAGAAAGAACGGTTCGCCACGATCAGTTCTTGTGTCCTTCCGCTGCAATCGATGGTGATACCAAATGGTAAAAGAACATTCCTCGCGCGTTGTCGTAATCAGTGACTACCAAGAGGGCCCTTTTGATGAAGACCCGCGACCATCCGTTGAATGGTATCGAGACAAATGGCAGGCCATTCCGCAAGCGGCCGGGCAGGTTGAGATTTCAGATTTTCCAGTTGAGGGAAGCTATCTTGAGCGGTTGCCATTGGCGTGCGTTAAATCCGGGTTGGTCGACGAAGCGGAGATCTGGACACATTGGAGGGGCGGCGAGGCTCCGTCTGAACCTCGGGACGTGACCTCGCCGCTGCGGCGGCGTGCCTTCCAGATGAACGGCTTTGCAGCACCTTTCAACTCGAACGACATGATTGGCCACATTCAAGCCTTCGGCGCGCCAGAGCTGCTATGCGTGTGGGGCCTGGGCGTAAGCGAAGACGTCATGGCCGCGTGCTCTTCCAGCTTCAAAATCTACAATTCGATTGATGCCCCATCCTTGAGAGTACCTTTTGAAGTGGGACGACACTTCGACTTGGTTATCACGGGAGCTGAATGGCAGTCAGATGAAGTTCGACAAATTTACCCAGGCGTGGAGACTATCGTGCTACCGATTGGTCCCGAGTTTGCGTCCCCGACAATGTTCGGCCCGCTGCCTTTGGAAAAAGTGTATGATGTCATCTACATCGCAGCCGCACAGCCATACAAGCGTCATGACATCCTCTTCGATGCGCTTGCTAAATTCCCACGGAAACTGAAGGCGTTGTGCGTCTGCGGATACGGTGAACTGGTCGACGACCTGAAAGCCATGGCCGACAGGCTCGCAGTTGATGTAGACTTTATCGAGCCTCCCGGCGTCTCTTATAGCGCGCTAAACAAGCTGATAAACCAATCGCGACTTGGTGTTGTCTGCGGCATCGACGACGGCGCTCCTGCTATAATCACCGAATATATGCTCGCGGGGATACCAGTCCTGGCGAATGCAAAGCTGAAGTGCGGTCTCCAATACATCCGACGCGAAACCGGTGTGACGCGAACCGCGGAGAATTTTCACACAGGGTTCGCCGATATCCTGGGAGATATTGAACGGTTCTCTCCAAGACAGACTGTCCTTGAAAACTGGGTATGGCAGCACTCGATTGAAAAACTGACGAACGCAATCCTGTCGACGAAGAAAGGACGGCATATTTTTCAGGGAAAGGAACAAAGATTTTAAACGCAGGTTGACCGGCACAACAGCGCACGGGGAACCGCGATGAATCTTGTAAGTGCCTTTAACACGCCGCCTCGAAATGCCCCGATCGTTTGCTTTTCGCATCTGCGGTGGGATTTTGTGTTCCAGCGACCTCAGCATTTGATGGAGAGGTTCTCCCGTACCAGAGACGTCATCTTTTTCGAGGAATACATCCCGACAGATCACCACCTGGCATATTATGAGGTCCACACGTTCAAGGGCTCGTCAGTCAAGGCTATACGTCCGAGGGTTCCGCATTGGTGGCCCGAGAGCAAACGGCTTCAAACTCTGTCAGACCTCCTCGATCAGGTGCTTGAGCTGGCGAGGATCGAGCGACCAGTTTTATGGTTCTACACGCCGATGATGTGCGACATCGCCAGCCATGTAGAGGCGCAAGCCGTCGTCTATGACTGCATGGATGAGCTGGCGAATTTCAAGTTCGCCCCATCCTCCATACGGGAGGCAGAGCAAAGGCTTCTGGCGCGTGCAGACGTGGTTTTCACAGGTGGTGAAAGCCTTTATCGCTCCCGGGCCGAGTGCCACAAAAACATTCACTGCTATCCGTCTAGTGTCGATATCACACACTTTGGGCAAGCAAGGTCCATTCAGCGCAGTCCGCTTGATCAGGAAAATATACCGTCGCCACGGCTTGGCTATGCCGGTGTGATTGATGAAAGGACGGATCTGGGGCTTGTCGCGGAGATCGCGCGCGCTCGCCCCGACTATTCTTTCGTGTTCGTCGGTCCAGTGGTCAAGATTTCGGACGACGACCTTCCTCGTGCCGCAAATATCCACTTTCTTGGTCGAAAAGAGTATGACGAGCTCCCGTCTTACATGAGCGGCTGGGACGTGGCGCTAATGCCTTTTGCCCATAATGACGCAACGAAATTCATCAGCCCGACCAAGACCCCTGAATATCTTGCCGCCGGCTTGCCGGTCGTTAGTACCCGGATAACAGATGTTGTCGCCTCCTATGAAGGCCTGCCCGGCGTGTTTCTCGTGGACGGCACGCAAGACTTCGTGGCGGCGTGCGATGCCGCATGTCGGATAGATCAGAGCACCCGTGGATGGCTGGACGTCGTCGACAGCAAACTTCGCCAATCGTCCTGGGAGATGACGTTCGATGCCATGGAAGCGCTTGTAGAAGAAGCTGCATTGCGTGAACTTCATGTCTGATAAGCCTCGCGTCGTCCTTGCGACCGATAGTCGAGACCCATCAGGTGTCGGCGAGCATATGCTTGCGCTAGGTGAGGGGCTTTCAACGGAATTCGACGTCACCGTTGCGATAGTCGGAGAAGACAGGACGGGCCTTCTTCCACGCGCGGCACGGGTCGGGCTTCGTATTAGGTTAGCCGCAGACGACGACGAGTTTCGAAGATGGCTGTCGAAAAGCTACGTCGCGCTTTTGCATGTCCACGCCGGGATCGGGTGGGAAGGGCACGATGTCGTGCGTGCGGGGAGTGCGTCGGGTGTTCCAGTGATCCGAACCGAGCATCTCCCCTATCTGCTGACCGATGCCGAGCAAAAGCGGCAATACCTCGAGGACTGCAGCCTCGTTGCCCAGCACATCGTTGTCTCGACATCCTCCAAAAAGTCCTATGTCGCCGCTGGTATAGCAAGCGCCCAAATCACTGTTGTGAAAAACGGCGTGAAGCCATGCGTTGCGTCGGTGTCCCGTACGGTTAAATCCGAGGAGCTCGGCCTTTCGGGAAAGACGGTTATCCTGACGGTGGCCAGGTTCACAGCACAGAAGGATCACACCACCTTATTGAAGGCCTTCCAGCAAGTGCTTGAGACGATCCCTTCAGCGGTCCTGGTCTTGGTCGGCACGGGAGAGGAGCAGGCGGCGGCAGAGGCGCTGGCCAAGGAACTTGGCGTTGAACAGGCCGTGAGGTTCTTAGGCAACCGTCGGGACGTCTTCGAGCTCATGCACCTTGCGGATCTGTTCGTCCTGCCTTCGCGCTTCGAAGGTTTGCCGCTTGCCGTATTGGAGGCCATGTCTGCGAATTTGGCTGTCGTGGCGACCAGGATCGACGGAAGTGTCGAAGCTTTAGGCCACGACCATCCTTTTTTGGTGGAACCTGGTAACGCTCCCGCGCTGGCCCGCATGTGTCTAGCCGCACTCAACGACCGCGAAGCCACCGTCATCGCGCAGAAAGAGCGTTATGAGGCGCACTTTACTTCGTCTCGTATGACCCATGAAACAGCTGAAGTTTACCGAAAACATCTTGTCGATACGTCATCATTGGAGACTGAAACCATGGCCCGCACCCGGATCGGTTTTATAGGCGTCGGCGGCATCGCGAACCGCCACTTGGATATTCTAGCAAACTTCGAAGATGTCGAGATCGTTGGCTTTGCCGACCCCGACCTATCTCGCGCCGATCGTGCGGCAAGCCGTTTCGGTGCACGATCCTATAATAATCACGTCGCGATGTTGGACAACGAGCGGCTTGACGCCGTTTACATCTGCATCCCGCCTTTCGCACACGGTAACCCCGAGTTCGATCTCATCGAAAGAGCTATACCGTTCTTTGTCGAGAAGCCTGTTACAAAAGACTTGGCTCTTGCTGAACAAATCGCCACCAAAGTCAAGGAATGCGGACTTATCACCGCCGTTGGCTACCACTGGCGCTATCTCGATACCGTGGAGGAGGCGCGTGAACTGCTAAGGGAAAATCCTGCACAGCTTCTGTCCGGTTACTGGCTGGATTCCACGCCGCCGCCAAGATGGTGGTGGAAGGAGGATCAGTCGGGAGGCCAGATGATCGAGCAGGCGACCCACCTTCTTGACCTTGCGCGTTTTCTGGTCGGGGAAGTGACAGACGTTTATGGGCGCGCGGGCCACAAGGATCGTCCGGACTACCCAGGGTTGGACGTTCCCACGGTGACAACGGCGAGCTTGACCTTCGAGACGGGTGTTCTCGCAAACGTATCGTCGACATGCCTGCTGGGATGGAGCCACCGCGTCGGACTGCATATATTTGCGGAAAATCTTGCGATCGAACTGACCGACCGCGACATTATGGTCGACGTCGGGCGTGGTCGTCCCGTGCGCGGCGCGGACGGTGACCCTGTATGGCGCGAGGACCGCGATTTCGTCGATGCGGTAAAAGGGCTTCAAAACAATATAAGATGCCCCTATGACGACGCCATCGTTACGCACCGTCTTGCGACCGCTGTCATGTCCTCGGTGTCAAGCGGCCAGCCGATCAAGCTCGATACCAAGCAATTCCAACGGGAACTGCTTGCTCCACTGAGATCGCCGCCCCATAACGGTGACGAACCGGAGGGGTTACCACCTGGGCACCGGATTATCCGATCGCTCGGCGTCAGTGGCCCCGGCGAGGCCTACTTCACTGAATACCAGGAGGGGCCACCTGCACCCGGCCATGTCAGGCTAGAGACACTGTACACCGGCCTGTCTGCCGGAACGGAACTGACTTTTCTCAAGAACACCAATCCGTATTTTCACTCTCGCTTCGATGGCCACCGCGGCGTTTTCATATCGAACGAACCAGATTTGAGATACCCGGTACCCTTTCTCGGATATATGGAAGTCGCCCGTGTGTCTGAATCCGATGCCAGGGGCTTCAGCCCCGGGCAGATTGTGTCGGGGACATTCGGTCATAAGACCGGGCACACCGCCAACCCAGACCACGAAGTGCTGGTCGCCCACCCCGCCGATCTCGATCCCATTCTCGGAATATTCGTCGCGCAGATGGGCCCAATCGCCGCCAATGGTATCCTCCATGCGGACGCAGACTATTTCGGCGCAAGCGTGCCCCATCTGGGTGCTAGCCTTTCTGGGCGGCCAGTTGTCGTAATCGGTGCAGGCTCTGTGGGAATGCTGACGGCACTTTTTGCCTTGAACGCGGGTGCATCGGACGTGGTGATGTGCGATCCCTCGCCCTTCAGACGCGAGAGGGCGCAAGCACTCGGCTTGACTGCCATGACGGAAGAGGAGGTCTGGCAACATGCCAAGGCCAGATGGCATGATGGCGCAATGGGGAGAGGCGCCGATTTCGTGTTTCAGACCAGAGCCACCTCGGAAAGTCTCAATAACGCACTGAAAACGTTGCGTCCGCAAGGGACGGTGATCGATTTGGCTTTCTACCAAGGTGGAGCATCCGCCTTGAAGCTTGGCGAGGAATTTCACCACAACGGTCTGAACATCAAATGCGCGCAAATAAACAGGGTTCCGCGTCCGGTAGCGGGTTCGTGGAACAGAACGCGACTTGCTCAGGAAACAATTAGTCTGCTTCAAAGCCATGGCGACGCCATCCGTGAGCACCTCATCACACATCTCGTGCCCTTGTCGGAAGGGCCGCGCTTTTTGCAAACGCTCATCAATGAGAGACCGGATTTTATCCAGGTCGTCTTCAAGGCGGACCAATGACAGAGCCAGAGCAATCACCTGTCCGAATATTGTTTGTTTTCGCTTGGCTGGTCGTGGGCGGCGAGGAAACAGAGGTTCGACTTCTGGCTGCCAATCTCGATCCGAAGGTCTATCGGATCGACGTCGTCGCATGCTTTCGCAAATCCGGCATGCCCGATCAGACACATCAGCAATTGTCTGAACTGGGCGTGGACGTCGACACAGCGCCTTACGAGATGTCGTTCGAAGACACCGTCGTATATTTGGCGGACAAGGTTTCCGGCTATGACATCGTCGTGTCATGCCAGAATGTGGCAGATATCTATCCCGCTCTCGAGCGCCTTTATCTTAGACCACCCCTTATCGAACACGGTGGCTTAGTTTCCGAGGCTCAGGCTGGGCCGAAACATTTCACCACAAAGTATGTTGGTGTTTGTCGATCAATACGCGACGCTGCGGCCGCAAAAATGCCCGATCGAGAACATGATGCCATCGAGATCCCGTCCATGGTCGATTTGAGCGAGTTTGATCAAGCGCGTCGTGACGCAGTCAGGCGACGGCTGGGTCTTAAGGAAGAACAGGTTCTCATAGGCTGGGTGGGAAGGCTGGATCCTAAAAAGAACGTACAGGACTTTATCCGTGCGACGGCGCTCATCAAGGCGGAAGCCGAGGACGCGAAATTCCTTGTCGTTGGCGGCCCGGATGCATTTCACGCTGACTATGCCGTCGAACTTGCGCGTCAATCGTCCGCTCTGGGTCTTGACCCCTTTCTGCAGTTTCTTGGCGATCGCACGGATGTGCCCGACCTCATGGTGGCTATGGACATCTTTGTGTGGTTGTCCGAAGGCGAGGGGATGCCCCACGTCGTTGCCGAGGCGGGGGCGGCAGCTCTTCCCGTCATTGTCACGCCCGACCCCGGCGTGCTTCAGCAAGTCGAAAATAACCTGTCGGGACTTGTCGTGCCTTATCGCGACCCACCCGCGGTCGCGGCTGCTATCCGGCAACTTCTTCAGCCTGCCGAGCGTCGTAGGATGGGTGAAGCGCTCAGACGCCGGGTTGTCCAGGACTACAGTGTGAGCGCGGTCATTCCACAGTGGGAGCGCCTTTTTTGCGACGTGATAACAGAGCAGAAGGTGAGCCAATCATCAAGGCTGTTCAAATCATTCTTGCAAGCAGGGTTCGAATGTTCGACGCACCGCTTGCGTCCACGAGACGAGAGTATCATGGGCAAGCGATTGGACGTGATACGGGCGACGCGGCACGATGATTACGCCTACAATGACTACGTCCAGCTACAGGAGTTCGGCATCAGAACTGTCCGCGATGGATTCCGGTGGCACCTGATCGAGAGGGATGGCGTCTACGATTGGTCAAGTGTCAGGTCGATGCTCAGAGCGGCGACGACATCGGGAACGCAGGTCATATGGGACCTTCTTCATTACGGATGGCCCGATGACATCGACATTTGGTCCCCCGCATTCGTCGAGCGGTTCGCGCGGTTTGCCAGGGCATGCGCGCAAGTCGTTGAAGAAGAGACCGATCTGGTGCCGTTCTACTGTCCCGTGAACGAAATTTCTTTCTTGGCCTGGGGCGGAGGGGATGCACGCTACCTAAATCCGTTCGCCCATGGCAGGGGATTTGAACTGAAGGTGCAACTGGTCCGGGCCGCCATTGCTGCGATGGATGCCATACGCGACGTTGATCCTCGTGCCCGATTTGTCCATTGCGAGCCGCGCATCAACGTCGTCCGGGATCGTCACCGACCTTGGGACGCCGCGGCGGCGGAAGGACACCGCCTGTCTCAATTCCAGGCCTGGGACATGATCGAAGGGCGGATGTGGCCACAGCTTGGCGGGAAACGCCAATATCTCGATGTCATTGGCGTCAATTACTACTTCAACAACCAATGGATACATGGCGGTCCCCCGATCGACATAGAGCACCGCGACTATAAGCCCCTACGCAATATTCTCGTTGAGACTTATGCTCGCTACGGGCGGCCAATGATGATCGCCGAGACCGGCATTGAGGGAGCCAGGCGAGCCTCCTGGATCACTTATGTGGCAAACGAGACGCGCCAAGCTATTCGACAGGGCGTGCCCATGGAGGGGATTTGCCTATATCCAATCGTCAATCATCCGGGATGGGACGACGATCGTCCGTGCGAGAATGGCCTTCTGTCTACGGGGATCCTGGGTGATCGCCGCACCGTCGCGGATAGAAAATTTGCAGAAGCTTTGGAAACTTTGTTCCCGACACGCCGCCCACGGTCGTTGGGCGTGGGAAAATGACATTTCACGGCTCGCTCGTGGGATTAAAGGGGCCTAGTTTTTTAGATATGTTCATACACCGTCGGGCTGGATGACGCGGTCCCCCGCCACGTGACGACAAGGCGACCGCTGCACGATAAAGGTCGAAAGACGAAATCTAAGGTCCCGACCGCCGGCGCCGAAAGAAGGTGCGCGCCGACATTGGAGAGCTGCTGCCATGCGTGAGCTGCGTGGCAGCTATTCCTTGCTTATGCAGCCTGCGCGCACCATCTCCCGATCATCGCCAACAATGTTCAGCTATGACACCGCGACCTACGGGCACACGCGAGGAGATCAACATGAACGCAATTTCCAAGACGTTGAACGAAATGACGATCGTGGAGCGCACCAGTCTGCTCGACACGGTCGCCGATGCACTCGAGGCCACCGCAGAAGAAGCCGAAGACGCGGGAGACGTTCTATTCGCCACCAACTCGACATGCGTGGCCAGTACGATCCGAGGCCTGTCTGGACACCTCGGCATCCGCGACCTCCCGGCCGCCGAGCTTCTTCTTGAGCAAGGGATCATGCTGGTCCACCAATATTCTAACCGGAGCCTGCCCGAGACGCACCACTGACGCCGACCGGCTTCTCATCCTCGAAGGTCGGCGAACAGATACTCTCGGTCGCCTTTGACGCGACCGCGACTAAATCTATTTGTCTTCACTCCCCCCTATGAGGCGACGGATACTGCAAAGCTGTTGACCTGCTGCTAAACTCTTTCTCGGTGGCTTGCCCGCGGCCCAGGCCAACGCCACTTCCGACCGAACCCGCATCGTGATCCGTGTCAGCCACTGCCCGGCGACACGCTCTCCTCGCCCTTGTCCGGCAGAGTTCCAGCGCCGGGGGTCTTGCTCGCGTCCTGGAGTTGATCCTTGTCATGAGGCCCTGCCGGCGGATGCTCCTGTATGTCGATCGGTTTCTTCCCGGTCTTCTCGATCGCCTGCTGGGCTTTCTTGTCACTTGTCATGTTTGCGCTCCTCATCTTGGCCACAGGAAACCCGCGACCGCGTTGACGGTTCCAACAAAAGGCGAGCGCCGCAGAAGATCTCGTTGAAGGTATACGTGTAAAGCCGGCGTGATGCCCGGTTGTCTTAACTCGATTGCTTGATCGGCTGGCGCGCTACGGTGAAGAGCGGATACGCACTCATGGTGAGCGTCAAAAGCATCACCGTCCATCCGCCACAGTGGCCTGCTTTCATCGAGCGTGGCCTTGGCGGCGTAGACCGCTTTGCATGCACGGCAGCTCAACAATGGTCGCCACCTTTGCCATTTAGCAGGCAGGCGACGTTTACTCGACATTAAAGGCGCGCCGCATTGGCGCGCCTTCCTTGACCTGACAGTAAATCAGGCTCGGTCAACAATGTTCTTTACCGCGTCCTTCGCGTTGCCCTTGGCCTGCTGAGCATCACCCTTGGCTTCCTGGACGGCGCCCTTGGCCTGCATTTCTTTGTCATCGATCGCCTCACCGACAGCCTGTCGAGCCTGGCCGGCCAATTCGTTTGCCTTACCGGAAATCTTGTCGCTGGTGCTACCCATGTAAATTCTCCTCAGAGACAGAAGCGTCTCGCCGAATAAACGGGATGGATGCTTTTTTGTTCCGCGCGCCGGCATCCTTCATTGGAGGCTGTCCGATCGTGACGGCCTGCACAAAGGATCCAAAGGCATGCCGGGTGTCCGCAAGCCAAGCCGCCCCTGCAGATCGCTGGGATGGCTGCACCACTGCTGCCGTCATGCAAGGGAATTTCCCTCGGCGTGCGAGCAGGGGGGCGGGAAGGCCTACGTTAGCGCGTCTCTTGACGTTGTCACGATGAAAGAGAGACCGTCGGGAGGAAAGTCGATGTCTGCCTCGCCCCGAAGGCTCGCGCCGAGCATTTGAATAAGCTTCGTTCCAAATCCGCGCCTTTCCGGCTCTACAATAGCCGGCCCTCCGGTTTCCTTCCACCGGAACACAAAGTCGCCTCCGGTAACGCTCCAGTGGATGTCAACGCGGCCCTGAGGCTCGGAGAGCGCGCCGTACTTGACCGCGTTTGTCGCAAGCTCGTGAAGAGCGAGTGAAAGGCTGGTATTCGACCGATGCGAGACGTCCAGGTCAGGTCCGTCAAACGCGATGCGGCCGGCCTCGTTGAACGGCGCGACTGCCTGCTGAACGATTTCCCGCAAGCCTAGGCTGTCGACCTCTCGGCCGCGCAGAACGTCGGCGGAGCGGGACAGGGCAGCCAGACGTTGCGATATTGTCGACCTGATGCTTTCAATCGGCTCGTCGGCGCGCAGCGACTGGTTAACGATCGACTGAGTGATCGCCAGCATGTTCTTCATCCGATGACCCATTTCTTGAGCCATCATCGTCCGGTAGGCTTCCGCCTGCCTCCGTTCGGTCGTGTCGATCGAGACACCACTCATCTGTTGTGGCCGCCGCGCCTCGTCGAATTTCGTCTCCGCCCGCACTTCGATCCAGGAGAGGCTCCCGTCTGGCTTTACGATCCTGTACTCCACATGAAGGTTGCCATCGGATTCCAGCGCGGATCCAACCGTTTGCTGCCAACGTTCCAGGTCGTCGGGATGGATAGAGGCTCTTAAATCCTCATAGGTGAAGTTTTCGGCGGGCTCGCGCCCGAAGTTCGCCTTGCAGATTGGCGAACAAACCAGCCGGCCTTCTTGGACGTCCAGCGTCCAAACGCCGAGACCCCCGGCTTTCAAGGTGAAGTTCAACCTCTCCTCGCTTGCCGTCAGATCGGCGATCCGGCGTTGCAGCGTGGCTTCCAGCTCCTGCTGTTCGGGACGGGACGGCGCCGTCCGCTCCAGCGTCGCATCGTATTGGGAGGCGAAGAAATAGGTCAGCTCCCCGCCGTCGAAGACCGGCGATATGAGCAGCCTGTTCCAGAACAGCGAACCGTCCTTGCGGTAATTGAGAAGGTCTATCTCGATGGGGCGTTTTTCCGCGACCGCCTTCCGGATCTTGTCGACGTCGCCGGAGTTCGTACCGGGTCCCTGAAGAAATCGGCAGTTCCGCCCCAGTGCCTCCTTCCGACTGTATCCAGTGAGGGCTGCGAAGGCTTCGTTGACGAACACGATCGGATTGTCCGGCCGGCGGGGATCGGTGATGATCATCGGCATCCGCGAGGCCCGCATCGCTGCCGCGAACGGATCGGAGCCTGAGCTGATTTGATTGATCTCGCGATCGATCCGGCGTTCTTCGATACTGTCCATCACCAATTAATATACACGTTATGTTCGGTTGTCACTGCCTTCGGAGAGTAGGCTATCTCGAGGAATATGCCGCGCCGCGATGTGCGTACCTCGCATGAAGAAAAAGCGCCAGTGGAAAGAAAAACCCGGGCGAAGCCGTTTTTTTTCAGGCAAATTCTTTCTGTGCAAGACCCGAAGAAACTCGAAATTGCTACCCGAGACGGATAACCGCTTGGATCGGTATAATGCCGATTAACGTCCCGTCTTCGCGTGTGATTTCGAATTGCTGAACGAGCGGAGTTTCTCCTGTTATGACGGCATCAAGAACCATCTCGCGGGCAGCGTTGGACGCATCGACAACAGCCAAGTCGTCTGTATCGAAATCCGCGCCAACCTCATCCAGTTCGAGGATGCCATCGGTCCGCAGGTGAAAGAAGTATTTGGTCAACTCTGGTCCTCCGCGACATCGTTTCAGGATGAGCACGACGCACGAAGCCGCGCGTTGACCATGTCTCAACTCGCCCGTCCATTCGCTGCTCAATCTGCAATTAGTAACCGACTGATCCAACTAACGTTTCAGATCGCAAGATTGTTTCGCGGTGAATGAACGATCTTGCAAATCGGCATACCAGTCAGCGTAGGGGGTGTTTCGGGCAAGGTAGCGATTGTAGTCGGGAGCGCCATCGGTCCACCATGGAGCTCCCCGCTCGCCAAGCGCCACCTTTGCATCGTCGATACGGCCACGTGCTTCCGCCATCTCGCGACTCCCTGCTGTCGCACCGCGAACGGCGCGCCGGGCAGCCATGAGCTCGGCCACCAGACGATCGCGAGTATCTTCGTCTAGTGCGGGGTCAGCCTGCCGCCACAAGCGACCGCGGACGACGAAATATCGCTTATCGGGCGTGATCGGGTACTCCGGCAATCCGTCTATCCTGTTTTAATTGAGCTCGGAAGACTACCTTCGATGGCAACCTCGACGATATTGACGGCTTTACTAATGCCTTGTGAGAGCGTGATCAATCGGCGCTTTCCCCGCTAAGCTTCCACGATTGGCCGGAGGGGCAAGCGACACCGTCGAACCGAGTTTTTCCGCCGAGGGCCTGCTGACTTGTCGTAAATTTTCGGCACCCAGTCTCCTGGCCGGTGGTATTTTCGACATGCTCGATGACGCCAGCGCTGCCGGTTTCCGGGTTTGCCCAGGCCAGCGGTTTCGATCCCGCTGACGCGTTGCCGACAGCTTCAGCGATGACAGTACGATCGTCAACCGGAGCGCTCGCGGATGTCGGACTTGTCGCGGAGGTTGTCTCGAATGGCTCTTGGGAAGCGCAGCCGGTGGCGAGTACGCCAAGTAGTGCAGAAATCAAGATCAAAAGCTTTGGCAAGTTGCTGCTCCAATGATATTTGCGGGACTGCCATTAGATTGTGTCTACAAACGGGCCGATCACGTCGATAGCGCTGTGTCGATGCGAAAACGTGTTAGGTCCTGGCCAAACTAACGTTGCCCATCCCTTCGCGCGTTTAAGACCAAATCGCGAGTGGCTCTGTACGACGCCGTGCTGGTTCAGCCGCGACTGGGTGACTTACCATTTTCACGCGGATAACCAATGTTGAAGCACCAAACTGCTCGATAAAGTCATTCACCAACCAAGTCCCCCGCGAGCAGTAATCAAGCTGCGCGTGAGACCGCGCGATGGCGACGCCATTTCGAGGCTCAGCAGCGCTTCGATCTATCCAGTCGCCTACCCGGTCATGCCGCGCGCGAGATCCATCGGAACAACTATGGCGTTTGCAGGTTGGTCATGCTCTGAAACATAGGAGACATACAAGCATGGTAACCATGGTGGGCAACGAGTCCGACATCAAGGATCTGGTCAAGAACCTCCTTTTTTTGGAGCATGATGCAATCGCCGCCTACGATTCATGCATCGAGCGTTTGAACAGTCGGGAACTGGCCGGCAAGATTGCGGTCTTCAAGGAGGACCATCTCGAGCATGTGCAGGTTCTTTTGGAAATGGCCCGCGAGTTGGGCATCGAGGCGCCGACGCAAGGCGATATGAAGCAAATGCTGACGACCGGCAAGATTGCGCTTGCCGACATGATGGGTGACGCTGCCATCCTCAAGGCCATGAAGACCAACGAGGACGACACGGTCACCGCGTATGAGCGAGCCGCCCGGCACGAGGATGCAGTTCCGGCATCAAAGGCCTTTTTTATGAAGGCACGTCAGGACGAGGAAAAACATCGCGCTTGGATGGAAACAACAGCAAAGACGCTCTGATCTCGTGACGTGGTCGCAAACACTTCAAGTTTGTGCCATTAACCGAACAACGATTGTCGGTGTAGCAGCGAAATGATTTCGCGAGCGTCGCGGACGTCCGGGTGAAAAAGGGCGCTGACCATGAAGGGTGGAGCGCCCTTGGCCGGAGTGTATTCCGGTGAAATAGTCCTACTTTATGAATGTCACCCCGTGATCAGGACGCAAAGGCCTCATTTTCCACTGCATGGACCTATCTCGACGTTCACGTTAGCTCTTGCGATCTATCAGAAATCACTTACTTTTTGGCGTGCAGGTAATTTCGCTCGAACAGTGGAAGAGCACACGTGTCGGACGTAACCCAAAAGGGGCAAGGTGCAAAAAGCGGCATTGCTCTTATGATCGAGAGTGGCGCATGGGATGACTCCATCCTTGGGCCGCCAAGTGACTGGCCTGCCTGTCTGAGGTCAGCAGTCGATCTAATGCTCCCGTCGCACGCCCAGATTGTGATGTTCTGGGGCGATCGATATGTCGCGCTTTACAATGACGCTTATGCGCCCAGCATCGGCACGCGCCACCCAAGAGCATTCGGGCGGCCTGGACAAGAGAACTGGTCCGAGCTTTGGGATGATCTTGAGCCGTTGCTCAGACGGGTGCTCCACACAGGCGAGACCGTCTCCGCCAGGGATCGGCCGTTTTACATCGAAAGGCATGGACACCCGGAAAACGTTTATTTCGACATCTCGTACTCCCCCATCAGGGACGAAAGCGGCAAGGTTCGCGGTGTCTTCTGCATCGTGAACGAGACGACCGAGCGCGTCCGATCGCAGCTTGCCCTGAAGGAAAGCGAAGAGCGTCTGCGCGCGCTCATCTCTCAATCGGCGGCTGGGATCGGACAGACAGATCTCTCGGGTCGAATGGTCTTCGTCAACAGACGCTTCAGCGAGATGCTCGGCTATGAAGCCGACGAACTGGTCGGTATGAGGTTCCAAGATATTACGCATCCTGACGATCTGCCGGAGACGGAGCGACGGTTCGAGCAGCTAATATCAGAGGGCGCAAGCTTCGACATGGAGAAGCGGTGCGTTTGCAAGAGCGGTGATTTTGTTTGGACGGCTATCTCGGTCGCGGCACTCAAGGACGAACACGGAGCGGTCCGGCAGGTCGGTTTCATTGCCATCGACATATCGGCGAGCAAGGCTGCACAGGAGTCCGAACGACAACTTGCCTCGATAGTCGCATCGTCAAACGATGCGATCCTAAGCATCGACATGGATATGAGGATCACGAACTGGAATGCTGCTGCGGAAAAGCTTTACGGATATAGCCGTGAAGAGGCGATCGGGCAATCAGTGCTCATGCTCGTTCCAGAAGGCAGGCGCGACGAAGAGACGGAGATCCTCTCCAAAATCAGCGCAGGCGAGACCATCCATCGCTACGAAACCCAGCGACTTAGTAAGAGTGGACGTCCGGTCGACGTTCAGCTGAGCGTATCGCCCATCTACGACAGCAGTGGTAGGGCAATCGGCGCATCGAAAATGTCTCAGGACATATCCGCTCGCAGAGAGGCCGAGCGCTTGCAGCGAGTGCTTATCGGAGAACTCAATCATCGGGTCAAGAACGTCTTCGCGACGGTGATGGCGATCTCACGGCAGACCCTGGACCGCGATGGGGACGGAGCCGACAGTGTAGCCTCGTTTAACGCGAGACTGATGTCGATGGCGCACGCTCATGACCTTCTGACACACAACGACTGGCAGCGTGCCGATCTCGCTGAGCTGATAAAGCAGGTGTTGAAACCCTATCCCCCTGAGAAGTTCGATGTCGAGGGTGGCCCGGTGCTTCTCCCGCAAAAGGCCGTCGTGTCGTTCTCGCTGGCAATCCACGAACTCGCAACCAACGCTGCCAAATATGGGGCCTTGTCTGTTTCCCAGGGTACCGTCTCGATCTCATGGACATATTCGCAGGCCAGTCGTCGGCTGCGATTCAGTTGGATCGAGCGGGACGGTCCGACTGTGGAGCCTCCGACCCGCAAAGGTTTCGGTAGCCGTCTCATCGAGCGGCTTCTCGCCGCTCAGATCAACGGTCAGTCGTCGATTTCGTACAATCCTGATGGTGTCGCTTGCGAAATCGAGGCTGTGCTTGCACAAGACGTGTAGCTTCCAAATATTGCTCTGGCAGCCCGACTTGCGAACCAATCGCTAGCGCGGGAAAGGATAGCTTCCTGGCAACCACCAGCATGCTTGCAGCTGATCGGAACTTGCCACGCGCAATGCGTCGTCGCATGCTGTCCATCCGATCTAGACGAGCGTCCCATCTGCCCGGCATCACTTGCTGATCTCAAAATAGGCGAAGGCGCAGCCGGCAAGCTGCGGCATGCTTCCTGGAAACGAAGTACCGCGATCGAGCTGAGGTGCCCATGCCGAAACGTGTTGTTCTTTGCTTGACGGTCAGCGAATACCGCCCTTGATCGGAATCAAAGCGTACGGACGACCCCAGCGTTGTACCTATGCGCCCTCAGACTGAAGTCCCATGCCAGGAACCGCAGCGCCCAGGATCGCGTTTTCATTCGCTGGGCAACAATGAGGGTGCAATGAGCCATAACGTCTTATCCAGAGGTTTTTCGAAGTTTGCTACCACTGTTGCGGATCTTTCCGGAAAGCCTGCAACGTTCGTACTCGCGGTCGCGCTCGTCGTCGCTTGGGCGGCGTCGGGCCCTGTCTTCGATTATAGCGAAAACTGGCAGCTGGTGATCAACACAAGCACGACGATCATCACGTTCCTGATGGTTTTCGTCCTTCAGAATTCGCAGAACCGTGATGGCAAAGCGCTGCAGGCGAAGCTTGACGAACTGATCCTGAGTTCGCAGGCCCAGAACAAGTTCGTCGGAATCGAAAAGCTAGAAGAGCAGGAGCTTCGCGAGCTGAGCAAAACGCTGGCGGAAAAGGCCGAATGTGTCGAGGAAGTCGCGGAGGAGAAGGCCGAGGAGCGGGAGCGCAAGCCTGCCTGACCCAGGGAAGCCATCGACGCCTTTTAAATGCGCTGCCTTCTGCGCTAATCCGTCCTTCGCAAACGAGCCGATAAACGGATCTCGTTACTGCTGCTTCTCTGAGCGCGCCGGGATCGCATCAAGCTCATGCAGTTGAGGGACGAACCCTGTCTTCTGTGCAAGCGCGTCGAGTAGAGCTTCTATAGTTATTTCCTTGAGCATGGGTCGTCGGCGACGATGTCAGACGTGATAAGGTTCGATGGCGCTTGAGGTCTCAACGCTATGCCCCTCAGAAACTTCTATTGTCCGCCAGTCGCGCGAGTTCTTCAGCCTCGAGGCGCTCGACACCAATCATATGGTTTCTTGCCGGGCTGGACCGAATAAGTTCATCGACCTTGACCTGAAGTGCCGCCATGTCCCGGTTCTGGCTGTGCTGCATGATGAGAAGCAGGAAGAGCGTCACGAGCGTGCCGGTCATTGACGAGATCAGATGCCACTCCCTTGGCAGCCCGAGTGCAGTTCCGACTGCGCACCAGACGGTGACGAGTGCGGCGGCGCCCGCCAGAACAAGCCGATGTCCCGCCAACCAAACGGCGGTCTCCGACAGTCTAAGGAATGCGGCTCCGACCTTCATGCTGATAAAATGGTTTTGGAATGGAAGGGTTCCGACGCCTAAAGCATTTGGTCGATCCAAGAGAACGCGGCAGTCTTCGGGCTGACATGCGAGGGCAAGACGAAAGGTGGGGCAACTCGCATAAGAAGATCGTAGCCGAACTTTACAGAAAATGAGGATATTCGTCACGCTGACACTGCGCTCGCGCTTGAGCCGGATATTCCCAGTTGATCGCCTTCATGACACGCAGGGCAGGCAACCACCATCCTTCCTCTTCCGGGAAGACATGCTGAAACGCATCGACGCACGAAAGCCATTTATGCGCGCGAGGGCGGCACACGCCGCGGTTAAACGGCGATCGCTGTCGGCATCGGGTAACCTCATTCGTCCTTTGATCCCATTTTCAAGAAAAGGCGATGACAATGACCCAGCGTGACATTGAGGAAGAGGCCATCATAGCGATGATTATGATGCGGGCGAAAGCAATTGGCGAGAAGGATGCCAAGGATGCTTTGTCCTTCCATACAGACGATTGCGTGGAATTTTCTCTTGCGCCACCGCTTGTTTATCATGGCAAGCACGAGGCAGGACTTCAGGCCTGGTTCGATAGCTGGGAGGGCGCGATTGGCGGCGATGTCCAGGACGTCAAGCTCACCATAGGCACGGACGTGCCCTTCTGGAGCGGCCTCGTCAACATGACGGGAACAAAGACCGACGGTACAATCGTGGATTTTGTGGTTCCGTCAAACCCTGGGTCTGGTGAAGCTCGAAGGGCGATGGCAGGTCGCGCACCAGCACGCTTCCGTTCCATTCGCAATGGATGGCAGTGAAAAGGCGATGCTGAACTTGAGGCCTTAGCGAATAGGCGGCCGGCGATCGTTGGAGGGGCGCGGCCTCGAAGCCGCGATCTCGCCCCGCCTCGTTTAGGAGGATCGTGGACACCAGATCATTATGCAGCCACGCTCAAACTGCGGTTGATTTCGACTTGGCAAACTCCGTCTCGATCAACAGGACCGAGCGATCTGAGGTCTCCATTACGTTGTCAGCAACTTGGCCGTAGGAGAGCCGTTCTCCAGCCCTGCGGCTCACTCCAAGCACAATAAGATTATAATTGCCGCTGCGCGCAAGGCGGAGAATATCCAGCTCTGCCGAAGATCCCTGACGCACGAGCTTTTCGGGTTTGACGTCGTAGTAAGCGGCAATGGCGTCGAGCTGAGTGAACGGATTGCTCTTGCTCGTCCCCCTGTCGGTGACCCGCGAGATCCCCACCGATTGAGGGCGCTCCTCGATAAACGTCATTGCACAGTGCCCATCACTTGCCTTGGCGAGCGCAAAAGCAAATTCTGCAGCACGCGCCGACCGCTCGGTGCCGCTGACGGCCACCAGGATGCGAAGAGCGGTGCCTTCGTCAGGCATATGGCCGCGTGAGGAAACAATCGCCGTCGTACCTGGAAATTCAAGCGAGGTTGTCTCGATCGTTGGGTGGTAGCTGCCGTCCTGCTGTATTACGGGCTCAATGCCCGCAAATAGCAGATCGTGGCCCGATTTCGAAATGTCTTTGAGTGCACTTTCTAATTCACCGCCCATGTCGAATTCTGTCACGTGAATGCCTGGCTCCCGATCCGCCGCCACAGACGTTTGAGCCGCGTGTCTCTCGAGCACATCGACAATGTTGCCATCGCTCCTTGTGTCCGTAGCCACGCTATCTCCGCGCTCAGGCTGATCTCGCTCCACAGAGGAGACATTCAGCGTCGTTACCGGCATGTTCCTCGCTGCAGCCAGGAGTGCCAAGAGCCGAGCCGCAAGCTTACTATTGGATGACCCATCCACGACAAGAACAGCTCTCTCGAACTGGTTCAGGAAGCTGTCTTTTTCGAAGTCCTCGCGCTCGAGGCGGTCTTTCTCTTCCTCTCTTAGGGGAAGCCTTGCCAGTGCCCATCGCAAGGTCGGTGGCATTGCCATGGTCGTCACGACCGCCATCGCGACGATCACGGAAAATAGCTGTTCGTTTAATACTCCGACGGAAAGGCCGATCGTCGCAACGATGACCTCTGTGGAACCGCGAGCGTTCATCCCGCATCCCAGTGCCAGGGCCTCGGAGTTCGAAAGCCCACTTGTCCTGGCTGCTGCAAACGCGCCGCCGAATTTGCCAATCGAGGCGATGAGCACGACCGCCACCGTCAATGCGAGAATTTTTGGGTCTGCGAGAGTGGTCAGATCGGTCTGTAAACCAGTCAGCCCGAAGAATACCGGCATGAAGAGAGCGGTCGTCAGACCGCGCAACTGGACATCGATCTGCCTTGTGAGGATGGGCGATTCACCAACGAGTATGCCGGCCACGAATGCTCCAAGGACGGTGTGGACCCCGATTGCGTTGGTAATCATCGCCATGCCCCCCATGATGGCGATGATCGCGCTCAATACAGGCAGGTCGCTTTTGAAGTTGTCGTTGGTCCAGCGAATGATCTCAAAAACGATGCGGCGACCGACGGTGAAGCTGAATGCCATGAACGCCACTGTGCCGATAACGCTTTTCATCAACGTGAGTGGATCGACGGTCCCGGTTTTCGCCAGGCTGAAGGTAATAGCAATGATGATCCATCCGAGGGTATCGTCGATGATGGCGGACGCGACGATCAATTGTCCGATGTTGCGCCTCATGAAGTCCATCTCGCGTACCACTGAAGCAACAATCTTCACGGATGAGATGGACAGCGCCGTGCCGAGAAAAAGCGACGCGACGAGCCTCTTGTCTGGGTCGGGTAGAAAATCTGCGGGCATAAGCTGGCCGAGTGCGAACCCAGCTGCAAACGGAACGGCAATCCCGGTCAACGAGACGCCCGTTGCCGACTTTCGAAGTTTGCGAGCCAGTCCCAGATCAGTCTCCATACCCGCCAGGAGCAGAAGAAAGAGGATTCCGAGCTGACCCACTGCGTTGGTCATACTCTTTTGCGCTGCGTCCGACGGAAAAAGCTGGGCTTGTAGGTCAGGCAAGGCCAAGCCAAAAAGAGAAGGGCCAAGCAACACGCCTGCAATGATCTGCCCCATAATCGACGGCTGTCCGATCCGCACCATCAATTCTCCCAGGAGGCGACCTGAGACGACAAGAACGACAATTTGAAGAAGGAACAGCGCTTCTGAGGGTTCGGCAACCTTATGCTCGCCCGCCGCCAGGACGGGTGTGGCGAACAGAATAGACGGTAAGATTAGAGAAGCTGCCAACGATGTAGGCGATATGCGACGTTTCGTCATGTAGGGGACCTGATTGAGGCGGATAGGAACGAGAGGCCCGACGAATAGTTCCCTTAAGCTTCGTCGATCTCTTCACAAAGCTCGGCGGTGGAACCACTCAGCTCTTTTACGGGTTACAGGTGTGCGGTGAAACAGAGCGCGCCAGCCGTCTAGGCAAGATGATTACATTCCTGCGATAGAGAGGAAAGCATGGGTACCAACGATAGCAACGCCACTCCGGAGCAGCGCCGGCCCAACGACGTCAACCCTGTCCCAGCAGAGCCTGAAAACGCTGACAACGAATCTTTGGCACCGACGGCGGTGCAGCCGGCAGGCAGCAAGGATGAAAGTGAGCGTCCAATCGTCAATCCAGTCACCGGCGCGGCCCTTTGAGGAACTCGTATGATCGAACAAGATGAGCTCCGCCAGCAGGTCGAATTTTTGGCCGCTGCAGCAGAAGCCGAGCCTGAGACCGTATCGGACCTCAAGTCGCTCGCAGTCCAGCTTTGGGCGAAGTTCGACGAGTTCAGCGTCGAAGATCTTGAGGACATCTTGCGAGACACTTGGCGAAGCCGGGGACTTCCGTTCAATGACAATGCTCCCTTGTGAGCCTCCCGGTTATGCTGCAT
Source organism: Hyphomicrobiales bacterium (assembly GCA_900465665.1). GTDB lineage: Bacteria > Pseudomonadota > Alphaproteobacteria > Rhizobiales > Rhizobiaceae > Rhizobium. The sequence continues at coordinate 45,328 of UBJO01000043.1, forward strand.
ACGTTAGCGGTGAGACCCTTCACGGGCTGAAAGATCGCAAGCTGCCTACCGCGTAGGACATGTCTTGTTCCCAGCGCAGAAACGCGCAGTCCTCTATCAACCGCGATTACTTCACGAAGTCGACCTCGACGCCCGGCTTGACCATGCTTGCCAGTTCCTCGACGTCCCAGTTGGTCAACCTGACGCAACCATGTGATCCGGACTTGTCGATCTTGCTCGGTTCTGGGGTTCCATGAATGCCATAGGTCGGCTCTGACAGATCGATCCAGACGCTGCCGACAGGGTTGTTCGGTCCGCTCGGAAGCGTGAGCCTCTTTTTGTTCTTGCCTTGCTGAAAATTGACTTTCGGATTGTATTCATACTTGGGGTTGCGGGCGACACCATTGATCTTGTGGCGGCCCTCAGGCGAGGGGTTGTCTTGGCTGCCGATCGTCGCCGGATAAGCGGCAATGATCGAACCGTCCTCGGCAAACGCTATGACCTCGCCAGCATCGCGGCGTGCTTCAATTCGCTTCACCGCTCCCGTGCGCGGTGCACCGACGATGGCGACAGCAATTGTGTCACCTGGTGCGAATTTCGATCCTGGGTTCAGCGTGCGAAGCAGATCGATATCCATATGAAACCGCTCCGATAGCTTCTCCTGGACGCTGGTGTAATTGAGGTTTTTCATTTCAGCTTGAAGCGCATAGTCCTCAGGGATGGCCTCTACAAGATCTGCGACATCGTCCGGCTCGACCTGGTATGGGCCGATGACCTGCTGGCCGTCGGCCACACGCTTGGCGACCTCTTGATCGAGCTTGCCGTCGACCGGCAGTCCTTGCATGGCCTCGAAGGCTTCGATTGCTTTGTTCAGGTTGGCGCCGTCTAGACCATCGATGACACCGGGCGACACGCCTGCCCTGTCAAGAAGAACCTGCAGTCGAATGATTGCAGGGTCTGGTAGTGGCTTTGGCTGTGTCGGACGATCGGTCGTCAGGATACTGACGTCCGCGCTATTGATTATGTCAGGTGTCAGGTCCTGCGCAATAGCGCTATGGAAGAAGGGAAGGACGGCTAAGGCGCTGAGTGCAACGAGTTTTTTCATGCCAGTGAAAGCGTGAGCTTGCTGTTTTGTTCCCCGCACGCTTGATGCGTGGCTTTGTCATCATGCCGAGGCCGATCTCTTGTCAGCAGTTGTTTCGAGTCCGGCCCAAGACAATACCGTGTCCACGACCGCATCAGAACCTCAAGCGGCGTGATCTTTGGCATCCATCGACGGCCTCGAGCACCATGTCGCTGGAATACCCGACAGTAAGTCGTCAGAGAGTACGTTCTCGATCGTAAGCACCTTCTAAGCCAGCCGCCGAGGCGCATGTCCGCGACCACGCGCGCCTTGCCAATATGGCGAGCAAGACGATTTGCTTAATTCGGAATGGCGCCCCTGACTTGAGGGCGTTTTCGTTTAAGGTCGGTATTCACGTTCCAGGCACGAGTATTAACCAATAAGAATCGATCGTATTTTCAGAGCTTTGCATGGAACCTTTCATGCACAGCATCGTTTATGGTTGCCACGGATAAACGTGGACATGCAATAAGAGGAATCTCTATGAAGAATTTTGTCATCGCCGCCGTATCACTTGCCGCTATGTCTGGCGCTGCGTTTGCTCAGCAGCCGGCTGCCCCTGCAACCCCTGCAGCTCCTGCAACGGCAGCTGCTGGCTCTGACGCCATGATGGCCGGTCCTGGCATGACGATGGGCAAGGCAGCGACGATGCCGCTGAAGTATGTCGAGATCAAGGATACCGATCTCGTCACCTCGAAACTTGTTGGCGTCAATATCTACAACAAGGCAGACGAGTCCATCGGCGAGATTTCCGATGTTGTCATCGGTGGCGGCAAGTCGGTCATCGGTATCGTCGCCAGCGTCGGTGGCTTTTTGGGTGTAGGCACCAGCTATGTTGTGCTCGATCCGGCGTCGGTAGCGCTCAATGACGACAACGGCACCTGGAAGGCCTATGTCGATACGACGAAGGACGCACTCTCTCAGGCTCCAAAGCTCGATTACGACAAGTTCAAGAAGTAATCACTTTGCTGGCGACCGCGGATGTACCGGCGCCACGCAAACAGAAGAGGTCGGTGCGAGTTTCGCCCGGCCTTTTTTATTGACGGCATGAAGCAGTGCGAAGGTTGAGATAAAGCTCTTACGGCTCGCCAGCCGGTGACCCGTTATAAACCCAGCGGGATGCTCGCGGGCATCCGGCGTGCGATCCCGCTCGCTGGGTCCGGCAAAGTCCCATGGTATCGCACATGTGACGTAGAACCGAGACGATGGCCTGGCCAACGTAATATCCACAGATCTCGAGCGGTTCCTTCGACTGCCAGTGATGACGTCCTCGATCGGCTTTGTACGGTCCCAGACCAATTCCTTGTCGAACTTGGAAAACTTTACAATTTAGCGTGGATGACTGATGATAAAGACACCAATCACCGCTCTAGAAAGTCATTCACCAATCAGGAGCGCCGCGAACAACTCCAAGCCACGCACGAGACTGCGATGGCGGCGATCGAGGCCGAGATTGCGGCTCGCCGAAGGAAGACCGAAAAGCTTCGAGCGGCGCGGGAGGCCTTGGCGCGAGCAACGCTAGCGTCGGGCGCGCCCGCCCGAGATGATTGATGGAAGATTGATGGTGGACTGATCCGCAGCGCGAAGGGCAGCTTAAAGGTCGCGGCCCTTGCGTTGTCCCGCCACCTCCAAGCGTGGCTTTGGCGGCTGTTCTCTTTCAATTGACACATTGGAGGAAGTTGGGTGTTCGAGGGGTTTGCGCTGGACTTTATCGATGTCGGTCCTGGCAAGCTAAGGGTTCGCCATGGCGGCTCGGGGCCAGCTATCCTTTTGCTCCATGGCCATCCTCGCACGCACATGACGTGGGGTCAGGTCGCAGATTTACTTGCGCCAAAGTTCACGGTTGTCTGCCCGGACCTTCGAGGCTTCGGACAATCGTTCTTGCCCGAGGATGCGAAGGATCACGTTAATTCATCAAAGCGGGCCAAGGCGGATGATTGCGTGGCGTTGATGCGTAGCTTGGGGCATGAACGCTTCTCCGCCGTTGGCCATGACCGCGGTAGCTATGTTGCGTTCCGGCTCGCAATGGACCATCGGGATGCCGTCGAAAACGTCGTGGTCATCGATGGCGTGCCCATTATCGAGCACCTGGAGCGGACCGACTGGCAATTCGCTCGAGACTGGTATCACTGGTTCTTCTTCGCTCAACCCGATAAACCTGAAAGGGCGATCAACGCCGCCCCGCTGGCTTGGTACGACGCGCTGTCGCCGGATTTGATGGGCGAGGACGCTTACCTGGACGTCGTTGCAGCGGTCTCCGACCCGCATGTCGTCCATGGCATGATCGAGGATTACCGAGCCGGACTTGCCGTTGACAGGCAAGATGAGATGGAGACCTTGGCATCAGGTCGAAAAATAACCGCTCCCCTGCTTTGTCTTTGGTCGACGCGGGACGATTTGATCGACACTGTCGGCGATCCCTTGGAAATCTGGCGACGGTGGGCGACAAACGTTCACGGTTTTGGGATCGACAGCGGTCATCATGTCGCGGAAGAAAACCCCACCGAATTGGCGGCGGCGATAGCCAGTTTTCTAGGGTGAGCCGAAAACCACCTCCGGTCCTTGACGGGTGACTCTCGTGTTGGCGGTCCTGAGACCACAACAAGGTTGGGCTCACTCACGACTGTCCGTGAATAGCTTGGGCAAAGCGGAACCATCCTTGCCGACGTAAATTTTAGGTCTGTCCCATTACGAAAGGTGTTCATTCATGGCTTCCGCCAACCAGTTCGATATGCAAAATCCCCTCACTCAGTATCCACGACCCGATTTTCCGAAGCAGCCGCAGCCCGTTCCTGGCCTTGCCAACAAGATGCAGCCCGTCCCGGACCACGGTGAGGAGAGCTACAGAGGTCTCGGTCGCTTGACTGGCCGTAAGGCACTTATAACGGGCGGCGATTCCGGCATCGGTCGCGCCGCGGCCATCGCCTACGCGCGCGAAGGGGCCGACGTTGTGATCAACTACCTTCCCGCGGAGCAATCGGATGCCGACGATGTCGTCAAGCTGATCGAAGCCGAAGGTAGAAAGGCCGTGGCCATTCCTGGTGATCTGAAAAGCGAGGAATTTTGTAGTGAGCTGGTCGCAAGGGCACATCGTGAACTCGGTGGCCTGGATCTGCTAGCAAACGTCGCTGGACGTCAAAAAGCGCTCGACAGCATCGAGGATTTGACCACCGAGCAATTCGACGAGACGTTCAAGACTAACGTCTATGCGCTGTTTTGGATTTGCAAGGCCGCCTTGCCGTTGATGCCGACTGGCGCGACGATCGTCAACACGGCGTCGATCCAGGCCTATCAGCCGTCGGAAACTCTCCTTGACTATGCGCCGACAAAGTCCGCCATCGTGGCGTTTTCCAAGGCGCTCGCCAAGCAGGTCTTGCCCAAGGGCATTCGGGTCAACGTGGTCGCTCCAGGGCCTTTCTGGACGCCACTTCAAACGTCGGGTGGCCAGACCCAGGACGTGATTGAAAAGTTCGGGAGCGAAGTCCCGATGAAGAGGCCCGGCCAGCCGGCCGAGTGCGCGCCGATTTATGTTTTCCTCGCCTCGCAGGAATCAAGCTACATCACCGGCGAGGTGTTCGGCGTAACGGGCGGCAACACGCTGCCCTGATGCTAACGACCCTGACCCCTCGACGATCGGACGGCTTTCTCCCGCTGGAACACTACGGTGCGATTGGAGACGGCCGCTCGGTGGCGCTCGTTGGAGCGGACGGATCCATCGATTGGTGGTGCGCGCCCGACATGGACTCGCCGCCGCTCTTCAACAGACTGCATGACGCGTCGGGGGGCAGGTTTTCGATCACGCCAAGGGAGCCTTTCTGCATCGAACGGCGCTACCGTAAACACAGCAATGTGTTGGAGACCGTCTTCATCACCAGGACTGGCTCGGCGTGTGTTACGGAATCGCTGAACAGCGGCGTAGCAGGGCGTCTGCCCTGGTGCGAGTTGGCGCGTCGCATTGAAGGCCTGTCCGGATATGTCGACTTCGATATCCATCTTGAACCGATATGTGCCGCCGGGCCAGCGCGCCGCGTCACCAATCCGAATGCCGACATTCGTTATATTGGCGATCTCGTAACAACGTTCCGCCACGACCCGGAACTCGAAATCGATGTGGACGAGGATGCACGCACCGTCGCCCGATGGACGGCACACGCGGGGAAAGCGACGTGCGTTGCCCTTCTCGTGTCCGATCGAGCACCGCTGGCTATCCCCGCTTTGTCGGAGATTGATGCCCGTATCGATCTAAGTGACCGGGAGTGGCGTCGGTGGGCGGACCAGCTTACCTACGACGGACCTTTTGCCGATGACCTCAGGCGATGCGCCCTGTCTTTGAAGTTCCTCGTGTTCTCGAAGACTGGGGCGATTGCTGCGGCAGCTACCTCGGGGCTGCCCGAACGCATTGGCGGCGTCAAAAATTATGATTATCGTTACGCCTGGGTCAGGGACGCAGCCTATACCATCAAGGCATTGTTGCGCGCCGGCTCGCTCGAGGAACCAATAGCCGCGTTTGGTTGGCTGGTACGGACCCTTGCCAATGATGGTCCGCACCCGCTGGTCGTCTACACCTTGACTGGCGCGGAAGTCCCCGACGAGGAAATCATCGATGTCCCAGGCTACAGGGCCTCTCGCCCTGTCAGGACGGGCAACCGTGCCAAGGAGCAGATACAACTTAGCTGCTATGGCGACATCCTCGAAACCGCATCGCTATTTGCCAGGATGGGGCACGTCATCGATCCCGACGCCGCCAGGCTGCTAACGAGGCTGGTGGATCAATGCATGGAGCGATGGACATTGAGGGATTCCGGCATCTGGGAGCTGGAGGACGAGCAGCACTACACGTTTTCCAAGATCGGCTGCTGGTTGGCGCTTTCAAAAGCGGCTCAACTCGCTCGAGACGGTCACATCGCCGGAGACGCGGATAAGTGGGAGCGCGAGAGTGAGCGCGTGAAGGGCTGGATAGACGAGAATTGCTGGTCAGAAAAACTGCAGGCGTACACATGCCATGCAGGATCCGAAAAACTTGACGCCTCGCTTCTGCTCACCACTCGTTTCGGCTTTGAACATGACGGGCGGCTTGCCAAGACCCTTGTCGCGATCGAGCGCGACCTTTCCGTTGGCCCCCTTGTGTACCGCTTTTCCGACGCCGACAGGCAAGAGGGCGCGTTCGTGGCGTGTTCATGCTGGCTGGTAGAGGCCTACGCGTTCTTGGGCAAAGTGGACCATGCCGAGGGATTGCTGAAAACCCTCCTGGAAAAGCTTGGCAATAATTTCGGGATCCTTACGGAGCAGATCGATCCCACAACCGGTGAGGGATTGGGCAACCTTCCCCAGGGCTTGAGCCATCTTGCCCTGCTTCACGCGATCTTCTCGATCCAGGAAAACCGATCGCCAGCCGGAATATCAAGGCCTGTGTAAGACGCGATCCTTCGACACAAGGCACCTGCTCCGCTGTATCGAATAGAGATGGTCTGCAAGGAGACATTATCGAGCCAATGTCCTATTAGGCCGTCAAAAAGCATCCGACGTCAAATGCCGGCGAAATAAATGGGCGACTTCACGGTGGAGTAACCGCCGAGTCTTGGGCTTGTTGAAAAGCGATGCCACATTCGAATTCGGATGGTCCGGATTTGCTGGAGCACGCCCTTGTCGCGCAGCGCGGACCCTGAAGTCGCGGACGCGGCCAGCGTCCGTGCCCGGATGTGTTCGACGTCGTTTTCTCTTTTTTGCACATGCCCAGTAGATGGTGTGTTCCGTTTCTCGTAGCTAGGTCATTGCCTTGGCGGCGGCGTACCCGCAGGCGCTTGCAACGCTAGTTAGGACCGTTCCCCAGATCATATCGACGATGCTCAGGCTGACGGGCCATCCCTTCAGCGTCGAGAGGTTTGTCATATCGTAGGTGCCGTATGCGGCAAGTCCGAGGACAGCCCCGTATCCGACCGCGACCCACACCGAACCCGCACCAAGCCCCGGCCGCACAGCAAGTACCACGATGGCAATCGCGAAGACGACGTAGAAGGCGGCGGCAACACCAAGGCTGGGGGAGGGAAGCATGAGATCGCCAAGCTGCTGACGATAGAAGCTTTTGGCAACCAGGCCCAGCCACACCGCATCCATGAGGAGAAAAGACAAAAGTGTGGCGATGTAGGCGATGCCGAAAGTCTTCATTTCCACTCTCCTGGGGTTGAGCGAAGGAGGAACCACGATGAGACCGAGTTGTTCCTGTGACAATTCATGTTGACCTGAGTGGATTGAGGCCTCGACAAAAATTGGGGCGCGGCGGACAATGGCGATAGCCGTGTCTGTCGCAGGCCGTCTCCCGGTTTATCATGCGAACGCTCCTGGCTCGCCAAGGCCATCTATCGGCGGCTTGCTTAAAGGCGAATGTCAGATCAATGATCTCCACGCTGTAGCTCAGGCGATATGTGATCCCGGATGACGCGAGCTAGTTCGTCTTCGTCACGAATACGAATTCAAAGCGAATCCACGAAGCTCTTGGCAGTCGATTGAGCTCGCATGCCACGCATGTCGCAGCCGTCTCGTTCGCGCTATGCTCGCAGGACTCGATCCAGCGTCCACAGCGCTAGCGGCTCTTCGGGCCAGTTGGTTAACGTCATTCAGGTCCTCGATCTTCCCCCGACCTGCAGGTGAAGTTAGCGCCCTCTAATGTTGTTGACCCGTATGCACTGGATCGAACTGCCACCCGCTTGTTATCCACAAGAATGCGTGTCCAACAGCGGAACCAACTCGTAGTCGAGCGAGTTTGCTGGGACCAAGAGGTGAGATTGGAATGGAACAAACGAGAGAGACCTCCTTCAATTTGCTTTTCGGCAATGCCGAAATGCGTAGACGACTTCAAACTCTCTACGAGATTGAAGACTTCCAGCCTGCGTCATTCGACTGTCTTCTAAACCGCATAAACGACGCCGAGGCGGCCAAAAGTGCTGAATTTTCCCAGGCCGACGTGCCTGCCAGGTGCTAAGGACAGCGTCGGGTCTCGCTTGTGCAGTCCATGAGCACCGCGGAGCCCGACGAGGCGGTGGTCGAATCTGACGCTGAAATATTCTAGCAGGGCAGGGACACATCAATCATTGCGTCCTCTCCGGATCCCGGATGCATCTGATATGGCTTCTCCAGCGGTTTCAAAGTGCGGCCTCCCTAACTCTCGGAACTTTTCCGCTACCTCTCTGTTCGGGCTTTCGTCCCGGGCAGTGAAAGGGAAAATGATGTCGTTCGACGACGACGATGGCGGCCTCGTCGCGGGCAGTTCCGCCATGTTGAATGCCGTGGTGAAGTGGTTCCGCGTCTACCAAGTCCCGTTTGACCATGCGGTAGCCGACGTGCTTTGCACGGTTGCGATAGCGCTACACTCAAACGGATTTGGGGAGCGGCAGATAGCTGATTTTCTGATCCAGAATTTCAATGGACCACTTGCGACCAAAGAGGCCGCGCCATCCTCATCGGTGTACCACTGACGGATCGGCGCCCAAAGTACGGTAATGTACAAAGCGGTTGCTCTCCGGAACGACATCGAGCACTGGTCATTTACCATCTCGAGATCGCGGCCGTGTCAAACGGACACGACGGAGATGGCGAACATAGGGATTTTTCCGTTTTCTTCCTGTGGCCAACGAAACGGCAGTCGAGCGCCCCACCCGTCCGGCGCGATCTCATCCACGCGCTTGTCAGACCCGGTGGAACTTGCACGGAAGGGTCGTTGAAGTGGAAGGACTCTTAGCGAGATCACGACAGGCACGGATCGCGTTGCAGACGCTTGAGGTGAGCTCCGCGTCCCAAATGCCGCAAGGCACGGCACGACGCGAGGGTTGAAAGCAGAGCTTTGCCAAAGTCTGATCGGCCACCCGCATGTGAGCTACAATGAACCTTACTGAAACCACTCGATGCCGAGCGTGACGGGCATAGACGTTAGTGCCACCGGCGCGCCAGACGGGATTTCGTTATACAGAGCGTGAGACGTTTGTGCCCTGAGACGCGGACAGCAAATCGATCGACGACTGGCGAGGAACTGGGTGACCTTTCGCTGGGCTTGAGCCATCTAGCCCTGCCTCAGGCGATATATTCGATCTAAGAAAACCGAGATAACTGGCGACCTCTGCGGCTCGTGTGAGCCGCAGTCATCCAAGACAAGGTCTCAAACCAATTACGGTCCCTCGGTCTTCCGAATTGTTGTCTTGGCAGGCTCCCGTCCGGTGGTGATATCCACAACAGGTGACGGGGATGGAGTGGTGGTCCCGATCATTTGAGCACCGCGCCGCTTGGCCTCATCCTCGCGGTCATCCTCGTCGATGAGTTCCTGGAGGGTTTCGTGTGTGTCGTCGCCGGCAAGCTCGTCGGCGGCTTGAAGCCAGTGCCGCAAGTCCGCCCCCTCTGGCTGCCCTTCGTCAACCCAAATCTGGTAGGCGCGCGTCCTGATTTGCTCTTGCAAGTCCTGTCCCATGAACACTCCTTTCCGGCTTGGCGAAATTCGCGCGGTAACCGGGCTAAACATCGCCACGAGGCGATTTGCCGGACGCGTCCTTCATTCCTTCATTCGTGTCCTTGTCGACCTCGGCGTCGTCCGCCGGTTTGCGCTCTTCGGATCGACGATCATGCCTGCCAGCCTGTGGCACGGGTTCTTGCTCGCGCGATGGGGTCCGGTCCGAGAAATTTTTGTCGCGTTCCATTGTCTTCTCCATGCTTGTGCCACGCTCGCGGCTACCCGGCCTTCCGGCCCTTGATTTCAGCGTTAACGCTCTTTCGAAGCGCGTCCATGATATTGACGACATTGGACGCAGGCGCAGAGCTTGCCTTGCCTTTGGTTGCCTTTCGGGGCTTCAGGAGCTTCTTCTTTTCGGCGATCAGCTTCAGCAAGGCTTCTTGGATGGGGTCGCTTACCATATCCGGCGACCATTTGGCCGATTTCTTCCTGATCAGCTGCTGGACCAGCGGCACGAGGTCGGGGTCGGCTTCCTCGTCGATGTCTTCGAAATAGTTTTCCTTTGGCCGAACCTCGTCACCGAAGCGCAGCGTCCATAGAACAATACCCTGGTCGCGAGGCTCCAGCACTACGGCGCGCTCGCGTCGACCAATCACTAGTTTGGAAACACCGAGCACCTTATCCGCCTTCATGGCGTCACGAATGACGGCGAAGGCCTCGTTCCCGACGGCGTCGTTGGGCATTAGGTAGTGCGGCTTTTCCAGATAGATCCATTCGATACTGTCGGTCGGCACAAACTTTTCGATATCGATGGTTTTGACCGTATCAAGCGCAACGGCATCGAGGTCATCGTCCGTCAAGATGACGTAGTCGTTTTCGCCACGGGCATAACCCTTGGCCTCGTTCTCGTCCTTGACCGGTTTACCAGTGACCGCATCGACATACTGCGAAATAACCCGGTTGCCCGTCTCCCTGTTTAAGGTATGGAACCGAACTTTTTCGCTCTCGCTCGTCGCTGGCGTCATGGCGACCGGGCAGGTGACGAGCGAAAGTTTCAGATAGCCTTTCCAATAGTATTTCTGAGCCATGATTGCGGTCCTCAACTAGCCCTTCGCTGGGAAGCGGATTTCACAGCAGCCGCATTGGAAGCCGATCCGCGGGCAGCACGCTGACGACCCGTGCCAGCATTGGCATTGGCGGCCGTGCGTTTCGGCTTGTCTGCCGTCGCCTTCGTCAGGCCAGCGCTCTGGCGAAGTGCGGCCAACAGATCGTTTGGTTTTGAAATTTCGACCTTTTTGGTCTTGGGAAGCGATCTGCCCTCGAGCTTGGCTTTGACAAGCTCAGCAAGAGCCGTTTCATAGCGATCCTCGAATGTCGCCGGATCGAACGTGCCCTTCTTGGTGGCGATGATGTGCCTTGCCAAGTCGAGCATTTCGCCTTCGACCTCTATTTTTGGCATATCCTCGAAAGCCCTCTTGGACGACCTGACCTCGTAATCGTAACTCATCGTCGTCGCGATCAGCCCGCGTCCGTGGGGGCGAATGAGGACGGTTCGCATCCGTCGAAACAGGATGGTCCTGGCGATTGCTGCAACCTTTGACTTCTTCATGCCATCGCGCAGCGCCGCAAAGCCTTCTGCGCCCATCTTGTCCGGTGTCAGGTAGTAGGGCTTGTCGAAATAGATGTCGTCGACGTCGGAGCAGGCAATGAAGGCCTCGATTTCCAGCGTCTTGTTGCTTTCGGGAATGGTCGCCGCCACTTCTTCCGGGTCAATGACTATGTATTGGCCATTTTCGATCTCGAAACCCTTCGTCTGGTGTTCCTTGGGAACAGTCTCCTCAGTTTCGCTGTCGATGAAGACGCGATTAACCCGGTTTCCCGAGGCCTTGTCGATCGTATTGAAGGTGATGCGGTCGGACGTGGAGGCCGCCGTGTAGAGACCCACTCCGAATGACACCTCTCCAAACTTGATGAAACCCTTCCACTGGGCACGGTGGCCAGTTGCCATGACGCATACTCCGAATCACCTGATTGCCGACTCAAGCACTGAGCGCGTGATTCGTTCCGTCACGAAGCGAATCATTTTCAACGGGTTACCCCGGCTTTTGAAGAAGATGATTCAGCTTGAAACGTACGAGGGCTGCGCGCCTGGGGGGGCGGGCAGGCAGCGATGCATCCATTTGCTCTTTCCAACGTTAGAGCATGAATAGTGGTTGATAGGAGGATTTTTATGAACGAACTGGCTGGAAAATTGCGGCTCAAGCTGGAGCAGTTGGTCGACGAGTTCGTCGTTACCGGCGTAAAGGCGCCGGAGGTGCTATCGATGATCGAAGCTGAGATCGAAAATATGAAATCACTATACGATCGCGACCCTGATCCCGCCGAAGATCCCGACGTACTGGAAGAACCAGCAAACGACTGGCCGGCTGCGTCTTGACGGGCGTCATGCAGCCACGATGGACGCGGTCTCGGGCTTACCCCGAGGATCACCGATCAAAATGTCGCGCGGCCATTTACCTCACGGAATTACTTGCGCTGGTCGGGTGAACAGCCATGAGGAAGCAGGTCGGCTTGAACTCATCCCGATCAACTAGGCTGGCTCTCAGTTGAGGCGGTCGAAGCGGCTGAAGCTGCGCGTACCGAGGATTACCAAGCTCTCCGTTCGCAGCCGCGTTGCGATTGCCCTTTTATGTAACTGCAGGCGGTCCCCTCGGCCGATATGGGACCTTGGTCCGATAGACGCGTGTCGGCGCCGCACCAAATTACCGCAGCGCCGAACGAAAGGAGATAAAATGCTGTGGTGGCTAATGATGGGTTATCTCGCTGTGACCTTGACGACAATGGTCCTTCTACTTCTCATGGTCGCGCGCCACGTCTTGACCCTGAGGAAAACAGATCCTCAGAACGCCACGATCGCCGAGCAAGAGCATCGTGATGCCAGATCGATGACGCCAAACGGGTAAAACTGGGCGAACTGTCAACGCTATGGACCCCGCGAATTCGATCGTCGCGGGGTTGCAATACCAGTGGGACGGTAATCTTCACCGTTATTGACGGGTGTGTTCATGCTCGACCAGTCAGTTCAGGCGGTCGTGTGAGCAACCTCGGCGTTATCGTGAAATGAGCGCGGATCGAAATAGCCGCTTCACCGGATGTCTCCGCGAGCAATGGCTCAAAAGCCGGAGAACAAGGGTCGGTGTCGCGGCCAATTTGCATGAGGCAAACAGTAACTTTGTCGGGAGCGTAAATCGTAGTCTCGATGCCGTCTCGACGGTTTTGCTCGCAATGTGTTTTCTCCGATGACCCACGCGCGTCAACGAAACTCAGACAACCATTTGTGCTTCCGCGCCGCCTTTTCCAGCTCTGGGATCGTGATGTTGCCAGCCTGAAATAGACTGACAAGGACCGCGCCAGCAAGGACGCCGTCGGCCGAGGTCGGGTCGACCTGATGCTCGCCGCACCAGCGACCAAGCACAGCCTCGATTACCTTCAGCTCTTCGGAGCCAAATGTCCTATTCAATTGAAATGTCATGATGTTGTTCCTTAGCACTGCGCGGATGCGACGCCATAGATGGACGGGTCTTAAGGATTTTCAAGCTCACTCCAGCATTATCTTTGCGGTCACCGCTCGGCTCCTATCGGCCAAGTTGGTGCTCTCACGAAACTGATGTCTTCCGACACGTGGATCGACATCGCACCTCGATGGCAGATAAGGTCGTCTAACGTGGTGAAAGCCAGATTGACCCTCTGCACTCCCTGAACTTGAAGGAACTCAGTGAAGCGTCGCTCGCCGTGCGGCTCTGCGCACCGCCGCCTCAACCGTACCGATCAGCTCGCCGGCCCTCCTGAGCTCGATCCCGCCACGCTCGTCTACGGCAGTGTCGTCCGCCATCCTCTCGATCAAGTCAGCCACATCGGTCAACCTGTTTGCAAGCTCTCCAAGATTGAGCTCACTCGCCTGTCTCGCCAGCCGGTGCAGGCACTCGGCGTAGCGCGAGGCGACTATCATCTGCCCGCCAGCCCGGCATGCATCGACGTCATTGACAAGGGCAAGCGCCTTGCTCCTCGTGGTCATGATCTTCTCCTCGGCTGTGATCGGCTACCGAGGGTGTCACCTCCCGCACGGTTTTCACCGTCGTCGAGACTGCGCAGCGCGCTGAGAATGTCCTGGCAGCGAATGGGACGAAGGAAGCCCGGAGGTTTCCTCAAGTGTGGATGCGAGTCCACAGCGAATAGGTCAGACGCCCACGAGGCCAGGATCGCCCGCTTTTCCTCATGGTCAAGCGCCGTTGCGAGCACGTCGCGCGGGTGGTCGTAGCGCTGCCGCCTTTGAAAAATTCGTCTTGCGGAGGTGGCGTCGCGGCCGGACGAGTTCGCCGATGCATTCCTTTCGATCGTCATTGTCTTGTCTCCTGAAAACCTTCAGCAATAGTGTGAAAATCTTGAGGTGATGAATGAGATTGTTCGTCCGTTTCCGGTGTTCAAGATGTACGTGGGAGCTTAAGACAAAAATTGAACCTCGGTCTTGAATCCAGAAAAACGCAAAACCAGATCATTTTGCGTCGGTCGCCAAAGAGGGGCCGATAAGTAAACGTAGACGCTGGTGTCCGCGTCTCGTGCAACTCGCTTTACGGAGGATTTGGTCATGAGAAACGAATTCGACTTCGCACCCCTGTTCCGGTCCAGCATCGGCTTCGACCGCGTCTTCAACCTGCTCGCCAACTCCCAGCGGCTGCAGGCCGTGGAGACCTGGCCGCCCTATGACATCGTCAAGACCTCGGAAGACGGCTATCGCATTCAGATGGCGGTCGCGGGGTTCGGTGAAGACGATCTCGATATCACGCAGGAGCGCAACGTGCTCGTCGTGAAGGCGCAGAAGGCCGAGGAACCGAACACGGGTGAATACCTGCATCGCGGCATTGCCGCCCGCGCGTTCGAGCGCCGCTTCGAACTTGCCGACCATGTCCGTGTCGAGAACGCAAGTCTCAAGAATGGACTGCTCAGCATCGAGTTGAAACGTGAGATCCCCGAGGCCATGAAGCCGCGCAAGATCGCCATCGGCGGCGAGGCGTCTCTCGCCCCGATCCAGATCGAAGGCGAAAAGCAGGCCGCGTAGGGTTGATAGGCAGGGGCGCCGCGCGTCGGCGCCTCTTCTTCAAGATTGATCCCAACCCGGTTATCCACTTCCGTCGAGGTCGGTCGCCGAGGTCTTGACCAGACCGATGATCGATCCTCCGACACCCGCGTGCGCGGTCCGCGAACGCACGGTTCAACGTGGCGCCTTACGGCGTCCCGATCAGCTCTTCGGTGTTTTCGGAACGCGGTCGCGGTTTGTCATATGCTGAAGGCCGCAGGTTGAAACCTCTCGGTTTACATCGAGGGCAACGGCACGCAGTCAAGCGGTACCGTGGGTAACCGGACGAACTTTATCGATAAGGGCATCTGGACTGGTTCGAAAGACCATGCGGCGTCGTTATCTTGTGGCTTGCGAAACCTGTCAGTCAAGGATGTCCAGCCACGCGACTAAGTGGCGAGATACCAACGTCGTGTAGACGGAGAGCCTCAACGCGCCGCTGCCGGGGGGCGGAGCGACCTATCTTGCCGCGTGGAAATCAGGGACGTGCGATTTTGGCGCCTCTCCTTTGCCCACGGCCGTCGCCGCGAATCCCCAGGTGATTTTCCACTACTCGTCCGCGATGATCCATGCGGAAGACTAGTGACGCAACGAAGCCCCTCATCGGAACGGCGGCTCGCTTGGCACGTCCCAGGTCAAGGCCATGGAGGATAGGTTGAGATCCGGTCGTTTTCCTCGTGGGTCCGCCCACCGGATCTCATGCGCCGCATGCGTTTTGGGGGGCACGACACTCTCGGGCCTGATCTCTGAATTGAACCGCGGTCATCCTTTGGGAACGACGTGGTAAGCAGACTGTTACTATCCACACAAACGCGCCCGCCCACGATTTAGCGGGCCTGCAGCGTACCGGGAAACGCGCCCCATCAGTTTACCGCGGGCCAAACAAATGGCAGCGCCACGACAGCGAAAGCTATCAGGGTCGACAGCCCCAGTTTGAAGCGACGAATGCGTCGAGTACGAACGCCTTTCCAATCATATGCCATACCGAAGACCCTCATGATCACCCGCGAAAGAATGTTCGCGTCATCGATTTCGGCAGGTCTAGATACCACGAAGCTTGCCTGAACCTGTCGTCCCGCGGATGGCCTCGCTACCAACGTTTCAAACTCGGAGATTTTCATGACCGTGGAGGTAACCGCCACGCATCCGCGCGCGGCCATGAAATGCGCCGTGAACGCCCCAAGTATGAACTCAGTCCCCGTGGCTCGCGATCGCCATGGCGCGGCGCGCGTCATGGCCTCGACAGGTCGCACTGCTCGTTGCAGTCCTCGCCCAGCTATCGCAACTAAGCGGTGTTTCCGCTTCGACCGCGAAACCTGGAGCCCGACCGAGATGAAGTCTCGGCTTCCGAGCCGCCGCTCTTCGCGTTTCCCACGGGCTGCCAGCGGACGATAAAAAAAGTGTTCGTCCGACGGGTTCGAGATGCCGCGACCGTGTCTGGAAACGACGGTGACGATCCTGAAGACGGATCGACCTTTCGCTGATCAGGTCTCTTCTTCCAATCGCTTCGGCACCTCTCAATGCTCCTTGTAGCGGCGAGGGCCCGACCCTCCACTAAGGCCGGACCCTCCCGTTGCCGCCTAGATGAGACAGGAAGCACGGCGGCGGGGATTTAGTCGATCGGATGAAACCGGTCAAGCACGGCTGATCGAAAACGCATACGGGGTTGCCAGGGCGCATTGATATGGCGGCCACAACGGATCGAACAGCTTCCACCAGATGCCGCACGAAGTGGGGTTAACTGGAGAGAGGGTACCCGCGCGGACATGGGGGGAAACGCGGCTGTCATTACGACTTCATCCGCAACGGAATGTTCCGTATTTGACGGCGGCGCCGTAGCCGCTGCCGTATGGGGAAGGACAATGCGCGAGGTCATCGAGCCTTGCTGCTCACTCTCGATATATTCGTGAGATAGTATCCCACTTCTTCTTCAATGCCTGCGACCAGATCCTCATACTCATCGATGCGCTCGACGTCGCTGCCTTCTCTCTTCAACTTCCGCAGATGAAGTATGGCGACGCTGTAGCATTCACACCTCTCCCGATCGATTGCCGCTGCTTTGCAAGCACACGAATTTCGGGCTTTCGCAGCGCCAGCAAGGCCCACCCGTGGGCGACGTGGCCGATGTCAGTCATCATCTCCCACCCTAGCCCGACGAGAATTCAAAGGCGAAGGGCTTGGTCTTAGGGAACACAAGCCCTTCGCCTGTCACTCAGGGTCTCAGAAACTCACAAGCGACAGGTGAAGCTTAGCTGAACTTCTCGTGCGGGCAAGATCTGCCGTCGGACAAAAGGAAGCCCCGCACGAGGGCGGGGCTAAGCGCAGATGTCCAGAGTGGTCTGGTGACCGTGGAGCCTTCCCAAGGTTCCCAAAAAAAGTCCCCCGGCGTGAGCCAGGGGATAGTGAAGGAGGTAACCACGGGACACTCTAACGTGGCTAATTTGCAAACACTCTAGGTTGGAGGAAGTTCCAAGGCCCGCGACGGTTTTAATTAACTGCCCTTGGGAAGGTCTGTCTCTTTGGGATAGTACCGGCCGATCGATATCAGATACTCCGCGATCTCGCGAACGAGGTGATCGCGATGGCCGTATCGATCGCAGATCCCGATCAGCTTCGGCGCTGTGACCTCATATGCCTCGGGAGGCAGATCAGCATCGCCGATGAGGTATCCGCCGCTGCCCAGGACGGCCGTTATGTCGCAGCCGATATCCGCGACTTCCTGAACAAACTCGGGAATTTCATCTTTGGTCATCATCTGCATTTCGCGCTCCATGTAGCCTGGAGGGTTACTCTCCTTCCAAGCATGCGGGTATCAGTAGATTTCGCTAGTCGCAGATGTCGAGTTTTGGGACATGCTCGCAAAACGTTCTTGACAAGCCTTTGATTTGATTCGGAACGAATCACTTCGGCGTCAGTTGATTCGCCATGAAATCAGCCGAGGTAGTGCGTCATGGCAGGTTTACCCTTACCCCGATCGAGGCGCTTGAAGTCTAGATCCGCGGCGTCGGGCAGTATGCTCCCGCCGAGACCGTCGAGGAGATGATCAAGTTCCTTAGATCGGAATGGCCGGACAAGACCAAGCCCGGTTTTCAAAGCGCTCTTGCCAGGTCGATCGATGCCATGGTGACGGCAGTTGGCCCGCTGCGCTGGGCTTCGCTTTCCGGGCCACTGGTTGCATGCCTTTAATGAATCGTACCTTTTAGAAGGTCCCACTCAAACTTCGCGAGTAACAGGGTCGCTTTTTCGATCACATCATTAGCAGCTGACGAATAGTCCTCAGCCATAGCGAGATAGTTCGTGTCCAGCTGGTCCGCGAGTTCATCCAGCATCCACCACAGGTCATCGCCATCACGTTTGGCGATTGAGGCAGAGACACGAAGTCTCCTGGCCAACGTCCCAATATAAAGCTCGCGCTGCGCTATCGACATTTTGGAAAAGTGCGTCAGTCCGGACATTTGTCGCTCCCTGTGGGTGAGCTATCCGAAAACTGAGAGAAGATAGGTGACAACCATTCTTCGAAGAGCAAGTGGTTACATATAGCCGCCTGCTAGGCTTTCAAGCCAATATCTGCAAGCCCTTGATTTGATTCGAAACGAATCACTTCGGCGTCAGTCGATTCCCCATCAACATCAGCCGAGGTAGTGCGTCATGGCCAGCTTTTCCCTACCCCAATCGAGCCGCTCGAAGTCGACATCCGCGGCGTCGGGCAGTATGCTCCCTCCGAAACAGTCGAGGAGATGATTGGGTTTCTGACGTCCGAATGGCCCGACAAGACGAAACCAGGCTTCCACAGCGCGCTCGCTCGTTCAATCGATGCCATGGTGATGGCAGCCGAGCCCGCTGCGGCCCGCGCCGCCTTCGTCGATCCTGCTCACGCGGCCGGGATGCATATCCTTCCTGGCGACATGGCCGAGATCCGGAAGGCGAGCTGATCGCCTTGGTCAGAGCCGAGCCTCTACAGTCCAGCGACAAGTCCTTCCGTAGCCGCGCGCGCAAGCCTCGCGGCCCGGCGAAGCCGAGCCTTCCCCTTGATCCCATGCCGGCCCGCATCGCGCCGTGTCTTGCTCTGACCGTATTTGCCGACAAGGTTCATGTCTGCGAGATGGAGCATTTTCTGCAGCTGCGAATTATACAATTGCCAGCCGCTAACTTCGCGGAGATGGTTTGCAGCTGATGAAGTCGAGATCATCGCGAACACCTCCATCATTCTTGCGTTCACTTTCCGTATAGATGGCTATGCATGATCTCAATTCAATCTTGCCCCGCGCTAGTTTCTCTGTCGTGACCTGGGCCAGCCGAACGGTAAGGGTTAGCATCCCTGTGCGCGAGCCCCGCAGCCGTCAGCCGGCACATCGGAAACCGTGAGCCATCGCTGACTTCGATCAACCCAGCGTCATCCGCGACCTTCACCGTTCTCCGCCCTAAACCGGGTGGGAGCGGCTTAAATTCATCAGTGTTCAGGTTGTGAAGCAGTAGAGCAAGGCGAAGTGTGGGGCCGTAGCTTGGCATGCGGAATGCTCCAGTCTTTCCGATCGGGGTGGGGAACCCCAGGATGGCTCCCCACCCTTTAACCGCGTCAGGGCAAAGCCGGCAAGCTACAAGCGCGGTCGGACGCAAGAACGAGCTAAACGACTGCATGTTCCGAGAGAGAAGGTGTGGAGAGCCGAGAGAGTTACAGGGCCCAAGGCCCTCCACGTGCCGGTGAAGGCAAGGGATGCATCCCGGCGGTCTGAAACACGGGCGGAGGCGATAAGTTCCGGCCCTACGCGTTCAACTGCGCTTCCGCGAACCTTTTCCAGACTGCCCTGGCTTTCCTCCGGCGCCACCCAACCCGGCTTTTCCTGGATTTTGCCCACTCCCAGGCTTGCCCGGTAGACCCGGCTTGCCTGGTGTACCATTTTTAGGGGTTCCCATTCATGACACTCCTAAACATCGCATTTACTTTCACGAAGGCTCAATGTCGCGTCTTAGTTGCTAACCCATCATGGCCTGATGGTTGGGGGCGTCGCAACTTGAATTCGCTCAGGAGTTTGAGAGGCTTTCCGACTACATCGTGCGCACGGGCAGGATCTACAGCGACCTCTTCGCAGCATCCTGCCAGCCGAACACTAAGACCCAGAATTAACCGCCATACTGGATCTTCATCAAGCTTAACAATACATGCTGAAGCCTGAAGCCTGCGGGCTAGCGCCCAAATGATGGATTGCCTCTCATCGAGAGCCAAGCATTCAAATAACGGTGGCGCGGTCACGAATTTTTTCCGCCCGCATTCTTGGCGGGATGGTCAAGGCCGACTTGGAGACGGCGAAAATCGCGTATCGAATGGAATTTGACGTGAACCCGTTCGCTCTCGGGAACGCCAATTATCGCGAATCTGTGTAGTTTACTCTGTGCTCGCGGTGGATTGGGGTTCTTGATGTAATCTTCGGCAATCTTGAATGATGGATACGTGGATGTCATGTCGCTGAGGGTTCTAACCGTCACAATTGCTGCTCCTACCTTCAGGCAAGAGCACATAAAATCTCCCAATCGGCTCTGCCCGGGAACGATAGGCCGACAATCGACAATATGCCTACTTATGCAAATGACCTAATGTTTTAATGCGAGCAAATACGATTTAAGTTCCTCCCATCTGACTTCTTGGCGTTTGCTTGGGCGGGACGAACGATTTCCACGTCATTCAAACACGAATCGGTTCTCTTCGATGTAAAGGGCACCGAGTTCGGTAAGTCTGCATCGTGGCCTTAATCGGTTCATTGAATCAGGGGCAATCTCGACAAACCCAATGTCCGCTGCAGCATTGGCGGTTTTGCGCCCCACCTGCCACGGGAGCTCCTCGAAGGAATTGGTGTTCAGGCCTCTCAACAAAAGCGCCAGTCTAACCGTCGGTTGGCGCAAACGCATTTTGAGCTCCTCTCGCCCGTTTTGACCACGCGCATAGAATGTCATACTGACAAACATTGGTGCCAGAAAATCGTTCCCCGAAGCTCAGTCACGCCAGTCGTTTTCGTGTCCCGGACGCCTTGTCCTGGCGAACCCTTCCTTGAGCAGGGTTTGCCCCACCTCCGAGCCGTCGTTCCGGTAGATGTTCACCAGCGGCCGGCGGCCTGGGTCTTATCCTTCACCTCATAGAACTCGACCGTAAGGCCGCCCTCGGCCAATATCTCTTTCAGCCTTCCCTTGGCCAGAAGCGACAGCTTGCGTTCTTTCATGCATTTGGCATGACTTCCGATCTCCGGTGTATCGACGCCCGAGACAATTGGAACGCCTTCTCCCAAAAAACCCGAACAAAGGCGGGGTGAACTGGAGGGAAGGTTGCAACGCGGGAGCCTGTTAGGCGCGGTCCATCTTCGCGCCGAGGCTTGCCGCTATCGCTGCCGCTTCCGTCCGCGCGTTTTTCTCCTTGTGCGGGTAGTGCTCAAAGCACCACCAGTGCGTTTCCACGTAACGGTCACTCGAGAAGCCATGGCTGCCCCACTTCTTGCATCCACCGACAGAGCATAAGTGGACCTGGGGTCCGGACGTGGTTTGCATGGGCCTATCAAGATCGCTCATTCGACTAGCTCCAACTTCCAATCGGCGGGAAGGGACTTCCAGCGCTTAGCACTCGCACGTTGATCGACCTTCTTCTTCGCCATCTTGCGAGCCTCGCCAATCCCGTTGGCCCAGACGGTGACACGCAAGGTCGCCGCCTTGAAGACGAAGCGGCGCAGGTGCTTCTTGCGGCCAGCCGTGTAGCCGGCGCGGAAAGCTTGTTTGGCTACGCGGGGATCCATGCTCCCGCGGGCATCGGAGAGAAGGGTATCCCACCATTCGTGGAAGGGATCGCGCTGCGGCGGCTTGGGGCGATCGAGCATGATTTGCTCCGAGTTTTTGTTCTTTGTTTGTTCTATCCTATGGATGGTGAGCGAGTCCAGTTCGCGTGAGCGACAAAACGTCGGCTCAAGCCGCGTGAGCCGGCTGCGTCGGGCTTCGCGGTGGCGGGGAGCTTTTGTTGGCAAGACGTTGCTCCCCGCCCGGTGCCGTGACAAGGGACTGTAACCACAGCATCGACCATGAACTTCCCGTCGAGACAAAGGTTCCATGTGGAGAGCGTGTTGGACAAAACGCGGCTGCCTTAATCCCGTTGCCGCAGCGGAACCTTCCCCGCTTTATGGTTTTCCCGCCCGAGATACTCGTCCAGCAGCAATGATGGCTTTAAGTGAAGGGTGCGACAGATCGTCAGAAAGGTTGGAACGGACATGGTATTCTTGCCGCTCTCATACTTTCCTATCTGCTGGAATGAAACTCCGAGGGCATTCCCAAGATGGATCTGGCTTAAGCGAAGAGTTTTGCGCGCCATTTTTATGCGTCGTCCCAACCGATTGTTGACTTCTGTCTCTTCTTTCGTTTGATCCGCTGAATTCATCTTTCAACCCGCTATCAATCGCAGATATCTATTTACACGTTGAAAGCGACTTAATGGATTTCATGTGATCCAGAAAAATACAACTTTGGGAGATAGCTCTGTCAGAGCCGCGCCATTATGGGCGCCGGCTCGGGAAGGTCTGTTTCTTTGGGATGGTTCCGGCCGATCAATATCAGATACTCCGCGATCTCGCGGAAGGGGTGGTCGCGATGGCCCTGTCGGTCGCGGATCCCGATCAGCTTTGTGGCCGTGACCTCAATACCTCTTGAGACAGCTTCGCATCACCGAACGAATATCCGCCGCTACCCATCGTCGCGAGCGATATCCGCGACTTACTGGGCGAACTGGGGAATTTCGGTCGTCAGCTGCATTGTCTGCTCAATGCAGCCTGGAGGGTTACCCTCGTTTGGAGCTGTAGTATCAGCGGATTTCGCTAGTCGCGAAGATCTAAGTAGTGCGACATGCTCGCATATCGTTATTGGCAAGCCTTTGATTTGATTCGGAACGAACCACTTCGGCGATCGTTGATTCGCCATCAGCACCAGCCGAGGTAGTGCGTCATGGCCAACTTTACCCTCACCCCGATCGAGCCGCTCGAAGTCGAGATCCATGGCGTCGGGCAGTATGCTCCCGCCGAAACCGTCGAGGAGATGGTCAAGTTCCTGACATCGGAATGGCCGGACAAGATGAAGCCGGGTTTTCACAGCGCGCTGGCTCGATCGATCGATGCCATGGTGACGGCGGCTGAGCCCGCTGCGGCCCGCGCCGCCTTCGTCGATGCCGCCCACGCCGCCGGGATGCACATCCTGCCTGACGACGTAAGCGGTTAGCCGAGGG
>UBJO01000077.1 GCA_900465665.1 Hyphomicrobiales bacterium
GCAGGGCAGAGGGGGGCACCACGCAACGCAATGCCAACTGGAAAAGGGATCAGCGATGGCGACGATCGCTTCAGCAGAGACAAACGAGACGACCGAGCGGGTGCGCAGCCCGGGCTTTCGGCTGGCGCCGTGGGCGGCCTCCTATCTCCAGGCGACGCCGCTGATCCTGATCCTCGGCTTCTTCTTCATCTTGCCGATTTTGATGATCGCGGTGGTCAGCTTCTGGGATTACGACTTCGCCGGTCTCTATCCCGATTTCCTGACGATGAACTACACCGAGACGCTCGGCTCGTGGGTGACTTGGAAGACCTATCTCAACACGCTGAAATTCACCGTCATCGTCTGGGCGCTCACCGTCTTCATCGGTTTCTGGGTCGCCTATTTCCTCGCCTTCCACATCCGCCGCACGTCCACGCAGATGATCCTGTTCCTCGTCTGCACCGTGCCGTTCATGACCTCGAACATCATCCGCATGATCTCGTGGATCCCGGTTCTCGGCCGTAATGGACTGGTCAATTCGGCGTTGATCGAGATGGGCATCATCCCGCAGCCGATCGAATGGCTGCTCTATTCCGATTTCGCCGTGGTGCTTGCCATGGTGCACCTCTACACGCTGTTCATGGTGACGCCGATCTTCAACACGCTGATGCGCATCGACCGCTCGCTGTTCGAGGCGGCGCGTGATGCCGGCGCCAGCGGCTGGCAGATCCTGTGGAACGTCGTGATCCCGCTCGCCAAGCCCGGTATCGCCATTGGCTCGATCTTCGTCGTCACGCTCGTCATGGCCGATTTCTCGACGGTGCAGGTCATGTCCGGTGGGCAGAGCGCCTCCGTGGCGCTGATGATGAAGAACCAGATGTCGCTGCTGCAATATCCGGCCGCTGCCGCCAATGCCGTTGTGCTTCTGATCGTCGTGCTGATGATGGTCGCGGCCATCCTGCGCGTCGTCGATATCCGCAAGGAGCTTTGAGATGAGCCACGAAAAGCGCACGCTCGAATTCTACGTTCTCGCCGCCTTCTTCCTCCTGTTCGTGCTGTTCCTCTACGGCCCGTTGTCGGCCATCCTCATCCTCTCCTTCCAGGGGCCGGATGGCGGCCTGACATTCCCGCTCAACGGCGTCTCGGTCCACTGGTTCTTTAACCTGTTCGAAAAGCAGGCGGTGGGTGATTTCGGCGCCTCGTTCCGCCGTTCCTTCTCGCTCGGCCTGATGGTCATGGTGGTCACTGTCGTGGTGTCGCTGCTGGCGGGCCTTGCCTTCCGCCGCCGCTTCCGTGGGGCGACGCTGTTGTTCTATGCGACGGTCGCCAGCCTCGTGGTGCCGTCGATCATCATTTCGCTCGGCATCGGCGTGGTGTTCCAGCAGGGCGGCTTGAAGCCGGCATGGTATTCGTCGGCCTTCGGCGCGCATCTGACATGGACGCTGCCCTTCGGCGTGCTGATCATGTTCGCCGTCTTCAACCGCTTCTCGCCGGCTTATGAAGAGGCGGCGCGCGATCTTGGGGCGACGTCGTGGCAGACCTTCGTGCATGTCGTGCTGCCGATGATCGCGCCCAGCCTGATCGGCGTCGGCCTGTTCGGCTTCACGCTCTCCTATGACGAATTCGCCCGCACGCTGATGACCTCTGGCAGCTACAACACGCTGCCGCTCGAGATCTACGGGATGACGACCAACGTGACGACGCCGGTGCTCTATGCGCTGGGCACGGTGACGACACTGTTCTCCTTCACCATCATTCTCGTCGCGCTCGGCATCATGATGATGCTGCGCGGACGCCAGGCAAAGACAAGCTGATCTCATGCGCATCCTGATCGTCAATCCGAACACGACATCAAGCATGACCGAGAAGGCGGCGACCGCCGCACGGCTCGTTGCCGCCAGCGGCACCGAGATCATCGCCGCCACCTCGAGAATGGGGCCGGTGTCGATCGAGGGGCATTATGACGGGGCGCTCGCCATTCCCGGCCTGCTGACGGAGCTGAAGGAGCGGGCAGGGACCTATGATGCGGCCGTCATCGCCTGCTTCGACGATACGGGGCTGGAGGCAGCGCGCAGTTTCGCCGACGTGCCGGTGCTCGGACTTTGCGAAGCCGCCGTCGCCACCGCAGGCTTTCTGGCGCAGCGCTTCACCGTGGTGACGACGCTGGAGCGTTCGCGGGTGCTGATCGACAATCTCGTGCGTCGCTATGGCATGGGCGACCGGGCCAAGGTCCGCGCGTCTGACATTCCGGTGCTGGAGCTTGAGGACGAGGCGTCCGGCGCGATCGGCAAGCTGCGCGCCGAGATCGAGCGGGCGCTTGATGAGGATGGCGCGGAGGCGATCGTGCTCGGCTGCGCGGGGATGACCGACCTGGCGCGCGAGCTGCAGGAGATCTATGGCGTGCCTGTCGTCGATGGCGTGGCCGCAGCCATCAAGCAGGCGGAAGCGCTGGTGTCGCTGGGCCTCTCGACCAGCAAGCGCGGCTCCTACGCGGCGCCGCTTGCCAAGCCGTTTCTTGGCGAGATGAGCCGATTTGCACCCATGCAGGCAGCGGGCTGAGGCCTGTGCCTAGCCGTCGCCCTGCATAGCGTATCATCACGATTCCGCTTTACTTTTTCGCTCTCCTGACGATGCTCAGCAAAAAGCATTCGAGGAGAGGAAACAGACATGACCATGCCCGACGACGACCTTGCGCGCATTGCCGAACAGGAGAAGGTGCTGAGCTTCGACAGTTTCGATCTGGCGACGGCATGGCAGCTGGGCAAGCTGCTGCAGGAGTTGGGTTCGGAGCGTGGCCTGGGCATCGCGATCGATATCAACCTGCATTCGATGCCGGTTTTCTATGTCGCTCTTCCCGGCGTGACGCCCGACAACGTCCAGTGGGTGCGCCGCAAGCGCAATCTGGTGCTGCGCTATTTCCGCAGCAGCTATGCCATCGGCCTCGACCTCAAGTCCAAGGGCAAGACGGTGGCCGACAACGGTCTTTCGGACGCCGATTACGCGCCGCACGGCGGCAGCTTCCCGATCAACGTCAAGGGCACGGGCTGCATCGGCTCGGTGACCGTCTCCGGCCTGCCGCAGCGCGACGACCACAATCTCGTCGTCGAGGCGCTGGCACTGATGCTGGCCAAGGATCTGGACGCGCTGCGTCTGGCTTAATGCCGTTTGAACCGTTCCGGCCCGTCATGTCGGGCCGAATTGGTCTTACACCTTCTCCGCGACCCAGACGGTCGGGGCGCCGAGGATGCCGCCGGTGCGCATGGCGGAGCGGAGTTCCTCGAGCTGCATGAAGGCCTTCGCGGCCTCTGGCGTTGCGAATTCGTGGGTGACGGTGATGTCGTTGGGGTTGTCGGCGGATTGGTAGACCGCCTCTGATATCACGCCGTTTGCCGCCTGCACCGAACGGAAGCCGTCATACACCTTGCGCCAGGCCGTATAGTCCGAAACCTCATGCCGTACGAACACTGTCGTCATGTTCCGCTCCTGCGTTGCATTCACATGTTTCGTTGGGATGCCCAGGCGTCAGCGTACCACCGATGAGGGGTTCGCGCGCGTGGAAATGCACGACATCGCACGCCGCTGAAATTGCATGTATGCTGGTGACATCTCGATCAGGGAACAGGATCGATGACGCGTCGTTTGCGCATTCTTGCGGCGTTGCTCTCCCTGGCGCTGATCAGCGCCGGGCCGGCCGATGACGGGCGGTGGTATGCGGGGAGCTACTCGTTTTCCGACGAACTCGGCGGTTTCCGCATCCTGTCCATCTCGGGCGCCGGCACGCGAGAGGATCCGATCGAGATCCGCGAGGCGTTCGACAGCCTTGCGCCGGTGACGCTGGTGATCCGCTTCGCCAAACCCGCCGAGCTGAAGACGACGGTGCCCGGCTCGTTTCATTTGCGTGTGGTGGCCGTGAACCGGAGCGGGCTAGCGTGGATCGGCTTCGGCTTCGAGCTTCAGGAAATCCGCGGCAAGCCAAGCGACTTCTATGACGGGCTATCCTTCGGGCAGGCCGATCCCAATCCGGCGCTGATCTCGTCCAGCCGTTTCATGCATTTCGAAAGCCGGTTCGAGAGTTTCGACCGGCTGAATTTCGATGACGGGCATCTCGATCCCGGGGAGCAATCGAGCTTCGGCTTCTTCGTTTCCGACGTCACGCCGGTCCCGGAGTTCTATCTGGTCGAGGAGCCCCGTATTCCGTCGTCATGAACGAAGACGGCGCCATGGATGCGGCGCCGCCTTTTTTCACTGTCAGATCTTGCCGCCAGCTTCGGGGATGACCTTGGTCAGGCTGCCGGTGGCCGGGAAGAGGGGGATGAGGCAGGCTTGCAGAGCGTGGTAGATGTCGCCCTTGCCGGGGAAGATGGTGTGGGCGGGGACCATGTCTTCCGTCAGTTCCTCGTGCCAGCCGCCGTTCTTGTGATCGATGAAGCGGCGCTCGATGACGTTCCAGATCTTGCGGTAGCTTTCCTCGTGGTAGTCGCTCGGCAGGTGTTCGTTGAGGTAGTGGGCAGCGGCTGCGCCTTCGCAAGCCGGCCACCACATCTTCTGGCGCTTGTCCGGGCGGTCTTCCCAGTCGAGCGTGTAGAAGAAGCTGCCCTTTTCGTCGTCCCAGCCGAGCGCCATTGCCTGCGAGAACAGGCCCTTGGCGGCATCCGGCAGCCATTCCAGCTTCTTGCCGCCGAGCGCCCATAGCTGCAGCAGCAGGCGCGCCCATTCCAGCGAGTGGCCGGGGGTGGTGCCAGCCGGGCGGAACATCTCGTTCGGATGATAATAGTTCTTGTCGAGCTTCCACTCTGTGTCGAAGTGCTCGGCGACGCGCCAGTCGACGGAGCCGGCGGCGCGGCGGATGACGAGGTCGGCGATGCTTTCGGCCTTGGTGAGGTAGTCGCGGTTGCCGGTTGCCTCGAAGGCGGCCATGAGGGCTTCGGTCAGGTGCATGTTGGAATTCTGGCCACGATAGGTGCCGCCGTCGAGCGGCTGCCAGTCGGCGGTGAATTCCTCGGCGATGGCGCCGTGCTTTTCTTCCCAGAAGCGGGTGTTCAGCACCTCGGTGATATCGGCGAGCATGCCGTCGGCAAGCGGGTGGCCGATGGTCTTGGCGGAGGAGGCAGCGAGCAGAACGAAGGCGTGGCCGTAGCCCTGCTTGTTGGTGTCAACAGGGCCGTCATTGTTCAGCGACCAGAAATAGCCGCCGTTCTTCTGATCACGGTGGTGGTTCCAGATGTACTGCATGCCGTGATCGACGACATCGGATGCGCCGGGGCGGCCGAGCAGCGTGCCGATCGAGAAGCAATGGACGGCGCGGGCGGCGATGTGGATGCCGCGCACCTGACCCTCGGCGTCGAGCGGCTTGCCGGTGTCGTCGAGATCGTAGAACCCACCCTTGGGATTGATGGAGTCATGCTGGAAGAAATCGAACAGGCCGTTTGCCTGGGCGACGAGCCAGTCGCGGTGGTAGGTGCGCGTCGTCCAGTTGCCGAGAGTGGCGTCGCCGATTGCAGGTGCCATGATACTCCTCCGATTTCATACACAATGCTTTGAAATTGCCTATATAGGGGGCGTTCGAGTCTGTCATCCGCCGTGCGCCGGCAATGGCGAAATTGTCGCTGATATATTGACATAAAGATATCTTTATGTGATTTGGGCGGCTTGTCTTTATAATGACGTCAAGGAGTCCGCCCGTGTTCAACAATCTGTTTGGCCCCGAAGGGGAAAAGCGCGACGGCAGTGAAGTGTTTGCAGCGCTCAGGAAAGCCGCCAGCGAACGCATTCTCGTCCTTGACGGCGCCATGGGCACACAGATCCAGGGGCTGGGTTTCGACGAGGATCATTTCCGCGGCGATCGCTTCATCGGCTGCGCCTGTCACCAGAAGGGCAACAACGACCTTCTCATCCTCTCGCAGCCGGATGCGATCGAGGAGATTCACTACAAGTACGCCAAGGCCGGCGCTGATATTCTCGAGACCAACACCTTCTCCTCCACCCGCATCGCGCAGGCCGACTACGCGATGGAAGGGGAGGTCTATGCGCTGAACAAGGAAGGTGCCGAAGTCGTGCGCCGCGCCTGCATCCGCGCCGAGCGCGAGGATGGCCGCCGCCGTTTCGTGGCCGGCGCCATCGGCCCGACCAACCGCACGGCCTCGATCTCGCCTGACGTCAACAATCCGGGCTTCCGCGCCGTTACCTTCGACGACCTGCGGATCGCCTATGCCGAGCAGATCGACGGCCTGATCGATGGCGGCGCCGACATCATCCTGATCGAGACGATCTTCGATACGCTGAACGCAAAGGCTGCGATCTTTGCCTGCGAGGAGCGCTTCGAGGCCAAGGGCATCCGTCTGCCTGTGATGATCTCGGGCACGATCACCGACCTTTCCGGCCGCACGCTGTCCGGCCAGACGCCGTCGGCCTTCTGGAACTCGGTGCGCCATGCCAATCCGTTCACGATCGGCCTGAACTGCGCGCTCGGCGCCAACGCCATGCGTCCGCACCTGCAGGAGTTGTCGGGTGTCGCCGATACCTTCATCTGCGCCTATCCGAATGCCGGTCTTCCCAACGAGTTCGGCCAGTATGACGAGACGCCCGAGCTGATGGCGGCGCAGATCGACGAGTTCGCCCGCGAAGGCCTCGTCAACATCGTCGGCGGCTGCTGCGGCTCGACGCCGGAGCATATCAAGGCGATCGCAGAGGTTGTCGCCAAGTACAAGCCGCGCCCGATCCCCGAGCACCGTCCGTTCATGTCGCTGTCGGGCCTCGAGCCCTTCGAGCTCACCAAGGACATCCCCTTCGTCAACGTCGGCGAGCGCACCAACGTCACGGGTTCGGCGCGCTTCCGCAAGCTGATCACCAATGCCGATTACACTGCAGCACTCGATGTCGCGCGCGACCAGGTCGAGAACGGTGCGCAGATCATCGACATCAACATGGACGAAGGCCTGATCGATTCCGAAAAGGCGATGGTCGAGTTCCTGAACCTGATCGCCGCCGAGCCGGATATCGCTCGCGTGCCCGTCATGATCGACAGCTCCAAGTTCTCGATCATCGAATCCGGCCTGAAGCGGGTGCAGGGCAAGCCGATCGTCAACTCGATCTCGCTGAAAGAGGGCGAGGAGAACTTCCTGGCGCAGGCGAGGCTGCTGCATGCCTATGGCGCGGCTGTCGTCGTCATGGCCTTCGACGAGACCGGGCAGGCGGATACCTATGACCGCAAGGTCGAGATCTGCACGCGCGCCTACAAGCTGCTGACCGAAAAGGCGGGCTTCCCGCCCGAGGACATCATCTTCGACCCGAATGTCTTCGCGGTCGCGACCGGCATCGAAGAGCACAACAATTACGGCGTCGACTTCATCGAGGCGACGCGGACGATCCGCAAGACGATGCCGCTGGTGCATATCTCGGGCGGCGTTTCGAACCTTTCCTTCTCGTTCCGCGGCAACGAGCCGGTGCGCGAGGCGATGCACGCCGTGTTCCTTTACCACGCCATCCAGGCGGGCATGGACATGGGCATCGTCAATGCCGGCCAGCTGGCGGTCTATGATCAGATCGACGCGGAGCTGCGCGAGGCCTGCGAGGACGTGGTGCTGAACCGCCGCAGCGACGCCACCGAGCGGTTGCTCGAAGTGGCCGAGAAGTTCCGTGGCGGTGCTGCCCGCGAGGGACGCGTGCAGGATCTCTCCTGGCGCGAATGGTCGGTCGAGAAGCGTCTTGAACACGCTCTGGTCAACGGCATCACCGAATATATCGACGCCGATACCGAAGAGGCGCGCCTTGCCGCCGCCCGTCCGCTGCATGTCATCGAAGGTCCGCTGATGGCCGGCATGAACGTGGTCGGCGATCTGTTCGGTTCGGGCAAGATGTTCCTGCCGCAGGTCGTCAAGTCGGCGCGCGTGATGAAGCAGGCTGTGGCCGTGCTTCTGCCTTACATGGAAGAAGAGAAGCGCCAGAACGGCGGCGACGACCGCAAGTCGGCCGGCAAGATCCTGATGGCGACCGTCAAGGGCGACGTCCACGATATCGGCAAGAACATCGTCGGCGTCGTGCTCGCCTGCAACAATTACGAGATCATCGATCTCGGCGTCATGGTGCCGGCAACGAAGATCCTGGAGACGGCGGTGGCGGAGAAAGTCGACGTTATCGGCCTGTCGGGCTTGATCACGCCGTCGCTCGACGAGATGGTGCATGTGGCGGCCGAAATGGAGCGCCAGGGTCTGGACCTGCCGCTTCTGATCGGCGGCGCCACGACCAGCCGCGTTCATACGGCCGTGAAGATCCATCCCGGCTATAACAAGGGCCAGACGGTCTACGTCACCGACGCCAGCCGAGCGGTTGGCGTGGTCTCGTCGCTGCTGTCGCCCGAGAACCGTGATGGCTACATCACCGATATCCGCGCCGAATACGCCAAGGTTGCCGCGGCCCACGCCCGCAGCGAGGCCGAGAAGGTGCGTCTGCCGCTGTCGCGTGCCCGCGAGAACGCGCAGAAGGTCGATTGGGCCGCTTACGCGCCCGCCAAGCCGAGCTTCTTGGGCACCAAGGTGTTCGAGGATTACGATCTGGCGACGCTCGCCGAATACATCGACTGGACGCCGTTCTTCCAAACCTGGGAGCTGAAGGGCCGCTATCCTGCCATTCTTGAGGATGAGAAGCAGGGCGAGGCGGCACGCGCGCTCTGGGCGGATGCGCAGGTAATGCTGAAGAAGATCATCGATGAGAAGTGGTTCCGTCCGCGCGCCGTCATCGGCTTCTGGCCGGCCGGTACCGTCGGCGACGATATCCGCCTGTTTACGGACGATAGCCGCAAGGAAGATCTCGCGACCTTCTACACGCTGCGTCAGCAGCTTTCGAAGCGCGACGGGCGGCCGAACGTGGCGCTGTCGGACTTCGTGGCGCCTGTCGACAGCGGTGTGCAGGACTACGTCGGTGGCTTCGTCGTCACCGCCGGTATCGAGGAAGTGGCGATTGCCGAGCGCTTCGAACGCGCCAACGACGATTATTCGTCGATCCTCGTCAAGGCACTGGCCGACCGTTTCGCGGAAGCCTTCGCCGAGCGCATGCACGAAGAGGTTCGCCGCGACTATTGGGGCTATGCCAAGGGCGAGGCGTTCAGCAAGGAGCAGCTGATCACCGAGGAATATGCCGGTATCCGCCCGGCGCCCGGCTATCCGGCGCAGCCCGATCACACCGAAAAGAAGACGCTATTCTCGCTCCTCGATGCCGAAAACGCCGCCGGCGTGAAGCTCACCGAGAGCTACGCCATGTGGCCGGGTTCGTCCGTTTCGGGCATCTATATCGGCCACCCCGACGCCTATTACTTCGGCGTTGCCAAGGTGGAGCGCGATCAGGTCGAGGATTATGCCGGCCGCAAGGGCATGGAGATCGCCGAGGTCGAGCGCTGGCTCGGGCCGGTACTCAACTACGTGCCGTCGAAGCCGCGCGACGACGTGGAAGACGCGGCCTGATCGGGCGCGTCTTCAGGCACTGATTCAATTGTTCGAGAAAATGATTCAGGATCATCGGCCAAGGGCCTGATCCTGAATCGGAAATCGCTGTTTCGTCGGTCCGATGTCAGGCTGTGAGTTCGACCAGGATCGCGGTCGTGTCGTCGCTCTGCTTGAAGCGGGGATAGCGCAGGCCCTCAGGATCCGTCTCGCGCTCGAAGCGGCGGAGCTCCTCGATCATCGGGGCGAGGCCCTTGTCGCGCGCCGCGCGCACCAGGCTTGCGGCGTCGTAGGCTTCGTAGAGCACGACCAGATCGGCGAAGCCGTCGCTGCAGATGATGGCGTGGGCGCGGCCCTTGATTGTCAATTCTTCCGACACGAGATGATCGGCCGATTCCGGCACGAGGCCCAAGGTCCAGATCCCGCCTGCGGTGTTCTGGCTTTCGCGGTGTCGGCGCAGAGCCGCGAGCGTTTCCGCATTGCCGAGCGCGCCGCCATCCTTGGTGATGCCGCCGGTGCGGGCGATATGGCTTTGCGCATGTGCCTGCTCCCGGACATAGGCGTCGGGAAGGGCCATGTGAAAGCTCACCGATCCATCTTCCTGCAGGAGGAAGACGCAGGAATCGCCGAGGCCGTAGAAGGTCAGGCGGTCGTCGGTGGCGTGGATCATCGAGAAGGCGGAGAGCGGCCAGGCGTAGCGCGGCGCATCTGGGTTGCCGCCGAGGAATGTCGCCCTGGCATCCTGTGACACGGCGCGCGCGACATCGGAGACCGGTGTCTCACGCGTGATCTGTTGCCTGAAACCATCCGCGAAGCGTGCCGCGACCCAGGCGGCGTCGCTGCCCGATGCGTCCATGTATTGGCGGTCGCCAAGGCCGGTTGCGCCATCGATCACGAAGGCGCAGGCCTCGTTATATCCGAAGCGGTCGTCGTTCGGCTTGGCCGGATTTCCCGGCACGGAGAGCGCGTCGAGGATCTTGATCTGAGGTGCCGGCATCGTTCTTCAGTTCCTCGTCATGGGAGCCAATGGAAGGCCGAGCAGGT
The DNA here is from genome assembly GCA_900465665.1 of Hyphomicrobiales bacterium. GTDB lineage: Bacteria > Pseudomonadota > Alphaproteobacteria > Rhizobiales > Rhizobiaceae > Rhizobium. The sequence goes on from UBJO01000077.1 coordinate 10,458, forward strand.
CGGCCGTCGCGGATGTGGTGACGTCTCGGTCAGCCGAGAACCGGGCGCATGAAGCTGCGCTCATAGCTGATGATGCTGCGGTTGCGCTTGTCCAGATCGAATGCCGCCTGGCACTCGGGATCGACCGCCATGCGGGTGCGGTAGTCTTCGTATGCGGCGAGGCTCGGGAAGGAGAACAAGGCGACCGCGATGTTGTTGGCTCCCTCGGAGGGCAGGAAATAGCCGTGGTGGTCGCCGCCCATGCGGTTGACGATGGGGATCCAGAGCCTGGCGTATTCTTCGAATTCGGCGAGCTTGTAGGGATCGATGACATATCGCAGATGGCAGGTAATCATTGAAATATCTCTTGCTGATGGGGCCGGCAGAAAAGCCGGCCGGCCCGCTAATGGCTTATTGTGCTGTCCTCAGGCGCCGGCTGCAAGCCGCTGGTTGAGTTCCTCGATGCCGACTTCGGCCTCCACCGTATCGCCCTTGACGAGCAGGTAGACGCCGAGTGCGAAGGCGAGGGCTGCGATGAACAGCAGGTAATAGGCATGCGCCATCGGGTTCAGCGGCAGCAACGAGGCAACCGCCAGCGGCGTCAGGCCGCCGAAGATGGCGTAGGAGACGTTGTAGGAGAAGGAGAGGCCGGTGAAGCGGACGCGGGCCGGGAAGGCGCGGACCATCACGTAGGGCACAGCGCCGACGAGGCCGACGGAGAGGCCCATGATCGCATAGAGCACGAAGAGCACGGTCAGCGAGGTCGCGGCGTAGGTGTAGAAGGCGAAGGTGGCCGCGCCGAAGAAGATGCTCGCGACGATGAAGAAACGCCCGGAACCGACGCGATCGACGATCGCACCGGCGGCCGCCGTGCCGAAGATCAGGAACAGCGTGCCGAAGCTGGTCGCGGCCAGCGATTGCTGCGCGGTGTAGCCGTAGAGCTTCTGCAGGAAGGTCGCGGTCATCAGCGTGGTGACGACGATGCCGGCCGAGAGGATCCAGGTGAGCAGCATGGAGATGATGACGCCGCGCGGATAGTCGCGCAGTACCGCCTTCAGCGGCAGCTCGCGCATCAGCGAGCGGCTCTGTTTCATTTCGGCGAAGATCGGCGTCTCCTGCAGCCAGCGGCGAAGATAGACGGCGACGAGACCGAAGATGCCGCCGAGGAAGAAGGGGATGCGCCAGGCGTAGGCCGCGACATCTTCCGGCGTGAAGGCGGAGTTGATGATGGTGGCGATGAAGGAGCCGAGCAGGATGCCGAGCGTCAGGCCCGAGCAGAGGAAGCCGCAGGCAAAGCCGACGCGGCGGAAGGGAACGTGTTCGGCGACGAAGGTCCAGGCGCCGGGCACCTCGCCACCGATGGCCGCACCCTGCAGGACGCGCATCAGGATCAGAAGGATCGGGGCCGCGATGCCGATCGTGGCGTAGGTGGGCATGGCGGCCATGCCGAGCGTCGACAGCGCCATCAGCATGATCGAGAAGGCAAAGACGCGCTTACGGCCGAACATGTCGCCGAAATGGGCGAGCACGATGCCGCCGATCGGGCGCACCAGATAGCCGGCGGCGAAGATGCCGAAGGTCTGGATCGTCACAAGCCAGTCCGGCATGTCGGGCGGGAAGAACAGGTGGCCGATCACGCTGGCGAAGAAGACGAAGATGATGAAATCATAGAACTCCAGCGCGCCGCCGAGGGCCGACAGGCCGAGCGTCTTGAAATCCTGGGCGGTGAGGCGGCGAGGGGCGGCTGCGGGCGTCGTGGTGGGGGACATGATGCGGGCTTCTTGCGGTATGACTTCGGTTGTGCCGTCGTCGCGCAATGGGGTGGGGATTTCAAGCGTTTTCTGGTGTTTTCGCGTCATGTTGCGGCGTCGACGCGTTCGCTGTGGCAAAGCCGCAAATGGAAAAGGCGCCGCCATGGGCGACGCCTTTGAAATCGGAAAGTGCGGTGATCAATCCCGGATGACCAGCAGATCAGCCGCCATGAAGCGCAGGGTCACCGTTTCACCGGTGGCCGGCGGCTTGACGCCGGGGCTGTTGAACATGTCGAAGGAGATGACGTTGCCGCCAACGTTCATGCGGGTGCGGATGACGGAGCCGAGGAAGTGGGCGGAGACGACCTCACCCGTGAGCTTGGTGTCGCTCGGTGTGCTTTCGGCGAGCGATCCCGCTTCCGGGCGCAGCGCCAGCGAGACGGTGTCGCCAGCCTTGTAGGTGGAGATGTTTTCGCGGAGCGTCACGCCCTGGTCGCCGATCTGTATGCGGTTGACCGAGGGGTCCACGACCTTGGCCTCGATGATGTTCAATGTGCCGACGAAGGATGCGACGAAGCGCGTGGCCGGCGTGTTGTAGATCTCGAAGGGGGTGCCGATCTGGTCGGCGCGGCCGCCGTTCATGACGACGATGCGGTCGGAGATTGACAGCGCCTCTTCCTGGTCGTGGGTGACGAAGATGGTGGTGATCCCCAGCGATTGCTGGATCTGGCGGATTTCCTCGCGCAGCGACACGCGGATCTTGGCGTCGAGTGCGGACAGCGGCTCGTCGAGCAGCAGCACCTGCGGCTTGGCGGCGAGGGCGCGGGCGAGCGCCACGCGCTGCTGCTGGCCGCCCGACATCTGATAGGGGTAGCGGTCGGCGAGGTGGCCGAGGTGGATCAGCGCCAGCATCTCCTTGACGCGGGCGTCTATCTCGGCCTTCGGCTTGCCGGCGATCTTCAGGCCGAAGGCGACGTTGTCATGCACCGTCATGTTCGGGAACAGCGCGTAGGCTTGGAAGACCATGCCGATGTTGCGCTGGTTGGGCTTCAGCGGCGCGATATCCTTGCCGGCGATGCTGAGATTGCCGCCGGTCGGGTTCTCAAAACCGGCGATCATGCGCAGGACCGTGGTCTTGCCGCAGCCCGACGGGCCGAGGAAGGAGACGAATTCTCCCTTCTCGATGTTCATGTTGAAGTTCTTGACGACCTGAACCTGGCCGAAGGATTTCTGAATGTTGGTCAGCGAGAGAAATGACATGTCGAAATACCTTAAGCCTTGGCCGGGCGGGATCTGCCGATGCGCGAGACGAGATTGAGCAGGCCCATGCTGAGCCAGGTGATGGAGAATGCGATCACGGCGAGCGCCGAGGGCTCGTAGGCCCGGTTGGCGCCGACCAGCTGCAGGTAGGGGCCGAAGGCCGGACGGCTCAGAAGTGCCGCGAAGGTGAATTCGCCCATGACGATCGCCAGCGTGATGAAGGCGCCTGAGAGGATGCCGCTCATGACGTTCGGGAAGATGCACTTGAACATGATCGTCCACCAGCTGGCGCCGAGGCTCTGGGCGGCTTCGGTTAGCGTTCTGACGTCGATGGCGCGCATGGCGGTATCGACGGAGCGGTACATGTAGGGCAGGGAGAGCGTGATGTAGGAGAAGACGAGCAGGATGTTGGTGCCCGTCGTCGAGCCAGTCATCGGCAGGTAGGAGGAGGAGTTATACATCCTCAAATAGCCGAAGACGATGACGATGGCCGGGATGACCAGCGGCAGCAGGGTGATGAACTCCACCACCTGGCGCATCTGCGGCATGCGCAGGCGCACCCAATAGGCAGTCGGCACGATCAAGAGCATGCCGAAGACGATGGTCAAAAGCGCCATCATCATTGAGTAGCCGAAGGTGGCGCGGAAGCGCTCGTCGGAGAAGACCGACAGGTAGGCGTCGAAACTGTAGGCGTCGCGGCGCATGCGCAGCGAGAACTCGATGGTTCCGAGCAGAGGCACGATGAAATAGGTCGCGCCGATGGCGATGGCGATCCAGGCGCCGAGTTTTTGAGCCTTCATTTCTGCCACCGTTCAGCGCGCATGCGCAGCATGAGATAGAGGATGTTGGACACGCCGGTGATGACGATCATGCCGAGCGCGATCGCATAGCCGAGGTTTGCATTGTGAAGGACGTCGCCGCGGATCTGCGCGTAGAGCAGGATGGGGACGATGTTGAGCGAGGAGCCCGTTAGCGCATAGGCCGTCGCGATGGCGCCGAAGGCGTTTGCGAAGAGCAGCAGCGTGGTGCCGAGAAGGCTTGGCCAGAGGATCGGCAGGGCGACCTTGGTCCAATACTGGACATTGCTGGCGCCGAGGATTTCGGCCGCCTCGCGCCATTCCTTCTTCATGCCATCCAGAGCCGGCGTCAGGATCAGCACCATCAGCGGAATCTGGAAATACATGTAGGTGATGGTCAGGCCGAAGAAGGAGAGCAGGTTGAAGCCGGTGCCGTAGAGATTGAAGCCGAACCAGTCTCTCAGGAAAACCGTCACGAGGCCGGTGCGGCCGAGCGTTGCCAGAAACGAGAAGGCGAGCGGGATGCCCGCGAAATTCGATGCCACGCCGGAGAAGGTCAACAGCGTCGAGCGCACCGATGTCGGCAGGCCGCCGAGCACCACGGCCCAGGCGAGGAAGAAGCCGATCAGCGCGCCGCCGAGTGCCGAGGCGACCGAAACGCGGATACTGATCCAGTAGGCGCTGAGGATCGACGGGGTGAAGAGATCACCGATGTTCTTCAGCGTGAAATTACCCTCGGGCGTCAAAAAGGCGCCGACCACAAGGTAGAGCGTGGGAATAATGAGAAAAAGCAGGGCAAAAATAATGAAGGGTGTAATGCCCAGCCAGTCGATCACGCGGTCCTTGGTGATCAGCGGGGCCGTGCTCACCACGGGCGTCGTCGAAACAGTGCTCATTGAAAAAGCTCTTCTTGCGGCGTCGGAGGGGCAAAAGCCTCCCCGCAATAAGACGGGGAGGCCGGTTTCATACAATATTACTGGACGTTGGCGCCGACGACGCTGTCCCACTTGCCGGTAATGGCGGTCTTGCCAGCAGCCTGCTCGTCGAGTGTCGGGAAGACAGCCTTTTCATAGGCCGCTGCCGGCGGCAGCTTGTCGAGAAGTTCCTGCGGGATCTTCTTGTTCTTGGCCAGATCGTTGAAGCGGATCGGGTGGCAATAGCCCTTCAGCCAGCCGAGCTGACCTTCGTCCGAATAGAGGTATTCCATCCAAAGCTTGGCAGCGTTCGGGTGCGGAGCGAAAGCGGAGATCGCCTGGACGTAAACGCCGGCGTTGACGCCCGATGCCGGAACGACGACTTCAACCGGCGGGTTGCCCTTGAGCGTATCGCGCCAGGACAGGCCGTTGTAGTCCCATGCGATGACGATCGGGGTCGAGCCCTGTGCCAGCGAAGCGGACTTGCCGATAACCGGAACGAGGTTGCCTGCCTTGTTGAGTTCGCCGAAGAAGGCGAGACCGGCTTCACCAGCCTTCGTCGCGTCCTTTTCACCAGCAGCGATGCCGGCAGCGTACACAGCCTGAACGGCCTGGTTGGAAGCGCGCGGGTCACCGGCGAGAGCAACGCTGTTGGCGTAGTCCGACTTCTTCAGGTCAGCCCAGTCCTTCGGGACGTTCTTGACGATGTCGGTGTTCACGACGAAGGAGAGAACGCCGTAGTAATCGCCGTACCAGAAGCCGTCGGCATCCTTGGCGCTGTCAGGGATCGAATCCCAGGTCGAAACCTTGTAAGGCTGGATCAGGCCGTCAGCCTTTGCGGTCGGGCCGAAGGAGAGGCCGACGTCGATGACGTCAGGAGCCTGCGGGCCGGTGTTGCCCTTGTTGGCCTTGATGGCTTCGATTTCGTCGCCCGAACCAGCGTCCGGGTTCAGTTCGTTCACTTCCAGACCATACTTCGCCTTGAAGCCGGCAATGACGTCGCCATAGCCGCACCAGTCGTGCGGGAGAGCGATCGTGGTCAGCGTGCCTTCCTTCTTGGCGGCAGCGATGAGTTCAGCGCTTGGCTCTGCGGCAGCAATTGCGGTTGAAGCCACAACAATTGCTGTAGAGAGCGAGAGCAGTCGAGAAAGATTAGAGATCACTGTTGTTCTCCTTCGGGTTTCAGTGTCCGACGATGCTGTTACTGACGTTACGTGAAGCTTGTGTGACAGTTGGATGACGCTATTTTTTCTTTGTATCGCGGGCGTTTGGCGAGGATGTTTCGATTGCGACACGTCCTTGTTTGCTGCCCGTTACATCTTCGCTGTCGTAATTGTCCCTCCTAACCAAGTTTGCGGAAGAGCCGCGTCTGTTCGAAAAGGCCTTCCAGCGTTTTCATACGCTCCTTCGTCTCGTCCCATGTCGAGTTCTGAACCGCCTCGATCAGCGCCTCGACGATGAAAAGGGTGACGACGGAGCTGTCCCATGCCGACGGCGCCTCGATCTGCACGCGAAACGTATGGCGCGCGAGCTTGGCGGCAGGGGAGGCCCACTGGTCGGTGAAGATGATGATCTCGGCGCCGCTGTTTTTGGCGGCGGTGGCGAGGCTGACGAGCTCCTGCTCGTAGCGCCTGATGTCGAAGATGATCAGCAGGTCGCCGGGGTTCATGTTCAGGACATATTGCGGCCAGCTGCTCGAATTGGCCGACAAAAGCGCCGTATTGGGGCGAATGACCTGCATATGCGTGAAGAAATACTCGGCCAGAGCGCCGGTGATGCGGCCGCCGACGAAATAGAGGTTGCGCTTGCGGTCCGACAAAAGGGTGGCGACGCTGTCGAAGGTCGCGGTATCGAGGCCGGTCAGCGTCTGGCGCAGATTGTCGATGATGGCGTCGGCGAAACGGTTGAGGATGTGGGTTCCCGGCGCGTTGGACGCCCAGCGATCATGCTTGGCGATAGGATTGGAGATAGTCGCCTCGACCTCCTGGTGCAGATGCGCCTGAAAATCGGGATAGCCCTTGTAGCCGAGCTTCTGAACCATGCGCACGACAGTCGGGGTGGATACGCCGGCGTTTTCGGCAATCGTCGTGATGCTCCCCAGTCCTGACACAGGGTAGTTGTCCAACAGACTTTCAGCCAGCTGCTTTTCGGCGCGCGTGAGCACGCCAAAATGCGAGTGGATTACGTCTGAAACTGTCTTCGACGCAACGGTCACGCGATCTTGCTCCCCGGGATTGGTCTTGTGCCACTTTCCCACTCAAAGTTAACAACGCTGTCACAATCCATGTCAACCACTGTCATGAAAAGATTTTTTCAGTGCGCGCTTGACACTTGTGGAAAGCTGAAGAATTCTTTTCTTATAAGTATTTTATTAACAGTTGTGGTGGAGCGACTGTGGTGCTTGCTCGATTGGAAGTGCTCGGCAAAGGGGAAGGGGAGTGCGTCGCGGTCGAAAGGCCAGACGGCACCAGCCCGGTGCTTATCGTCTGCGAACATGCATCGCGGGTTCTGCCTGCCAGCTTCGGGACGCTCGGTCTTTCCGAGGAGGCGCTCAACAGTCACATTGCCTGGGATCCCGGCGCTCTTGCTGTCGCCAAGGGCATGTCCGAGGCGCTCGATGCTACACTGGTTCACCAGCGTTTTTCACGCCTGATCTACGATTGCAACAGGCCGCCGGAATCGGTCGGCGCCATGCCTGAGAAAAGCGAGGTCTACGACATCCCGGGAAATACAGGCCTGAGCGCGGAAGAAAAGGCGGCGCGCACCGAGGCTTTGTATATCCCGTTTCATGACGCCATTCGCGCACTCATTCGTGATCGCAGCAAGCGGGGACAGGAGACCGTTATCGTCACCGTCCACAGCTTTACGCCTGTCTTTCACGGAAAGACGCGCGCGGTCGAGGTGGGTGTCCTGCATGATGACGATACCCGGCTGGCGGATGCGATGCTTGCCGCTGCGGGTCGGACGACGCACTATAGAGTTGAGCGCAATGAGCCTTACGGCCCCTCGGATGGCGTGACGCATACGCTGATCCTGCACGGGCTGTCGAACGGATTGCGCAATGTAATGATCGAGGTCCGCAACGACCTCATCGCAGACCCGGCTGGCCAAGGGGTCATGGCCAGCTATCTGACAAGGCTGCTCCAGCAGAGCCTGGACGCCTGACGACGAAAGATAAGACCCCAGGGAGCAGTCTAACTGCGATCCGCCCGCAGGCGAACACGTCGCGGGCACTTTGGCACTGGATAATCAGCCGCAATTCCGCGGTTGATGGCTAAACAGGGGGACGTCATGTCCGATTATTCGGAACTCGACAAGAAGCAGGATGTGCACATCCTGCATTCCATGGGCTATGCCCAGGAACTCGAACGGCGCATGAGCTCGTTTTCGAATTTTGCCGTTTCATTCTCGATCATTTGCATTCTTTCCGGTGGTATCAATTCGCTGGCGCAGGCAACGGCCGGTGCGGGCGGTGCCGCGATCGGCATCGGCTGGCCGATCGGTTGCTTCGTTTCGCTGGTGTTCGCCGTAGCCATGGCGCAGATCAGCTCGGCCTATCCGACGGCCGGCGGCCTCTATCACTGGGGTTCGATCCTCGGCAACCGCTTCACCGGCTGGCTGACCGCATGGTTCAACCTGCTCGGCCTCGTCACGGTTCTCGGCGCCATCAACGTCGGCACCTATTATTTCTTCATGGGCTCGTTCGGCACGACCTATTTCGGCCTGACCGATACGACGACGGTGCGCATCCTGTTCCTCGTGATCATCACCGGCGCGCAGGCGCTCGTGAACCACATGGGTATCGGCCTGACCGCCAAGCTCACCGACTTCTCGGGCTACCTGATCTTCGCATCGGCGATCGCGCTGTCGGCCGTGTGCCTGTACTTCGCGCCGTCCTACGAGATCGGCCGCCTGTTCACCTTCGCCAACTATTCCGGCGAAGCGGGTGGCAATGTCTGGCCGGCAACGTCGGGCACCTGGGTGTTCCTGCTCGGTCTGCTTTTGCCGATCTACACGATCACCGGTTATGACGCCTCGGCGCATACGTCGGAAGAAACGGTCAAGGCCGCTCATTCCGTTCCGCGCGGCATGGTCTCTTCCGTGCTCTGGTCGGCGCTGTTCGGCTACATCATGCTGTGCTCGTTCGTGCTGATGCTGCCGAACATGGACGACGCTGCCAAGCAGGGCTGGAACGTGTTCTTCTGGGCGATGGACACACAGGTCAATGCGACCGTCAAGGATATCCTCTACTTCGCGATCCTCGTTTGCCAGTGGCTGTGCGGCCTTGCGACCGTCACCTCCGTCTCGCGCATGATCTTCGCCTTCTCGCGCGATGGTGGCCTGCCGGCCTCCAAGGCGCTCGCCAAGGTCAGCCCGAAGTACCGCACGCCGGTATCGGCCATCTGGACCGGATCGATCCTCTCGGTGCTCTTCGTCTGGGGCTCGTCGCTCGTTTCGATCGGTGACACGCCGGTTTACACGATCGTCGTTTCCTGCACGGTTATCTTCCTGTTCTTCTCCTTCGCGATCCCAATCACGCTCGGCCTCTTCGCCTGGGGTACGTCGAAGTGGGACAAGATGGGGCCGTGGAATATCGGTGAGGGGATGTTCAAGCTCTTCGCGGTTCTGTCGATCCTCGCGATGATCCTGATCTTCGTCCTCGGCGTGCAGCCGCCGAACGGCCCGGCACTCTACGTGACCGTCGGCTTCCTGGTGCTGACCGCGATCGTATGGTTCGGCTTCGAGAGCCGCCGCTTCAAGGGCCCGCCGATCGGCGAGGAAGTGGCACGTCGACAGGCCGAGATCGCGGCTGCCGAAAAGGCTGTCGGCGAAGGCTGATATATTCTTCCAAGAAAGCGGGGCCGCGTCCGGCGGCCCTGCATTGCGGTTGACCGACATTAGACTGCGCAGTCCGGCGTGGCGTTGCCGCACGGAGCATGCCGTTTCGTTGGCCCGATTTCAGTTTAAATTTATGGGGAGGTCCATATGAGCATCTATACTCTCGACGATCTGAAGCAGGACGTTGCCGACGGACGCATCGATACCGTGCTGGCATGCCAGGTCGACATGCAGGGGCGGCTTATGGGCAAGCGTTTCCAGGCCGAATACTTCGTCGAAAGCGCCTGGAAGGAAACACACAGCTGCAACTATCTCGTCGCCACCGACATGGAGATGGAGACCGTCTCCGGCTACAAGGCGACCAGCTGGGAAAAGGGCTATGGCGACTACACGATGAAGCCTGACCTCTCGACGCTCAGGCGCATTCCCTGGCTCGAGGGGACCGCACTGGTGCTCTGCGACCTGCTCGACCATCACACGCACGAGGAAGTGCCGCATTCGCCGCGCGCGATCCTGAAGAGGCAGGTCAAGCGGCTGGAAGACATGGGCATGAAGGCCTTCATGGCCTCGGAACTCGAGTTCTTCCTGTTCGACCAGACCTACGAATCCGCGCAGGCATCCGGCTATCGCAACCTCAAGCTCGCCAGCGCCTACAATGAGGACTACCACATCTTCCAGACCACCAAGGAGGAAGAGGTGATGCGGGCGATCCGCACCGGGCTGCAGGGCGCCGGCATTCCCGTCGAGAATTCCAAGGGCGAGGCTTCGGCGGGCCAGGAAGAGATCAACGTGCGCTATGCCGATGCGCTTGCCATGGCCGACCGTCACTCGATCATCAAGAACGGCTGCAAGGAAATCGCCTGGGCCAAGGGCAAAGCGATCACCTTCCTCGCCAAGTGGCACTACAATGCCGCCGGCAGCTCCTCGCATATTCACCAGTCGCTGTGGAGTGCCGATGGCAAGACGCCGCTGTTTGCCGACGACAAGGGCAAATACGGGATGTCCAGCCTGATGGAAAACTACATCGCAGGCCTGCTCGCGCACGCCAGCGAGATCACCTATTTCCTGGCGCCCTACATCAACTCCTACAAGCGCTTCATGGCCGGCACGTTCGCGCCGACCAAGGCGATCTGGAGCAAGGACAACCGCACGGCCGGCTATCGCCTCTGCGGCGACGGCACCAAGGCGATCCGCATCGAATGCCGCGTCGGCGGCTCCGATCTCAACCCCTATCTCGCCTTCGCCGCTCTGCTGGCCGCCGGGATCGACGGGATCGAGAACAAGATGGAGCTGGAAGCGCCCTTCGTCGGCGACGCCTATGGCGCGCGCAAGGTGCGCGAAATCCCGCGGACGCTCCGGGCCGCGACCACGGCCATGACAAAGTCCAAGATGCTGCGCAATGCTTTCGGTGACGACGTCATCGATCACTACACGCGCGCGGCCGAGTGGGAGCAGGAGGAGTATGACCGCAGGATCACGGATTGGGAGGTGGCGCGCGGATTCGAGCGAGCATGAGATAATCGCAACACTCGCTCTGATTGTTGCGTTGGTCGCATTGTGCTAATGTGCTCCGGCGTTTCCAGAGGAGATCGACATGGGTGTGATCGACAGCGCATGGTTCTACGAAAAGCTCTCACAGCGCGACGCATCGCTTCGCGACATGGCCCGGTTCATGGGGCTTGATCCGAGCGCCGTGTCACGCATGCTGAGCGGCGAGCGGAAGATGAGCGCCGACGAGCAGGACCAGATCGCGGATTATCTTGGCCTTCCGCTGGAGGAGGTAGCAGCGCATCGCCGTGGCGATGCCAGCGGCTTCGCCGAGAAGAAGCAGGCGGGCTATGAGAGCGGCGGCACCGCACCGGTTTTGCCGGAGGAGCCGCCCGTCAAGATGTTTACGGAGGACGACGTCATCTACAAGGATGGCAAGCGCTGGATGGAGCTGGAGGATGGAACGCTGATCGAGGTGCACCCCGCCTGGGGATGCATGAAGGGGACGCTGACCATCATGCCGGGGGTTGATCTGACCGCGCCGATGGATTGGGACGAGGAGTGGGGCGAGAAGCTGTACAATGAATAGTGCTTTTCTGCTCGACACCTGCGCCGCGATCTGGATGGCGAAGAGAGAGCCCTTGGCGGAAGGAGCGTTGACTGCGCTCGCGGCTGCAAAGGCTGCGGGGAGGCCGGTTTTCGTTTCGGCTGTGACGGCGTGGGAGATGGCGATGCTTTTGGCACGAGGGCGCATTAGCGAAACGAAGACCGCGCAGAGGTGGTTTAACGACTTCAGGCTCGAAGCCGACATCGACGAACAACCGGTGACCGCGAATATCTTCATGGCGTCCTGTTCCTTGCCGCAACTCGCTCACAAAGACCCTATCGACCGCATCCTGATCGCCACGGCGCGGGAGAACGACCTGACCATCATCACGCGCGATCGCGCGATCCTTTCCTATGGCGTCGCGGGGCATGTCCGCACGCTGGCCTGTTAATGACTGGAGTTTGGAAATGACTGTAATTCAATGCATATCGCCGATCGACGGATCGGTTTACGCCGAGCGTCCGGCGCTGCCGCTTGAGGCGGCGAAGGAGGTCGTGGCGCGGGCGCGCAAGGCGCAGAAGGCCTGGGCAAGGCGGCCGCTGGAGGATCGTGTTCAGCTGGTGCTGAAGGGTGCTGCGCGGCTGAACGAGATGTCCGACGTCGTCGTTCCCGAGCTCGCCTGGCAGATGGGTCGACCGATCCGCTATGGTGGCGAATACAAGGGCTTCAACGAGCGCTCCAACTACGTGGCCTCGATCGCGGCCGATGCGCTGGCGCCGCTTGTCGTCGAAGAGAGCGACAAGTTCGAGCGCCGCATCGAGCGCGAGGCGCATGGCGTCGTCTTCGTCGTGGCGCCGTGGAACTATCCCTACATGACGGCGATCAACACGATCGCGCCGGCGCTGATGGCGGGCAATACGGTTGTCTTGAAGCACGCGTCGCAGACACTTCTCGTCGGCGAACGGCTGGTGCAGGCCTTCGTCGAGGCCGGCGTTCCCGAGGATGTGTTCCAGAACGTGGTTCTCGACCATGAGACGACGTCGGCGCTGATCGCGGCCGGCAGCTTCAACTTCGTGAACTTCACCGGTTCGGTCGAAGGCGGGCGCTCGATGGAGCGGGCGGCAGCAGGCACCTTTACCGGTCTCGGCCTCGAACTCGGCGGCAAGGATCCGGGTTACGTCATGGAAGACGCCGATCTCGATGCGGCGGTCGATACGCTGATGGATGGCGCGACCTATAATTCCGGGCAGTGCTGCTGCGGGATCGAGCGCATCTATGTGCATGAATCGCTTTATGACAGCTTCGTCGAGAAGTCGGTCGCATGGGTGTCGAACTACAAGCTCGGTAATCCCCTTGATCCGGAGACGTCGCTCGGCCCGATGGCGAACAAGCGTTTCGCCAAGGTCGTGCGCGAGCAGATCGCCGACGCGGTCTCGAAAGGCGCCAAGACGCTGGTCGATCCCAAGCTGTTCCCTCAGGATGATGGCGGCGCCTATCTCGCGCCGCAGATCCTCGTCAATGTCGATCACTCCATGGCCTTCATGCGCGAGGAGACCTTCGGTCCCGCCGTCGGCATCATGAAGGTGAAGAGCGACGACGAGGCGTTGGCGCTGATGAACGACAGCCAGTACGGGCTGACGGCCTCGCTCTGGACCAAGGATGCCGAGCGGGCAGGGCGGCTTGGCCGCGAGATCGAAACCGGCACCGTGTTCATGAACCGCGCCGATTATCTCGATCCGGCGCTGTGCTGGACCGGCGTCAAGGAAACCGGTCGTGGCGGCTCGCTGTCGATCATCGGCTTCCAGAACCTGACGCGTCCGAAATCCTACCATCTGAAGAAAGTGACAGCATGAGCGCGCATATCACAGCCAACTGGAGCTACCCGACTTCATTCAAGCTCGGCCGCGGCCGGATCAAGGAACTGGCGGATGCCGCCAAGAGCCTCGGCATGAGGAAGCCGCTCCTGATCACCGATCGCGGCCTGGCGACGATGGCGATCACCACGAACGCGCTCGACATTCTAGAAGAGGCCGGGCTTGGCCGGGCGATCTTCGCGGATGTCGATCCGAACCCGAACGAGAAGAACCTTGCGGCCGGCGTCAAGGCGTTCAAGGATGGCGGCCATGACGGCGTCGTCGCCTTCGGCGGCGGCTCGGGCCTCGATCTCGGCAAGTGCGTGGCCTTCATGGCCGGCCAGACGCGTCCCGTGTGGGACTTCGAGGATATCGGCGACTGGTGGACGCGCGCTTCGGTCGAGGGTATCGCGCCGATCGTGGCCGTACCGACGACGGCGGGCACCGGCTCGGAAGTCGGTCGCGCCAGCGTCATCACCAATTCCGAAACGCATGTGAAGAAGATCATCTTCCATCCGAAGTTCCTGCCCGGTGTCGTTATCGCCGATCCGGAACTGACTGTTGGTATGCCGAAGATCATCACGGCAGGCACCGGCATGGATGCCTTTGCGCATTGCCTGGAAGCCTATTCCTCGCCCTTCTACCACCCGATGTCTGCCGGCATCGCGCTTGAGGGCATGCGTCTGGTCAAGGAGTTCCTGCCGCGCGCATACAAGGAAGGCACCGACCTCGAAGCCCGCGCCAACATGATGTCGGCCGCCGCCATGGGCGCTGTCGCGTTCCAGAAGGGGCTTGGCGCTATCCATGCGCTGTCGCATCCGATCGGCGCGGTCTACAACACCCACCACGGCATGACCAATGCCGTCGTGATGCCAGCGGTGCTGCGCTTCAACCGCGCTGTCATAGAAGACAAGATCGCGCGTGCGGCCGCCTATCTCGGCATCTCCGGCGGCTTCGACGGGTTCTACGATTACGTGCTTAAGCTGCGCTCCGAACTCGGTGTACCCGAGAGCCTTTCGGCGATGGGAATCAAGCCGGATCGAATCGATGAACTCTCGGCCATGGCGATCGAAGACCCGAGCGCTGGCGGAAACCCTGTCGCGATGACGCTCGGGAACACCAAGGCGCTGTTCAAGGACTGCTTCTGATACAAAATGCGGACCTGAGATTTGGCCCGGAAAGCCCTGCGCTTTCCGGGTCTTTTTCGTTGTGGCGCAGGGCGTTCAAGCGAAGTGGCGATGGCTGCTGCAAGAAATGCGGACCGGGATTTCGGATGTCTTGTTTAGATATTGTTAACCATGTTTGGAAAGGATGCAGTAACCGCACGATGCATCCTGATGTGCGCAACAGAGCGATCCCGGCTCGCGACATTTCCCCCGAGGAACGAACATGGCAGTCATCACATTTGCAAACACCAAGGGCGGCGCCGGGAAGACCACCGCTGTTCTGTTGCTGGCCACCGAGCTTGCCCGCAAGGGCTATCGCGTCACCATCCTCGATGCCGATCCGCAGCACTGGATTTCCCGCTGGCATGAGATCTCCGGTCACGTGCCAAACGTCTCGGTGATCGATTTCGTGACCTCGGCCTCGCTGCCGCAGCACATCTCGGAGAACAAGCACAATACCGACTATTTCATCATCGACCTGCCGGGCGCCCGCAATCCGATGCTGGCCACGGCGATCGGTCTTTCCGATCACGTGCTGATCCCGATCCAGGGCTGCGCCATGGACGCGCGCGGCGGGGCACAGGTGTTGGAGCTGCTGCAGTATCTCGACGAGAAGGCCGGTATCCGCATCGGTCACTCCGTCGTGCTGACGCGCGTCAACTCGATGGTGACGACACGGGCGCTCGCGATCGTGAAGACGCTGCTGAACCAGCGGCAGGTGCCGGTGCTCGATACCGCGATCATCGAGCGTTCGGCTTTCCGCGATATCTTCGATTGCGGCGGCACGCTGCACACGCTCGATCCGGCCCGCGCCAGCAACCTCGACAAGGCGCGCGAAAACGCGCTCTGTTTCGCCGAGGAGATCATGCGCAAGCTGCCGGTGAGACTGCCTGCGGCGGCGCGCATGACGGGCCCGCTGATCCGTTCGGCTGCCTGATCATTCATTTTGTGATTGAAAATGCGCCCCGGTCCGCTGGGGCGCATTTTCATTGATGCAAGGTCGGTCTCCTCGTTTCGACGCGACCATGTATCTCTGCATCACTGCCTGCTTTTCCCTCGGGTGGGTATCACCCGAAAAGGGTAATTTTCGTTGTTTCCAGAAGCTTTACACTGGTATCCTCGCCTGCGATGCGGGCGCTTGCCGGGGGAACAATGATCGTCGCTGAAGATACCTATGACAGTCTGGTCGACACCATCTACGGTGTAATTTTCGGCGAGGCCACCTGGGACATGTTTCTTGGCCGGTGGAACGAGATCGTTCCCGGCGGCAAGACCACGTTGTTCTACCACGACCCGATGCGGGCGGAAGGCGCGTCTCATATAGACAAGGGCTTCAGCGACGAATGGGTCGAAAGTTATTCCGATCATTTCGCGAGCATAAATCCCTGGGCGCCATCCATGAGCGTGATGCCGATGTGGCGCGGCTTCCTGTCCGAGGAGTTGCTGCCGCGTGAGCAGTTCGTGAAGACAGAGTTCTACAACGACTTCTGGAAGCAATGCGGCGAGACCGCCATCGGCATGGCGCTGGTGAAGCGAGACGGCCGGATGTTCAACATCTCGAGTTCGATCGCAAACGGCGGACCCGAGGACAATAGGGTTTACGCCGATACCTTCACGCGGCTTGCGCCGCATCTGCACCGGGCGGTGCGCTATTTCGAGGCTGGAAAGGGCGAGAAGAGTGCGGATGAGCTCGGTGGCCGGCTGTTCGACGCGATCGGCGTCGGTGTCCTGCTGGTTGGGGATGGCGGCAAGCTGCTGTCGGCCAGCGCGGTCGGTGAGCAGGCGCTGAGCGAGGGGCGGTCCGTGCGGCTCGATCTGCAGGGGAAGGTCTGGCTCGCCGATGCCGACGCCAATGCGTGCCTCGGTCGATTGCTGTCGCAATGGCGTGACGGCGAGCGGCAGCAGGTGCTTGATGTGAACGGCGTCAAGCTGACCCTCGTCCGTCTCCAGAAGAGTGCCCGCATTCAATTCTTCGATGCGCCGAGCATCGCGATCATCATCGAGCCATCGGCCAAGCCCGTGACGATGGATGTCCCGGGGCTCGGAGGCAAGTTTGGGCTGACCAGGGCGGAGATCAAGATCATGCAGGGGCTGCTGCACGGATCGTCGATCACCGATATCGCCATCGAGAGCAACCGGTCGCGCGAGACGATCCGCAGTCAGCTGAAGTCGGTGTTTGCGAAGACAGGGGTCAATTCGCAATCGGAATTGCTGCGGCTCGTCTATTTCAGCGAGCAGGCGCGCCGCAACAACTAAAGTCTATCAGTCGACGAACTCGACGGTGACGCCGGGCTTGACCATCTTGGCCAACTCGGTGGCGTCCCAGTTGGTCAGGCGGATACAGCCGTGGCTCTGGGTGCGGCCGATCTTCGAGGGTTCCGGCGTGCCGTGAATGCCGTAGGTCGGCTTCGACAGCGCCATCCACACGGTGCCGACAGGGCCGTTCGGGCCTGGCGGGATGTTGAGGATCTTGTCGTTGGCGCCCTGCTGGAAGTTGATCTTCGGATTGTAGGTATAGCCCGGATTGAAGGCGACGCGCTCGACCGTGACCGTGCCCGAAGGCGAGGGCGTGTCGGTGGAGCCGATCGAGGCCGGGTAGGCGGAGATCAGGTTGCCGGAGGCGTCATAGGCGAAGACCTGCTTCTTGCCCTTGTCGGCAATGATGCGGGCCACGCTGCCGGTCTTCACTTCACCTGGATTGACCACCTTGATGATGGTGCCGGGGACGGTGAAGTCGGCGCCTGCGTTCAGCTCCTTGAGGAAGCCTTCGTCCATGTGGAAGCGTTCGGCGAGCGCCTCGGTTACCGAGGTGAAGGCAAGCGACGTCATCTGCGACTTGTGGGCGTAGTCCTCGGGGATTTCGGCGACATAGGGGCCGGCCGCGTCTGCGGGCGTGATGGTGTAGCTCACGACAGGCAGGCCGCCGGACATGCGCAGCTGCTCAAGGATCGCGTCCGTATTGTTCGGATCGAGCTTTTCGCCGGTCATCTGCTCATAGGCATAGACCGCCTTGGTGACGTTGGCGCCCATGTGGCCGTCGATGGCGCCAGGCGAAACGCCAGCGCGGTCGAGGAAGACCTGCAGCGCGACGATCTCGGACTTCGATTTGTTCTTCAGCGTGATGACGGGATCGGCCGGACGGGTCGGCTGGGTGACCTGCGGCTGCGGCTGGTCAGGATCGATCGACGCGTAGTCGCCGTCGTTCTGCGGGTAGGGCTGATCCAGCTGCTGGCGATCGATCGATGCATCGCGCGGGATCGCACCAGTGACCGCGCCACGCTCGGAATAACGTGTGTCGCCGTACTGGTCTTCGCTGTAATAGGGGTCGTTGTTGTAGACCTCTCGGCCGTATACACGGCGCGATGGCGGCGGCGGGTAGTAGCCGCGTGCGCGCGCTTCGGTGGCAATGATGTTGCCATAGCCATCGACCAGCACGCGGTTGCCGCTGCGATCGCGCGTGTAGCCGCTGCCTTCAGGCATGTAATCGAGGATCTCGCCGTTCGGCGTGACGAAGACGACGCTGCCCTGGCGGCGATATTGTTGCGCGGACGCATCCTGAACCGCAGCCGACAAGGCCAGCACTATAACGGTCCCAGATAATGCCGATTTCAGAAAGCGATTCACGTCTTCGTATCCTTCAGTGACTTGGCGACACACACCCGCGAATTTTGACGCTAGTGTGGAATTTATGAAATCGTGCTGAACAAAAAATGAAAAAACCAATAAATTTCCCTTTACTCATAAACATTTGAGGGGGCCAGCTGGTTCCAATCAAAATCTCGTTGGCGGTGGCGACACCTTGGATTGACGAAACAGCGGGTGCCGCCTAACCCTACGGAAGTTCATTTTGAGGGGGAGATGGGATCATGATGGAATTCGCCGCAGCGACCGGGCCGAAGCTGATGCTGGACGAGACGTCGCTGATGGATATCGGCGGCTGCGTGGTCGAGGGCATCGATATCGCGCCGAAGGAGGCCGTTCCCGATGACGGCGACGCGCGCATCTCGCATTCGGTGCAGGGTTTCCTGTTTACCTGCGGGCCTGATCACATCCGCCATCGCGAACCGATCCCCGGCCGGTCCGACGGCAAGGTGTTTCCGCTGCACGGCTCAGCCGCCGGCCATGCCGCCAAGGTGCTCTGGACCAAGTTCGAAAACGGCAATGCGGAATGCCGCGCCGATATCGATGTCGTCACCGTCGAGGGGCTGCCTGCCCGGATCGAGCGCCATTGGTTCATCGACGGCAAGACCGGCGAGGCGCATCTGAAGGACAAGGTGGTCAACACCAGCGACCGGACCGTGCCGACGTTTCTGATGTATCATATGAACATCGGCGGCAAATGGTTCGACGAGGGCACGCGGCTCGAAGGCGCGATGCTTGAGAATGGCGGCTTCCCCTGGCGTTTCGGCAAGGATGGCGGCGATATCTTCTGCGTGGAAGCGCCGGCGACGCGCGATGGTCTCGCGGAAGTGCGGCTTGGGCCGATTGCCGCAGTCGGCGGCAAGACGCTGCGGGTGCGGGTGAAGGCCGATACGCTGCCGCATCTGCAGGTCTGGCGCAACCAGACAGCGCCGGCCGATGTGCTTGGCATCGAGCCGGTCTCGCACCGTTGGGTGCCGCGCGCGGAGCTTCAGGAAGCGGGCGAATTCAACATGCTCAAGCCCGGCGAAAGCCGCGAGTACGGGCTCAGCTTTGCTTTCGTTTGACAGGCAATTCAACAGGCCGATTCAACCGTGTTGTGCGGTTGACGGCATTGATCGGGCGGCGTAGTCATTCAGCCCATAATTTCAGGAGTATTTGCGATGGACATCCGCCAGATCGACGACGAATATTCGGTTTCCGGCCAGATCACGGTCGATGAGCTCGACGAGATCATGGCCATGGGCTTCAAGTCCATCGTCTGCCATCGTCCGGACCAGGAAAGCATGGACCAGACGCCGTTCGCCGATATCGCCGCGCGGGCCAAGGAGCTCGGTCTCGAGATCGCCCACGTTCCCGTCGGCCCCATGGGCGTGACGGAAGAGGCTGTCGCCGGCATGGTCGACGCGCTCGACGAATTCCCGCGCCCGATGCTCGGCTACTGCCGCTCCGGCGCACGCTCGACGGCGATCTACCAGAAGACCCATCACATCCGCACCTGATCCAAGGCGCGGGCTGTAAAGTCCGGCGCTGCGCTTGCGTGCGGCGCCTCTTTCATATCATGACAAGGAGAATACCATGAGCATCAAGCGTATCGACGTTGGCGCCCGCATGAGCGGCGCGGTCATCCACGGCAACACCGTTTACCTCGCCGGCCAGGTTGGCGAAGGCGCAACCGTGACCGACCAGTGCAAGGACGCGCTTGCCGAAGTCGATCGCCTGCTGGCCGCTGCCGGCTCCGACAAGTCGAGGATCCTGCAGACGCTGATCTACCTCTCCGACATCTCGGACTTCGCTGAAATGAACGCTGCTTGGGAAGCCTGGGTCGACCCGGCCAACACGCCGGCCCGCGCTACCAGCGAAGCCAAGCTGGCCGCTCCGAAGTACAAGGTCGAGTTCATCGTCACGGCTGCGATCTAAAGCATGTCGCGCAAAAGTGTGCAGCGGTTTTGCGGCACCGACATGCGATGAAAAGAAGCTCAAAGCGTGACAAGCGAATCCGGAGGATCGCGACACGCTTTGAGATCGTCGCCATCGCGATTTGATAGGCCGGTGAGGAGTTCAGCTCCTCACCGGCTTTTTGTTTGCGCGATTTCCGAGAGCGTGCGCGTCGGCGTGATCGCCTCCGGGTCGAGCTTGATATCGATGATAGCGGGCAGGCCACTTTCGCGGGCGCGTTCGAAGGCGGGGGCGAAGTCCTCGGTCTTTTCCACCGTCTCGCCATGGCCGCCATAGGCGCGGGCAAGGGCCGCGAAATCGGGATTGGTGAGGCCGGTGCCGCTGACGCGGCCGGGATATTCGCGCTCCTGATGCATGCGGATCGTGCCGTACATGCCGTTGTTGATCAGAAGCGTGATGAACGGCAGCTTGTAGCGGATGGCGGTGGCGAATTCCTGGCCATGCATGAGAAAGCAGCCGTCGCCGGCAAAGCAGATGACTTCACGATCCGGAAACAGCGCCTTGGCGGCAACGGCTGAGGGGACGCTGTAGCCCATGGAGCCCGATGTCGGGGCCGCCTGCGTGTTGAACTGCCGGAAGCGGTGATAGCGGTGCTGCCAAGTCGCATAATTGCCGGCGCCGTTGGTGAAGATCGTGTCCGGCCGCGTGTTCTCTTCGATCCACGCCATGATCGGGCCCATGTGGACGTCGCCCGGTCCAGTCTGCGGCGGTGTCGACCATGCGAGATAGGCTTGATGCATGCGCTCGGTGCGGTCGGCCCACCGCGCTTGCGTGGGGGCTTCGAGATCGGCAAGTGCTGCGACGAAGTCCTGCGGGCTCGCCGCGATGGCGAGATCCGGGCGATAGACACGGCCGAGTTCGGACGGGTCGGGATGGATGTGGACGAGTTGCTGCTGCGGGTAGGGGATATCGATCAGCGTATAGCCCGAAGACGGCATCTCCGACATGCGGCAGCCGAGCAGGATCAGCAGATCGCTCTCCTTGATCTCCCGCGCCAGCTCGGGATTGATGCCGACGCCGATATCGCCGGCATAGCCGGGATGCAGATGATCGAACAGCATCTGGCGGCGGAAGGAGCAGCCGACCGGCAGCTTGAAGCGCTCCGCGAAGGTTCTGAAGTCGGCCACCGCATCGGCATCCCAGCGCGAGCCGCCGAGGATCACCATGGGGCGTTCGGCCTTCAGCAGGCGAAGATAGAAGTCGTCGACCTGGCTGCGGCCGGGGTGCGCTTCGACACGGGAATAGCGCCTGGCGCGGGGCGCCTCGACCATGTCGCGCAGCATGTCCTCTGGCAGCGACAACACGACGGGGCCGGGGCGGCCGGAAGTGGCGAGCGCGAAGGCGCGGGTGACGAATTCGGGGATGCGGGCTGCGTCGTCGATCTCGCCCACCCACTTGGCGTATTCGGTCAGCGCCCGGCGGAACTCGACCTCCTGGAAGGCTTCGCGTTCGCGGGCGTCGCGCTGGACTTGGCCGATGAAGAGGATCATCGGGATCGAATCCTGTTTGGCGATGTGCAGTCCCGCGGTTGCGTTGGTGGCGCCGGGGCCGCGGGTGACCATGCAGATGCCGGGCTCGCCGGTGAGGCGGCCCCAGGTATCGGCCATCATCGCGGCGCCACCCTCCTGGCGGCAGACGATGACCTCGATGTCGCTGTCGTAAGCGCGTCGAGGACGGCGAGGAAACTCTCGCCGGGAACGCAGGAGAGGCGTTTCACCCCATTTGCCTTCAATGCCTCGACGATCAGTTCTCCGCCTGTCCGTTTCATTTGTTCCCCTCCCATTGGATGAGTTCCGCGAGCACCTCCTCCTGGTGCTCTCCCAGTCTCGGACTGGGCCTTTCATAGCTGAGCGGCGTCCGCGAGAGGACAACCGGTGTGCGAACACCGGGAATGACGGTGCCGGCGCTATCCTCGAGATCAACGCGCAAGCCGCGCGCGATAATCTGCGGATCGTTGAACATGTCCTCGATGGTGTTGATCGCGCCTGACGGCACGGCGTTCGCCTCGCAGGCGGAAAGAAGATCGGCCTTCGCCCACTTCAGCGTCTCGGTCGAGACCAGCCGTCTCACCTCGTCGCGATTGGCGACGCGGGCCTTGTTGGTGGCGAAGCGTTCGTCGTCGGCGATGCCAGGAAGATCGAGAATGCCGCAGAGCCGGCGGAACTGGCCGTCATTGCCGATGGCGAGGATGAGGTAGCCGTCTGCGGTGGGGACGACCTCGTAGGGCGAGATGTTGGGGTGGGCGTTGCCGAGGCGCGTCGGCGGGCGGCCGGATATGAGGTAGTTCATGTTCTGATTGGCGAGCACGGCCGACTGGACGTCGAGCAGCGCCATGTCGATCAGCTGGCCTTCGCCCGTCTTCAGCGCGTGGATGAGGGCTGCCTCGATCGCCGAGACCGCGTAGATGCCGGTGAAGATATCGGCGATGGCGACGCCCGCCTTCATCGGCTGTCCGTCGGGCTCGCCAGTGATCGACATGAAGCCGGACATGCCCTGGACGATGTAATCGTAGCCGGCGAGGCCTGCATACGGCCCCGTCTGGCCGAAGCCGGTGATCGAGCAATAGACGAGCTTCGGATTGATCTCGCGCAGGCTCTCGTAATCGAGCCCGTATTTGACTAGGCCGCCGAGCTTGAAGTTTTCGATGACGACATCGGCGGTGGCGACCAGCCGGCGGACCAGCGCCTGGCCCTCTTCGCTGCGAAGATCGGCCGTTATCGAGCGCTTGCCGCGATTGGCGGCGTGGTAATAGGCGGCCGAGAGGTTTTCGCCATCGGCACCCTCGACGAAGGGGGGACCCCAGTGCCTCGTATCGTCGCCGCCATCGGGGTTTTCGACCTTGATCACGTCTGCGCCGAGATCGGCCAGCATCTGCCCCGCCCAGGGGCCGGCGAGCACGCGTGCGAGCTCGATGACACGAATGCCTGCGAGCGGCGCTTTGTTTGGCTGGGTCTGCGTCATGTTCCTCCCACGATCAGATCAGGGTGCCCGCGTCTCCTCAGATGTATCGGATACGGGCTTGGATGCAAAGCGCCGCTCGCGCCAGATGATATAGAAGCCGGAGCCCATGATGATGAATATGCCCAGCCATTTCAGCGCATCCGGGAAATCGCCGAAAACCAGCCAGGCGAAGGCGGTGGCCGAGACGATCTCGAAATACTGCAGTGGGGCCAGCGTCGAGGCGGGCGCCGAGCGATAGGCATAGACGCCGAAGATGCCGGCGATCGCGGCCGAGACGCCGACGCCCAGCAGATAGAGCCAGGCACGGGTGTCCGGGATCACGGGATCGAGCACGTCGGAGCCGCTGCCCTGGCCGAGATAGAGCAGGATGGCGCAGATCAGCAGGCCCCAAAGACCCATGTGGAACTGCATGACCCACGGGTCCTCACGCTGCGCCAGCGCCCGGTTCATCATGGCGGAGATGGCGATGCAGACCGCGCTGACGACGGGCAGCAGCGCGACATAGCCGACTTCCTGGAAGCTCGGCTGGATGATGAGGATTGCCCCGAAGAAGCCGACGCCGCAGGCTGTATAACGCCGCCAGCCGATCTTTTCCTTGAGGAAGATGCTGCTCAGGATCGTCAGGATGATCGGCTCGACGAAGAAGATGGCGATGGCATCGGCGACCGCCATGTATTTCAGCGTGGTGACGAAGGAGATCATCGAGACGGTGATGATGGCGCCGCGGATGGCGTGGAAGAAGCTCTGCTTCCAGGTGATGTCGGTGAGGTTGTGACGCCAGAGCACAATGGGCAGCATGCACAGCGCCTGCACGCCGAAGCGCGCCGCGGTGATCTGGGCGGACGGGACCGTAGTGATGGCAAGCTTGGAGAAAATGTCGATGATGGGCGACAGTAGCACCGAGACGAACATCAGGATCAGTCCCAACATCACTTCCGATGGGGTGTTGCTGGTGCCGGGTGCCGCGTTGCTGCTCATGACGGAATTCTCTGATTTTGGGGTAGGGGAGCGGGATCAGCCGTTCACGGGACGCGCGGTTGCCTGATCGCACCAATCGGCGAATGCCGATATGGGCGCGTCGGCGCCGATCTCGTTCAATGTCTCGTGGCGCATGTCCTGATATATCTCAGGGCTGATACGGGAGAAACCGTGGGTTTTCAAATGGTTTGACAGCCAGAGGATGGCTTTTCCATTCTCTGTCGCCGGGTCCTGGCCGCCGCCGACCAGGTGGATCGGCGTTTCGGTCGGCAGGCGGGCGAGATGTTCCTTCTGCGGCGCGCGGAAGGTGAGCTCGAAGAGGTCGAGCCAGAGCGAGACGGATGCGCCGAAGCCGCAGAGCGGATCGGCCACATACTTGTCGACTTCAGTGGGGTCGCGCGACAGCCAGTCGAAATCCGTGCGGCGGTTGGCGACCGATTTCGCCCAGGTGCCGAAGGTGAGCTTCGGCAACAGGTCGCTCGGGACGTCGGAGCCTTTCAGGGCGCGCTCGATCAAGAGGATCGCCTGCGCGGCGCGGCCGGCGAGGCCGGGATTGAAGTTCGAGTTCCAAACGGCGACGGCATCGAATTTTCGCGGGTAGGTGACGGCTGCGTTGAGCGCGATCAGCCCGCCCATGGAGTGGCCGAAGAGAATGATCGGCAGGCCCGGATGCTCGGTCGCCGCCTCGTCGCGCATCGCCTCGATATCGTCGATGACGTAGCTCGCACCGTCCCGCCTTGCGAAGCGGCCGATCGGCGCGTCCGGCGCGGTGGTCTCGCCGTGGCCGCGATGGTCGTGGGCGTAGACGTGATAGCCGCGTGCGGCCATCGCTTGCGCAAAGCGCTGGTAGCGTTTCGAGTGCTCGGCCAGTCCATGGCTGATCAGCAAAATGCCTCGCTCAGTGCCTTCGGGCTGCTGATAGTGATAGGCCAGTGAAGCGCCCGCATGGTCGAGGCGCCGGGTATCTGCAAACATGATTTCCTCCGTGGCGGGAGAAGACCAGAACATCCGCCAAATGCAACAGGCGGGATAGGTTGTGCCGGAGATTTTCGCTTGGCGCGTTTTGCCGCTTGCCTGCCGATGCGTCGCGTGCTTTGATGTTCATGAATTGTTCCTTGTGGGGATGGGTATGGGCAATCTCGGCTTTCGCGTCATCGCATTGTTCTTGCTGTCGATCATGGCCGGCTCCGCTTTTGCGCAGGAGGGCGGCGGGCGCACGCGCTTCATTCTCGCGGCCAGCTGGCAGCCGGCCTTCTGCCAGACCAACCAGCGCAAGGCCGAATGCGCCAGCCAGGGCAGCGACCGCTACGACGCCAAGAATTTCTCGCTGCACGGGCTCTGGCCGATGCGCAAGGATTATTGCGGCGTTTCCGACGCTGATCGCTCCGCCGACAAGGATGGCGACTGGAAGGACCTGCCGGAGGTGAAACTCTCGGCCGAGACGAAGGCATCGCTCGACAAGGTGATGCCCGGCACGCAATCGGCGCTCGAGCGGCATGAATGGATCAAGCACGGCACCTGCACCGGCATGAGCGCCGACGCCTACTTCGCCGATGCCGTGCGGCTGATCGAAGACCTGAACGGATCCGCCGTCCAGGAGCTGTTCGCCGCCAATATCGGCAAGTCACTGACTGGAGACGCGATCAAGGCGGCGTTCGACAAGAGCTTCGGCCCGGGCGCCGGCGACCGGGTGAAGATGAGCTGCCGCCGCGCCGGCAACAGCCGCGTGATCAGCGAATTGACGATCGGTCTCTCCGCCGATGCGACGGACGGGAAGGGCAAGGATCTCGGCGATCTCATCCAGGGCGCGGGTCGGACCTCCTTCGGCTGCAACGAGGGGATCGTCGACGCGGCGGGTTTTTGAGGCTTCGCACCGGGTGCTTCTGTGGCTGATGCTCGATCCGGCGTCCGGTTCTATGGAAAAGCGGCGTGTTTTTCGGTGCTGCGCGTTGCTCCCGGGCGCCAATTCGCCTACATAGCGGCAAACCAATTTCCCCCGGAGCAGAATTAGCGATGGCACGTCAGTTCATCTACCACATGTCGGGACTGAACAAGTCCTACGGCGCCAAGAAGATCCTCGAAAACGTCAACCTGTCGTTCTACCCGGATGCCAAGATCGGTATCCTCGGCCCGAACGGCGCTGGTAAGTCGACCGTGCTGCGCATCATCGCCGGCCAGGACAAGGAATTCACCGGTGAGGCCTGGCTCGCCGAAGGTGCTACCGTCGGCTACCTCGAGCAGGAGCCGCATCTCGATCCGGCCAAGAACGCCTTCGAAAACGTCATGGAAGGCGTGGCCGACAAGCAGGCCGTGCTCGACCGCTACAACGAACTGATGATGAACTATTCCGACGAGACCGCCGATGAAGGCGCGAAGCTCCAGGACATCATCGACAGCCAGAACCTCTGGGACCTCGAGCAGCAGGTCGAGATGGCGATGGAAGCGCTGCGCTGCCCGCCGAAGGACGCCGACGTCACGCTTCTCTCGGGTGGTGAGCGTCGCCGTATCGCGCTCTGCCGCCTGTTGCTCTCGCAGCCGGACCTGCTGCTCCTCGACGAACCGACCAACCACCTCGACGCCGAGACGATCGCCTGGCTTGAAAAGCACCTGCGCGACTATCCTGGCGCCGTGATGATGATTACCCACGATCGCTACTTCCTCGACAACGTCACGGGCTGGATTCTCGAGCTCGACCGCGGCCGCGGCATTCCTTACGAAGGCAACTACTCCGCCTATCTGCAGGCGAAGGCCAAGCGCATGCAGCAGGAAGCCCGCGAAGAAGCCGGCCGCCAGAAGGCGCTGTCGCGTGAACAGGAATGGATCGCTTCCAGCCCGAAGGCCCGTCAGGCCAAGTCGAAGGCTCGTATCAAGGCCTACGAACAGCTGGTCGACGCGGCCGAAAACATCCGGCCCGGCGATGCGCAGATCATCATCCCGGTCTCCGAGCGTCTCGGCCAGGTGGTCATCGAGCTCGAAGGCATCAACAAGGGCTTCGAAGGCCGCACGCTGATCAACGATCTCACGATCAAGCTGCCGCCGGGCGGTATCGTCGGCATCATCGGCCCGAACGGCGCCGGCAAGTCGACGCTGTTCAAGATGATCACCGGCCAGGAAAAGCCGGATGCCGGCTCGATCCGCATCGGTGACACCGTTCATCTCGGTTATGTCGACCAGAGCCGCGACGCGCTCGACGGCAACAAGACCGTCTGGGAAGAAATCTCGGGCGGCGCCGAAGTCATCAAGCTCGGCAAGTTCGACATGAACTCGCGCGCCTATTGCGGCGCCTTCAACTTCAAGGGCGGCGATCAGCAGCAGAAGGTCGGCAATCTCTCGGGTGGTCAGCGCAACCGCGTTCACCTCGCCAAGATGCTGAAGGCCGGCGGCAACGTTCTGCTGCTCGACGAACCGACCAACGACCTCGATACGGAAACGCTCGGTGCACTGGAAAGCGCGCTTGAAGCCTTCGCCGGCTGCGCCATCATCATCAGCCACGATCGCATGTTCCTCGACCGCCTTGCGACGCACATCCTCGCCTTTGAAGGCGACGGCCATGTCGAATGGTTCGAAGGCAACTTCGAGGACTACGAAGAAGACAAGGTTCGCCGCCTCGGTCCCGACGCGCTGAACCCGGGCAGCCAGGCGTACAAGCGCCTGACGCGATAAGCCTTCGCTCAGAAGAGAAACTTTAAGAAAAGCCCCGGTTCGCCGGGGCTTTTTTGTGAGGAAAGATGTCGCGATTTGCGCAGGGAATTTCGTGAACCGATCGAAATCCCGCTTGCACGACCAAATCATTTCACATAAAGATATCTTTATATGTTGATTGGATCGAATATGGGTGAACCCGTCAGGCTAGGTTTGGATGCGTTGGTGGACGTGCTGCGGGCGGCGGGCGAGCCGACGCGCTTGCGTCTTCTGGCGCTGCTGGCCGCCGGCGACGTGACCGTGACCGATCTTACCGAAATTCTCGGCCAATCCCAACCGCGTATCTCGCGCCATCTCAAGCTGCTTGGCGAAGCCGATCTCATCGATCGCTACCAGGAAGGCGCCTGGGCCTATTTCCGGCTGCGGCAGGAAGGGAAGGCGGCGAGCTTCGTGCGCAATCTTCTGGCGCATGCATCCGAGAATGACCCTGTCATCCTGCGCGATGGCGAGCGGCTCGATGCCGTCAAGCGCCAGCGTTCCGAACGGGCGCAGGCCTATTTCAGCCGCAACGCCGCCGAGTGGGACGAGCTGCGCCGCCTGCACGCCGCCGACGAGGAGGTCGATGCAGCCGTGATCCGGCTGCTCGGCAGCCAGCCGATCGATTCGCTGCTCGATCTCGGCACCGGCACCGGCCGCATCCTGGAGCTTCTCTCGGGGCTCTACCGCCGCGCGATCGGCGTCGATGCCAGCCGCGACATGCTGAGCGTCGCCCGCGCCAATCTCGACCGGACGGGCATCACCAAGGCCTCGGTACGCCATGCCGATATCCTGAACCTGCCTTTCGAGGCGCAGGATTTCGATCTGGTGACGATCCATCAAGTCCTGCACTTCTTCGACCAGCCGGAAATCGCCATCGGGGAAGCGGCGCGCATGCTGCGCCCGGGCGGACGGCTCGTCATCATCGATCTGGCGCCTCACACGCTGGAATATCTTCGTGACGACCACGCGCATGTGCGTCTCGGCTTCTCGCACCAGTCGATGACCGACTGGCTGCGCAAGGCGGGGCTCGATATCGAGCAGGTCGTCGATCTTCATCCGGGGCACGAGAGCGGGCAGGGGCTTACGGTCACCATCTGGCTCGCGCGCGACCCCAGGCGCCTGATGGCCTCCGCCGAGAGCGATCACGCCGCACCCACATTTGCCGGGAGAGACTGACATGGCTTTGAACCACGACGCGCGCAACAGGATCGGCATCTCGTTCGAGTTCTTTCCGCCGAAGTCGGAAGAGGCCGAGGGCCAGCTCTGGAAGACAGTCAGCGAGTTGCAGGACTGGAACCCCGACTTCGTGTCAGTGACCTACGGCGCCGGCGGCACGACCAAGGCGCCGACGCTGGCGACCGTTTCGCGCTTCATCAGCTCCACGCCGCTTGCCACGGCCTCGCATCTCACCTGCGTGGGCGCCACCAAGGAAGAGACGCACAGCGTCGTCGAGAGCTTCCGCAAGGCTGGCGTGAAGCACTTCGTGGCGCTGCGTGGCGATACGCCTGATGGCGTCGGCGCGCCCTACACGCCGCATCCTGGCGGATACGCCAACGCTTCCGAACTGGTCGCCGGCCTGCGCGAGCTCGGCGATTTCGAGATTTCCGTTTCGGCCTATCCGGAAAAGCATCCTGAGAGCCGCGATGTTGCCGCCGATATCGACATGCTGAAGCGCAAGGCCGATAACGGCGCCAACCGGGCGCTGACGCAGTTCTTCTTCGACAACGACAATTTCGAGCGCTACCTAGAGAAGGTGCGGGCGGCAGGGATCACCATTCCCGTCGTTCCCGGCATCATGCCGATCATGAACCTGACGCAGCTGAAGCGCTTCGCGGGCGCCTGCGGCACTGTTATCCCGGCGTTTCTCGATGAGCGCTTCGAGGGCTATGACGACAAGCCGGAAGAGCGCGCCAAGGTCGCGGCCGATGTCGCCGCCGAGCAGATCGAGGATTTGGCCCGTCGTGGTGTCAGTGATTTCCATCTCTATACGATGAACCGCTCGCCGCTGGTCTCGGCCGTTCTGACGAACCTCGGCTTCAAGCGCAACGCGGCCAAGAGCGCGGGTGCTGCCGCCTGATCAAGGCGAAGTTTACAGTCTATAGAACTGAAAAAGCGCAGACCGCGATGGCCTGCGCTTTTTCTATTTCATGAACTCTGCGCTATCTAGGAGTTTCGGCATAGTCCGTTTGAAGCGGCATCCTGTGTCAGATGAAAAGCATCGACAGCACGAAAAGAAACGCCGCACCGATCAAAAGGACATTCAAGGATCGTGTCAGTCCCATGTCTGTCTCCTCGCGTTAACGAGCTGATAATATGTCGGGACTGTGGCAGTTGGAAAGCGCTTTTTTTGCTGCGATGCGGCGAAAATGTCACATCTCCCACTGGTGACAAAAGCTACTTCGCTGAATCTTCACGACAAAATCGGTCGGAAAAATATTCACACATTTTAACGGAGCGTAAAAAAGGGCGACCCGCCGTTTATGCCTGTGGCGGATTGCAGGCGCGGTACAGGCCGCTGAAAACGCTCACGAAATCGGAAAACGAAAAAGCCGGGCGCTTGGCCCGGCTCTTGTCGTCATTTTCGGCTCTCTCGCGGGCGCTCAGAGCGCGTTGAGGAGGGCGGGCGTCGCCCAGCCGTCGGCCGGCATGCCGAGGCGCTGCTGCTGCTTCTGGATGGCGATGCGGGTGCCGGAGCCGAGGATGCCGTCGATGGCGCCGACGTCGTGGCCCATCGTGTCGAGCTTGGTCTGCAGTTCCTTCATCTGGTCGTTGGTCAGGCCCTGCTCAGGCGTGCCCTTGAGATAGGGCTCTGCGCCGGAGAGGCGGGTCGCGAAATAGGCGGCCGAGGTCGTGTAGATGAATGACTTGTTCCATTCGAGATAGATGCCGAAGTTCGGATAGGCGATGAAGGCCGGTCCGAGGCGGCCCTGCGGCAGGACGAGATCGCCGCGCAGCGTGCCGAAGCTTACGTCGCCGTTGCGCGGCTTGACGCCGAGCGCGAACCATTCGCCCGCCGTCATCGTGCCGCCGAGGCCCGACTTCTCGAAGGGCAGATCCTGCGGGATGGTAACCTCCTGCAGCCAGGGCTGGCCCTTCTGGAAGCCGAGGTGCTGGATGAACTTGGCGGCGGTCAGGATGGCGTCCGGGCCGCTCTGCTTCAGGCGCACATGGCCGTCGCCGTCGCCGTCCATGCCGTAGGCGATGATATCGCGCGGCAGCATCTGCACCTGGCCGATTTCGCCGGCCCAGGCGCCGGTGTTGGTTTCAGGGTCGAGGTCGCCGTGCTGGACCATCTCGATCAGCGCGATCAGCTGCGGGCGGAAGAGTTCCGGACGGCGGCAATCATGAGCGAGCGTCACGAGCGCGTTGCGGGTGTTGAAATCGCCCTGCACGGCGCCGAAATCGGTTTCCATCGCCCAGAAGGCGGTGATGACGCCCGGGGGCACGCCGTATTCCTGTTCGGCGCGGGAAAAGACGTCGGCGAACTGCTTCATCTTCTGGCGGCCGATATCGAGGCGGGCCTGGCTGACGGTGCGCTGCGAGAATTCGAGGAAGGTCTGCTTGAACACGCCCTGGGCCCGGTCGCGGCTCAGCACCTTGGGGTCGATCTGGGCACCGGCGAGCGCCTTGTCGGCGGCCTCTGCCGAGGCGCCGGCTGCAATCGCCTCGGCCTCGACGCCGGCGAGGAAGGTGGAGAGGTCGCCGTCACATGCGACAGCCGGAGCGGCGGGGGCTGCCGCCGTCGCGGGCGCCTGACCGGCCGGTGCGGCCGGGGCCGGTGTTTGCGCTGCCGCGCCGGTCGCCAGACCAGCGGCAAGGAGGAGAGCGAGCGCAGAACGGCTTGCAGGCGTGCGGTGCATGGAGTGTATCCTCGTCATTGCTTGAATTGCTGTCGATGTCCCAAATGATTGTGACAGAAGCAAGAAAGAAAACGGGACGTTACTAAGAATTCCTATCCTTGGATACGGCCGCCACCCAGTTATTCCAGTTCTTCGCCGAACCCGCGAACACGTTAATGTCAGTCGGGCCCTTGATGCCAGGGATCACGCCGGTCGAGGTGTACTGCCAGAAGGCCCAGCGACGGTTGGCGTAGGTGACCTCGGGGTGCTTCGCCACGGAACGGACCCAGAAGTGATAATCCTGGAAATAGCCGTCGAGATTTTCGCGGTGGAAATCGACCGAGGTGTAGATAATCGGGCGCTTGCCGTAATAGGCTTCGAGCCTGTCCATGAAGCGCTTGATTTCGGAGCGCACGGTCTCTGGATCGGGGCGCGTGCGGCAGGTCTTCGATTCACCGTTCCACTCGACATCGAGCACCGGCGGCAGCTTCATGGATTCCTTCGGCACGTTGCTGATGAACCAGTCCGCCTGTTCGTCGGCCGACGAGCAGAAATAGTAGAAATGATAGGGGGCGTGCGGAATGCCGACCTGGCGGGCTTCCTGCCAGTATTCGCTGAAGCGCGGGTCGATGCGGTCCTTGCCTTCGGTCGCCTTGATGAAGGCGAAGTCGACACCCGACTTGCGCACCGTCTGCCAGTCGATATCGCCCTGCCACTTGGAGATGTCGATGCCGTGGATGGCGTTTTGCTGCGGATGCTTAGGCCCGAAATCCTGCGGATCGGTGTCCTGGAAGCGCATCTTCGGCTTTATCGAGGCGGTGGATAGATAGTCATAGCCCGAGGAGGTGCAGCCAGCGAGCATGAGGGCAAGGGGCAATACGCATAACAGAAGCCGGCGCATGGATGTTCCGTCGTGAACCGAATGATCTTTTTGCCCCACAGCCTGACCTTCGAATTGACGCGTCCAGCGCTTAGATGCCCTCTCTATTCACCATATCAACGTAAAAAATCGGTTAGTTTCAAGCTAAATATTAGCGGGCCTTAATTATTATCGCGCGCCAGGCATAGCCGCCGCCGATCGTCTTGAAGATCAGCTGGGCATTTTCCTGGTCGGCCTTGGCTTGCAGGACGTCGCGAAGCGTCGCGCGCGGCGTGACGTGGAACTT
Organism: Hyphomicrobiales bacterium; assembly: GCA_900465665.1. Taxonomy (GTDB): domain Bacteria; phylum Pseudomonadota; class Alphaproteobacteria; order Rhizobiales; family Rhizobiaceae; genus Rhizobium. The sequence goes on from UBJO01000077.1 coordinate 43,275, forward strand.
GTCGAGCCAGGAGCGCAGCAGGGCGCGGAACCAGCCGGGCAGGCCTTCCTGCTGGCCGAAATCGACGACGTGCAACTGGCCGCTGGGGGCGAGCGCCGCAAGCGATGCGTCGATCGCGCGTTCCCAATCGGGGATCATCGACAGCGCGTAGGAGATCATAACCCGATCGAAGCCATCGACGCCGAAATCGCGGGCGTCGAAGGCTGTGGCGTCGGCGACGCGGAAATCGGCCGAGGTGTTCAGCCCCGCGAAGGTCTTGCGAGCCGAGATCAGCATTTCCTGCGAGATGTCGAGGCCGTAGAGCCTGGCCTCAGGATAATGCCTGTGGGCCAGCGCCAGGTTGCGACCGGTGCCGCAGCCGACTTCGAGCAGCGTGGCGCCCCTGATAAGATCGAGATTGCGGATCGTTTGGTCGCGGCCGAGGAGATAGTATTTGCGCGTCAGGTCATAGATATGGCGCTGATAGCGATACATGCCGTCCATCAGGTCGGCATGTTTCTCCGAGGGAGCGTTCGATTGCGCGTCGACCGGGCTCATATCCGTCCGGCTCATGGCTTCTTCACATAGATGTGGAAGCCGCCGTAGATGGCCGAGCGGTCGAGCGCGGTCAGTTCGAGCGAGCGGTCCTCAAGATAGGTCCACTGATCGCGGATGGCCGGCGAGAGGCGGCCTTCGATGATGCTCTTTTCGGCGGCGGTGCGGAAGATGACGCGGGCGCCGTCGCGGGCGGTGCGCGAGATCTCAGACCAGACGTCGTTCAACTGCTGGTCCGTCATCCAGTCCTGCGCGTCGAGCAGGATGTAGCGGTCGCGCGAGGCGGCCGGCTCGCCGGCAAGCAGTTCGGTGAAGCTTGCGTGGTGGACGCTGACGCGATCGACATTGGCGCGGATCGCCTCATAGTGCTCCGCCTTCAGGTAGGTCGGCAGCGGACCTTCGCCTTCATCGGCGTAGCGGCGGGCGAAAGCCTGCCAGGCGAAGTAGTTCTCCTGCATCGGGAAATGACAGGTGAGCTTTTCCAGGCGATGGCGCAGAACCGGCGCGATCGAATTGTCGGCGGCGAGGCTTGCGAGCTCGTCATATTGCTGCGGCGGGATGCCGAGGCCGAAGAGCGAGCTCTTGCGGCTGGTGATCCAGCGCACGACAGGCTTTTCGAACAGAGGCGCGATCTTCTCGTCGAAGAGCCGGCGCTGTTCTTCCATCGTCTTCGCCTTGGCGACGCCGGTGAGGTCGATGCCATGGACGCGGGCGAGGAGGTGGGCGGCGCCGATAAAGCGGCCGAGCAGGCCCGTCTTGTAGATGTTGCGGTCGAAGACGGTGACGCGGCGGCGGCCGAACTTGCGGCCGTTCCAGTAGTTGCTGGTCGCTTCATCCAGGTTGGCCGACAGGAAGCGATCAAACGCCTGGCTGTTGGCGGACTGGTTCGGCCTTGCCAGGAAGCGAACGAGATCGGCATGGGCGGGAAGATGGCGGAAGGCGCCAAGCTTCAGCTTGTTCAGCGCGATATGGTGCGGGTTGAGATCGACAACGTCGATCGAAGCCGGGCTCTGCGAGAGATAGGCGAGCATGTTGCAGCCGCCGGAGCCGATGGTGACGATGCGGTGATGCGGCTCAAGCTCCATCGCCTTCATGTCGAGATCGGGGTCTTCCCAGATCTGCGGATAGACGAGGCCGGAAAAGAGCAGCCCGAAAAGACGTTCGGACAGACCCTCTTTCGAAAAGGCCTTGTGGCGGAGAAGAGCTGCCTTGAGTTTCCGGTTCTTGCGGAAGCCGGCATCCGGGGCAAATTCCGTCATAAGTGAGTCTCTCAACATTTAGCGTTCAGGGCGTTTAACGCGGCGGCGCTACAGTTTGATGACGTCCCCTGTGGGCGGCCGGGCTGCGGGTGCCTCGCGCAATTGGGAACGGCCGGGACTTGACGGCGCTTTCTAAAGGGCAATTTTCCTGTTTCTCTATTGGCTGGGGAGGGGTGCTCATGGGACGCGTTCTGCGCATCTTGAAGGCGGCGGCTGCGGGTGTTGCCGTCATCGTCGTTGCGGGTGCGGGCTGGCTTTATGTCAGGCCGCCTGAGCTGCTCAGGATCGGCGACGGCTATGCGGCGAAGATCGTCTGCTCGAATGTCTTCCTGGCCGGGCGCGACGCGAATGCCGTGCTTGCCGAAGACGTCCAGGCGCCCGGCAATCCTTTACTGAGGCTGATTCGCGTGCAGGTCGATGAGGCCGGCAAGCAGGTGACGGCGCGCATCCTCGGGCTGTTTGCCGCCAATTATGCGATCTACCGCGATGGTCTCGGCTGCACCGCCGTGCCGGATGGCGATTTCGCCGCCGCGCGAAAGGCGGTGCCCGAGCCTGCCGTCGCAAAGCCTGCAGAGACCGCAGCCGCGCTGCCAATCGAAAACGACGCGGCGATCGCGGCACTGCTTGCCGACCCTGATTTGACCGGCGAGCATATGCGCGCCGTGGTCGTCCTGCATGATGGAAAGATCGTCGCGGAGAACTACGGCAAGGGTTTTGGTCCGCAAACGCCATTGATCGGCTGGTCGATGACCAAGACGGTCAATGCGGCGCTCGTCGGCCGGTTGATGCTCGACGGCAAGATCGGCGCCGAGGATGCCGGGCTGTTTGCCCAATGGCGCGACGACAGGCGGTCGCAGATCACGCTTGGGCAGCTGCTTGGGATGGAGAGCGGCCTCAGGTTCAACGAGGATTATGGCACGGTGGCGGACGTCACGCGCATGCTCTATCTCGACGCCGACCAGACGGCGCTGCCGGCAAGCCTTGCTCTGGATGACGATCCCGGCACGCAGTTCAACTATTCCAGCGGAACCTCCGTCCTTATCTCCCGCATCTGGATGGATCGCTTGGGCGACGAGAAGCAGGCGATTGATTATCCGAGGACGGCGCTTTTCGATCCGCTGGGCATGTCGAGTGCTGTTTTCGAAGTGGATGCGCGCGGCACCTTCGCCGGCAGCTCCTATCTCTATGCGACGGCGCGCGATTGGGTCCGGTTCGGGCAGTTCCTGCTGCAGGATGGGGTCTGGAACGGCGAGAGGCTGCTGCCCGAGAGCTTCATGAGCATGATGCGCACGCCGACGGCATCTTCCGGCGGCATGTATTCGCATGGTCAGTCCTGGCTTCGCCCGCCCGGCAGCGGCAGGAGCGGAGAGACCGGCATTCCGGACGACGCCTTCTGGCTGGAAGGGCACGACGGGCAGAGCATGGTGATCGTGCCGTCGGCCAGTCTCGTCATGGTCAGGCTCGGCCTGACGCCGAGCTGGCTCAGATACCGGCCGGAAATTCTGCTGAAGGAGATACTGGCGAAGCTGCCGCCGCCGACCCGATCGGCCTCGGCCGATCTCGCGCAATAGAGACGCTAAAGCCTATAAGGCTTAGTAGTTGCCGTGGGCGATGTCGTCCATGCCCTTGCGCTTGGCGTCGTAGTAGTAGCCCCGGGCATAGAGCCTGACGGCGTTGTCTTCGCTGTTGTCGGACACCAGCCATGCGCCGCGCAGATACTTGGCGGCATATTTGATGTTGGTTTCGGCGTCGAACAGGCCCTCAGGCTGGCCGTCGTAACCCATCGACTTGGCGGTGTTGTACTTGATCTGCATGAGGCCGAAGTAGCCGCGCTTGTTGTAGGCCTTCGGGTTGTACCGGCTTTCGCGGTGAACGACGCGGTGAAGCAGCGTCGCGGGAACCTTGTAGATCTGCGAATACTTGTCGATGATCTTGGTGATCGCGCTTTTCTCGACCGTCGGCGCGCCATCGTCGTCGCTGTCGTTGTCGCTGAACATCGGCGGCGCGGTCGGCGGGTCCATCGGGCCCGACGTGTCGAAGCCGTAGTCCATCATCGAGTGCGGCGTGGTGTCGATCGCCGAAAGAGCGGCAATGGCGTTGTTCTGCGGGCTGGCGGCGAAAGCGAGCTCGGTCGACGGCGCACCCGGTCGTGGTGTCGGCACCACGGACTGGATCGCGGTCATCTCAGGCGTCAGCGGGATCTGGCCGTAAGCGGCAGGCTGCAACTGGGCAGTCTGCTGCGCCGAATCGACTGCCGGCATGGCGGCGGTTGCGACTGATGCAGCGGTCTGGTCGCCGCCGATCTGAGTACCAGGTGTGCCTTCGCCGGCTGGAATGGCTGCGAACATCGCGTCTTCGCCGGGCTTTGGGGTAGGGACGACGACCTGTTCGGCCATCAAATCTGCCTGGGATGTGTATTCGACGCTCGAGCAGCCAGCAGCAACGCAGCACAGCATCGTGGATACGATGAGATTGCGTTTAAAGCCGGAAAAACCGATCGCTGCCATACTCTCACTCTCGTGAAAACGCGCCACCCCGGCAGCGTCAAAAGTTACCAAAAACCTTAAGCCCTGAATTGCCAATTAACCTATTCGTTGCTTTGCGGCAACCCACGGAAAATTTCTTGAGCTTTTCGCGGTCGGTAACCTGAGATTTTCAGGCAGCGATGCGGCGATATCCGGCGGTCACGGCGCCGGCTGCAATGAGCAATGTGCCGCCCGTGCGATTGACCGCGCGCTGCACGGCGGCCTTGCGAATCAGGCCCCGCGCGGCATGCGCGGCAAGGGCGTAGGTGGAGGCGTTGATGGTCGCGAGCACCAGGAAGGTCGCTTCCATGATCAGCATCTGACCGAAGAAGGGAAGCGCAGGATTCAAGAACTGCGGTACGAAGGCTACGAAGAACACGATGCTCTTCGGGTTGAGCGCGGTCACAACATAAGCGTGGAGGAAGATCTTCAGCGATTTTTCCTCAGGCAGATTGTCATTGTCGGCCATCGGGCCGTCAATGATCGGCGCCCGCCAGAGCTTGATGCCGAGCCAGATCAGATAGGCGCCGCCGATGAACTTCAGGACGGTGAACAGCGTCGCCGACGCGGCCAACAGCGCGCCGAGGCCGAACAGAGAGGCCGTCATCGCGGTGAAGTCGCCGAGCGCCACGCCGCTCACGGTCGCAAAGGCTGTCTTGCGGCCGTGGCCGAGCGCATAAGATACGACGAGGAGAATCGTCGGCCCTGGGATAGCCAGCATGATTGCCGATGCGGCAGCAAATGCTAGCCAAGCTTCGAGCGACATGGAATCTCCTCCTCATTCATTAGAGGACAAGCAAAGACATCATATCTCGCCTGCGTCAATCATGCGTCTTCGTATTTCTGGCCGATCTCGTCCATCAGTTCGCCGAACCACTTGACCGAGGTGTCGAAAGCCTTGCCGCCCTTGATGCGCGGGAATTCGATCGTGCGCAGCTTGCCGTTCTGGCCTTCGTCGTGGCCGGTCACGCCCGAGACCTTGTTGAGCGCACTCTCGACGGCGAGGTCGGTCATGCTCTGGATCAGGCGCAGATCGTCGCCGTTGGCAGGGGCGGAGCGGGCGAAATAGCCGGACTTCTGGACCAGCGAACGCTCGGCGTTCAACAGGCTCGCGAACTGCTTCTGGAACCAGCCGCCGACATTGATGGTGTCGATCTTCACGTGGCCGAAGGCGTCGCGCTTGACGGTTTCGCCGGCCGCTTCACGCTCGGCGACGATGGCGTCGAGGCACGCACCTTCCGAGACGAAGACGGTCGCATGGCCGGTGCGGTCCATGATCTCCTTCAGGCGCGCCGATTCTTCTTCGAGGTCGAACAGCGTCTCAGGCAGATAAACCGCGTCGATGCTCTTCATGCCGGCATTGGTCATCATGCCATCGACATATTCATTGTTGCGGGTGCGCTTCAGATAGGCGCGGGCGGTGGCTGCCGTCAGCCAGCCGCAGTGGCGGCCCATGACTTCATGGATAATGAGGGTGCGGGGAGCGGCGGTCTGCTCGTTGCTGACATTGTCGAAGAAGTGCGCGCCGACTTCGGCCGCCGTCCAGGCGCCGAGCGACTGGCGGATCGGAACGACGTCATTGTCGACGGTCTTGGGCAGGCCGACCACTGTCAGGTCGTAGCCGTTGGCGGCGAGATAGGCGGCGAGGTCGGCCGCCGTCGTGTTGGTGTCGTCGCCGCCGATCGTGTGGAGAATGCTGACGCCGTCATTGGCGAGGCGCTCGGCTGCGACCCGCAGCGGGTTTTCGCCTTCCTTGACGAGCCCGCGCTTGACGCAGTCGGCGGCGTTGGTGAGCTTGACGCGGCTGTTGCCGATCGGCGAGCCGCCGTAGCGGTGCAGCAGATAGGCCTTCTCGCGCATCTCGGGCGTGATCTTGATGCTGTCGCCCTGAAGCACGCCCTGGTAGCCGGAGCGGTAGGCGATCAGTTCATGATCGGGAGCAATGTCGGTGTAGCGTTCGATCAACCCGCCGACGGCCGAAGAGAGGCAAGGCGCAAGGCCTCCTGCCGTGAGCATTGCGACTTTTTTCTTGGCCATGGGTGTCTCCGCTATCCGTGTCTAAGCTTGGTTCGGTCGTGCATGGATGCGGCAGAGAAGGGATGGTGTAAAGTGTTGTTTCTGTGAAAAATGCGTGTTGCAGCGCGGTCTGACGGCCAAGTCGCCCGCAGGCGCTGATCTAATCGGTTCAGGCAGCAACCGCGGTTTGCATGGGATTGTGGAAATCGTCGGCTGGTCTGTCCGAAGACGTCCCGATGCGGCGCGACAAAGCGTCACGAGGCCGTCGGGCTTTGGGGTCGGCAAAGGGCGCAAATGTTTCGGTTACACGCGACCATTACCGAATTGTGAAAGGTGTTTTCAACCCTGCGGCCAATCCCCGTCTTGCAAAGGCAACCTTTATTTGTTCAAGGTGTTTCTCCTTTTATTAGACGAGAGACCTGATGTCCTTCTGGGAAAAACTGCTGAACGCCATAGGCAACGCTGCGGGAAATGCGCTTTCCGCGGTGGTCGAGGCTGTTCGCACGGTCTTTGAAGGCGACCCCGAGACGCGGCGCAAGGTGGCGTTTTCGGTCGCGATCATCGCGCTGTCGGCGAAGATGGCGAAGGCCGACGGGATCGTCAGCGAGAAGGAGGTTCAGGCCTTCCGCGAGATTTTCGAATTCCCCGACGATCAGGCCGCCAACGTCGCGCGTCTCTATAATCTCGCGCGCCAGGATGTGGCCGGTTACGAGGCCTATGCGGAGCGGCTTTCGACGCTCTGCGTGACTTGCGCCGCCAACTGCCCGGTTCTGGAAGAGGTGCTCGACGGCCTGTTCCACATCGCCAAGGCCGATGGTCTGATCCACGAGAAGGAATTTGCGTTCCTGGCGCATGTGGCCGAGATCTTCCACATGAGCGAGCAGCGCTTCGAGCAGATCGCCGCACGACACGTGTCGATCGGGGGCGATCCCTACAAGGTGCTCGGCGTTTCGCCGTCGGACGATTTCCCGACGATCCGTCGCCGTTACCACGGTCTCGTCAGCGAGCATCATCCGGACCGGTTGATCTCGCGCGGCGTGCCGGCGGAGTTTCATGCGATTGCCAATGAACGCATGGCGGCGCTCAATGCCGCCTACGAGGCGATCGAGAAGGAACGCCGCGCCGCATGACCGCCTTCGAGGCAGACTACGCCAAAGCCAGCGTGCGGCCGTCGCCGAACCATGGCGAACGCGTCGACGGGCGAAAGCCCGACATGATCATTCTCCACTATACCGGCATGCCGACGGCGGACGGAGCGCTTGACTGGCTCTGTCGCGAAGAGAGTCAGGTCTCGTGCCATTACTTCGTACATGAGAATGGCGATGTCGTGCAGCTCGTTCCGGAAGCGCGGCGCGCGTGGCACGCCGGCAAGAGCATCTGGCAGGGCGAGACCGACATCAACTCGTCGTCGATCGGCATCGAGATCGCCAATGCAGGGCATCCGGGCGGTTGCCCCGAGTATCCGCAGGCGCAGATCGATGCGGTGATCGAATTGTGTCGCGACTGCGGCGAACGTTGGTCCATCGTGCCGGAAAGGGTGCTCGGACACTCCGATGTCGCCCCTCGGCGCAAGCTTGATCCGGGTGAAAACTTCCCTTGGGGATTGTTGCACTCCAGGGGCATCGGTCACTGGGTGGCGCCGGCCGCGATCACCGGCGGACGCTTCTTCCAGCGCGGCGACCAGGGCCAGCCGGTCGAAGCCCTGCAGTCGATGCTGTCGCTCTACGGTTACGGCACTGAGATCACAGGCGAATTTTCCGACAAGATGGCCGGCGAGATCGAGGCCTTCCAGCGTCATTTCCGTCCGGAGAGGGTCGACGGGATCGCCGATTTCTCGACGATCGACACACTGCATCGCCTGCTATCGGCCCTGCCGCGCTACGGCGCCTGACGCAGGGCCGATTTGCCGGCATATACCCCTAGATTTTACGGGTTTGCCGCGCTGCCACATGTTTTCCCTATTATCTCCTCAATGCGATGGTCTAACCGCAGTCGCTAAACGGCGCCGGTTGTTTTGTTGTGTGTTGTCGACCGTCGTCAATTGAAACAGGAAAGAAATATCGCTGATACTTTGAGTATTTATGCGAATTTATGCTGCGTTCGGATTTCATTTATACGCAGCTTTTCTTTTGCTTGGAGTATCTGGACTACATGAGAAAGATTTTTTCTGCTGTGGTGTGCGCCAGCACACTGCTGATGGGATTCAATTGCGCTAACGCAGGCGAATGGGGCAATAGAGCGCAAGCGACAGAGACGACGCAGACACTCAAGACGCAAAAGACAGAGAAGGCCAAGACGGCCGAAGCAGCCTCGAAGAAGGCTCCGAAAGTTCACAAGACCCAGCGGGTACAGAAGGTCGCCAAGACCGACAATTCCCGGAAGACCGGGGCCCAGAAGACCGTGGCACTCAACACCGTAGACCGTACGTCCGGTTTCGCGATGCCCGACATGCCCGGCAGCAAGTATGCGGCGATCATCGTCAAGTACGCCAAAGAGTACAACGTCCCGGTCGAACTCGCGCATGCCGTTGTTCGTGTCGAAAGCAACTACAATCCGAATGCTCGCGGCAGCGCCGGCGAAATCGGCCTCATGCAGATCAAGCCGGCGACGGCTCGGATGATGGGCTATTCGGGTTCCAGCAAGGGGCTCTTCGATCCGGATACCAACATCAAGTACGGCATGAAGTATCTGGCGGCTGCCCACACGCTTGGCGGCGGCGAGACCTGCGATACCATCCTCAAGTACAATGCCGGCCACGCCGCGACCCGCATGAACCCGGTTTCCAAGGCCTACTGCGGCAAGGTGCTGGCGATGATCAACTGATCGCCAGCGTGGGATAGCCACGGGCAAAACCGCTTGTGGCTGAATCACCTGAGGGCATGACTTAACAATATGATTCAACTTGCAGATCGTGCTATCTCACCTTGAAACGAGGTGAGACATGGCATGTGATTTCAAGGCGATCATAATCGGGCGCGGCATGATGGGCGCGGCTGCGGCCCGCCATCTGAGCGCGATGATCGAAGGGGTGGCGCTGATCGGCCCGAGTGAGCCTGTCGAGCGCAAGAGCCATCACGGCGTGTTCGCGAGCCACTATGACGAGGCGCGCATTACCCGCACCTTCGACGACAATATCGTCTGGGCGACGCTCGCCGCCCGTTCGCTCGACCGTTACGCCGAGATCGAGGCGAAGAGCGGCATCTCCTTCTTCACCGAAGCCGGATGCCTGTTCGCCGGGCCGGTGCCGCAACCGGGGCAGGGCTATCTCGGACGCGCGATCGAGGTCTCCGACGGGCTCGGCGTCGCGTATGAGGTGCTGGACGCGTCTTCCTTGCGCCAGCGTTTTCCTGAGTTCACGCTGCGGGAGAGCTTCAGCGGCTATTACGAGAAGCGCCGCGCCGGCCATGTCAATCCGCGCGCCCTGGTGCGCGCGCAGACGGCGCTTGCGGAAGTGGGCGGTGTCACAATCATCGATGCGGTGGTCACCAGCGTCGAGGATGCCGGCTCGCATGTCGAGGTCAGCGTCGGCAACCGCACCTATACGGCTGAGCGCGTGCTTGTCGCCGCCGGCGGTTTCAGCAATTTCAATCAGCTTCTTCCCGCGCCCGTGGATACCCGCGTCGCGGCTCGAACGGTCGTGTTCTACGAACTCGGCGAGCGCGAAAAGGCGATCTTCGGCGGCATGCCGTCGAGCATCGTGTTCGGCGATCGCGACGAGGATCACGTCTATATTCTCCCGCCTGTGCGTTATCCCGACGGCAAGACCTATCTGAAGCTTGGCGGCGATACCGAGACGCGCAGCTTCGATACGCTTCAGGACGCCGGGGCCTGGTTCCGGTCGGATGGCGATCCCGCCGAGCGAGATCTGCTGGTGGCGACAGCCCTGGAGCTGATGCCTGATCTCGCCGGTTGCCCGGTGACATCGGCGCCCTGCGTCGCGACCTTCACGCCGACCGCCTATCCCTATGCCGGTTTCACCTCCTCGCCACGCATCGCGGTGCTGACGGGCGGCAATTTCGTTGCCGCGAAGTCGTCAGACGAGCTTGGGCGGCTGGGTGCCGTGCTGCTTGCGGAAGGCGAGCTTGGCGACGCCGATTTCGGCCGGCAGCTGACGCCTTCTTTTCGATAGATCGGGACGGTCATGAGCGTGGATTTCAAATATATCATCGTCGGCCGTGGCATGATGGGCGCCGCCGCTGCCCGGCATCTGGCGAAGTCGACCGATGGCGTTGCCGTCATCGGCCCGGACGAGCCTGAGGATCGCAAGCGGCATGACGGCGTTTTCGCCAGCCACTACGACGAGGGGCGCATCACCCGCACCATCGATCCCGACCGCGACTGGGCCTTGCTCGCCAATCGCTCGATCGGCCGCTACGCCGAAATCGAGCGGGAGAGCGGCGTTTCCTTCTATACGCCCGCCGGCTGCCTCGTGGTTGGTCCAAAGCGCGGTGGTGCCGACACCTATGTCGAGCGGACATCGGCGGCTGCCCGGTCGCTCGGCGTCGAGACGTCGCTGCTTGACGATGCCGGCCTGAAGGCGCGGTTTCCGTTTTTCGCCTTTGCCGACGGCACCGAGGGTGTTCATGAGCCGACGGGCGCCGGCTATATCAGCCCGCGCAATCTTGTCAGGGCGCAGTCGATCGCCGCCGAGAGAGCCGGGGCTTCCGTCATCCGCCAGGTCGCGGTGTCGATCCGCGACGAGGGCGGGCTGGTTGCCGTCGAGACGGCCGATGGGAAGACATACCGGGCCGAGAAGGTGCTGCTCGCCGCCGGCGGTTTTTCCATTGCGGCGAATCTCTTGCCGCAGCCTGTTGATCTGAAGGTTTATGCGCGCACCATCGCCTTCTACGAGGTCGATGAGGCCGCCGCCGCACGGTTTGCCGGCATGCCGTCGCTGATTTCGCATGGCGTCGATGGTCTAGACGATTTCTACATGCTGCCGCCGATCCGTTATCCCGACGGCAAGCTCTACATGAAGATCGGCGGCGATCCCGATGATGTCAGGCTGGAGCGCGAGCCGGAGCTGCGGGACTGGTTCAAGACCGATGGGCGCGAGAGCGTGCAGTCGCATCTGACGCGGCTGATCCAGCGTGTCGTGCCGGAGCTTCGGCCGGTTTCGTCATCGAGCGGCTCCTGCGTCGTCTCGTTCACGCCGAGCGGGCATCCGATGATCGGCTATACCGCGTCGCCGCGCATCGGCGTTCTCACGGGCGGTTGCGGCACGGCGGCCAAGAGCTCGGACGAGATCGGTCGGCTCGGCGCGTTGCTGTTGCTCGAAGGTCGAATCAACGGACAGGGCTACGCGACGGATTTCAAACCGTATTTCCGCGAAGCCTGACGCGATATTTTGTTGGCATTCGCTCCTAGTCTCGGTTAAGGGAGCCGGGCCAGTTGGCCGGGCAGCCGCGCTTTACCAATGTCGAAAGACGGTAGGGTGAGGAAAGTCCGGGCTCCACGGAAACACGGTGCCGGATAACGTCCGGCGAGGGCGACCTCAGGGAAAGTGCCACAGAAAGCAAACCGCCTGCTTCGGCAGGTAAGGGTGAAAGGGTGGGGTAAGAGCCCACCGCGTCTCCGGCAACGGCGATGGCAAGGTAAACCCCACCGGGAGCAAGACCGAATAGGGATGACGCGGACGGCGCAAGCCGTCCGGCTGGTTTCCAGGCCAGTCATCCGGGTGGGTTGCGAGAGGCAACGTGCAAACGTTGTCCCAGAGGAATGGCTGCCACGTTCCGGTTTCGGCCGGAGCCATACAGAACCCGGCTTACAGGCCAACTGGCGATTGTCTTTTCATCGACGTCCATACGATTTCACTGGCCCTTTAGGGCTCAGTGAGACGTTGGCGGCTGGCGCAGGCACTCCTCGCAAACGGTGCTGCTCAGCGAAAGTGCCGACCATCGCTTGAGTAGTTTTCCACAGTTTACACACTGAATTTCAGAAGTCATGCCGACTTTCTTCAGTGGAGGCTGAGTATTCGGCGACTTCATTCCAGCCAACATTCCCTTGAAGCTAAAACTCGCCATGGATTTTCTCCGTGCTTTCTTAGTTTGTTCTGCAAATGGATATGTTTTTGTCTTTGTGTATGCATGATATCTAAAATACATTATTTTCCGTTAACGACATAGTAGGCATAAGACGTCGGACGAACACATGCGGGTGAACGGGGAGGTGGCCCGAGGTGCTCGTCGCCAAATGCGCATTTAAAGTTGAGTTTTGTGATTTTCACCTGTGCGGCGTGTTCGAATTCATTTTCCGCAACCGCGGATGTTTTTCGCCACACGCTGCGGTGTCTTTCTAGGGCGCTTCGGATGCCGAGAATTCGGGCGTTCATAACCCTTTGTTAAACTTAACAGCTTATAAATTTTTGATACTGCGCTCATCGTGAGACGGGCGTTTCCCATTGACGCCCATATGGTCCCATGTTATCCCATTCCTGCACTGCGCAAGGGCAATCAAGTGCCCATCAATCGCAAAGTAAAGGCGTACTCCTCACCGGAGACGCTGGATGGAATGTCGTCCATCCGGCTGGCGAAGCTGTGTCTGAGAAATGGGGTTCGGGGCGCCTAATCGCTGTCCGGGCTCTTTCGGGAACGGATGTTTCGTGTCATGGGCCGCTTCCTTTCACATGCGACCAACAGGATCGATTCCAAGGGCAGGGTCTCCGTGCCCGCGGCGTTTCGATCTGTGATGGCGCAAGGCAACATCCAGGATTTGTACTGCTTCCAGGATTTTGTGTTTCCGGCGATCAGCGTCGGCGGTTCGGACCTTCTCGAAAGGTTCGAGCGGCAGATCGCTGCGGAAGATCCGTTTTCGCCGGAAGCGAACGAGATGTCGCTTCTCATTCATGGGGGCGGGGTCTTCATGAAGCTCGACGCCGAGGGGCGGTTGATGGTCACGGATTTCATTCGCGACTTCACCGGTATCTCGGACGAAGTGACCTTCGTTGGTCGGGCGGATCATTTTCAGCTGTGGCAGCCGAAGGAATTTCAGGCTGTGCAGCAACGAGCACGAGAGGAGCGCAGGCTGGCGGGCAAGCGTTCCTCGTAACACGAGGGAACGGAATGGCGGCGAATCCTGGCGAAGGTTCAACTGATGCCGGTGGCGGACCGGTTCGCCACATTCCGGTTCTTCTCCACGAGGTGCTGACGGCGCTGGAGCCTGCTGCCGGCAAGGTCATTCTCGACGGCACGTTTGGCGCGGGCGGCTATACGTCGGCCATCCTGTCTGGTGGTGCCGAGGTGATCGCGCTCGATCGCGATCCGACGGCGATCGCGGGCGGGCAAGCGCTGGTCGATGCACATGGCGGCCGCCTGAAGCTCATTCACTCGCAATTCTCGCGGCTGGCCGATCACGCGCCGGCCGGTGGCCTTGATGGCATCGTGCTCGATATCGGCGTGTCGTCGATGCAGATCGACGAGGCGGATCGCGGCTTCTCGTTCCAGAAGAACGGGCCGCTCGACATGCGTATGTCGGCGTCCGGCGTTTCCGCCGCCGATGTCGTCAACCGCGCCAAGGTGGCCGAACTCATCCGCATCTTCCATTTCCTCGGTGAAGAGAGCCAGTCGCCGCGCATCGCGCATGCGATCGAGAAGCGCCGCGCCGAGAAGCCGTTCGAAACGACGCGCGATCTGGCGGGCCTGATCGAGATCGTCACGCCGCGCAAGATGAAGGACAAGATCCACCCGGCGACGCGGGTGTTCCAGGCGCTGCGCATCTTCGTCAACGACGAGCTCGGCGAACTCGCGCAGGCGCTGTTCGCGGCCGAGCAGGCGTTGAAGCCGGGCGGTCGTCTCGTGGTCGTCACCTTCCATTCGCTGGAAGACCGCATCGTCAAGACCTTCTTCTCCGATCGCGCCGGCAAGGCATCCGGCTCGCGCCACATGCCGATCGCTCACGAGCGTGCCGCCACCTTCGACCGGATCGGCAAGCCGATGGTGTCGGCAAGCGACGCGGAAGCCGAGCTCAATCCGCGCGCCCGTTCCGCCAAACTGCGTGCGGGGCTCAGAACCACGGCACCTGCGGAAGCCGCCGACATGTCGATCTTCGGACTGCCCAACCTCGCAAGCCTCGGAAAGCTCGGAGCCTGATATGCTGAGAACCTTCGACCTCGTACTTGTTGGCGTCATGACGGCCGCGGCCGCCGTGACCTATACGATCAAGCATCGGGCCGAACTCAAGCTCGAGGAGGTTCACCGCCTCGAAGCGGAGATCAAGCTCGAGAAGGACACGATCGATCTCCTGAAGGCCGACTGGGCGCTGCAATCGCAGCCGAACCGGCTTGAGCGGCTGGTCAACAATTACAATAGCGAGCTGCAGCTGCAGCCGACCGTCTCGACCTCGCTGGTGCATGCCAAGGAGCTGCCGATGCTGAAGGCGCAGGTGCCGGTGCCGGAGATTGCCGACGCCAAGACTGGCAAGCCGAAGCCGAAGGTCGTGGCGAAGCCTGTCGAGGAAGAAGACGAAATGACAACCGGATCTGTGGAGTAGAGATGTCCTTTCTTTCACGCATCATGGTTGCCAAGAGCCAGGCCCACTTTTCTTCCGGCGTCTACAGCCGGTTCGGCGGGCCATCCGGCAGCGTGTCGATCCAGGGCTCGCGCAAGAAGCGCAGCGGCCAGGCCAAGAGCCGTGTCGGCCTTCTGGCCTTCGCCTTCGTCTGCGTCTACTGCGTCATCGGCGGCCGTCTCGTCGAATACGCGGTGCGTGACCCCGACGTCGTATCCAGCATCCTGCCGCCCGACCGCCTGCTGGCGTCGCGCCCGGATATTCTCGATCGCAACGGCGAAGTGCTGGCGACCGATATTCGCACCGTCTCGCTGTTTGCCGAGCCGAACAAGATCGTCGATGCCGACGAGGCCGTCGAGAAGCTGACGACCGTTCTGCCCGATCTCGACATGAAGGGCACCTACAAGAAGCTCGCCAACCGCAACTCGCACTTCGCCTGGCTGCGCCGCCAGCTGTCGCCGAAGCAACAGAGCCAGATCCTGGCGCTCGGCATTCCCGGCATCGGCTTCCGCCCGGAGAAGCGTCGCTTCTATCCCGGTGGTGCGACCGCCGCGCATATCCTCGGTTACGTCAACATCGACAATCGCGGCGTTGCCGGCATGGAGAAATACATCGACGACCAGGGGCTGGCCGATCTCGCCATGGTCGGCATGACCAGCGATCAGCCGCTGGAGCCGGTCAAGCTGTCGATCGATATCCGCGTCCAGAACATCGTGCGCGATATCGTCGTCAACGCGGTGAAGAATTACGAAGCCAAGGGTGCGGGCGCCGTCGTCCTCGACATCCACACGGGCGAAGTGCTCGCCATGGCATCGGCGCCGGACTTCGATCCGAACAATCCGCTCGAAGGCGCCAAGGAAGGCTGGCTGAACCGCATGTCGAACGGCACGTTCGAAATGGGCTCGACCTTCAAGACCTTCTCGCTCGCCATGGCGCTCGACACCGGCAAGGTCAACCTCAACTCCAGCTTCGATGCGACGCAACCCTTGCATATCGGCGGCTTCACCATTCACGACTTCCACGGCCAGCGCCGCTGGCTG
This sequence comes from Hyphomicrobiales bacterium, assembly GCA_900465665.1. Lineage (GTDB taxonomy): Bacteria > Pseudomonadota > Alphaproteobacteria > Rhizobiales > Rhizobiaceae > Rhizobium. The sequence goes on from UBJO01000077.1 coordinate 59,154, forward strand.
ACGCTGCCTGAAGTCTTCCAGTATTCCTCCAACGTCGGTACGGCCCGCATCATCGACATCGTCGGCATCGATGCGCAGAAGGACTATCTGACGAAGCTTGGCCTGCTCACCAAGATGAAGACCGAGCTGCCCGAGGTGAAGATGCCGAGCCAGCCGAAGGTCTGGAAGAAGATCAACTCGGTGACCATCTCCTTCGGTCACGGTGTCTCGACGACGCCGCTGCAGACGGCTGTCGCCGGTGCGGCACTCGTCAACGGCGGCAAGCTGATCGAGCCGACCTTCCTGCCGCGCAATCGCGACCAGGCCGATGAAGTGGCCGAGGTGGTCGTCAAGAAGAGCACCAGCGACGACGTGCGCTATCTCTTCAAGGTCAACGGCGTGAAGGGCTCCGGCCGCAATGCCGATGTTCCCGGCTTCAACGTCGGCGGCAAGACCGGTACGGCTGACAAGGTCGTCAACGGCCGCTACGCCACCAACCTCAATTTCAACGCCTTCCTGGCGGCATTTCCGATCGAGAACCCGCAGTATGTGGTGCTAACCTTCTGCGACGAGCCGCACAATGGCGAAAAGGGCCAGAACATCGCGGCTTATACCGCCGCCCCCATGGTCAAGAATATCATCTCCCGTGCGGCGCCAATCCTCGGTGTGGAACCGAAGTTCGGTGACGACGGATCGGCCATGTTGGTGTCTTATTGAGTCTGGATGAATGTCGCAGCCGATTCGCCATGGGGGCTCGACGGCTCGAGAGAAAAGTGTGCGTTCGATGAAACTGAGGGACATCGCCGGAAATGCGTTTCCGGAATTGAAGGAAGAACTGAACGGCCCGGTGGGCGCGCTGGAGATTTCCGGCCTTTCCGCCGACAGCCGAAAGATCGCGCCTGGCATGGCCTTCGTCGCCGTCGCCGGCACCAAGGCTGACGGCGCGGGCTTTATTGCCGATGCCGCCGCGCGCGGTGCCGCGGTCGCGATCGCCTCGCATCCGAGCGAAGCCTCCATTCCCGTTCTCGTCGTCAAAGAGCCGCGCCGCTTCCTGTCGCTCGCAGCCGCCAATTTCTATGGCAAGCAACCGGAGACCATGGTCGCTGTCACAGGAACCGCCGGCAAGACGTCGGTCGCCTCCTTCACCCGTCAGATCTGGGCCTTTGCCGGCCACCCGGCCGCGATGATCGGCACGACAGGCGTCGTTTCGCCGACCCGCAACGATTACGGCTCGCTGACCACACCGGACCCGGTGTCGCTACATGCGCTGCTCGCCGAACTGACCGACGAAGGCGTGACGCATGCCTCGATGGAGGCCTCCAGCCACGGTCTCGACCAGTCGCGTCTCGATGGCGTGAAGCTTGCCGCCGCGGCCTTCACCAATCTCGGTCGCGATCACATGGATTACCATCCGACGATCGAGGACTACATGGCCGCCAAGATGCGGCTCTTCGATACGCTGCTGCCAAAGGGCAACCCCGCCGTGATCTTTGCCGACGACGCATGGTCGGAGCAGGCGATCAAGGCGGCGATCGATTCAGGACATGTGGTGCGCACGGTCGGCCGCAAGGGCGAATATCTGACGCTGAAGCGCGTCGAGCATTTCCGCCACAAGCAGGTCGCCGAGATCCACGCCGAAGGGCAGATCTTCGAGGTCGACATTCCGCTAGCCGGCGATTTCCAGGTGGCCAATGCGCTTGTCGCCGCCGGCCTTGCCATGTCCACGGGCGTGCCGGCCAAGGTCGCTATGGCCGCGCTTGAGAAATTGCAGGGCGCTTCGGGTCGCCTCGAGCTCGTCGGCCACACCAAGGACGGCGCGCTCGCTTATGTCGATTACGCCCATAAGCCGGATGCGCTGTCGAATGTGCTGGAATCCGTGCGTCCGTTCACGACGGGCCGCGTCATCGTCGTCTTCGGCTGCGGTGGAGACCGCGACCGCGGCAAGCGGCCGATCATGGGCGAGATCGCCTGCCGGCTCGCCGATGTGGTTGTCGTCACCGACGACAATCCGCGCTCGGAAGAGCCCGCATCGATCCGCGCCGAGATCATGGCGGCGGCCCCTTGCGCCACCGAGATCCCCGACCGCGCCCAGGCGATCCGCGAGGCGGTCGCCATGCTCAATTCCGGCGACACGCTGATCGTTGCCGGCAAGGGACATGAAGAGGGGCAGACGATCGGTGGCGTCACGCTGCCGTTTTCGGATCACGCCGAGTTGCGCAAGGCTTTGGAGGAGCTGAAATCGTGAATTGGCTTTGGACAACGCAGGACATGATCGCGGCCATGGCCGGGCGCCCGTTCGGCACCTTGCCGGAGGGGATTACCGGGATCGCGATCGACAGCCGCTCGATCCAGCCGGGTGAGGCCTTCTTCGCGATCAAGGGTGATCGGGTCGACGGTCATGACTATGCGTCGATGGCGATGGCCAATGGTGCTGCGCTGCTCGTCGTCAGCGAGGCGCGTCTGCCGGCGCTCGGCCGTTTGACCGTGCCGATGATCGTCGTCGAGGACGTGCTGGTTGCACTCGGCAAGCTCGGGCTTGCGGCGCGGGCTCGGTCTCGTGCGCAGATCATTGCCGTCACCGGCTCCGTCGGCAAGACGACCACCAAGGAGATGCTGCGCCGGGTTCTGGCGCCATCGGGCAAGGTGCATGCGTCGGTCGCATCCTTCAACAATCACTGGGGCGTGCCGCTCACCTTGGCGCGCATGCCGCTCGACACCTATTTCGGCGTCTTCGAAGTCGGCATGAACCACCCGGACGAAATCCGCCCGCTGGTGAAGATGATCGAACCGCATGTCGCCGTCATCACCACGATCGCGCCTGCGCATCTCGGCAATTTCAAGAGTATCAAGGAAATCGCGACCGCCAAGGCCGAGATCTTCGAGGGTGTCGTGCCCGGCGGCCATGCCGTGCTCAACCGCGACAACGACCAGTTCAATTTCCTCGACCGCACGGCGCAGGCCTGCGGCATTCAGCATATCCATTCCTTCGGGCAGCACGCAAAGGCCGATTTCCGCATGGCGGAGTTCAACGGCGGCGACCAGAGCTCGACCTTGTGGATCACCATCGACGGCGAGACGCATGAAGTCGCAATTGGCGCGCCCGGACGGCACATCGCCGAGAACGCGCTGGCAGCCCTTGGCGTCGCCAGGATCGTCGGCGCCGACATGCAGTCGGCGATCGCGGCACTTGCGACGCTGCAGGCCGAAAAGGGCAGGGGCCGTCGCCACAAGCTCTCGATCGGCCATGGAAGCTTCACCGTCATCGACGAAAGCTACAACGCCAATCCGACATCGATGCGCGCGGCGATCGCGCTGCTCGCGAGTTCCATGCCGACGGGATCGGGACGGCGGATCGCCGTGCTCGGCGACATGCTCGAGATGGGCGACTATTCGCAGAAGGTCCACACCGATCTCGCCGGGCCGCTGCTTGCAGCCGGCATCGAACATGTCTGGCTCGCCGGGCCTGAGATGCTGGCGCTGAAGGAATCACTTCCCGAGAGCGTTTCGGTCGTGCATCGCGCGCAGACCGACGAACTCATCGACCACGTACTGAACTCTGTCGCGGTAGGCGACGTGTTGATGGTAAAATCGTCATTGGGCATCGGTTTCGGCAAGATTATTGCCGCGCTCCTTGACAAGTTCCCGCCATTTGCCGACACGCAACGCGAATTTTGAGCGGGTAAACAAGGGGCCCTGAATGCTGATTTGGCTAGTCGAACTGTCGGAACACCTGAAATTTCTGAACCTGTTCAGATACATTACGTTCCGCACGGGCGCCTCTCTCTTCACCTCCGCGCTGATCGTTTTCCTGTTCGGGCCGATGATCATCAATTCGCTGCGCATCCGCCAGGGCAAGGGTCAGCCGATCCGCGCCGACGGACCGCAGACGCACTTCAAGAAGGCCGGTACGCCGACCATGGGCGGCCTGATGATCCTGGCCGGCATCGTCGGTTCGTCGCTTCTGTGGGCGGATCTGTCGAACGTCTATGTCGTGGCGACGCTTCTCGTCACGCTCGGCTTCGGCGCGATCGGCTTCTATGACGACTATCTGAAGGTCAGCAAGCAGAGCCACAAGGGCTTCTCCGGCAAGGCGCGGCTCGGCATCGAGTTCGTCATCGCCGGTATTGCCGTCTATTTCATGATGCGGGCGTCGCTGGCTTCCGGCCCTGCCGGCTCGACCTTCGGTTCGTCGATCGCGTTCCCGTTCTTCAAGGACTTCCTGATCAACCTCGGCATCATGTTCGTGGTCTTCGGCGGCTTCGTCATCGTCGGCGCCGGCAATGCGGTAAACCTGACGGATGGTCTCGACGGTCTCGCCATCGTGCCTGTAATGATCGCGGCGGCCTCTTTCGGCGTCATCGCCTATCTCGCCGGTAATGCCGTCTTCGCGAACTACCTGCAGATCAACTTCGTGCCCGGCACGGGCGAACTCTCCGTCGTTCTCGGCGCTGTCATCGGCGCCGGCCTCGGCTTCCTGTGGTTCAACGCGCCGCCCGCCGCTATCTTCATGGGCGACACCGGTTCGCTAGCACTCGGCGGCACGATCGGCACGGTTGCCGTCGCCACCAAGCACGAGATCGTCATGGCGATCATCGGCGGCCTGTTCGTCATGGAAACGCTGTCGGTCATCATCCAGGTCGGCTTCTTCAAGATGACCGGACGCCGCGTCTTCCTGATGGCGCCGATCCACCACCATTTCGAGAAGAAGGGCTGGACCGAAAGCCAGGTCGTGATCCGCTTCTGGATCATCGCCGTCGGCCTTGCCATGCTCGGCCTCTCGACGCTGAAGCTGCGGTAAGACGATCATGATCCCGGTCACCACGCTCTCTGGAAAAAAAGTCGCGCTCTTCGGGCTCGGCGGTTCCGGCTTCGCCACGGCGCGCGCCCTGATCCTTGGGGGCGCGGAGGTGACGGCGTGGGACGACAATCCCGACAGCGTGACCAAGGCCGCGGCCGAGGGGATCCACACCGCCGATCTCAGGACGATTGACTGGAACGCGCAGTCGCTGTTCGTGCTGTCGCCGGGCGTGCCGCTCACGCATCCGAAGCCGCACTGGACGGTCGATCTGGCGCGCGCCGCCGGCGTTGATATCGTCGGCGATGTCGAGCTCTTCGTGCGCGAGCGCCGGGCGCACGCGCCCGATGCGCCGTTCATCGCCATCACCGGCACCAACGGAAAATCCACCACCACCGCGCTGATCGCCCATATCCTGAAGTCGAGCGGCCGCGACACGCAGCTTGGTGGAAATATCGGGACGGCGGTGCTGACGCTGGAGCCGCCGAAAGCCGGACGGTTCTACGTCGTCGAGTGCTCGTCCTACCAGATCGATCTCGCGCCGACGCTCAATCCGTCGGCCGGCATCCTGCTCAACCTCACGCCTGATCATCTCGACCGCCACGGCACGATGCAGCACTATGCCGACGTCAAGGAGCGGCTGGTCGCGGGCAGCGACGTCGCCATCGTCGGCGTCGACGACAGCCATTGCGAGATGATCGCCGACCGCATCGAGCGGGCAGGCGGCAAGGTCACGCGTATCTCGCGCCGCCATGTGCTCGCCGACGGCATCTATGCCGAGGGTACGAAGCTCATCCAGGCGCAGGCGGGTGCCGCCCTGCCGATCGCCGATCTCGACGGTATCCCGACGCTGCGCGGCAGCCACAATGCGCAGAACGCGGCGGCTGCCGTCGCCGCCTGCCTTGCGGCCGGCGTCTCGGTCGAGGATATTCGCGCGGGCCTCGCGTCCTTCCCGGGGCTGAAGCATCGCATGCAGCCGGTCGGCCGGCGCGGCAATGTGGTGTTCGTCAACGATTCCAAGGCAACCAATGCCGATGCGGCGGCACCGGCTCTATCGAGCTACGACCGCATCTACTGGATTGCCGGCGGCCTGCCCAAGGCGGGCGGGATCACGACGCTTGCGCCGTTCTTCCCGCGCATCGCCAAGGCCTATCTGATCGGCGAGGCAGCCGCGGAATTCGCGGCCACGCTCGGCGAGGCGGTGCCTTACGAGATCTCGGGAACGCTGGACCAGGCGGTCGCGCATGCGGCCGAGGATGCGGGCAAGGACGAAAGCGGGCCATTGGCGGTCATGTTAGCACCGGCTTGCGCAAGCTTCGACCAATATAAGAACTTCGAAGTCAGGGGCGATGCATTTGTGAGCCATGTGGCAGCGCTCGACGGAATCACCATGCTGATCGGTTCGGCAACAGGAGAGAAGTGACATGGTAAGTCGTGCGGAACGCGGGGCATTGGCCGATTGGTTCTGGACCATCGACCGGTTCTTCCTGGCGATGTTCATCTTCCTGATGGGCATCGGCTTCATGCTGTCGTTTGCCGCATCGCCGGCGGTGGCCGAGCGCATCGGGCTGGAGCCGTTCCACTTCGTCAAGCGCCACGCGGCCTTCATGATTCCGTCGCTGGCGGTCATGATCGGCCTGTCGTTCCTGACGCCGCGGCAGGTGCGCCGCACCGCGATCCTTCTCCTGATCGTGGCGATCGCGATGATGCTGCTCGCGCTGTTCTTCGGCGTCGAGGTCAAGGGTTCCCGCCGTTGGGTGACGCTCGCCGGCATCTCGATCCAGCCGTCGGAGTTCATGAAGCCCGCCTTCGTGGTCGTCTGCGCCTGGCTGTTTGCCGAGCATGCGCGCCAGCCGGAAATCCCGGGCAATCTCTTCGCCATCATCCTCTTCGGCATGGTCGCGGCGCTTCTCGTGGCGCAGCCCGACCTTGGTCAGACCATCCTGACGACAGCGGTGTGGGGCGGCATGTTTTTCATGGCCGGCATGCCGTGGCTTTGGATCATCGTGCTCGGCGCCGGTGGCGTCGGCGGTCTCGTCAGCGCCTATTACGTCTTCCCGCACGTGGCGCTGCGTATCGACAAGTTCATGACCGGCGAAGGCGACACGTTCCAGATCGATACGGCGCGCGAAGCGATCATCCGTGGCGACTGGTTCGGCCAGGGTCCGGGCGAGGGCATCGTCAAGCGCATCATCCCGGACGCGCATACCGACTTCATCTTCTCGGTCGCGGCCGAGGAGTTCGGCATCATCTTCTGCATCGCTCTGGTCTTGCTGTTTTCGGCGCTCGTGCTGCGCGGTCTGTCGCATGCCTACAAGGAGCGCAACGACTTCAACCGTTTCGCCGTCGCTGGCCTCGTGCTGCAGATCGGCATACAATCCATCATCAACGTGGGCGTCAATCTCGAGCTGCTGCCGGCGAAGGGCATGACCCTGCCGCTGATTTCCTACGGCGGTTCGTCGATGGTCGCCATCTGCGTCACGGCCGGGTTCATTCTCGCGCTGACGCGCCACAGACCGGAAAAGCGTGCGCAGGAGCGGAGCCTGTTTCGCGTCGCGCACGGCATTCCGGCGGAGTAAGACTATATGAGCAAAGGCATCGTTCTGCTTGCCGCCGGGGGAACCGGCGGCCACGTGTTTCCGGCGGAGGCCCTGGCCTACAAGCTGAAGGAACGCGGCTATTCCGTGCATCTGGTGACGGACAGCCGGGCGGAGCGCTATGCCGGCAAATTCCCGGCCGACGAGATCCATGTCGTGCCGTCGGCGACGATCGCCTCGAAGAACCCGGTTGCGGTTGCGCGTTCGCTGTGGACGCTGTGGAGCGGCATGCGGGCGGCCAAGCGCCTGATCGGGCGGTTGAAGCCTGTCGTGGTCGTCGGCTTCGGTGGCTATCCGACAGTGCCGCCGCTGCTCGCCGCAACGCGTCTCGGCGTGCCGACCATGATCCACGAACAGAACGCCGTGATGGGCCGCGCCAACAAGGCGCTGGCCAATCGCGTCAAGGCGATCGCCGGTGGCTTCCTGCCCGAGAATGGCGGTGCCTTCCCCGAGAAGACGGTGACGACGGGCAATCCGGTGCGTCCGGCCGTAATCGAGGCGGCGAAGACACCCTATACGCCGTCGCATGCCGGCGAGCCGTTCAATCTCGTCGTCTTCGGCGGCAGCCAGGGCGCGCAGTATTTCTCCAAGGCGATGCCGACGGCAATCAGCCTGCTCGACGACGATCTGCGTGCGCGGCTCCGGATCACACAGCAGGTCCGTCCCGAGGATATGGGCATGGTCGGCGATTGCGTCGCCAAGCTTCAGATGGGCGCTGCGTCCGACATCGCTCCCTTCTTCACCGACATGGCCGAACGCTTGGCCAAGGCGCATCTGGTGATCTGCCGCTCGGGCGCTTCGACGGTTTCCGAGATCTCGGTGATCGGCCGTCCGGCGATCCTGGTGCCTTATCCGCATGCGCTCGACCACGACCAGGCGGCCAATGCCGCGTCGCTCGCAGCGACCGGCGGCGCCAAGGTGATCGTGCAGGCCGAACTCTCGTCCGAGAAGATCGCCTCGATCCTGACGCACACGATGAACGACCCGGAAAAGCTGGCGCGGATGGCCGCTGCCGCCAAGCAGGCGGGTAAACCTGATGCCGCGAACTTGCTTGCCGACATGGTAGAGGCTATTGCGGCGGGACGTACAATTGCAGAGTTCAAGGGGAAAAGCGCATGAAAATGCCGAAGGCCATCGGCCTCGTCCATTTCATCGGCATCGGCGGTATCGGCATGAGCGGGATCGCCGAGGTGCTGCACAATCTCGGCCATCGCGTCCAGGGATCCGACCAGGCCGATAGCGCCAACGTCCAGCGCTTGCGCGACAAGGGTATCGAGGTTTTCGTCGGCCACAAGGCCGAGAACCTTGGCGATGCCGAGGTCGTCGTCGTTTCGACCGCGATCAAGAAGGACAATCCCGAGCTCATCGCCGCCCGCGAAAAGCTGCTGCCCGTGGTGCGCCGCGCCGAAATGCTGGCCGAGCTGATGCGCTTCCGCAATGCGATCGCGATCGGCGGCACGCACGGCAAGACGACGACCACCTCGATGGTCGCGACGTTGCTCGAAGCCGGCGGGCTCGACCCGACGGTCATCAATGGCGGCATCATCAATGCCTACGGCACCAATGCCCGCATGGGCGAGGGCGAGTGGATGGTGGTGGAGGCCGACGAATCGGACGGCACCTTCCTGAAGCTTCCGGCCGACGTCGCCGTCGTCACCAATATCGATCCCGAGCATCTCGACCACTACGGCAATTTCGACGCCGTACGCGCCGCGTTCCGCCAGTTCGTCGAGAACGTGCCGTTCTACGGCTTCGGCGTCATGTGCCTCGATCACCCCGAAGTGCAGGCGCTGGTCGGCCGTATCGAGGACCGCAAGGTCGTGACCTATGGCGAGAACCCGCAGGCCGACGTGCGCTTCATGAACGTGCGCATCGACGGCGCGCGCTCGACCTTCGACGTCGAAATCCGACGCCGCCGGACCGGTCAGGTCATCAAGCTCGACAATCTCGTTCTGCCGATGCCCGGCCGCCACAATGTGTCGAATGCGACCGCGGCCATCGCGGTCGCCAATCGCCTGGGCATGTCGAGCGAGGATATCGCCAAGGGGCTTGCCTCCTTCGGTGGCGTCAAGCGTCGCTTCACGCTGACCGGCGAATGGAACGGCGTGCAGATCTTCGACGATTACGGTCACCATCCGGTCGAGATCAAGGCCGTGCTGAAGGCGGCGCGCGAGGCGTGCAAGGGCCGCGTCATCGCCGTGCACCAGCCGCACCGCTATTCGCGCCTGGCGAGCTTGTTCGAGGAGTTCGCCGCCTGCTTCAACGATGCGGACAGCATTTTCCTGGCGCCGGTCTACGCCGCAGGCGAAGAGCCGATCGAGGGCGCCAACGCCGAAGCGCTTGTTTCGCTGATCAAATCGGGCGGGCATCGCGATGCGCGCTTCCTCGCCTCTCCCGAGTTGTTGCCTGAAATGGTCGCAGAGATTGCAAAGCCAGGCGATTTCGTGGTTCTGTTGGGGGCTGGGAGTATCACTTATTGGGCGGCAGCACTGCCCAAGCAACTGGAAGGCCTTTCGGGTAGATCCGCATGAAACAGGTGAATGGGCAAAAGCTTCTTGCGTCGCTGGGCGACGGTGTAAAGGACATCCGCGGGAGGATTACACCGGATGCGCCGATGGACCGCGTCACCTGGTTCCATGCCGGTGGCCTTGCGGAACTGATGTTCCAGCCACACGACGAAGAAGATCTGATCGCATTCCTGAAGATCCTGCCCGAGGACGTGCCGATGACCGTGGTCGGCGTCGGCTCGAACATTCTGGTGCGCGACGGCGGCATTCCCGGCGTGGTTTTGCGTCTTTCCGCCAAGGGCTTCGGCTCGGTTGAGCTCGCGGGCGAAAACCGTGTGCGCGCCGGCGCCATCTGCCCGGACAAGCATGTCGCGGCCATGGCGATGGATAACGGCATCGGCGGTTTTCACTTCTACTACGGCATTCCCGGCAGCATCGGCGGCGCCGCGCGCATGAACGCCGGCGCCAATGGCGGCGAGACGCGTGATCGCGTCGTCGAGGTGACCGCGATCGACCGCAAGGGCAACAAGCACGTGCTGTCAAATGCCGACATGGGCTATGAGTATCGCCATTCGTCGGCCGCCAGCGACCTGATTTTCACCTCGGTGCTGTTCGAGGGCTATGCCGAGGACCGCGCCAAGATTCGTGCCGACATGGATGCCGTACGCAGCCATCGCGAGACGGTGCAGCCGATCCGCGAGAAGACCGGCGGTTCGACCTTCAAGAACCCGGAAGGCCACTCCGCGTGGAAGCTGATCGACGAAGCGGGATGCCGCGGTCTCGTCATCGGCGGCGCGCAGATGTCGTCCTTGCATTGCAACTTCATGATCAACAACGGCCAGGCGACCGGCTACGATCTCGAATATCTCGGCGAGCAGGTTCGCCGCGAGGTGTTCGAGCATTCCGGCATCAAGCTGGAATGGGAGATCAAGCGCCTGGGCCTGTTCATGCCGGGCCGCGAAGTGCGTCCGTTCCAGGGCGTGACGAGCGAGTAAGCTTTTAAGCCTGTCGGTGCCGCGCAGTTGCGGCACCGCGATGTGCCTTAGCCGAAACGTTTGGTGAAGGCGGTGGTGAAGGTCACCCCGCCGACATCGTCGCTGGCGTCGCCGATCGCCACATCCATCACATTCCCCTTGATACGCACGAGGCTGAAGCCGCCCATGAAGGCGGCGCGGGCCTTGAAGACGTCAATACCGCCGGCCTGATAGGCCATCCGCGTGTCGTGCTCGTGGCCGTGGAAAATGCCGATTACGTTGTAACCTTGAAGGGTTGCGAGCAGTTGCTGACGTTCTGATTCACCCCACCAATGCGGCGCGCCGCTGCCCTCAACGGTGAAGGTGCTTTTTTCCGGGTCCCAGCGTTCGAGCGAGAACTTGTCCCATCCATAGTGCTGGAAGATCACGACCGGGCGGCCGTCGGCGGCATAGGCAGCGAGATCCCGCTTCATCCATTCCAGACTGTTGGCGGTGCCCTTGGTGTTGTCGCCGCCATAGCGCTGCGCCTGGATGAGGTGCAGCCCGCCCCAGTTCCAGGAGTAATTGTCGGAGGCTTCGTCGTAATTGTCGACCGGCACGACCGGTTTGAAGAAGACGCTCGGCTTGTGGTTCAGCTGCACGTAGTCGCGCAGCTCGTCGCGGTACCAGTCGACCTGCGGCGGATGTCCATCCTGATCGAGATCGTGGTTGCCGAGGCCGACATAGACGGGGAAGTGGATGTGGTCGGCGCCCGGTCCCTGCTGATAGCGGTGCGAGAACTGCAGGAGCTGCGACCCCTCCGCGAACTCCGCCATCTGGCCGCCGCCGTCGTCGGTGACGTCGCCGCAGACGATGACGCCCTGCGGCTTGGCGATCCGCTGGCCCGCAAGAGCAAAGCCGGTTGGTTTGCCCGATATCGCTTCCGGCCATGTCTGGTGGTGGATGTTGTTGAGCGCCCTGATGTGGCGCAGCAGGTTGGCGTCGGTCTTGCCCTCGGCCTCGCAATTGGGGCTGAGGCCATCGCCAATACGGCAGGCGTGGATGTCGTTGATGACGAGGAAGGTGACGTCGGTATCGGGGACGCCGGCGGCGCGGGCGAGGGGCGGTAGAGATAGTGATAGGCCGGCGCCCAGGCCATGCGTCAGCAGCGATCGTCGTGTCAGCATTCGTCTCTCCCCGGCTATTGATCGCGTCGAAAATAGTGGCAGGGCGTTAACAGACAACAACGAAAAAGGCCGCGGCGGTTTCCCGTCGCGGCCTCGCATGTTCAAGAATGGACCGATCAGACTTCGTCGCGGCCCGAGGCCAGGATGCAGATTAGCGTGATGACGGCGGAAAGGCCGAGATAGTAGCCGACGTAGAGCATGCCGTAGTTCGCCTGCAGCCAGGTGGCGATATAGGGCGCGAGCGATGCGCCGAAGATGCCTGCGAGGTTGAAGGTGATCGAGGAGCCGGTGTAGCGCACGGCGGTCGGGAAGGGGGCTGCGAGCGCCGTTCCGATCAGGCCGTAGGTCATGCCCATCAGCGCCATGGCGACGATCGCGAAGACCAGGATGCTGCCTTCGCCGCCAGCCATCAGGCCGGGGAGCAGGAAGGAGAACAGGCCGATCAGGACGGTCGTCAGGATCAGCATTTCGCGGCGGCCGAAGCGCTCGGCGAGCTTGCCGATGATCGGGATGAAGATGCCGAAGGAGATCGAGCCGACGATCTGGATCTCGAGCGCGTCGAGGAACGGGATCTTCAAGACCTTGACGTTGTAGGAGAGCAGGTAGGCCGAGCCGATGTAGAACAGCACGAAGGTGGCGAGCGCCACGAAGGTGCCGAGGAACAGGCTGCGCTTGTGCTTGCGGAAGACTTCGGCAACAGGAACGGCAACGCGCTCCTTCTTGTCGATGGCCTTCTGGAAGTCAGGCGTTTCGGTGATCGACAGGCGAACCCACAGGCCGATGACGATCAGGACGATCGAGGCGATGAAGGGTACGCGCCAGCCCCAGGCCAGCAGCTGTTCCTGCGGCATGAACTGCAACAGCACCCAGAAGATGCCCGAGGACAGGAAGAGGCCGAGCGGTGCGCCAAGCTGCGGGAACATGCCGTACCAGCTGCGCTTGCCCTCAGGCGCGTTTTCCGTCGCCAGAAGCACCGCGCCGCCCCATTCGCCGCCGAGGCCGAAGCCCTGGCCGAAACGGCAAAGCGCGAGAAGCAGAGGCGCGAGAACGCCGATCGATTCATAAGAGGGGAGCAGGCCGATGATGACGGTGGAGATACCCATCGTCAGCAGGGCTGCGACCAGCGTCGTCTTGCGGCCGATCCTGTCGCCGAAGTGGCCGAAGACCACGGCGCCAAGCGGGCGGGCGAAGAAGGCGATGGAGAAGGTCGCGAAGGAGGCGAGCAGCGCGGTCGTCGGATCGCTGTTCGGGAAGAACAGCGTCGGGAAGACCAGCACGGCGGCTGTCGCGTATACGTAGAAGTCGAAGAATTCGATGGTGGTGCCGACGACGCTTGCGATCAGAACGCGTGCCGGCGAGTTGAGCGGTGCACTGTTCGATGAAGCTGATGTCGGCGATACTGGAGATATCGCGTCTGACATTTTCATTCCAATCGGGATTTCGGTTGTATGCCTTTGGGAGGCTAGGGGCTCATAACGCAATTTTAGTTCGGCGCAAACGTTAATCGCGCAATAAACCGACAAAAACTAGGGTGCTTGCTTTTTCAGCCGGAAAGTCAGGCGCTCAACCGCGCTTCGGCGTCTGTTTCCAGTGGTTGCAGGCGCGGTGGGAAGTCGGATTTGCGTTTGCGCAAATCTGGAAGCGGCCTGCGTTCGGAGCCTTGCATGGCACGATCGCTTAAACTTTTTGTTTCGCTTTGACATATCGGCCGTAGCGCTTGGCGCTGCGGGGTTTTCGCGTTTCGACGGTCGAGCCCGACTGTCGCAATTCATGACTGTTCGGGGAAGAAGTTAACAAAAGTAAACGCTTCGTTAACCATAATGACGCTCTAATACACGTGCGCCAGGCGAGCCAGATTCGGAAGAAAGCCAGCTTGGTGCAAGCCTTGGAATGCAAAGTACGGATTATTTTGGGGGTATCTATGAGTCGCAAGCATGTCGCTGTCCTTATGGGCGGATTTTCCTCGGAGAGGCCTGTCAGCCTTTCGTCCGGGGCGGCGTGCGCGGATGCTCTCGAGGCTGAAGGCTTCCAGGTGACCCGTATCGATGTCGATCGCGACGTCTCCGCCAAGCTGTCCGCCCTCCGTCCCGATGTGGCGTTCAACGCCCTGCATGGGCCGTTCGGCGAGGATGGGCTGATCCAGGGTATCCTGGAATACCTCGAAATTCCCTATACCCACTCCGGCGTTCTGGCCTCAGCACTTGCCATGGACAAGAGCAAGGCAAAGGGTGTCGCGGCCGCCGCCGGCATTCCTGTCGCGCAGTCGCAGGTGATCAACCGCTTCGCTTTCCCCGCCGAGCATCCGATGAAGCCGCCTTATGTGGTGAAGCCGGTACGCGAGGGTTCAAGCTTCGGCGTCGTCATCGTTCAGGAGGACCAGTCGCGTCCGCCACAGATCATCGGCTCGGCCGAATGGCGGTATGGCGAGGAGGTTCTCGTCGAGCGCTACGTGCATGGTCGCGAGCTCACCTGCGGCGTCATGGGCGATCAGGTGCTGGGTGTGACCGAGATCGTTCCGCAGGGTCACAGCTTCTACGACTATGATTCCAAGTATGTGGCCGGTGGTTCGAAACACGTCATTCCGGCGAAAATTTCACCGAATATTTACCAAAAAATACAATCATTGTCCCTAAGGGCGCATCAAGCAATTGGTTGCCGTGGAGTGAGTCGGTCGGATTTTCGGTACGACGATCGCTTCTCCGAAGACGGCGAAATCATCTGGCTGGAGATCAATACTCAGCCAGGCATGACTCCAACCTCGCTTGTGCCCGAAATGGCCGGTCATGCCGGCTACTCGTTTGGTGAATTTCTTCGTTGGATGGTGGAGGACGCTTCTTGTTCTCGGTAACGGTCAAAAGGATGGGGCGCCCAAGCCATCAAGCCGAGCCTTCCTATGCTGAAGGCGATGGGCGCATGGTGCTGCCGCGGCCTCTGCGTCGCGTCGTCCGCTTCCTTGTGAGTCTCGGTAGTGGCCGCATCTACATTCCTGCTCATACGGGCACTGTATCGGCGCTGGCGTTCTTCGCCGCGACGGGTTTCTACGGCATGTCTCTGGGTGGTCACACGGAAGTTGTCGCCCAGGCGACGACGGCTGCCGCTGGCTTTGCCGTCGAGGACGTGAAGGTGTCCGGCAACTCCGAGACCTCCGAAATCGATATCCTTCAGTTGATCGGTCTCGACGGCACGACCTCGCTCGTGGCGCTCGATGTGGATGCGGCGCGCCAGAAGATCGCGAAGCTCCCCTGGGTCGAGAGCGTCGAAGTCCGCAAGGTTTATCCGAAGACGATCGAGGTGAAGCTCAAGGAGCGTGAAGCCTACGCGATCTGGCAGCATGGCGCTGAGCTCTCGCTGGTCGAAAAGGGTGGGGCGGTCATCGCGCCGCTTCGCGACAACAAGTTTTCGCAGCTTCCGCTGGTCGTTGGCCGCGGCGCCGAAGTGGCTGCCGCTTCGCTCGCAGACGAGTTCTCCAAGTGGCCCGATATCAAGGCGCGCGTGAAGGCCTATGTCTGGGTCTCCGGCCGTCGCTGGGATCTGCACATGGACAACGGCGTCGTCGTCAAGTTGCCGGAAGACGATGTCGACCAGGCGCTGGCGCGCCTTTCGAAATTCAACGGCGAACAGGCGCTTCTCGATCGCGATATCGCGGCCGTCGATCTCCGCCTCTCCGACCGTATGGCCATCCAACTGACGCCTGAAGCCATGGAGCGCCGTCAGCTTGTTCTCGATCAGCGCACCAAGGATTTGAAGAAGGCGGGGCAGAATATATGAGCTTGTTCGGTTCGTCCCATTTTGGATTGCCGCGCCTGAAGCCGCTTTCGTCCAAGCGGTCGCACGTCGTTTCCGTGCTCGACATCGGTTCGACGAAAGTCGTCTGCATGATCGGCCGGCTGACGCCGCGCGAGGAGAGCCAGATCCTCCCCGGTCGCACGCATAACATCGAAATCATCGGCATCGGCCATCAGCGTTCGCGCGGTATCAAGACCGGCGCGATCTCGGATCTCGATGCGCTCGAAAGCGTCATCCGCCTCGCGGTCGATGCAGCCGAGCGCATGGCGGGCCTCACTGTCGAGAGCCTGATCGTCAACCTGACGGCCGGACGCCTCACCAGCGACATCTACACCGCCACCATCGATCTCGGCGGCCAGGAAGTCGAACTGAACGATCTGAAGAAGGTTCTGGCGGCAGCCTGCCAGCAGTCGCTGCGCCAGGATCGCGCCGTGCTGCACTCGCTGGCCACCGGTTTCTCGCTCGACGGCGAACGCGGCATTCGCGATCCCTTGTCCATGTACGGTGATGTTCTCGGCGTCGACATGCATGTCGTGACCGCAGAGCGCACGGCTCTGAAGAACCTCGAGCTCAGCGTCAACCGCGCGCACCTTTCTGTCGAAGGCATTGTTGCGACGCCTTACGCTTCCGGTCTCGCCGCTCTGGTCGACGACGAAGTCGAACTCGGATGCGCTGCCATCGACATGGGCGGCGGCACGACGACGATCTCGGTCTTTGCCGAAGGCAAGCTGGTGCACACGGATGCCGTCGGTCTCGGCGGTCATCATGTCACTACCGATCTGGCCCGTGGCCTTTCGACCCGCATCGAGGATGCGGAGCGTCTGAAGGTGGTTCATGCCTCGGCCATGGGGAACTCTTCCGATGAGCGCGAGCTGATCTCGATCCCGCCGATCGGCGAGGACGACCGCGATCTGCCGACGCAGGTGCCGCGCGCACTGGTGTCGCGGATCGTCAGTGCCCGTATCGAGGAGACGATGGAACTCATTCGCGACCGCATCCAGCGCTCGGGCTTCAGCCCGATCGTCGGCAAGCGCGTCGTGCTGACAGGCGGCGCAAGCCAGCTGACCGGCCTTGCCGACGTTGCCCGCAAGATCCTTGCCCGCAACGTCCGCATCGGCCGCCCGATGGGCGTCTCGGGTCTCCCGACCGCTGCCAAGGGTCCGGCCTTTTCGACGGCGGTCGGCCTGATGATCTATCCGCAGGTTGCGGACCAGGAAACACATGCGTCACAGAGCGGTCTGCTCATGTCGCTTGGCGGAAATAGCAGCCGCTTCGCCCGGATGGGCCAGTGGCTGAAGGAAAGCTTCTAGAAATTGAGTGAATTGGCCGGCGTGGCGATGCGGCCATAAAGAGAAGGAACGGGTACCATGACTATCAAGCTGCATACGCCAGATATCACTGAGCTGAAGCCGCGCATCACCGTGTTCGGCGTCGGCGGTGGCGGTGGCAACGCTGTCAACAACATGATCTCCGCTGGTCTCCAGGGCGTCGACTTCGTCGTTGCCAACACGGATGCCCAGGCACTGACGATGACCAAGGCAGAGCGCATCATCCAGCTCGGCGCCAGCGTCACCGAAGGTCTCGGCGCGGGTTCGCAGCCGGAAGTCGGCCGTGCAGCTGCTGAAGAATGCATCGACGAAATCGTCGATCACCTGAACGGCACCCACATGTGCTTCGTCACCGCCGGCATGGGCGGCGGCACCGGCACCGGTGCGGCTCCCGTTGTTGCACAGGCTGCACGCAACAAGGGCATCCTGACGGTTGGCGTCGTGACCAAGCCGTTCCACTTCGAAGGCGGCCGCCGCATGCGTCTGGCCGAAGCGGGCATCCAGGAACTGCAGAAGTCGGTCGACACGCTGATCGTCATTCCGAACCAGAACCTGTTCCGGATCGCAAACGACAAGACGACCTTCGCCGACGCATTCGCGATGGCCGATCAGGTTCTCTACTCGGGCGTTGCCTGCATCACCGACCTGATGGTGAAGGAAGGTCTCATCAACCTCGACTTCGCCGACGTCCGTTCGGTCATGCGCGAAATGGGCCGCGCGATGATGGGTACCGGCGAGGCTTCCGGCCAGGGCCGCGCGATGCAGGCTGCGGAAGCCGCGATCGCAAACCCGCTGCTCGACGAAACCTCGATGAAGGGCGCACAGGGCCTGCTGATCTCCATCACCGGCGGTCGCGACCTCACCCTCTTCGAAGTCGACGAAGCGGCAACCCGTATCCGCGAAGAAGTCGATCCGGATGCGAACATCATCCTCGGCGCGACCTTCGACGAATCGCTTGAAGGCATCATCCGCGTTTCCGTCGTCGCCACCGGCATCGACCGCGCGATGAACCAGGACGCCGGCAAGACCTTCCAGCCGGTCCAGAAGCCGATTATCCGTCCTTCGGCGGCCGTTGCTCCGGCTCCGGCCGCAGTCCAGCCTGCCCCTGTCATGCAGCAGGCACCGAAGGCCGACCAGATCGCGCAGACCATCCGCATGGCCGAAGCCGAAATGGAACGCGAACTCGACATCCACGCTCCGCGCGCGGCTGCCCCGGTTCACCAGCAGCCCGCTCCGCAGGAAACCTTCCGCCCGGCGAGCAAGATCTTCGCAGCTCCGGAAGCCGCACCGATCATCCGTCCGGCTCCGGTCCAGCAGCAGGCACCCGTGATGCAGCAGCCGGCTCCGCAGCCTGTGATGCATCAGCCGGCGCCGGTCATGCAGCAGCCTGCTCCTGTCATGCAGCAGCAGCCGGTCCGCATGCCCAAGGTCGAGGATTTCCCGCCGGTCGTTCAGGCCGAGATCGATCATCGTTCGCAGCCGGCACCGGTGTCGCATGCGCATGAAGAGCGCGGCCCGATGGGCCTTCTGAAGCGCATCACCAACTCGCTTGGTCGCCGCGAAGAGGAAGTCGCTCCTGAGATGACGTCGGCTCCGGCAGCGTCCTCGCAGCAGCGCCGCCCGCTGTCTCCGGAAGCGAGCCTTTATGCTCCGCGTCGCGGAAACCTGGATGATCAGGGCCGTGCAGTACCGCAGGCCCGCATGATGCAGGAAGACGATCAGCTCGAAATTCCGGCCTTCCTTCGCCGCCAGTCGAACTGATAAAGACACGCAGAATCGCCACGCAACAGCCCGGGAGTTCGCTCCCGGGCATTGTTGTATCAGGCACTCCGATTTGCGCCTGATTGCCTTGTGATTTCAAATGCATGCTTTCGTAACAATGCGAAAGAAACAGTGATTTGGATTGCAGCGCGGGCACACGTATGTATGGGCTGACAAACCGTCTACGTGCGCCTTGACGCAGCACCGCGATGGAGAGAATAAGCCTTGGCGGATGAGTTTCGGCATACGGGTCGCAGCGGATCGCCAGGGATAATAAAGGCAAGATTGATGGTTATTGGCATGTTGGGTTTTCAAACGACGGTATCGCGTCCGGTCACTCTTTCGGGGATCGGCGTTCATTCGGGTGCCGACGTTTCGATTACCTTCAACCCCGCTGAAGCCGACACTGGTGTCGTATTCAATCGCATGCATGACAACGGCGAAGTCACCGAGCTCCGCGCTGTTTCCTCGCAGGTCGGCAATACCGACCTGTGCACCGTTCTCGGCTTTTCTCCGGCGCGCTCCGTCGCGACGATCGAACATGTGATGGCCGCCGTCTACGCGCTTGGCCTCGACAACGTCGTCATCGAAGTCGACGGCGCCGAAATGCCGATCATGGATGGCAGCTCGATGCCGTTCATCGACGCCATCGAGCAGGTGGGTCTTGTATCGCTCGGCGTCAAGCGCCGCTACATCCGCATCACCAAGCCGGTTCGCATCGAGCATGGCGGCTCCTGGAGCGAGTTTCGTCCCTATGACGGCATGCGCTTCGAAGTCGAGATCGATTTCGATACGCCGCTGATCGGCCGCCAGAAGTGGGAAGGCGACATGACCGCCGCCACCTTCAAGTCGGAACTGTCGCGCGCCCGCACCTTCGGCTTCATGCGTGACGTCGAACGTCTCTGGGCCTCGGGCCACGCGCTCGGCTCGTCGCTGGAAAACTCGGTCGTCATCTCCGACGATCACACCGTCATCAACGTCGAAGGCCTGCGCTACGCCAAGGACGAATTCGTGCGTCACAAGACGCTCGACGCCGTCGGCGACCTGGCGCTTGCCGGCGCTCCGTTCATTGGCTGCTACCGTTCCTATCGCGGCGGTCACAAGATGAACGCCAATGCGCTGAAGGCGCTGCTCAGCGATCCGACCGCCTATGAAGTGGTTGAGACATCGGCACCGCGCCAGCGTGTTGCCCCGCGCGATTTCATCCGCGTCAACGCTCCTGAATTTGCTCCCTGGTCGGCTTGACCTCCGTCGCATTCTTTAGGCCAGGGCCGCCTCCTTCGGGAGGCGGTTTCTTTATGTGCAACAGCCAAGCGTGATTCCCGATAGATCTTTCGCGGCAGATATTTAGATGGGTTTATTCGGGGATTATCCGGACAAAACAGACGATTATGGGAAGGGCCGCCACAAAAATGCGTTAATGCATCATCAATGCGTTGCTCTGGCCATGCATTTATGGCTAGAAACGCCAGCGAGGCGTGGCTGCCGTTGAGGGATGGCGGCTCTTGGGATGTTCCGATGGGTTATGCAGGGTCTGAAAGTATGATGAAGACAGCGCGTGCTTTGTTCGCATCGCTCCTGGTGCTGAGCGCAGGTGCCTTGATTTCCGGATGCCAGTCGGACCCCGATATCGATATTACCAAGCTCGGCCTGCAGAGCGATCCGCCTGATGTTCTCTACAATCAGGGTCTGGCCAACATGAAGGCCGGCAACATGGCGGAAGCCGCGCGCAAGTTCGATTCGATCGACCGCGAAAATCCGTTCTCGGAATGGGCCCGCAAGGGTCTTGTGATGAGCACCTTCGTCAAGTACCGTCAGGGCCGCCTCGACGAAGCGCTGGCCTCGGGCAACCGCTACATGGCGCAGTATCCGAAGTCGAAGGATGCCGCCTATGTGCAGTACCTGATCGGTCTTACCTATTCCAAGCAGATCGTCGACGTGACGCAGGACCAGCGTGCCGCGTCCAGAACCGTCGAGGCCATGCAGGCCGTGATCGACAACTATCCAGACTCCGAATATGTGGACGACGCGCAGGCGAAGATCCGCTTTGCCCGCGACCAGCTCGCCGGCAAGGAAATGCAGATCGGCCGCTACTACATGGAGCGCAAGGAATACCTTGCCGCCATCTCGCGCTTCCGTATCGTCGTCGAGAAGTATCCGAACACGAACCAGGTCGAAGAGGCGCTAGCGCGTCTGGTCGAGGCCTATTACGCGATGGGTATCGTCGAGGAAGCCCAGACGGCAGCCGCCGTTCTCGGCCACAACTACCCCGACAGCCAGTGGTACGCGGATTCCTACAAGCTGCTGAAGAGCAACGGCGCAGAGCCGCGTGAAAATCAGGGCTCGTGGATTTCGCAAGCCGGCAAGAAACTCCTCGGTACTTAAAGCCGATGCTGATCCAGCTTTCGATCCGCGATATCGTCCTGATCGAGCGGCTGGATCTTGCCTTCGAGGCGGGTCTCTCCGTTCTGACGGGGGAGACCGGCGCCGGCAAATCCATCCTGCTCGACAGCCTGTCGCTCGCCCTTGGCGGGCGCGGCGATGGCGGTCTTGTCCGCCATGGTGAGGACAAGGGGCAGGTGACGGCCGTTTTCGACGTCGGCCCCGACCACCGGGCGCGCGTGCTGCTGCGCGACAACGGCATCGACGATGACGGCGACCTGATCTTCCGCCGCGTGCAGAGCGCCGATGGCCGCACCAAGGCCTATGTCAACGACCAGCCGCTCAGCGTGCAGCTGATGCGCCAGGCCGGCCAGATGCTGGTCGAGATCCACGGACAGCACGATGACCGCGCGCTGGTCGACACCCACGCCCACCGTATCCTGCTCGACGCCTTCGCCGGCATCGCCGACGAGGTGGCCGGCGTTTCGCAGCTCTACCGCGTCTGGCGCGATACCGAGCGGACGCTGAAGAAGCACCGCGAGAAGGTCGAGGCGGCGGCGCGCGAGGCGGATTACATTCGCTCCTCCGTCGAAGAGCTCGACAAGCTGGCACCGCAGGACGGCGAAGAGGACGAACTCGCCGAACGCCGCCAGAAGATGATGAAGGCCGAGCGGATCGCCGGCGATATCGCCGAGGCCTCCGAATTCCTCAACGGCAATGCCTCGCCCGTGCCCCATATCGCCTCGCTGGTGCGCCGGCTGGAGCGCAAGAGCCATGAGGCGCCAGGCCTGCTTGAAGACACCGTGGCGCTGCTTGATGCGGCACTCGACCAGCTCTCCAACGCGCAGATGGAAGTCGAAGCAGCGTTGCGCAAGACGGAATACGATCCGAAGGAACTCGAGCGCGTCGAGGAACGCCTTTTCGCGCTGCGCGGCGCCTCGCGCAAATATTCGGTGCCGGTCACCGAGCTGCCGGCGCTTGCGATCCGCATGAGCAACGATCTGGCCGATCTCGATGCCGGCGAAGAGAAGCTTGCCAAGCTCGAGGCCGAGGTCGGCGTCGCGAAGGTCGCCTATGAGGCGGCCGCGCAGGTGGTGTCGGCCAAGCGTCACCAAGCCGGCGAGGCGCTTGCCGCAGCCGTCATGGCCGAACTTCCGGCACTGAAGCTCGAGCGCGCCCGCTTCATGGTGGAGATCGCCTCCAATCCGGAAGAGGCTGCGGCCGAGGGGATCGACGTCGTCGAATTCCACGTCCAGACCAATCCGGGCACACGCCCCGGCTCGATCATGAAAGTCGCATCCGGCGGCGAGCTCTCGCGCTTCCTGCTGGCGCTCAAGGTGGCGCTTGCCGATCGCGGCTCGGCGCCGACGCTTGTTTTCGACGAAATCGACACGGGCGTCGGCGGTGCCGTCGCCGATGCGATCGGCCAGCGGCTGAAGCGGCTGTCGGCCAAGGTGCAGGTGCTCTCCGTCACCCACGCACCGCAAGTGGCGGCACGGGCTGCGACGCATCTCCTGATTTCCAAGGGACCGGCTTCGGAAGGATCCGAAAAGATCGCCACCCGCGTGGCGACGATGGAGCCGCACGACCGCACCGAGGAAATCGCCCGCATGCTGGCCGGCGCTTCCGTGACCGAAGAGGCGAGGGCGGCCGCCAAGCGGTTGTTGACGGCGGGCGAGTAGGTCGCGGGCGAGAGCGTCGGCAGTGACGGTGCGTCCAGTTAATCATTGGATCGATCTGCAACCAGTTGCTGACAACCAGAAAGCGGCGCTTTTTCCTCGGCGAGAATTGCTCTAGAAAACGACTCCTCAAAGGGAGTCTGCCATGTCCGCCGCCAACCAAACGCCTGTCGAAACCCTGAGCGAAGATCAGGCCGCCGCAGAGCTTGCCTTTCTGGCGGCCGAGATCGCCAGCAATGACGAGCTCTATCATGGCAAGGACCAGCCGGCGATTTCGGATGCCGAATACGATGCGCTTAAGCGGCGCAACGATGCGATCGAACAGCGCTTTCCCGAACTCATCCGCGACGACAGCCCGTCGCGCCGTGTCGGAGCAGCCCCGCTTCCCACCTTCGCGCAGATCACCCATTCGCGGCCGATGCTGTCGCTCGACAACACGTTTTCCGACGAGGACGTGCAGGACTTCATCGGCTCGGTCTATCGCTTCCTCGGGCAGCTCCCCGACGGCTCCATCGCGTTCACCGCCGAGCCGAAGATCGACGGCCTGTCGATGTCGATCCGCTACGAGAACCGCAAGCTGGTGAGTGCCGCGACCCGCGGCGACGGCACCACGGGCGAGAACGTCACGGCGAACGTGAAGACCATCAAGCAGATCCCGAACACGCTGCCTGCGGACGCGCCCGATATCGTCGAGGTGCGCGGCGAGGTCTATATGGCCAAGAGCGATTTCCTTGCGCTCAACGCGCAGATGGAGGCCGAGGGCAAGCAGACCTATGTCAACCCACGCAACACGGCGGCGGGGTCGCTGCGCCAGCTCGACGCCAAGGTGACGGAGAGCCGTAAGCTGCGCTTCTTCGCCTATGCCTGGGGCGAGATCTCCGAGATGCCATCGGATACGCAGATGGGCATGGTCGAGACCTTCGGAAAATGGGGTTTTCCCATCAATCCGCTGATGAAGCGGCTTTCCTCGGTCGAGGACATTCTTGGGCATTACCGCGAGATCGGCCTTCAGCGTCCCGATCTCGACTACGATATCGACGGCGTGGTCTACAAGGTCGATCGTCTCGACCTGCAGCAGCGCCTCGGCTTTCGCTCGCGCAGTCCGCGCTGGGCCACCGCCCACAAATTCCCGGCCGAGCAGGCGTTCACGACCGTTGAAAACATCGACATCCAGGTCGGCCGCACCGGCGCGCTGACGCCGGTGGCGCGGCTGACGCCTGTCACCGTCGGCGGCGTCGTCGTCACCAATGCGACGCTGCACAACGAGGATTACATCAAGGGCATCGGCAATTCCGGCGAGCGCATCCGCGAGGACGATCACGATATCCGCATCGGCGATACCGTCATCGTGCAGCGGGCGGGTGACGTCATTCCGCAGGTGCTCGACGTGGTGATGGAGAAGCGGCCGGCGGGGGCGGAGGCTTATGTGTTTCCGAAGACGTGTCCGGTCTGTGGGTCGCATGCGGTGCGCGAGCGCAACGAGAAGACCGGCAAGCTCGATTCCGTCACCCGCTGCACCGGCGGCTTCGTCTGCCGCGCGCAGGCGACCGAGCACCTTAAGCATTTCGTCTCGCGCAACGCCTTCGACATCGAGGGCTTTGGGACCAAGCAGGTCGATTTCTTCTTCGAGAGCGAGGACGAGGCGCTGAAGATCCGCACGGCGCCCGATATCTTCACGCTGAAGAAGCGGCAGGAGGCCTCGACGCTCACCAAGCTCGAGAATATCGACGGCTTCGGCAAGGTGAGCGTCAAGAAGCTGTTCGACGCCATCGACGAGCGCCGCTCGATCGCGCTCAACCGCTTCATCTACGCGCTCGGCATCCGCCATGTCGGCGAGACCACCGCCAAGCTGCTCGCCCGTCATTACGGCACCTACGAGGCTTTCGAGACCGCGATGAAAGAAGCGTCGTCACTTAGCGGTGACGCGTGGCAGGACCTGAACAATGTCGAGGGTATCGGCGAGATCGTCGCCCGCGCCATCGTCGAGTTCTACAAGGAGCCGCGCAATCTCGACGTCGTCGGCCGCCTGCTGGACGAGGTGACGCCCGAGGCCGCCGAGCAGATCGCCGCTTCCGACAGCCCCGTCGCCGGCAAGACCGTCGTCTTCACCGGCAGCCTGGAAAAATTCACCCGCGACGAGGCCAAGGCGCGCGCCGAAAGCCTCGGCGCCAAGGTCGCCGGCTCGGTCTCGAAGAAAACCGACTTCCTGGTGGCCGGCCCCGGCGCCGGATCGAAGCTCGACAAGGCAAAAGAACTCGGCGTCCAGACGATGGACGAGGATGAGTGGCTGGCGTTGATTGGTGGGTAAGGTTTCAGGTGTCTGGTAGACGGTGATCGGTTGATTGCCGACCACCGAGCACTCATCGCAACCGACCCATGGCATAAGCGTCGACATACTCGCCGGCGCGATACCCGAAGGATTTCAGCAGCCCTTCCTGCTCGAACCCGAATTTTCGGTAGAGCGCGATGGCGGGTTCGTTGTCGGTGTAGACGGTGAGCTCAAGGCGTTTGATGTCGAGCCAGTCATCCGCCGCATCGACCATCGCCGCCAGTAGCCTTCTGCCGAAACCGCGGCCGACGAAATCATCATGCACGCCCATGCCGATGCTTGCGACGTGCTGTCGGCGTCCCGAAAAACGGTTGAGCCCCCCATTGGCGACGATCTTGTCGTCGAGCGTCACGACGAGGTTCAGCGCGCCGGGCGAGGGGTTCTCCGCGTGCTTGCGGACCTCGGTCACCGATGGATAGGGCAGACGCAGCGTGCCGGCGCGAAAACCGGGAAGGTTCGTCAACTCGGCGATTGCTTCGGCATCCGATGAAAGCAGGGCGCGCACGCGGATGTCTCCAGCCGGTGATGCTTTACTAGACTGCGGATTTTCAGGATCTCTGGGCATTCTGGCTCTCCTTTGTTGATACGAGGAGAGCCGGTTCCCAAAACCCTGCTCGCCTCGGCAGGGTTCTCGGGATGATCGCTATGCGTTCAACACAGCACAGCACCCGCGCACCCTTGGTGGGGCGTGGTGATATGAAGGGTCATCATGGTTGCGTTGGCGATCATGGTGCGAGGTTGCGATATGTCGCCATTTTTGTCAACCCATCCGGGTATTTGACTCGTCGGGTCTCGCGAAGAGGCTGGTGGGTTTGGAATATTGACCTGTTCCCGTATTGGGAATATCGTCTTCATGTGCAGGTGATCACCAAATCCACGCTTCGTACATTTTGGGAGCGCCACCCGCAGGCGAGGATACCGCTGGGCGTGTGGCACGCGACCGTCATCAAGGCGCAGTGGTCGGGGCCGGCCGATATCAAGAGGATGTTCGGAGCCAATGTCGACTTCGTCGGCGACAACAGGGTGATCTTCGATATCGGTGGCAACAAGTATCGGCTGATTGTCCATGTTGCCTATGGCTACAAGCGGGTGCTGGTGAAATTCGTCGGCACGCACGCCGAGTACGACAGGATCGATCCGGAGACGATACGATGAACGCTATCAGACCCATCAAAAACGAGGCGGACCTTGCCTGGGCAACGGCCGAGATCGAACCTTATTTCGACAATCCGCCCCCTGCCGGAACACCGGAAGCGGATCGTTTCGACATTCTGGCTGATCTCATCGAAGCCTATGAAAACCGGAATTTTCCGGTGCTGGATCTTCCGCCGATCGACTTTCTCCAGGCGTTCATGGAGATGACGGGACGGGATCAGGCGGATCTCGCGCAGATTCTCGGCTCTCGCTCCCGGGCGTCGGAAATCCTCAATCGCAAGCGTGCGCTGACCGTCGAGATGATCTTCAAGCTCAACCAGGCTTGGGGCGTGCCGTCGGAAAACCTTGCGCGCCCTTATGCTCTCGCCGTCGCCTGACCGGGACGCTGTGGGCGAATAGCCACCGTCATTTGCCTCGCCGGCCGGCTGCCGGTATGTCTGGGAGATACCAGAGAATCGGACCCACCCCTTGAAAACCATCGCCATCGATTTCGAAACCGCCAACGAGCAGCGCGGCAGTGCCTGTTCGGTCGGGCTTGCCTGGATCGAGGATGGGGTGGTGACCAGGGTGGAGGAGCGGTTGATACGGCCGCGGGAGATGCGGTTTTCGGGCATGAACATCGCCATCCACGGCATCCGGCCTGAACATGTCGAGGATGCGCCGGAGTTTCCCGAAGTGATGGACGAGTTCATCGATGACTTCAGGGGGGCGACGATGATCGCGCATAATGCCTCCTTCGATTTCAGCGTCTGGCGCGCCTGTCTCGATGGTTACCGGCAGGCCTATCCCGAGCTCACCTATCTCTGCAGCCTGAAGATGTCGCAGCGGATCTGGCCGCATTTTTTGTCGCATCGGCTGAATATTCTGGCCGAGCATCTCGGGCTGCGTTTCGTCCACCACAATGCCGCCGAGGATGCCGCCGTCTGCGCGCAGGCGGCGATTGCCATGGCGCGGCATGTGGGGGCTGCTGCGGTGCATGCGATCCCGGAGTTTATCGGCATGAAGCCCGGGCGGCTGACGTCTCGTGGCTATGAGCCCTGCACCTGCCGCAAGGGCTAGCGGTCTTGGCGTCCTGCTGGCGGTGAAGCCGGCGGGGCGCGTCTCGTTTCGGGGGCTCAATTCATGGGCATGGGGTTTCTTGCCATGCGGCAGGCTCCGCCTATCTTAGCTTGCGCAACATTGAAGCGCCGCTGAGGGAATAACGCCATGTCCAGACTTCGCAATCTCGTCCTCTCCGCAGCCGTTCTGGCTGGTATGTCCGCAGGTGCCGCGTACGCCGATGTCGTCGGCAAGGTGGGGGTCGACTGGATCGGTAATGATATCCTCGTCGATGCGGTGGCCGATCCTGAGGTGAAGGGCGTCACCTGCCATGTCAGCTATTTCGACCGCAGCGTCATCGATCGCGTCAAGAACGGCAACTGGTTCGAGGATCCTTCGAACAGCGCCATTTCCTGCCACCAGACCGGGCCGATCGAGATCGGTGACATCGACCTGTCGAAGGGCGGGGACGAGGTGTTCAAGTCGGGCATCTCGCTGGTCTGGAAGAAGCTCGTCGTCACCCGCATCTACGACAAGCAGAACGACACGCTGATCTATCTGGCGCATTCGCGCGAGCTTACCAACGGATCGGCGAAGATGGCGATCTCCACCGTGTCGCTCTACGGGCAGACGGTGACTTGGAAGAACGGCAAGCCGCGATAGGCGCGCAACTTTCGGTGAAGCCTGCTCTTGTCGTCTCGTGCGATATGGCAATCGTCATGCGGCGCGGATAAGGTCCGCGCCGGAGATCACATGGAAGAGGACCGATGATGGCTTGTAACTACAGGATAGCGAACGAGTTTCTGAGCGTCGACGTGTCGTCGCTGGGTGCCGAGATGCAGGCGCTCGATACCAGCGATGGGCGTTCGCTGCTATGGAACGGCGATGCGGCCTTCTGGAGCGGGCGGTCGCCGATTCTCTTCCCGATCGTCGGCAAGGCGCCTGACGATGCGGTCGAGATCGAGGGCAAGAGCTATCCGATGAACCAGCACGGCTTTGCCCGCCGCGCCGAGTTCGCGCTTGCCGCGTCCAGCGATACGATGTGCCGCTACGAACTTGCGGCGTCGGAGGCCACCAAGGCGGTCTATCCGTTCGATTTCGTGCTTGCGGTAGAGCACAGCCTCGAAGGACGCACGCTGACGGTGGCGGCCGAGGTGAGCAATCGCGACCAGCGGCCGATGCCGTTCGGGCTCGGCTTTCACTCCGCCTTCGTCTGGCCGCTGCCGGGTGCCCAAGGGAGCGATCATGTGATCACGCTCGACAATGCGGCCGAGCCGGCGCTCATCCGCCTGTCCGGCGGGCTTCTGTCGTTCGCCAAGCATCCGTCGCCGTTCAGGCAAGGGCGGCTGGTGCTCGATCACAGGATGTTCGATGAGGACGCGATGGTCTTTCCCGAGGGAGCCGGCGAGGGGTTGCGGTATAGCGCCGAGGGCGGACCGACGCTGCATTTCAGCTTCGAGAACCTGCCCAATCTGGCGCTCTGGCAGAAGCCCGGCGCACCCTTCATCTGCATCGAGCCCTGGCATGGCATGGCGGCCGAGAATGGCGGCTCCAAGGCGCTTGCCGAGCGGCCCTACAGCCAGACGCTTGACGCGGGCAAGACCGCGCGCTTTGCCTTCTCGGTCGAGATCTCGGGCTAGGCCTAGGCGAGTTGTCGATTGAAACGAAAACAGCCCGCGACGGATGCCGTCGCGGGCTGTTTTGCATTGAAGCGTTCAATCCGGCTTACGCGGCTTCGCGGGCCAGTTCGTCGGCGATGACGGTGTCGAGGTTGAGGAAGCAGACCATGGTCTTTTCCAGGGCCACGATGCCACGGCAGAAGGCGCGCTGTTCTTCCGGAATGATTTCCGGTGCCGGCTGCAGGTCTTCGCTCTTGATGGTCATCATGTCGGAGACCTGCTCGACCAGCAGACCGACCAGCTTGCCTGCGATATCGGTGACGATGATCGCCGAGCGCTCGGAAGGCTCGGTCATCTTCATGCCGAGGCGGCAGGCCATGTCGATGACGGGGATGACAGCGCCGCGCAGGTTGATCAGGCCGAGAACGTAGGGCGGGGTGTGCGGCATCGGGGTGACCGGCGCCCAGCCGCGGATTTCGCGGATCGCCATGATGTCGATGCAGAATTCCTGCTCGCCGAGATGGAAGGACACGATCTCCAAATGAGAACCGGTCTGGTTGATGACAGTGCTATTCATGATCAAAATTCTTCCCAGTTGTCTCCGGCCGGAGCGGCCATGGCTCGTGCGGCGCTGCCGCCGCTGAATGCGCCCGCGACCTTGCCGATGAGGGCTCGGGCGGGAGATGATTTCGGATGCGAGGCTGCTGATGCTTCCCGCGGCGTGTGACGGGCATTCATGCCCTCGCCGATATTGAACGTGCCGATCAGCTGAATCAGGTGGTCGGCGTCGGTGGCAAGCGTATGGCTTGCCGCGTTCGTCTCTTCCACCATGGCCGCGTTTTTCTGCGTGACCTGGTCCATCTGGCTGATGGCTGTATTGATCTCGTTCAGTCCTACCGATTGTTCGCGTGCAGAGGTTACGATTGATTTAACATGTTCGTCGATCCGCGAAACATCTTCGCCGATTTCGCGCAAAGCCTGTCCCGCGGCCGTCACCAGCTCGCCGCCGGTCTTCACTTCGGCGCCGGATTTGCCGATCAGCGTCTTGATGTCCTTAGCGGCGTTGGCGGCGCGCACGGCCAGTTCACGCACTTCCTGGGCCACGACCGCGAATCCCTTGCCGGCCTCGCCGGCGCGCGCCGCCTCGACGCCTGCGTTCAGCGCGAGCAGGTTGGTCTGGAAAGCGATCTCGTCGATGACGTTGATGATCTGCCCGATCTCGCGCGAGGCGGTCTCGATGCGTTCCATCGCCGCCATGGCGTCGTTGACGACGATATCGGACTTGGCGGTGTTCTCACGGGTGTGGGCGACCATCTGACCGACGCTCTCGGCACGGTTGGTGGCGTTGCGCACCGTGGTGGTGATCTGGTCGAGCGCGGCCGATGTCTGCTCCAGCGAGGCTGCCTGCTGCTCGGTGCGCTTGGCGAGGTCGTCTGCGGCCGAGCGCATCTGCCGGCCGTTGGCCTGGATCGAGGTGCCGTTGCGGGTGATCTCGGTCATTGTCTGGCGCAGCGTCGCGGTGGTCTGGTTGAAGTCGGCGCGCAGGCCCTCCAGCTCCGGCTTGAAGGCGTTTACGATCGTCGCGGTCACATCGCCGGCGGCAAGGCGCTTCAGGCCCTGGCCGAGTGCTGTGACGGCGGTGTTGAGCGCTTCGGTGTCGGCGAGCTTGGCGGCGTCGCGGCTGCGGCGCTCGGCGTCCGATTGCCGGCGTTCGCTTTCGCTGCGCTGTTCGAGCGCGCGCTTGTCGATCGCCGCCTGGCGAAAGCCCTCTGCGGCGCGGGCCATGTCGCCGATCTCGTCGCCACGTTGGGTGGCGGGCACGGGGCTGTCGAGATCGCCATTGGTGATCCTCTGCATGCTGGCGCGAACGCTCTCGATGCCGCGGCGGATCGAGCCGCCATGGACGTATTGGAGGCCGGCCATGCATAGCATGGCGATGATGCCGAGGCCGATCTGGATGTAGACGGCATCCTCGGAGATCGCGTTTGCCTGTTCGATGCGTTTCTTGGCGATGGCGCCGCCGTCGATGGCGAGCTTGTCCAGCGTCGTGGTCAGCTTGTCGCCGCCGCTGTCGATGGCGTCGTCCAGCTGGTCGAAGGCGGCTGCCGGAGCACCGGTTTCGACGGCATTCTTGAGGTCGCCGAGAATGCTCTGCTTGAGGGCGGCGACATCGCCGTCATAGTTCGAGACGAGAGCGGCGGCGTTCATTTCGTCGGCGAGCAGGCGCATCTGGCTGGAACCGCTCGAGAGCTGGGCGATCGAATCGTTCATCAGCTTCAGGCGTTCCGCCGTGACCAGCTTGCTGTCGCGATCGACGATGGTGTCCATCGCCGCCAGAATGAGGGTCAGGTTGGCGGTGCGCATCTCGTTGATGTAGTCGACGCTTGCCTGGATTTCGTTGGCCCGATCGAGCGCCTTGCGCACCGTGATGTTTTCATACCATCCGATGCCCATCATCGCGCCGAAGCCGATCAATGCCGCGCCGGCGAGCGTTCCGAGCCTCTGGCTGACGGAAAGGCTCTTACGCACTGTCATGTCTGTCATGTGAAGACTTGTCCCCTCCGCGATGAGCGCGGTCATGTTCTCATTCGCCAGCAAGCGGATATGCGGGATCAAGCTCCAGCCGGACATCATGTCAGTCGAACGGCGAGCGTCCTATCCGGGGCTAAATATACCAATGATTTTTTAAGTATTTGCTAACGATACCGCGCATGGAAATAGCGGGTCCGCGATTGCGCTCCGGATTGGGTGAGGCAATTCATCACGGCCCGAAAAACGACTTGTTGAATTGCGCGGCTGCCGGCGACGCGATATCAGGCAAGGGGACGGGATTGCTTTCCCGGGCGAGGAAATTATCGATGAAAACAGTGCGTATCGCCGTCTGGGTTGCCGTGTTCCTGATGGCCGGCATTCTGGGATGGCTGACCTTGAACGTGACGCAGACCAAGGAAGTGGCCTCCGACGGTCCGTTCGGCGTGCCGTTCACGCTTGTGGCGCAGGATGGCAAGCCGATCACCGAGCAGGCGTTTCGCGGCAAGCCGTCGGCGGTGTTCTTCGGTTTCACCCATTGCCCCGAGGTCTGCCCGACGACGCTGTTCGAACTGGATGGCTGGCTGAAGCAGGTCGATCCCAATGGCGACAAGCTGCATGCCTATTTCGTCAGCGTCGATCCGGAGCGCGATACGCCCGAGGTGATGAACCAGTATGTGTCGAACGTCTCCAAGCGGATCGTCGGCATTTCGGGCGCGCCGGACAAGGTGGCCGAGGTGATCAAGGGTTACCGCGTCTACGCCAAGAAGGTGCCGGTCGACGAAAACAACCCCAAGGGCGACTACACGATGGACCATACGGCCTCGGTGTTCCTGCTCGATTCCAAGGGGCGTTTCTCCGGCACGATCGCCTATGGCGAAAATCCCGATACGGCGGTAAAAAAGCTGGAGAACCTCGCCAACAAGGGATGAGATCATGGCGCCGGGGCATCGCAGCATTCTGATTGCAGGCGCCGGCACGACCGGTCTTACCGCTGCCCTCGAGCTCGCCCGACGCGGCTTTCGCCCGCGTGTCGTCGACAACGACGTCGGTCCCGTTCCGCTTGCCGAAAGCAGGGCTCTCGGCGTCAATGCGCGGACACTGACGCTGCTCGGTCCGTCACGGGTGACGGATGCCATCCTGCAGGAGGCGCAGCAGATCGCGCAGTTTCGCGCGACCTCCGAAGGGCGTCGCCTGGCGACGGTGGACACGACGAAGCTGCCGGGACGCTTCAGCGCCATTTACGCGCTGGCGCAGGGACACACCGAACGCCTGCTCCTGAGCAAGCTCGATGATTACGAGGTCGATCCCGAATGGCAGACGGCGATCGAGAAGGTGTCCGGGGATGCCAAGCCCGTGGTCACGCTGCGCAAGCCTGACGGGACGGTCGAGACGGCCACGTTCGATATCGTCATCGGGGCCGATGGTGCGCATTCGGTGGTGCGCAAGGCTGTCGGCATCGGCTTTCCGGGCGAGGCGCTGGAGAGCAGCTTCTATCTCGCCGACTTTCGCTACAAAAAGGAAATCGACCCGCATTTCATCGAGATGCAGCTGGTCGATCCCGGGATGATCGGCCGGATCCCGGTCGAGCGCGATGTGCTGCGGTTCATTTCGACGCTGCCGGATTTCGAGCAGAAGATCGTCCATCCCGGGCCGGTGGCGGAGCGCCTCTGGGCCTCGGAGTTTCGCATTCACTTCCGCCATGTCGAAGAGATGGCCAAGGGCAATGTGTTCCTGGCCGGCGATGCCGCGCATATCCATTCGCCGGCCGGCGCGCGGGGGATGAATCTCGGGATCGAGGATGCCTGCTGGCTCGCCTATCTGATCTCCGAGGGGCGCGAGGCCGAGTACAGCCGGCTGCGGCTGCCGGCGGTGAAGACGGTGCTGAAGCAGACGCGGCAGCTGACGAGGCTGATTGCGATGCGCAATCGACTGGCTATTTCGATCCGGAACCTTGCGGTGCCGGTGCTTTTTAGACTACCTGCATTCCAACGAAGATTGCTGACCGGCGTTGCGGGCTACGACACGCCGCCGCCGCCGTGGATCGACGGCGCGTTGTAACGGGAAAGACCGACCTTGAGTGAAATCCGCCTCTATGTGACGACGACAGAAGTGCTGGCCGGGGAAGTGCTCGACCTTTTGTCCGAGGTGTTCGGCGAAGAAGACTTCGCCATCGCCACCACCGAAATCGACGAGAAGAAGGACATCTGGGAAGCCTCCGTCTACATGATGCAGGTCGACGAGGATGACGTTCGCGTCCGCGTCGAGGCGGCGCTTTCAGAAGCGTTCCCCGAGATGACCGTCGAGCGCGAGGTCATTCCCGATGTCGACTGGGTGGCGAAATCGCTCGAGGGGTTGAAGCCGGTCCGGGCAGGGCGCTTCCTGGTGCATGGTTCGCACGACCGCGACAAGGTGCGCTCCGGCGATATCGCCATCGAGATCGATGCCGGCCAGGCCTTCGGCACCGGCCATCACGGCACGACGGCGGGCTGCCTTGAGGTCATCGACCGCGTGGTGCGCTCGCGCCGGGTCCGCAATGCGCTCGATCTCGGCACGGGCAGCGGCGTTCTGGCGATCGCGGTGCGCAAGTTGAAGAACATTCTGGTTCTCGCCACCGACATCGATCCGATCGCCACCCGTGTCGCGGCCGAGAACGTGCGCCGCAACGGCATCGCCTCTGGTATCGTCACGGAAACGGCGCCGGGGTTCCATTCGACGGCGTTTTCGAACCATGGTCCGTTCGATCTCATCATCGCCAACATCCTGGCGCGGCCGCTGATCAAGATGGCGCCGCAGCTCGTCACGCATCTGGCGCCGGGCGGATCGGTGATCCTGTCGGGCATTCTGGCATCGCAGCGTTGGAAGGTGCTGGCGGCCTATAATGGCGCGCATCTGAGGCATGTGCGCACAATCTGGCGCAATGGCTGGGTGACGATCCATCTCGACCGGCCGTAAGGTCTGAATCCAGGCCGTATTCAAGAAAAAGCCCCGAGCGCCTGATGGCCTTGGGGCTTTTGCATTTCAATCGCGTCACATCGCGACAAAAAGAAAAGGCGGCGCCAATGGCACCGCCTTGCGACCGGTTTCCCGATCATGTCTGCGAGCTTGATGAGGAGGAGTGCTCAAGCAGACGTCTACTTATTCTGATCGCCGTTCCGGTGAGGGAGGAGGAGAGCGGAGCGGCGAGTTGCTCAGAATGCGTAGCTTCTTGCGGCGCCAGCGAGAATGGTGCGGGGGCCTTCGTTCAGCGGGCGACGAGCGCCGATGATATGACGGACAGTCTGGCGCTCGCCAGCCTGTACCGGGCTGCTGTAAGCGGAGCGCGACAGAGAGGCAGTCATTTCAAAATTCCTTTTGTTTCCGGTTCACTTTGAACCATTCGATGAGCGCCTTATAACCGATTGAAAAAATCGAGGCAGAGGGTTTGTCTCATGGGAGCCATGCAGCCAATGCATAAAGCGTGCCAAGCCGGTGAATTGCGCCTCATTTCCGCCCAAATATTACGCGGCTTTCGATCATCGGCGAGACGCGGTTTTTCTCCCGTTCGCGTGATTTTCCGATAACATAGCGGCATTCCGCCTGCCGGATTCGTGTTGAATGTCGGACCAAACATCAGGTTTTTGAGCATGTACCAGTCTTTCGAAGTCACCTCCACGCCACAATTCGGCCGCGATCGCACCTCTGCGCTGCGTGCAAGTTTCGACGATCTTGCGATCGACGCCTTTCTTGTCCCCAGGGCGGACGAGTTCAACGGCGAATATGTGCCGGCATGTTCGGAGCGGCTGGCGTGGCTGACGGGCTTTACCGGCTCGGCCGGCATGGCGCTGGTGACGCGCTCTGAGGCGATCGTGTTCGTCGACGGTCGCTATGTGACGCAGCTTGCCGAGCAGGTGGACGGTTCGGTGTTTACCGGCGGCGATCTCGTCAACGAGCCGCCGCATCTGTGGCTCGGCAATCACGGCGCCAGGGGGCTTCGCCTCGGGATCGATCCGTGGCTGCATTCCGGCGCCGAGGTCAAGCGGCTGGAAAAGGCGCTGGACGCGATCGGCGGTTCGCTGGTCATCCTTCCGCACAATCCGCTCGACAGGCTCTGGGCCGACCGGCCGCAGGAGCCGCTGGGCGCCGTTGCCATCCAGAATGTGGCGCAGGCGGGTATTCTCGCCGATGAGAAGATCGCCAAGATCGCGGCTGATCTGAAGGCCAAGGATATCAAGGCTGTTCTGATCGCCGATCCGTCGTCGGTTGCCTGGATCTTCAACATTCGCGGCGCCGACGTGCCGCACACGCCGCATCCTTTGGCGCGCGCCATCATCTATGCCGATGGCAAGGCCGACCTGTTTCTCGACAAGCGCAAGACCGGGATCGAGCAAGAGGCCTATCTGGCGCAGATGTGCGTGCAGCTGCCGCCATCGGCACTCGAGGAGACGCTTTCGGCGGTCTCCAAGGATGGTGGCCGGGTGCTCGTCGATCCTGATCTCACCTCCTACGGGCTTGCCAGCATCATCCGCGCGGCGGGTGGTGTCGTGGTCGAGGGCAACGATCCGGCGAAGCTGCCGCGGGCTGTCAAGAACAGCGTCGAGATCAACGGGTCGGCGGCGGCGCATCTGCAGGATGGCGCGGCGATGGTCGAGTTCCTGTGCTGGCTGGCGCAGACCAAGCCCGGCACGGTGACCGAGATCGAAGTCGCCGAGAAGCTCGAGGCGGCGCGTGCCAAGGTCGGGCAGAGCATGCAGAACCCGCTGAAGGACATCTCCTTCGACACGATCTCCGGTGCCGGACCGCACGCGGCGATCATGCACTACCGGGTGACGACCGAGAGCAACCGCAAGCTTGAGGCGGGCGAGCTGTTCCTGATCGATTCCGGCGCGCAATACATCAACGGCACCACCGATATCACCCGCACGGTGGGCGTCGGCACGGTTTCGGAAGAGCAGAAGCGGTTCTTCACGCTGGTGCTGAAGGGAATGATCCAGATCAGCACGGCGCGGTTCCCGAAGGGGACGCGCGGCTGCGATCTCGATCCGCTGGCGCGCATCGCGCTGTGGCGGGCAGGGGCCGATTTCGGCCATGGTACGGGTCACGGCGTCGGTTCCTATCTCTCGGTTCACGAGGGGCCGCAGCGGATCTCCAGGATGTCGACGCAGGAGCTTCTGCCGGGGATGATCCTTTCCAACGAGCCCGGTTACTACCGGCCGGGCGCGTTCGGGATCCGCATCGAGAACCTGATCTATGTGCGCGATGCCGAGCCCGTGGAGGGCGGCGACATGCCGGTGCTGAGCTTCGAGACGCTGACCTTCTGCCCGATCGACCGCAGCCTCGTCATTCCGGAGCTGCTCACCCATGACGAGCTGCACTGGTTCAACGACTATCACGTGAAGACGCGTGAGGCGCTGATGCCGCTGATCCATGACCACGAGGTCAAGGCGTGGCTGGAGAATGCGACGCTGCCGCTGGAATATTGAGAACTATTGAAACTGTGGGGCGGCGACCGTGATCGGTCGCCGCGTCAGCCGCCGATCGTGTGGCGCCAGGCCATGACGACTGCCCAGGCGGCGACCAGCATCCATGTGTGCGAGACGCGCAGGCCGACGAGCAGGGCGACGACCAGCGCCAGCTTGGTCTCCCAGCCGCCGGTGAAGAAGGCGGGGGCGACGAGCGTAGTCAGCACCGCTGCCGGCACAGCTGCAAGGGCCGCTTCCATGCGCGGCGGAATGCGCTTCATCGTGGTGATCAGGATATAGCCGCCGATGCGCGTCGCATAGGTTGCGACGGCGGCCGCCAGGATGATCAGCAACATGTGGGGATCGAAGGTCACGTCACACCTCGTGCAGATCGGATTCGAGTTCCTGCGCCGTCGGCGGCGGCGGGAACAAAGCGGCAAGCAGGATGCCGGCGGCAGCGCCCAGGCTCACATGCCAGGGCGAGCCGACATAGTGATAGGCGACGACCGAGGCGACGGCGCTGACGGCGGCCACCGGAATGAAGTTGTCGCGGTGGCGGAAATCGAGAACGATGCCAAGGAAATAGGCCGGCAGCAGGATATCCAGCCCGATCGACTTCGGATCGCCGATATAGCGGCCAAGCGTGCCGCCGAGCAGGCTGACCAGCGTCCACGGAACATAGATGACCAGGCCGAAGCCGAGATACCAGGAGAAGGTCACCGGCTTGCCCGCTTCGCCGCGCTTCACCGTTTCGGCGAACTGCGGATCGACAAGCAGGAAGAAGGTGAAGAACTTCTGCAGCTTGGTGAAATGCTTGATGTAAGGCGCGATCGCCGCGGAATAGAGCACGTGGCGGAAATTGACGGCGAGGATGGAGGCGACGATCAGCCATGCCTGGACGTCATGGCCGAAAAGCTCGAGGCCGACCATCTGGCTGGCGCCGGCATAGACGGTGGCGCTCATGAAGGTGAGTTCGAACAGCGACATGCCGTGATCGGCGGCCAATGCGCCGAACAGCGCGCCAAACGGGGCGGAGGCCAGCGCAATGGGGAAACCGCCGCGCAGGCCGTCGATAAAATTCGCGCGTGACATCGGCGATCATCCTCCTGGAATTTGGAACCCCTCTAAGGGGCGAGGGCTACGGCGGCAAGCGAATTTCCTTGATTGACCGATCGATTTCGCTGAACGGTGCCAATGCAGTAGCCGTGAAGCCAATGAGGGGACGATGAAGCCGATCGAATTTTCCAAGGACGAGAAGGCGGCGTTGATCGCGCGCATCCAGCACCACTTCGACCGCGAGCTCGACCAGCCGATCGGCCTGTTGAAGGCCGAGCTGGTGCTTGATTTCTTCGCCAAGGAGGTGGGGGCCGCCTATTATCGCCAGGGCATCGACGACGCGCAGGCGGCTTTGGCGCGGCGCATCGACGACTTCTCTGATGATGTCTATCAGTTGCAGCGCGAGGCGGGCGATTAGTTTTCGATCAGCTGCTCGCTGGTGACGATATCGATGCCGCTTTCGCGCATCTCCTTGATCGCGTCGGCCACGCCTTCCGGCGTGATGCCACGGCTGGCGTCCTCGATGAAGCGCACCTTGACGCCGGGGAGCATTTCGAGCGCATCGAGGGCCGAGAACTTGACGCAGTAATCGGTCGCGAGGCCGCAGAGGTCGAGCTCGGTGACACCCTGTTCCTTGAGATAGTCGGCGAGGCCGGTGATGGCGTCCTGGTCGTTGTCGCGGAAGGCGGAGTAGCTGTCGACGTGGTGCTTCTCGCCCTTCTGGAAGATCACATCGATCTCGGGCACCCTGAGCTCGGGATGCAGCTCCGCATCCCTCGTGCCCTGGATGCAATGGTCCGGCCACATCATTTGCGGCTTGCCTGAGAGCTCGTGGAGTTCGAAGGGTTGTTTGCCTTCATGAGAGGAGGCGAAGCTGCCGTGGCCTTCCGGATGCCAATCCTGCGAGGCGACGATCAGGTCGTATCGGTCGCTTGCGATCAGCCGGTTGGCGATCGGGACCACCTTGTCGCCATCGGGAACGGCGAGGTTTCCGCCGGGGCAGAACCCGTTCTGGATGTCGATCAGCAGCAAGGCCTTCATTGGCAGTTTCTCCACCTATTGTTGCACGGCAACATGCCAAGACGTGTGTGATGGCGCAAGAGTGGAAACGCCCCGCCAGTGCGGCGGGGCGCGATTTTATCGATCAGGCGTGACGCGCGATCTGGTGCGATACCGGGCGGTGACCCTTCAGGCCGTAGAAGACGATATATGCGTAGCACACGATCGGCATCAGGAAGGCGAGGTGGATGCCGATGGTGTCGGCAAGAACGCCCTGGAGGACAGGCAGGAGCGCGCCGCCGACGATCGCCAGGCACAGGATGCCGGAGCCCTGGCTGGTGAACTTGCCGAGGCCGTAAAGACCGAGCGAGAAGATCGTCGGGAACATGATCGAGTTGAACAGGCCAACCGCGAGGATCGCCCACATTGCGGTGTGACCGGTCGTGAACACGGTGACGAGCAGCAGGATGATGACGGCGGCCGCGTTGAAGGCCAGCGCCTTGCCGTCGTCGACATAGCGCATGGCGACCGCGCCGATGAAGCGACCGACCATCGCGCCACCCCAGAAATAGGAGACGTAATGGGCGGCGTCGGCTTCCGAGAAGCCGGCGATGTCGGGCTGGCTCATGAAGTTGACGAGGAAGCTGCCGATGCTGACTTCGGCGCCGACATAGACGAAGATGCCGATGGCGCCGAGGACGAGGTGGCGGAACTGCCAGGCAGAACCACCGCCGACGATCGGTTCGATCTCCTCATCACCTTCGACCTGCGGCAGCTTGAGGGCCGCGAAAACGGCGGCGAGCACCAGGAAGGCGGCTGCAAGCAGCATGTAGGGGAACTTCACGGCGCCGGCTTCGGCGATCCTGATCGCGTCGAGCTGTTCGGGCGTGGCGCCGGAAACGGCAGCTGTCGCTGCCGACAGGATCAGGAAGGCACCGAAGATCGGCGCAACCGTCGTGCCGAGCGCGTTGAAGGCCTGGGTCATGGTCAGGCGGCTGGCAGCGGTATCCGGCGGGCCGAGAACGGTGACGTATGGGTTGGCTGCGACCTGCAGCAGCGTCACGCCGCATGCCAGCACGAAGAGCGCGCCGAGGAACAGGCCGTAGACTCGATAGCTGGCGGCAGGAACGAAGAGCGCGCAGCCGATGGCGGCGACGATCAGGCCGAGCACGATGCCCCACTTATAGCCGATACGCTTGACGATCGCGCCCGATGGCAGCGAGGCGATGAAATAGGCGCCGAAGAAGCACAGCTGAATGAGCATCGACTGCGTGTAGTTTAGCTGAAAGACGTTCTTCAGATGCGGAACGAGAATGTCGTTCAGGCAGGTGATGAAACCCCACATGAAGAACAGCGATGTCAGCGCGATGAGCGCGAATTGATAGTTGGCTGCCGGGGACGACGACGCCGACGTCTTCGCAGCATTGTTTGTTGTTATACTGGCCACTTTGGAACCTCCTGTTGTGGACGCCGGGTATTTTCCTTTGAATGCCGTTTTCAAAACGGGCCGGCGGTGGCTCGGCGGGGCGCTCTGGGAGGAAGCGTGCAGCAAGCCACGATGCGTCATATATGCGCAATTCTCAGATTTCGATAGTATTCAAAGTGTTTTGTTGTGCTTTGCAGTAAAATGTTTCGCATTTGCGAGATGAAGGGTGGGGGAAGGGTGTTTTTTGGGGGGCGGTGTTTTGCCGTGAGGTGCTTCTACGTTGTGCCGTGTGTTACCCCCCTCTGTCCT
>UBJO01000079.1 GCA_900465665.1 Hyphomicrobiales bacterium
GCAGGTTGTCGGGATCGAGGCCGACGGCCTTGACTGATGGTTTCAGGTAGTTGCCGGCGACGCCGGTGAAATAGTTGGAGTAGACGATATCGGTGGAAGCGCCATCGACGATCGCCTGCTTGTAGCTGTCGGAGGCGCGCGCCTCGTCGGTCGCGATGAAGGGGCTGCCGATATAGGCCATGTCGGCGCCCATCGCCTGCGCCGCCAGGATCGCGCCGCCATTGGCGATCGCGCCGGCAAGCAGAAGCGGGCCGTCGAACCATTCGCGGATTTCCTGCACCAGTGCAAACGGCGACAACGTACCGGCATGGCCGCCGGCGCCCGCCGCCACCGCGATCAGCCCGTCGGCGCCCTTGCGGATCGCCGAGTTGGCGTGGCGGTTGTTGATCACGTCATGCAGCACGATGCCGCCATAGGAATGCACGGCGGCATTCACCTCGGGCACGGCGCCGAGCGAGGAGATGACGATCGGCACCTTGTATTTGACGCAGAGCATCAGGTCGTGCTCCAGCCGCTTGTTCGACGTGTGGACGATCTGGTTGACGGCAAAGGGTGCGGCGGGCCTATCCGGATTGGCGGCGTCGTGCGCTGCGAGATCCTCTGTCATCATCGCAAGCCATTCGTCGAGCTGGCTTTCCGGCCGCGCGTTGAGCGCCGGGAATGCGCCGATGACACCGGCCTTGCACTGCGCCAGCGTTAGCGCCGGGTGCGAGATGATGAACAACGGAGAGGCCACCACAGGCAGTCTGAGGTTTCGCGTCAGGATCGAGGGCAGGGCCATGGGTCACCGTGAAGAATTGACGTTTACGAAAACGTCAATGTGATAGCAGAGAGTTTTCGCCAGGAAAAGACCGTGTCGCGGTTCCGCCAACATCGCTTGCTCTATAAAAAGGCCTGCCTTTCGGTATTATCCCCTGATGAAAGGGGCGTTCGGCAGCCTCAGCCTTGCGGTTTGCGACATCAGCCGCTACCGCAGGGACATATTGTTAAGCATAATGACGCCTGTCATCAGAACGAAGGACCGGACGTGAGCGGATTAGAAACGGCTATCAGAACGGCGTTAGACAATGCCGATCGCGACAATCCCGAAGTCCGAGCCAAGATCTATCAATCCGCGCGCCAGGCGCTGGAAGCCGGCCTGCGCAAGCAGGACGTCACCGATACCAACGCGATCGCCCATCATCGCCACCGTCTGGAAACGACGATCCACATGATCGAGGCGGAGGAGCGACAGCGCCTTCATCCGCGCCAGGGGCCGCCCGAGGTGCCTGTGCCGCCCGTGGTCGATATCCCGCCGCCGCCACCCCCTCGCGCGCCTGACGATTTCGACAGCCCCACAATCGGCGGCGAAACGCGGGCGCCCGCGCCTGACGTCATGGTCGCCGACAATCGCTACGAAGAGGACTCCGGCCTCGGCGGCCTGCATGCAGGCGATGCGGATCATCTGGCGGCGGCTCCCGAACCCTTCGTGGCCGAGAAAAAGCCGGCCAACATGGATTTCCGGCCTGAGCGCGCCGTCGCCCGCCGCAAGCCGCGCAAGTTCTTCTCGCGCCTGCTCGTCTGGTGCGTCCTGCTCGCCTTCATTGGCATGGGCGCCTGGTGGGCGCACACGTCTGGCCTGCTGATGACGGCGGCCGAGCGCGATACCAGCGTCGCCAATCCGCCCGCCACCACCGCGCCGGAGGATTTCAACGGCGCGAGTGACAATCACACCGCCGACAGCGACGCAAGCCAGGCGCCGGTCATCGATCCGCAGAATTCCTTCTCCGCCGCCTGGCTCGAAATCTTCAAGCCGTCGGATGCCAACAAGATCGTCAAGGGCGCGCAGTCGCGCGTCGAGAGCATTGCCGAAAACGATGGTCCGGCCGTGCGCCTGACCTCGCAAAGTGCCGGCGCCGACGGCAATGTCGGCATCAGCGTTCCGCCCGATATCCTGCAGCAGCTCGCCGGCAAGTCCTCGACGATCGCGGTCACTTTGCAATCGACCTCCGACGAGC
This sequence comes from Hyphomicrobiales bacterium, assembly GCA_900465665.1. Taxonomy (GTDB): domain Bacteria; phylum Pseudomonadota; class Alphaproteobacteria; order Rhizobiales; family Rhizobiaceae; genus Rhizobium. Next base: position 1,998 of record UBJO01000079.1, read on the forward strand.
CGACGCAGATCACCGTCGAATGCGACTTCCAGTCGCTCGGCGATTGCGCCCGCCACCGCTTCACGGTCAACCGCGAGAAGTCGGACGTTCTCCTGCAGGTCCGCTTCGATCGCTTGCTCGCGCCGACCTCTGCCGGCACGCTTTTGATCAACAGCGATGTGGACGGCAAGGCGAGGGGCATCAACCTCTACGCCGTGCGCATCCTGCCCGGCCAATAAGTCGGTCGGGCAAGACGCTCAGATAACGCACTTGGCTGAGGTCACTTCAGAAACTTCGGCCCCTGGCCGATGATCTTGTCGTCGAGCTTGCCGATAGCGTCCTTGTCCTTGCCGTCGTAATCGATCGTCTTCAGTATGTGGCGGATGAGGTTCAATCGGGCGCGGCGCTTGTCGTTGGCGTGAACGACGGTCCAGGGCGCGAATTCCGTATGCGTTTCCTTCAGCATCCGGTCGCGCTTTACGCTGTAGTCGTCCCATTTGGTCAGCGCCGCGATATCCATCGACGACAGCTTCCACACCTTCCGGGGATCGTGGCGCCGGTCATGAAACCGCTTCAGCTGCATCTCGCGGCCGATGTCCAGATAGAACTTGAAGAAGAAGATGCCCTCGTGGCTGATCACCTTCTCGATCTGCGGCGCTTGCGCGAGAAAATCCTCATATTGTTTCGGCGTGCAGAAGCCCATGATCGGCTCGACGCCGGCGCGGTTGTACCAGGAGCGGTCGAAGAGCACGAACTCGCCGGCTGTCGGAAACTGCGCGATGTAGCGCTGGAAATACCATTGCCCGGCCTCGCGGTCGGTGGGTTTGGTCAGCGCCACCACGCGGGCGAGGCGAGGGTTCATGTGGGCGGAAGAGGCGGAAATCGCGCCACCCTTGCCGGCGGCGTCGCGGCCTTCGAACAGCGCCATCACGCGCTTGCCGGTCGCCTGCAGCCAGAACTGCACCTTCACCAGCTCGATCTGAAGCGCCTTGAGCTCTTCGAGATACTCTTCTTCCTTGAGCTTCTTGTTGTAAGGGAAGTCGCCCGATTTCAGCGCCTCCTCGTCCACCCAGTCGGGCAGCACCGGATCGTCCACGTCGAAGACGCGCTTCTTGCCCCTGATATCCAGTTCGACTGCTCTGCTTTCGACATCTTCCGACATGGCGATCCTCCTCGGTATGTGCGTAGCCGCCAAGGCGAACATATTTCCTTTTGAAAATCAAACCTCTCGGCATCAGTAAAAATTATGTGCGCAGTCGGGGTGCATTGTCGGTTTGCTGGCGGCATCGGTAAACTTCTGTCATGAAAGAGCGCTATCAGGCGAAGTTTGATAGCCAACGAAGAACGAATCGACGTCGCGAGGGGCACTTGGAACAGCAAACGCCATGGACGGCCAAACTGACGGCGAAGCTCCGTCGGGAGAGCTTCGTGCTTCTCGTCGCGCTGGCGATTGCGTTCATCGCGGTGGCCGCTGGCATGAACGGCTGGGGCGTGCTGGGCCTGCTGGCGATCATGCTGCTTGCCATCATGTGCTCGTCCGAGCCGCGTCCCCGGGTGGCCTCCGCCCCGCCAGCGTCCGAGGTTGAGGAACCGGCCGCGCGCAGTCTTCTGCCCGAGGTGTCGGCGACGCTTTCGGCGCTCGACATTCCCGTCATGGTGCTGGCCGGCGATGCCTCCGTGCTGTTCCAGAACCGCGCCGCTGAAAAGGCCTTCGGAGAAATGGTCATCGGGGCGCATATCTCGGCACGCCTGCGTTCGCCCGGCATTCTCGACATGGTTCGCGAAACCATCGTCACCAACGCGCCGAACCAGATCGAGCACTCCGAACGCCTGCCGTCGGAGCGCGTCTATATTGTCCGCAGCTCGCCGGTCGAGCTCGGCGCCGTTGGCGGTGCCAGCCATGGCGCAAGCGAGCGCCTTTTCGTCCTGTCCTTCCGTGACATATCCGAAGTGCGCCGCATCGACCGCATGCGCTCGGATTTCGTGGCGAACGCCAGCCACGAGCTGCGCACGCCGCTTGCCTCGCTGCGCGGCTTCATTGAAACCATCCAGGGGCCGGCGAAAAGCGATTTCAAGGCGCAGGAACGCTTCCTCGGCATTATGTTCGACCAGACGACGCGCATGAGCCGCTTGGTCGACGACCTCTTGTCCCTGTCACGCCTGGAGTTGAAGTCGCATATCGCGCCGGATGAGAAGGTGGATCTCGTCCCGCTGCTTGGTCATGTCCGGGATGCGCTTCTACCCCTCGCCAACGATGTCGGCGTCGATATCCAGCTGCACCTGCCGGAAGGCCGAGCCGAGGTGGCGGGTGATCGCGATGAGCTGGTGCAGGTGTTTGAAAACCTGATCGAAAACGCCTGCAAGTATGGCCAGGAAGGCAAACTCGTTGAGGTCTTCCTGAAAAATGGCCCCAGCGGACCCGTCGAGGTCACCGTCGTCGACAAGGGACCGGGTATCCCGGCCGAACACGTGCCACGCCTGACGGAGCGCTTCTATCGCGTTAGCATCGAGGATAGCCGCTCCAAGAAGGGCACCGGCCTCGGGCTTGCCATCGTCAAGCACATCCTCACGCGCCACCGCGCGCGTCTGATCGTCAAGTCCGAGGTCGGCAAGGGAACGAGCTTTACCGTCCGGTTTTGACATAAAAGACAGTCCGGTCTTTATGAAGTTTGATTTTGTCTATGAATTTCAATTGCATAGACTGTCATAAATGTTTCACTGAACTGACATAAAAGCTCTTGTCATCAGAGGCTAAAGAATGCGTGCCGCTGACAGAGACGGCACCGTCAAAGGGCCGTTCAGGCCCCACCCAGACAGTTATAAGCCCGGGAGACTATTATGAACGCTTTTAAACTCACGGTCGCTGCACTTGCTGCTTCCGCCGCTTTCGCAGGCGCGGCTGTTGCTCGCGACCAGGTCCAGGTCAGTGGTTCGTCCACCGTTCTGCCTTACGCCAAGATCGTTGCCGAAACCTTCGGCGAAACCTTCAAGGACTTCAAGACGCCGGTCGTTGAATCCGGTGGCACCGGCGCTGGCCTCAAGGAATTCTGCAAGGGCGTAGGCCCTGACACGATCGACGTTGCCAACGCTTCGCGTCCGATCAACGCCAAGGAACTGGAAGCCTGCAAGACCGCCGGCGTTACCGACATCCAGGAAGTCAAGATCGGCTACGACGGCATCGTCTTCGCAACCGACTCGTCCAACCCTGACGTCGCTTACGAGCCGGCCGACCTCTACAAGGCTCTCGCTGCTCAGGTTGTTGTCGACGGCAAGCTCGTCGCAAACCCCTACAAGAAGTGGTCTGAAGTCAACTCGAAGCTCCCGGCTGTTGATATCGCTGCCTACATCCCAGGCGAAAAGCACGGCACCCGCGAAGTGTTCGAACTGAACGTTCTCGCTGCTGGCTGCAAGGATAGCGGCGCTCTCGACGTGATCTCCAAGGAAATCACCGACAAGGCTGCCCAGAGCAAGGCTTGCGTTGCAGTTCGTAAGGACGGCGCTGCAGTCGACATCGACGGCGACTATCCGGAAACGCTGGCACGCATCGCTGCCAACAAGACCGGTGTTGGCGTATTCGGCCTCTCCTTCTACGAAAACAACGCTGACAAGCTGAAGGTCGCTACCGTCAAGGGTATCGTTCCGAGCCCGGAAACGATCGCTGACGGCACCTACCCGGTTTCCCGTCCGCTGTTCTTCTACGTCAAGAAGGCTCACCTGGGCGTTATCCCGGGCCTGAAGGAATACGTAAACTTCTTCGTATCCGACCAGATGGTTGGCCCTGACAGCCCGCTCGTCGAGTACGGCCTGGTTGCTGCTCCGGACGCTGAGCGCGAAGCGACCCGCAAGGCAGTCGAAGACGGCAAGACCATGTAATAAACTTTGCCGGCGCGATCCAAAGGGTCGCGCCGGCATCGCCTTTGTCCGCTCTAAGGGAGCGGTAAAGCTGAACTACTCCATGATTGGAAGCCGAGATGGCCGAAGCGCCGTTTCGCTCTTGGGGGCCGAGGGCCTGGGGGACCTTAACGAATGAGTACATCCGTCTTACTCTTGTGCCTCGTTGTGCTTGGCGCGGTTGCCTTTGTGGCAGCACGTCGCCGCGCGACGGCGCTTGCCGGAGGTAAATCCTCGGCACTGCACTCCCGGCCTGGCTACTACGGTGCCTATGCCGCAATCTGGGCTATCCTGCCTGCGCTCATCGTTCTGTGCGCCTGGCTTGCGATCAGCCCCTCCATCATCGAATCCTCCGTTCGCGGCGGCTTTCCTGAAGACGTCAAGGCTCAGTCTGCGGCTCAGCAGAACCTGAACTACGGCATGGTCAGCGCCATCGCCCGCGGTCTGCCTCAGCTCGCGAGCGAAGACGTTGCCGCAGGCGTCGGCGATCCCGCCGGTCTCCAGGCCAAGCTCGCCGCCAAGGGCGTTCCGCTCGCCGGCGTACCGCAGCCTTACATGATCGAAGGCGCTCAGAAGCTGAACACCGAAAGCGGCATCAGCCGCCTGATCATGACGCTGGTCGTTATCGCGCTCGGCGTCGCCGGTGGCTTCTATGCCCTGCGCGAAGTCGCCCCCCGTTTCCGGGCCCGCAACCGCGTCGAGCGCGTCATGCTCTGGGGTCTGCTGCTCGCATCCTCCATCGCCATCCTGACCACCGTCGGCATCGTCATGTCGATGCTGACGGAAGCCGCCCACTTCTTCGCTGAAGTTCCGGCCGCCGACTTCTTCTTCGGTACCGTCTGGGATCCGCGCTTTGCCGGCGCCGGCAGCTCGTCCTTCGGCCAGTTCGGCCTCATCCCGCTGCTGCTCGGCACGCTCTACATCGGCTTCGTCGCCATGCTGGTCGCGGTTCCGGTCGGCCTCTTCGCGGCCATCTACATGGCGGAATACGCGGCTCCCAAGGTTCGGGGTATCGCCAAGCCGCTGCTCGAAGTCCTGGCCGGTATCCCGACCATCGTCTACGGCTTCTTCGCCCTCGTCACCGTCGGCCCCTTCCTGCGCGACCTCTCGTCCCAGGTGAACGGCCTTCTGACCGGCGATTACAGCAACTTCATCCAGGCACAGAGCGTTCTGACCGCCGGTATCGTCATGGGCATTATGCTGATCCCATACGTCTCCTCGCTGTCTGACGACATCATCACCGCCGTGCCGCGCGCTCTGCGTGACGGTTCTCTCGGCCTCGGCGCCACGCGTTCGGAAACGATCAAGAAGGTCGTTCTCCCCGCCGCGCTGCCGGGCATCGTCGGCGCCCTCCTGATGACCGCCTCGCGCGCCATCGGCGAGACCATGATCGTCGTGCTTGCGGCCGGTGTCGCCGCCCGCATCCAGATCAATCCGTTCGAGCCGATGACGACGGTGACGGTCAAGATCGTCAACCAGCTGACGGGTGACCTTGAGTTCACCTCGCCGCAGACGCTGGTTGCCTTCGCGCTTGGCATCACGCTGTTCTTCATCACGCTTTGCCTTAACATCTACGCGCTCTTCATTGTGCGCAAATACCGGGAGCAGTACGAATGACGGACGTTGTTTCCTCCGGACAGGGCGTCGTCGTCTCCAAGGCGCCGGCCCGCCGCGACATCGGCATCAAGCGTCGCTACGCCGCCGAACGCCGCTTCCAGGCCTATGGCATCGCTGCCATCTCCTTCGGTCTGATCTTCCTGGCCATCCTGCTCACGACGGTCATCCGTCAGGGCTACACGGCCTTCGCGCAGACCTCGATCACCCTGCCGATCGAGTTCTCCGAAAAGGTGCTCGACCCCAACAACAAGCGCGCCACCGACCCGTCGGTGCTGATCGCCGCCAACTATCCGGTGCTGATCCGCGACGCCATGGTCAAGACGCTCGGCATCAACGCCCAGAGCCGTCCGGAAACGCGCGACGCCACCGCGATGATCTCCAAGGGCGCGCCGATCGTGCTCCGCGACATGGTCGTTGCCGATCCGTCGCTCATCGGCAAGACGGTCAACGTCACGCTTCTCGCAGACGCCAATGTCGACTCGGCCAACAAGGGCCAGATCGACCTGACGGTTGACGAGAAGAACCGCAAGGTCAACGACCGCCAGGTCGGCTGGATGCAGCAGATGGCAGCCAGCGGCACGCTCCACAAGGAGTTCAACACCGGCCTCTTCGTCAACGGCAACTCCAGCCGTCCGGAAGCCGCAGGTCTCGGCGTCGCCCTCATCGGCTCGCTCTACCTGATGTTGATCGTTCTTGCCTTGTCGCTGCCGATCGGCGTCGCCGCTTCGATCTATCTCGAAGAGTTCGCGCCGAAGAACAAGCTGACCGACCTGATCGAGGTCAACATCAATAACCTCGCGGCCGTTCCGTCGATCGTCTACGGTCTGCTCGGTCTCGCCGTCTTCATCAACTTCGCAGGCCTGCCGCGCTCCGCGTCGCTGGTCGGCGGTCTGGTGCTGACGCTGATGACGCTGCCGACCATCATCATCGCCACCCGCGCAGCACTGCGCGCCGTGCCCCCTTCGATCCGTGCGGCCGCTCTCGGCCTCGGCGCTTCGAAGATGCAGATGGTGTTCCACCACGTCCTGCCGCTGGCAATGCCTGGCATCCTGACCGGCACCATCATCGGTCTGGCGCACGCGCTCGGTGAAACCGCGCCGCTGCTCCTGATCGGCATGGTCGCCTTCGTTGCCAATGCGCCTGCCACCCCGATGGATCCCTCCACGGCTCTGCCGGTGCAGGTTTACATGTGGGCAAACGAAGCCGAACGCGCTTTTGTCGAGCGCACGTCCGGCGCCATCATCGTCCTGCTCCTGTTCCTGATCGTCATGAACCTCGGAGCCATCCTCTTGCGTCGTCGCTTTGAGCGCCGCTGGTAAACGGAGTAAACATCATGAACATGTTGACGGAAGCAGCAGTTGAGAAGGCGCTAGACCAGAAGATGAATACCATTCCGTATAAAATGATCGGCCAGGACGTCTCGGTTTACTACGGCGAGAAGCGTGCGCTTTTCGACGTGAAGCTGAACATCCGCGAAAACACCGTGACGGCTCTCATCGGTCCGTCGGGCTGCGGCAAGTCCACCTTCCTGCGCAGCCTGAACCGCATGAACGACACGATCGACAACTGCCGCGTCACCGGCAAGATCACGCTCGATGGCGATGATATCTACGATCCGGATATCGACGTCGTCGAACTTCGCGCCCGCGTCGGCATGGTGTTCCAGAAGCCGAACCCGTTCCCGAAGTCGATCTACGAAAACGTCGCCTACGGCCCGCGCATCCACGGTCTCGCCAAGGCGAAGGCCGACATGGACGTCATCGTCGAGCAGAGCCTGCAGCGCGCCGGCCTGTGGAACGAGGTCAAGGACCGCGTGCATGAAGGCGGCACCGGCCTGTCGGGCGGTCAGCAGCAGCGTCTGTGCATCGCCCGCGCGATTGCCGTTAGCCCAGAAGTCATCCTGATGGACGAGCCCTGCTCGGCGCTTGACCCGATCGCGACCGCAAAGGTCGAGGAGCTCATCCACGAGCTGCGCGAAGCCTACACGATCGTCATCGTCACGCACTCGATGCAGCAGGCAGCCCGCGTTTCGCAGCGCACCGCCATGTTCCACCTCGGCAACCTCGTCGAGGAGAACGATACCGACAAGATGTTCACCAACCCGGATGATCCGCGCACCCAGGATTACATCATGGGCCGCTTCGGCTGATCTCCGAAACCGGTAAACCTCAGGACATTCAAGGATAAGCCCCATGGCATCGACACATATCTATTCCGCCTATGACGATGATCTCAAGTTCCTGACGCGCCGCATCTCCGAAATGGGCGGCCTCGCGGAACAGATGGTCGGCGACGCTGTTCGCGCGCTCGTCAACGGCGATACTTCGCTCGCCCAGAAGGTCATCTCCGACGACGTGATCCTCGATCACGCCGAGCGCGAGATTGGCGAAAAGGCGATCATCACCATCGCCCGCCGTCAGCCGATGGCCGCCGACCTTCGCGAAATCATGGGTTCGATCCGCATTGCGGCCGATCTCGAGCGCGTCGGCGATCTCGGCAAGAACACCGCCAAGCGCGTCATCGCGGTTCAGAGCACCGGCGTTCCACGCAAGCTCGCCCGTGGCCTCGAGCATCTCTCCGAACTGGCGCTCGTCCAGCTCAAGGAAGTTCTCGACGTCTACACCAGCCGCGTTGCAGATCGTGCCAAGTCGATCCGCGAGCGCGACGAGGAAATCGACGCGATGTACACCTCGCTGTTCCGCGAGATGCTGACCTACATGATGGAAGATCCGCGCAACATCACCAGCTGCACGCATCTTCTCTTCTGCGCCAAGAACATCGAGCGCATCGGCGACCACGCCACCAACATCGCAGAGACCATCTACTACATGGCTACCGGCGCCCAGCCGGAAGGCGAGCGTCCGAAGGACGACACCGCCAACACCGTCGGCGCGGTCACGGAATAAGCGTTCCGGACCCACGCCCCCAGGAGACCGAGACGAATGATCCCAAGAGTAGCAGTCGTTGAAGACGAAGAAGCACTGAGCGTGCTTCTTCGCTATAACCTTGAGGCCGAAGGCTTCGAAGTCGATACCATCCTTCGCGGTGACGAGGCCGAAATCCGGCTGCAGGAACGCACGCCTGATCTTTTGATCCTCGATTGGATGCTGCCCGGCGTATCCGGCATCGAGCTGTGCCGTCGCCTGCGCATGCGCCCGGAGACGGAGCGCCTGCCGATCATCATGCTGACCGCCCGTGGCGAGGAAAGCGAACGCGTTCGCGGCCTGTCGACCGGCGCCGACGACTATGTCGTCAAGCCGTTCTCCACGCCAGAGCTCGTCGCCCGCGTCAAGGCGATGCTGCGCCGCGCCAAGCCGGAAGTGCTCTCCTCGCTGCTGAAGTGCGGCGATATCGAGCTCGATCGCGAAACCCACCGCGTTCACCGCAAGAGCCGCGAAGTCCGCCTCGGACCGACCGAATTCCGCCTCCTGGAATTCCTGATGTCGTCGCCGGGCCGCGTCTTCTCCCGCTCGCAGCTGCTCGATGGCGTCTGGGGCCATGACATCTATGTCGACGAACGCACCGTCGACGTTCACGTCGGCCGCCTGCGCAAGGCGCTCAACTTCTCCAACATGCAGGATGTCATCCGCACCGTTCGCGGCGCCGGCTATTCGATGGAAGCGTAAGGCGCTTCCATTCCGTCCGATCCAACGAAAAACGGGCCCGCGAGGGCCCGTTTTCTTTCGTTCCTTATCCGGCTTTCCGGGTCATGCGACCCGGTTGGCGGCCTTGCGGCGCTCGTTGACCGGCTGGTAGGCCATGCGCTGGTGATAGGTGCAGTAAGGCGAGTTGTCGGGGGACTCGCAGCCGCAGAAGTGGAAGTCGTCCGTCAGCGGATCGCCGACCGGCCACTTGCACGTACGCTCGGTCAGTTCCGTGAGGCCGAGGCGGCGCGAGATCGGAACGACGACGTTGGAAGCCGGACGGTAACGGACTTCCTCGATCGCATCGATGTCCATCTCTTCCTTGAGAGCCACTGCGCCCTGCGGGCGGGCAACGGCGCGGCTTGGCGAGATGCGTGCGGAATTGAAGCTGTTGGCGGGGCGCGGGGTCGAAACCGCCGGACGCTTCGGCGCCCGTGTCGCCGTCGTCGTGCCGCCGGCCTTGGCGCGGCCAGGCAGGTTCAGACGGTGGACCTTGCCGATGACGGCGTTGCGGCTTACACCGCCAAGTTGTGCCGCAATCTGGCTGGCGCTCAGGCCTTCGGCCCAAAGCTTCTTCAGTCTTTCAACGCGCTCGTCTGTCCAGTTCATGCCCTGTCTCCGCCTTATTGCGTTGGTGTAGGCAGAATCCTTCACCCATGGCACGGACGTGTCCGGACCAAGAAACGCTTGCTCGATTTTGGTGACTAGTTCCGCCGCATGCAGTCTAGTAATTGAGTTTTAACCTAGAGTGAGGGCGACTCCGTGACAAGAGTCGGTTGAATCGCGGCGAATCGATTTCTCGGTTTTCCCCAACTTGCTGGGTGGTAGAGTCATTTCTGCAACATTAGCTGTTGATAGCTCGCCCGCGCCCCGATGCTTGCTTGACGCATGCGACAAAAGCTCAGTTTTGTTGACATCGCACTGCGAAAAGACAATAGTGCCCCTCGCCGCCGAAAGGCGGCATTTTTCATTTCCGGGCACCCGCTTTTTAGCCGGATTCCGGGCCTTTGTTGAGCGAATGACAGGAGATCGCGCCATGGCTGAAGCCGCGCCGCTTTATGATACCTACTCTCGTGCCCCGCTGCGGTTCGAGCGAGGAGAGGGCGTGTGGCTGATCACCGAAACTGGCGAGCGATATCTCGATTTTGGCGCGGGCGTTGCCGTGACCTCCGTCGGCCATAGCCATCCGCACGTCGTCGGCGCGCTTAAGGAGCAGGCCCAGAAGGTCTGGCACCTTTCCAACATTTACGAAATCCCCGGCCAGGAGCGCTTCGCCAAGCGTCTGACCGATGCAACCTTCGCGGATAAGGTGTTCTTCACCAATTCCGGCGCCGAGGCGCTGGAATGCGCGATCAAGACCGCGCGCCGCTACCAGTATTCGAAGGGCCATCCCGAGCGCTTCCACATCATCACCTTCGAAGGCGCATTCCACGGCCGCACGCTGGCGACGATCGCCGCCGGCGGCCAGGAGAAGTACCTCGAAGGCTTCGGCCCCAAGACACCCGGTTTCGACCAGGTTCCCTTCGGCGATATCGAAGCCGTCCGCGCCGCCATCACCGATGCCACGGCCGGTATCTTGCTTGAGCCGGTACAGGGCGAAGGCGGTATCCGCCCGGCGACCACGGAATTCATGAAGGCGCTGCGCCAGCTTTGCGACGAAAACGGCCTGCTTCTGATCCTCGACGAGGTTCAGTCCGGCGTCGGCCGTACGGGCAAGCTCTTCGCGCATGAATGGTCCGGCGTCACGCCCGACATCATGGCTGTCGCCAAGGGTATCGGCGGTGGTTTCCCGCTCGGTGCTTGCCTGGCAACCGCCGAAGCAGCCTCCGGCATGAAGGCCGGCACCCATGGCTCGACCTATGGCGGTAACCCGCTCGCCATGGCCGTCGGCAATGCCGTGCTCGATGTCATCCTCGAGGAAGGCTTCCTGCAGCACGTCAACGACGTCGCACTCGTCTTCCGCCAGGGCCTCGCATCGCTGAAGGATCGCTTCCCCGATGTGATCGAGGATATCCGCGGCGAAGGCCTGATGCTTGGCGTCAAGGCGGCTGTTCCGTCAACTGAGCTCTTGCAGGCCATCCGCGCTGCCAACCTGCTGGCCATTCCGGCCGGCGACAATGTCATCCGTTTGTTGCCCCCGCTCGTCGTCACCGCTGACGAAGCCCGCGAAGGCCTCGCGCGCCTCGAGCGTGCCGCCGAGAGCGTGCGCGCCAAGGCAAAGAAGACGGCTTGAATGGATGGATGCCCGGCCGGATGGCGGGCGCAACAGGTTAAAGACAGATGGCTTCCCCAAAACACTTTCTCGATCTTTCCGCGGTAACCTCCTCCGACCTCCGGGTCATCATGGACGACGCCAAGACCCGCAAGCAGGCCTTCAAGGCCGGCCAGGGCGACAAGCCGCTGGCAGGCAAGATGCTGGCGATGATCTTCGAAAAGCCCTCGACCCGCACCCGCGTCTCCTTCGACGTCGGCATGCGCCAGCTCGGCGGCGAGACGCTGTTCCTCTCCGGCACCGAAATGCAGCTCGGCCGCGCTGAAACGATTGGCGACACCGCCAAGGTCCTGTCGCGCTATGTCGATGCGATCATGATCCGCACCACCGACCATGCGCGCATGCTGGAGCTCGCCGAACACGCGACCGTTCCTGTGATCAACGCGCTGACGGATGACACCCATCCCTGCCAGATCATGGCCGACATCATGACCTTCGAAGAGCATCGCGGTCCCATCAAGGGCAAGACGATTGCCTGGATGGGCGATGGCAACAACGTGCTGCATTCGCTGGTCGAAGGGGCCGCCCGTTTCGGCTATCGCATGAACATGGCGGTACCCCTTGGTTCCGAGCCGAAGGATCACTATCTGAACTGGGCCCGCAATGAGGGCGCCGAGATCATGCTGAGCCATGATGCAGACCGTGCGGTCGCCGGCGCCGATTGCGTGGTGACCGATACCTGGGTCTCCATGAATCAGGAACATCGGGCCCGGGGTCACAACGTCTTCCAGCCTTATCAGGTCAATTCGGCTTTGATGGCACAGGCCGACAAGGATGCATTGTTCATGCATTGCCTGCCGGCCCATCGCGGTGAGGAAGTTACCGACGAAGTGATCGACGGCCCGCAATCCGTGGTCTTCGATGAAGCGGAAAACCGTCTTCATGCGCAGAAGTCGATTCTTGCTTGGTGCCTGGGCGCGATCTGAACCATACTGGAGGCCACATCGGGCCGGACAGGCCCGTGGCCGCGCTGGCGGATGGACGGGCTCGTCCGCTGCCCTCAGACTAGGAGAAGACCATGGCAGAAGCTGCAGCCACCCTCGGCGAATTCGATTTCGCCGGCGATGATCATGTCGTTCCGTTTCAGGTGGAAGGCCTGGATGTGCGCGGTCGCGCCGTCCAGCTCGGCCCGATGCTGGATGCGATCCTCGATCGCCACAACTATCCCGCGCCCGTCGCCCGCCTGCTGGCCGAAGTCATCGCGCTGACGGTGCTGCTTGGTACGTCGCTGAAGTTCGAAGGCAAGTTCACTGTCCAGACCAAGAGCGACGGCCCGGTCGATCTGCTTGTCGCCGACTTCTCGACGCCCGAGAACGTGCGCGCCTACGCCCGCTTCGACCAGACGCTTCTGGACGAGGCTGTTGCCGCTGGCCGCGCCGAGCCCGAGCAACTGCTCGGCAAGGGCATGCTGGCCTTTACCATCGACCAGGGCAAGTTCAGCCAGCCTTACCAGGGCATCGTCGCGCTCGACGGCGCCACGCTGGAAGACATTGCCGGCACCTACTTCCGCCAGTCGGAGCAGATCCCGACGCGCGTGCGTCTGGCCGCCGCCGAACTGTTCGACCGCGACGAGCAAGGCAAGCCGCGTCATCGCTGGCGGGCAGGGGGGCTCGTTGCCCAGTTCCTGCCGGAAGCGCCCGAGCGCATGCGTCAGGCCGACCTGCACGGCGGCGATGGCGACGAAGGTACCGTCCAGCATGCGGAAGACGATGCCTGGGCCGAAGCGCGTTCGCTGGTGGAGACCATCGACGCCGACGAGCTGACGGATCCGCAGGTCGGCGTCGAGCGCCTGCTGTTCCGGCTGTTCCACGAGCGCGGCGTGCGCGTTTACGAGCCGCGCGAAGTGTTCGACCGCTGCTCCTGCTCGCGCGAGAAGATCAAGGGCGTGCTCAAGGGCTTCTCCGCCGAGGAGATCGAAGCGAGCCAGGAAGAGGGCAAGATCGCGGTCACCTGCGAATTCTGCTCGACGACCTATCGTTTCGAGGCCGAAGAGCTCGCGCAGGCGGCTGAGTAACCCGAAGCATGTCGCGCAAAAGTGTGCAGCGGTTTTGCGGCACCGACATGCGAGAAGACAAAGGTTAGTTCAGCACTCTGAGCAGGCCGGGTGAATCAAGAGAGAAGGCGGGGATTTCCACCTGGAAGACCTCGCCTTTATCAGTTTCCATCTGGTAGTGGCCGAACATCAGGCCCGATGGCGTATCGAGCGGGCAGCCCGACGAATATTCGTAGGTATCACCAGGGCTAAGCGTCGGCTGCTCGCCGACGACGCCTGCGCCGCTCACTTCATCGACGACGCCGTTCTGGTCGGTGATGTTCCAATAGCGGTTGACGAGGCGTACAGTGAGGTCGGAATTATTGCTGATGACGATGCGGTAGCCCCACACATAGCGGTCGTCGTCCGGGTCGGATTGCTCCTCCAGGTAAAAGGGCTCGACCACCACTTCAATATCTCGTGTCAGGGCGCGGTACATGCCTACACCATAATAAGAATACCTTACTGGTATCTTATAAGAGGTGCGGCAGGTCAATAAACCAGGCTGGAATCCGCAATCAATTGGCTGTAAGCGCGAAAAATTCGCGCGTTAAGACTAATGCCACTCCCGCTCAGCGCGAGTAAATTGCAAAAATGCGCGTTTAAATGCCGACCGGATCACATGGACCCGGCCGGCTATTCTTGATCAGGCCTTGATCTTGGAGAGCGCCTGCGCGAAATCCTCGATCAGGTCGTCCGTATCCTCGATACCAGCGGACAGGCGCACGGTGCCCGGAGAAATGCCGAGCTCGGCGCGGGCCTCGTCCGTCAGGTTCTTGTGCGTGGTCGTCGCCGGATGCGTGATCAGGCTCTTCGCGTCGCCGAGATTGTTGGAGATCTTGACGATCTCAAGCGCGTTCTGCAGCGCGAACGCCGCTTCCTTGCCGCCCTTGAGCTCGATCGCCACCAGCGTCGAGCCGCCCTTCATCTGCTTGGCGACGATATCGGCCTGCGGATGATCCTTGCGGCCGGGATAGATCACCTTGGCCACCTGCTTCTGCTCGGCCAGGAAGTCGGCGATCTTGCCGGCGTTCTCGGTCTGCTGCTTGACACGCAGCGGCAGCGTCTCGAGACCCTTGAGCAGCGTCCACGCCGTGAACGGCGACATGGCCGGACCCGTGTGGCGATAATAGTCCTGCAGATGCTCGTTGACCCACTCCGTATCCGAGAGGATCACGCCGCCGAGGCTGCGGCCCTGGCCGTCGATATGCTTGGTCGCGGAATAGACGACGATATGGGCGCCGAGTTCCAGCGGCTTCTGGAAGATCGGCGTCGCGAAGACGTTATCGACCACGGCCTTGGCACCGACCTGGTTGGCGAGCTTGGCAACGCCGGCGATATCGACCACTTCGAGCGTCGGGTTGGTCGGGCTTTCCAGGAAGAACACCTTGGTGTTCGGGCGGATCGCCTTTTCCCAGTTCTCCAGATAGCGGCCGTCGACCAGCGTGCACTCGATGCCGTATTTCGGCGCCAGCGTCTCGACCACCCAGCGGCAGGAGCCGAAGAGCGCGCGGGCGGCCACGATATGGTCACCGGCTTTCACCTGGCAGAGGATGGCGGCGGCGACGGCTGCCATGCCCGATGCGGTGGCACGGGCTTCTTCGGCACCTTCCATCGCGCACATGCGCTTTTCGAACATGTCGTTGGTCGGGCTGCCGTAACGGGCGTAGATATAGCCCTCGGTCTCGCCCTTGAAGCGCGCCTCGGCGGCTTCCGCGCTGTCGTAGACAAACCCTTGCGTGAGATAGATCGCTTCGGATGTCTCGCTATACTGCGAGCGCAGCGTTCCGCCGTGGACCAGTTGGGTTGCCGGGCGCCAGGTCTTGCTCATGCCATCACCACTTTCAAACACAAAAAAACCGGCCGCGAATGCAGACCGGTTTCAACCCGGTCTATTTAGCCACTTGTTTAACGTGGCTGCAAGCCGACCGGCCAAATCACCACGGGATAAAGCTGCAATACTGCTGTTGCGCGCTTGCGTCAATTCCTCGATTTTGGTTTTGTCTGCGGCAAATTATGGATGGGGCATGATGGCTCGCGAAACAGGAATATTGGCAGACCGCGCGATTGCCGCGTTGTTCGAGACGGGACGCCTCGTCGCGGAGCGCGAGCTCGACAGCGACCAGATCCAGCCGGCGAGCCTTGATCTCCGTCTCGGCGCCAAGGCATTCCGTGTCCGCGCCAGCTTCATGCCGGGTCCGAACAGCCTCGTCTCCGACAAGCTCGACCGATTGAGCCTGCATGTCGTCGATCTCTCGGAAGGCGCGGTGCTCGAAACCGGCTGCGTCTACATCGTGCCCCTCATGGAGCGCCTCGATCTGCCGGCCGACATGTCGGCCTCGGCCAACCCGAAAAGCTCGACCGGCCGCCTCGATATCTTCACCCGCGTCATCACCGATTATGCGCAGGAGTTCGACAAGATCCCGGCCGGCTACTCCGGCCCGCTCTATCTCGAAATCTCGCCGCGCACCTTCCCGATCGTCGTGCGTCGCGGCTCGCGCTTGTCGCAGATCCGCTTCCGCATTGGCCAGTCGCTGCTCGGCGAACCGGAACTTCTGGCGCTGCACGATGCCGAAACGCTGGTCGCAAGCACAAAGCCGAACGTCTCGGGCGGCGGCATCGCGCTGTCGATCGATCTCGCCGGCGACAAGGACGGCCTGATCGGCTATCGCGGCAAGCACCACACGGCCGTCGTCGACGTCGACAAGAAGGCCCAGCACGATATCTTCGATTTCTGGGAGCCGATCTACAGCCGCGGTCGCAACGAACTGATCCTCGATCCGGATGAGTTCTACATCCTCGTCTCGCGCGAAGCGGTTCACGTGCCCCCGCATTACGCCGCCGAGATGACGCCCTTCGATCCGCTCGTCGGCGAATTCCGCGTCCACTACGCCGGCTTCTTCGACCCCGGCTTCGGCCACGCCCCCGCCGGCGGCCGCGGCAGCCGCGCCGTCCTCGAAGTCCGCAGCCACGAGGTCCCCTTCATCCTCGAAGACGGCCAGATCGTCGGCCGCCTAGTCTACGAGCACATGCAGGAACACCCCGAAAGCCTCTACGGCACCGGCCTCGGCTCCAACTACCAGGCACAGGGCCTCAAGCTCTCCAAGCACTTCCGGATCTGAGCGGCCTCACCCGGAAGTCGCCAACCCCGCTTGACACCGACCGCCATCTGTTGGAAATCTGCAGCCAACGCGGGTGTAGCTCAATGGTAGAGCAGCAGCTTCCCAAGCTGAATACGAGGGTTCGATTCCCTTCACCCGCTCCAGCAAATTCAATAACTTAAGTATAGCGGCGTTTCACTGTCGTGTCACTAGCGCTTGGCGATACGTGCTTCGGCAATCTTGCGGCTGGTCTCTAGACCGTCGCCACGGCTGTACTTTTTTGCCATCTTTGTCGTCGTGTGGTTAGCAAGATCGCTGGCCAATTCGATAGAGCCCGTTGCTTCCACCGTCTCGGAAACGGCACCTGCTCGGGTATCCATAGACCAGATGTGATCTGGAACTCCTGCCGCATCGCGAAGCGTCCTGAATTTGGTCGCGTAGCGATTTTCCCAATATTGCTTCCCGGTGTCACGACGCCCTAGGCGTTCTGTTGGTCCGCTTACCGTACTCCGGCATGGAGGCGAACCTTACCCTGCCGAAGCCGAATTTCTTCCTCTCTTCGTTCGCAGACGGGTGAGCCCGTCAATAAACATTACCCTATTGATCAAGCGGTCTTTCGCCAGTTTCAGAAAGCTTTCGCGCGGTGAATTAGGGAACGCGTCAGACATGCGCTCATCCAAAGAGCGGGCTTGCGGATTGAACATATAGCCGAAGTCATCCAGCATACCCTGTGTCTCAGTCATATCGCGAAGTGATTGATCGAGGTCGGTCGCACGGTAAACATAGATTTTGTCAAAATCGAATCTGATGGCAGCCATGCGCTCCTCATGAGCTCGCTCAACGTCTTGCTCGACAAGCGGGTCATCGGTCCAAACTTTCTGAAAATGCCGGGCGTGCCCTAGTAAGTACCTGGGGTCAACAAGCAACAAGGCATCTGGGAGCTGTTCGCATCCGCCCCACAGCCAGTGGGCGAACTTGTTCCTAACGTCGATCTGCATCCGAACGGCGTTCGATACGACTTCCAGCATCTCAAAGTGTTCGGCATCAAGTGTCGACCTGGCTGCAGCTAAAATCATCGCTCGCCTGTTTCCAGCATCTAGTACCTCGCTAAACATAGCGAAAGCTGGTTCTGGGCTGGCGTGAAGCAGGCTCACTAAGACCATCGCCATCCCATGGTCGAGCGCTGACGCTCTTGCGATGAATTCAGACACCTTCGCCGCTAAGAGTGGCCGTGTCCGAAGCTCATCTGCATTAAATGCCAGGTTGTAAGGGGACTCTTTGGTGATGCTATTGCTGAGAGGCTGAGGCATGCGTGGCTCCAGTTTTAGTTCGTGCCTTCAGACGGTAATAGGGGCTGAAGAGGCGGGCAGCAATTGGAGCATCGGCCTAGATGTCGTTAAACGTCGGAGATGACGTTTCAAAGCCCTGCCTGGCAGCGCTTGGCACGGACTGGCATCAGTAAAACGCCGCTTTGAGTTTGCTCAGGGTGTTCAAGCTTCCTAAGCTGAATACGAGGGTTCGATTCCCTTTCACGCGCTCCATTCCCGTCAAAAAATACGTGATCTTCGGCGCTTGTTCGCGTCCGGCACCCGTGCGTCAAGACCCGCATC
Organism: Hyphomicrobiales bacterium; assembly: GCA_900465665.1. Lineage (GTDB taxonomy): Bacteria > Pseudomonadota > Alphaproteobacteria > Rhizobiales > Rhizobiaceae > Rhizobium. Next base: position 20,144 of record UBJO01000079.1, read on the forward strand.
ACCGCTGAACACCCCCACACCCTAACGCTTTCCGCGTACTTGACGAATCCCTAATGAACGTGGTTAATTTTTAACTATTCTCCGGTACATGGAACTTGGACGGCGCTCTGGCCGTTACTGGCGCACACGAGGAGGAATAGCGAAATGCTCTTGAAGATTTTCACCGCAAAGCGTGATGTCGTCGACGCCGATGACACCGGCACCTACGCGGATGGGTACCATATGCCGGAACTCGACGTTGCCGCATACAAGCGCAGCGACCGTCGCTCCTCCTACGAGCGCGATTATGGTCGTGGTCGCAAGGTTGAAGAGATTTCGCTCGGTCTCGTCTAAAAGATCGATCACATGGCGGATAAAGTCGGCATCTGCCGAAATGAAAATGGGCGGCCTTGAGCCGCCCATTTCATGTTTGCGAGAGCGTTGTCGAGGCTCAGAACTCCGTCCAGTCGTCATCCTTCTTGTCGGCGGAAGACGTGCCGCCGAAGGCGTTGGCGAGCTTCTGGCCGAGGGCGAGCGCCGGCGAGGAAGTCGGTCGCGTGACACCCGAGGTGGCGATCCGCACTGGCGCCTTGCGGGTCAAGACAGGCTTGGCCGGGCGCGGCGCCAGGGGCTCATTGGCGTCTGGAACCACCCTCGGCGTGAACGCCACGGTGCCGCCGCCGGTGCCGGTCAGCTTGAACTGGTCGAGCAGGGTGTTGAGTGCGGCTGCCTCGGTCGCCAGCTTGTGGCTGGCGGCGGTGCTTTCTTCCACCATCGCGGCGTTCTGCTGCGTGCCCTGATCCATCGTGTTGACCGCCGTGTTGATCTCCTGCAGCCCGATCGATTGTTCTCGCGCGGCTTCGGCGATCGCGTTGACGTGCTGGTTGATCTCCTGCACCTCGTGGACGATCTCTTCGAGGGCCTTGCCGGTCTCGCCGACAAGCGACACGCCCGATTTCACCTGGTTGCCCGAGGTCAGGATCAGAGACTGGATTTCGCGTGCGGCATTGGCGGAGCGCTGCGCGAGTTCGCGCACTTCCTGGGCGACGACAGCAAAACCCTTGCCAGCTTCCCCGGCGCGTGCCGCTTCCACACCGGCGTTCAGCGCCAGCAGGTTGGTCTGGAAGGCAATGTCGTCGATCACGCCGATGATGTTGCCGATCGATGCGGAGGACTGTTCGATCTGCTGCATGGCATTGACCGCCTTGCGCACCACTTCGCCGGACCGCTCGGCGCTGTGTCGGGTTTTCGACACCAGCGTGCGCGCTTCTTCCGCCCGCCGCGCGGCGTCCTTCACGGTGGTGGTTATCTCTTCCAGCGCGGCCGCCGTCTCTTCGACGGAGGCTGCCTGCTGCTCGGTGCGACGCGAGAGCTGGTCGGCCGAGGAGCGGATCTCGCCGGCGCCGGCCGTGATCGCGCGGGCATTGTCGCCCACGGTCTGCATCGTTTCGTTGAGCTTGAAGATCGAGTTGTTGAAGTCCTGGCGCAGGCTGTCCAGGCTGCCTTCGAACGGCGTGTTGATCTGCGAGATCAGGTCTCCGGCGGCAAGCTTGCGCAGGCCGTCGCCGAGCGCGCTGACGGTGCGCGAGAGATCGGCCGCCTCGGTGGCGCGCTGCGCTTCGATTTCGCGCCGCTCGCTGTCGGTGAGATTGCGGTTGCGCTCCGCCTCGCGCTCGAGGCGCACGCGCTCGATGGCGTTGTCGCGGAAGATCGAGACGGCAGCCGCCATCTCCCCCACTTCGTCGAGCCGGTCCATGCCGTCGACGGCGCTTGCCGTCTCGCCCTCGGCAAGCCGCGTCATGCGCTGGCGAAGCCTGGCCATCGGCGCTGCGATGCCGGCCTGCGCGATCCAGATGCTGAGGCCGATCGCGGTAAGCACGGCGAACCCGATCAGCGCGAAACAGTAAAGGATACGGTTGTTGACCGTGGCAGAAAGCGCGTCGCCGCCATCGTTGAGCTGCACCATCAGCGCGTCATTGTTGGCGATCATCTTCGGCGTGACGATCGAGAGCTTGGCGTTGAGCTCGGCTGCCGTGGCGCGTGCGCCGGTGCGATCGCCGGCTTTGGCCTGTTCGATCACCTTTTTCGCGAGTGCATCCATCTCGTCGATGCCGGCGATGATCTCGTCGATCGCGGGCTTGCGGTTCGCCACGAGGTCGGCTGCCTGCTGCAGGCGCTCGCGCGCTTGCGGCATCTTGCTGGGAGCGGCGATCGCGGCGTCGAAGTCGGGCGTGCCGGGGGTAAGGTCGGAGACGACGGTTGCCTGCAGAACGGCTGCGGTGGCAGAGGCACTGGCGCGCGAGGCCTGCATCGCCGCAAGCGCTTCGTGGTCGATGAAGGCGCTGTAGGCGGCATCGGCGCCACGGAATTCCTCGACGACATAGACAAGACCGCCGATCGCGATGACGCCGAGAAGCGCAACGACCGAGATGATCTTGGTGCGGATTTTGAAGTTTTTCAGCATGAATGGGCCCATGGGCTGCGGCCAGGGGGATGGCCGGATACGATCGTTTTCAAGAACAGGCGGTTTCGAAGGCAGAGCTGGCGCTTGTGGCGCCGTGGGGAGATGCCCGCTAAGGCTCGACAGGCGCATCATGCATTCGGTCAGGAACCGGTGTCGTCTAACGCGACTAGAATCCATATTGCTTAAGACGAAACTAACACATCCAGGGGTCCACAGAATTTAAGTGGACTGGCTCACTGTAAAGGCATGGAGGCTGCGCGCACCGGTTGCGAAGTCGGCAGGTGCGGGGTCTTGTCCCAGAAGAACGGCTTGAAATGCAGCTGGAAGACCGCGCGCCACGCGGCACCCGATATCATCATCCAGTAGACGGGCAGGGCAACCCAGCGCCAGCCGACCTTGCGCTTCTCGTCGCGCAGCATGGCGCGCCGGCCAAGCACCAGCAGGATGACATAGCTTCCCAGCATGTTGGCGACGTCGATCAGAAACAGCAACGCATCAAGGGTAGCGGTTTCAGGGAAGCCGAGCATCATGTAGCTCGCGGTAGTGAGGATCAGCATGACCATCCACGGATGCGTCAGCGAGGCGACGAGCATGCCGCCAACAAGCACCTGGAAAACGAGGAACGGCCAGATCCCCATCTCGCGCACGAGCGTGCCGGGCGCACGCATCATCACCAGCCATGTCTGCAGCCAGCCCTTGAACCACCGTGTGCGCTGGTTCAGCCAGACGTCGCGCTTGGTCGGCGCATCCTCGTAGGTCGGGCAGTCGATCACGCCGCATCGGTAGCCGAGCCTGTAGAGCCGCAGGCCGAGATCGGCATCTTCCGTTACGTTATAGGGGTCCCAACCGCCGCACGCCTTGAGATCGGCGACGCGCAGGTGGTTGGACGTGCCGCCGAGCGGCATCGGCAACCGGTGCTTTGCCAGCATCGGAAGCAGCAGCCGAAACAGCGCCGCATATTCGAGCGCGAAAGCCGCGCTGATCCATGAGCTGCCGACATTGGAGATGATCAGCGGCGCCTGCAGGCAGGCGACGTCATCGCGGCCGGCGACAAAGCTCGCATAGGCCGCGCGCAGCTGGTCCGGATGCGGCCTGTCCTCGGCGTCGTAGATCACGAGGAACTCGCCGCGCGCGGCGCTCAGCGCATAGTTCAGCGCCTTCGGTTTCGTTCGCGGATGGGAGACCGGCACCGCGACGATTTCGAACTGTGGGCCGAGGTCCTGTTTTTCGAGCGCTGCGATCGTCGCATGGTCGTCGGCCTCGCATATCAGCTTGATATCGAGCTTGGCGATCGGCCAGTTGAGCTGCTTCAGCGCCGCCACCAGCTGGCCGGCGACCTCCGCCTCCTTGTAGAGCGCGACGAACACGGAATAGACCGGCAGCCGCTCCGTCGGCTGCGGTGTTGGCTGCGGGCCGCGACGGTGGTGGAGCGCGCAGGCCCTGAGCAGGATCGCCGCCATGTAGATCAGCGACAGCGCGAGATGAACGATCGCGATCAATGGCAGCTCGGAAAACGCCGCGAAGATAAGCGCGCAGAGTGCCGCGCCGGCAATGAACCCCTGCTTGCCGGACAGCACGATGCGAGCGCTGAACCGCCCCTTGTCCTCGAACAGCGTCCCGATGCATTCCTTCACCCGCCGCTTGGCGCCGACACGCCAGATGGCGTCGCGCATCGCGGTGGGCGTGGTGACGATGATCCGCTCTGCAAGCCCCGGCCGCGCCTCGATCGTCCGCGCCAGCGCCAGCAGGCGACCGGCCTCGGGAATGATGGCGATCATCGCCTTGTCTGCATAGTTCAGCCGCACGGATCGCGTGTCCGCCAGCTGCGTGTCGAGCGCTTGGTCGTCATGGATCAGGGCCGGATCGAGTTGCAAGAGGAATGGCAGGCGAAGCGTGCGGGCAAGACCCGCATAATAGCTCTCGGCGTCCACCCACCGGTTGGCCAGCAGTTCGCGCTCGATCGACGTGCCGTTATGGCGGGCCATGGTCGCTGCACGCGCGATCGTCGGCTTGCCGATGCCGAGCCTCAGCAGCGCTTCGATCTCGATCTGTTGCGCATCACTGACAACACCCGCCGGCACGGCCGGCGAGAGCGGAGGTTTCGGTCGCTCTTGAAGCGTCGTGTTACGGGTGCTGATCCCGCCCGACGCATATTCCCCGATACGCATGACTCTGATACACCGTCGTTGAATTGGCAGTGCAGTCCCCGGGGCAGATCATAATGGTGCGATTTAAGCTGGCATCTCTCAATCCTAAGGGGTTTTGCAGCCTATGGCTGTTTCTGGCCGCATTTTGGCTACCTCTTTCGGCTGCGGCGCAGCAGGCAGCGCCCTCCTTGCCGCTGTTGTTCGACAGCCGCGAGCGCCTCGCCAAGCCCGATCTGACGAGCCTCGTGCGCCTGCGTTTCCTGACCTCGGTCGATTTTCCGCCGTTCAATTTCATGGATCAGAACGGCAAGCTCTCGGGCTTCAATGTCGATCTCGCCCGCGAAATCTGCGCCGAGCTGGAGATATCGGACAAGTGCCAGATCCAGGCCCTGCCCTTCGGCGACCTCAAGGATGCCCTGGCCGCCTCGCAGGGCGATGCCGTGATCGCGGGGCTGGCCGTCGGCAGCGAACTGCGCCGGCAGTTCTCCTTCTCGCGCCCATATCTGATGCTGCCCGCCCGTTTCGCCCGCAATCTGAAGGCGCCGATCAAGGGCGAGAATGCCGCAAGCCTTGCCGATCGCTCTGTCGGCGTCGTCAAGGAAACCGCGCACGCCGCGATGCTCGCCGCCTATTTCCCCAAGGTCAAGGCGGTGCCGTTCGACAGCAAGGAAGCGCTGCTGGCAGCGTTGAAGGACGGCAAGGTCGACGCTGTCTTCGCCGATTCGCTGCAACTCTCCTTCTGGGTGTCGTCGCAGGCATCGGAGAAATGCTGCGCCCTGTTCGACGGTCCCTATATGTCGGAAGAGTTTCTGGGCGAGGGCATGACGATCATGCTGCGGCAAAAGGACGAAGTCCTGCGCTCGGCCTTCGACCACGCGCTGGCCGCCCTCTCGCGCAGCGGCCGCCTGCAGGAAATCTACCTGCGCTACTTCCCCTACGGACTATACTAGACGGGTTAACCCTTGCGGAAACGGGCAATAGCGCTGCGCTCGATCGCGGCGCAGGTCAGCTTGTCGAGACCCAGCCGGTCGCGCAGCAGGCTGAGCAGTCGCAGCTCTTCCGCTTTCACCGAAAGATCGGCCGACGCGACCTCGACGGCCAGCGCATAGGCCGTGTCGTAAAGCTTCGGCGATAGCGTGTCCTTGACCGTCTCGAGAACGACATCGAGCCCTTCGGGACCGGACAGAAGTGCCGCGCAGTCGCGGGCAACCGAGATCAGCTTGTCGTCGTCGAAGCCGCGAAACACCGGCAGGAACCCGATCAACTGTCCGATACGTTCCAGCTCCCGATCATTCATCGTGCTGTCGACGGCGGATGCCATGACCATCACGTAGATCAACGCGTCGTGGGCGGAAAGCGGCTTGTTCATGTCTGCATGGTTCCTCTGCGATGTCTGCAGAGTTTAGGAACTGGCCACGCCCATTACAAGGGATCGCTCATATCTTGAGGCTGCGTCAGGTCGGGTGTTTCGATTGCGCCGGCCTGGCGGGGATCCTGCCCGTAGATGCCGTTTCCATCTTGCTTGGCCTTGGCTCCGGCATCCGCGAAGGCCGAGCCCGCTTCGGCCTCTGCCCAGCCGTTCTCGATCAGCCATTCGGAAAGATCCTGCGCGCCGATCTTGCAGTTGGCCGTCGCGGTGCCGCTCCAGTTGGCATCGCTGAGATCGCAGTTGACTGTGCGAAGCCGCAGGAAAAGCCGGAAATTGGTCTTCGCCAGCATCCCGCATGGCCACACCGTGCCCCCGGCACCGGCGCAGCTCTTGTCGACCGGCGTCGGCGTCAGCCCCGCCAATTGCAGCCGCCTTTCGCCGAAGCCGAGCACGCCGGCGCTTTCGGCCACCGGGCGCGGCAGGTCGATACCCTTCTCGGCCACCAAGACAGGCTTTTTCTCGGGCTCCGGCGCCTGTTCGCGCTCCAATGGTTTGCCGTCGACCGAGGCCGGGTAGAATTGGCTGGCGTCATCTACCGGCCGGGCCATCATGCTGGCATCCGGGTTCGTCGTCGGCTGCGCGGGCGAGGGCGTTTGCTGCTCGGCCACCCCTTGCGCAGATGCCGCGATCTCGCTCGCGTCCGAAGCACCGCTCAACCGATGCTCGCCGGCGGCGATCAGGCCGATGACGATCGCTATTCCCGCAGTCGCTGTCACAAGTGCCGCAGGCTTCATGGAAGATTTTCCTACTGGCTGGCCCAGATGATCCGGGCGATCCAATCCACGTCGGTGAGTTCGATCGTCCGGTTGGGATGTTCGGGATTGAGCGACATGAGTTCGATCGAGCGCGGGCTCTGACGCATCAGCACCTTGGCCATCACCTCGCCCTCGCGTGTCTTCACGACGACGCGGTCGTTGCGGCGCACCTGCGCGCCCGGCTCGACGATCAGAACGTCGCCATCGCGATAGAGCGGCATCATGCTTTCGCCCTGAACCTCGAGCGCATAGACACCGGCCTTTTGTGACGGTGCGGCCGGAAATTCCACCACATCCCAGCCCTGTCCGGCCGGAAAGCCGCCATCATCGAAAAAGCCGCCAGCGCCCGCCTGTGCGAAGCCGAGCAGTGGAATGGAGCTCCCCTGCGGCGGAAACGCACCGTCAGGCAGCGTCGAGAAACTGCCCTGCGGCCGCATGAAGGATAAAAACTCCTCCATGCTGGATCGGGTTGCCTCCAACACCTTGGCGATCGATTCCGTCGATGGCCAGCGCAGGCGCCCATCGGCGGAAAGACGTTTGGATTTGTTGAACGAGGTCGGGTCGAGGCCGGCGCGGCGGGCAAGCCCCGAGGGTGTCAGGTCGTGCCGTTCGGCAAGCCTGTCGAGCGCTCCCCAGATCTGCTCGTGTGACAGCATGTCGCCTGATCCCGTGCGCGCAACGGCGCTCCTTAATCGGCTGAAAGATTAACCGCAAGCCGAACAGGAGTAAAGAGACAAGAGGAATAAAATCCTCTATCCCGTCAGGCGACCATCGCCATGTTGATCTTGCCGAGCTGGATCACCGCCTGGGTGCGGCTGTCGACATTGAGCTTGAGGAGAATGGCCGAGACATGCGCCTTGATCGTCGCCTCGGAGACGCCGAGTTCATAGGCGATCTGCTTGTTGAGCAGGCCTTCGGCCAGCATCGTCAGCACCCGGCTTTGCTGCGGCGTCAGCGTGTGCAGCCGGTGGATGATGTCGGCCACATCGGGATCCTGTTCCTGCCCGTCGCGATAGCTGTCAGGCGTTGCAATATCGCCCGCAAGCACCGTCTGTATGCCGTGGCGGATATCGTCGATCCCGGCGGATTTCGAGATGAAGCCCGAGGCGCCGAGCTCTAGCGAGCGACGGATCGTCGTTGTATCGTCGGACGCCGAAACGATGACGATCGGCAGGCCCGCAAATTCCGAGCGCAACGCCATCAGCCCGGAGAAACCGCTCACCCCGGGCATGGCGAGGTCGAGAAGCATCAGATCGGCATCCGGATGCTCGCCGACCGACTTTCGCGCGGCGGCGAAATCGCCGGCCTCGACGATATCGGGATGTCCCTCCATCCCGGTCACGGCCTGACGAAGCGCATCGCGAAACAGCGGATGGTCATCGGCAATAATGATTGTCTGCTCATGCATCGAAAACTCCCTCCCAAGAGCCCGATCATGAAGTCCATGCACCGCCTTCCTCCACGGTTCATGCCTTCCTGCTAAAGCAGACTATAGCAAATCATGTCTTTTGCGGAAGGGCGTTGCCCTGGTCCTCGCTCTGGAATTCCTTGACGATCCCCATGAAGCTGCGCATCCAGCGCTCCATGATGCCGATCGAGCGGTCGATCTCCGCGTCCGATGGCAGCGCCTTGTTGATGACGCTCTTGTTCTCCAGGGCGGTCACCCGGTCCGACAGCCGGTCGAGTTCGCTTTCGTAAGCCGCGCGTTCGTCGGCGGCCACGCGGCAGACGAGCGCCCCGTCCTTCTCCTCGCAGAGCGACATCGCCCCGGTCTGGCGATCGAGCCGCACGAAATGGTCGCCGCTGCGCTCCAGTTGGAAGCGGCTCGCATCCGGCTCCGCGGCGGAAGCGGCAAGCGGAATGAGGATGGCGGCGAGGCTGAGCGTGATATTTTTCATGGTTTCCTCCGGAAATCTCGATGGCCACCGCATTTTTTGCGGTGAGCGCGTGGACATCGCCGCTCAACTGCGGCAAAGCCCGGGAAAGACCAGCCATTCATGAGGCCATCATGACCCTGACACCCACGCTTTACAAGATCATGACGGAAACGCTCTGGCAGGACGCCCGGGCGGCCGGCGTTTTCCGCGGCGCCGCCATCGATCTGAAAGACGGCTTCATCCATTTCTCGACGGCAAGCCAGGCGGTGCAGACAGCGGCCCTGCACTTCGCCGGCCAGACCGGCCTGCTGCTGGTCGCCGTCGATGGTTCAGTCCTTGGCGACAAGCTGATTTTCGAACCGTCGCGCGGCGGCGATCTCTTCCCGCATCTCTATGCGGACCTCCCGCTTTCGGCCGTGCTCTGGGAAAAACCATTGCCGCTTGATGCCGAAGGCAAACACATCTTTCCGGACCTGCAGCCATGATCGATCTCTTCAAGCACGCCGCCCGCAAGGGTCTCTTCCTCTTCGATCCGGAAACGGCGCACGGCATGTCGATCGCGGCGCTGAAATCAGGCCTCGTGCCGGCCTGCGCCGCACCCGCGGATCCGCGCCTGCGCCAGACGGTCGCCGGGCTTGAGTTCGCCAATCCGATCGGCATGGCCGCCGGCTACGACAAGAACGCCGAGGTGCCGGAAGCGCTGCTGAAGATCGGCTTCGGCTTCACCGAGATCGGCACGGTCACGCCCAAGCCGCAATCCGGCAATCCGCGCCCGCGCATCTTTCGCCTTGTCGAGGACGAAGGGGTGATCAACCGCCTCGGCTTCAACAATGAGGGCCACGACGCCGCCTTCGCGCGCCTGTCGTCCGTCAGGGGCAAGGGCATTATTGGCGTCAATATCGGCGCCAACAAGGATAGCGCCGATCGCATCGACGACTACGTGAAGGGCATCCGCCGCTTCTATTCGCAGGCGGGCTATTTCACCGCCAACATCTCCTCGCCCAATACGCCGGGCCTGCGCGATCTGCAGGCGCGCGAGAGCCTGTCGGCGCTGCTGTCGGCCGTGCTTGCCGCGCGCGACGAGGAAGCCGCAAAATCCGGCCGCAAGATCCCAGTCTTCCTCAAGGTCGCGCCGGATCTGACGGAAGAAGGCATCGACGACATCGCCGCCGAAGCGCTCTCGCATGCGCTCGATGGCCTGATCGTCTCCAACACCACGCTGTCGCGCGATGGTCTGAAGGATCAGCGCCAGGCGAAAGAGCAGGGCGGCCTCTCCGGCAAGCCGCTCTTCGAAAAGTCGACCGTTGTGCTGGCCAAGATGCGCAAGCGCGTCGGCCCCGAGCTGCCGATCATCGGCGCTGGCGGTGTCTCCTCGGCCGAAACGGCGCTGGAGAAGATCAAGGCGGGCGCCGATCTCGTGCAGCTCTACTCCTGCATGGTCTATGAAGGCCCTGGCCTTGCTGGAGATATCGTTCGTGGCCTGTCGAAGCTGATGGATCGCGAGAAAGTGGCCTCGATCCGCGAACTGCGTGACAGCAAGGTGGATTACTGGGCCGGCCGGAACGTCTGATCGGCCCGCTGTTTGACCCTGAGCACCAGGAAGACGCCGCGCGAGAGCAGGAACAGGTTGATCGCCAGCCACAGGCCGTGGTTGGCAAAGAACGGCACAAAGATCGCGAGTGCCGCCAGATAGACGACGAACGACATCAGCATACGGTTGCGCATGTCGCTCGACCATGTGGCGCCGATGAAGACGCCGTCCATCAGAAAGGCGAGTGCACCCGTCAGCCCCGTGATCGCCGCCCATGGCAGATAAAGGTTTGCAGCCTCACGCACGTCAGGTGATGTCGTCAGCGCCGCGATCAGCCGCTCGCCGGCCACGAAGAAAAACAGTGAGATGATGCCGGCAAGTGCGAACGACCAGATCGTCGTCAGTTTCAAGCCGCGATCGAAGGCCGGGCGGTAGCGCGCCCCGACGGCGCGGCCGGTGATCTGCTCGGCGGCGTTGGCCAGGCCATCCAGATAAAAGCCTGACAGCATCAGGAAGTTCATCAGCACCGCGTTTGCCGCTAGCGTCACGGCGCCGAAACCGGTGCCGATCCGCGTCATCAGCGCGAAGGCGCCAAGCAGCACGAAGGTGCGGATCAGTATGTCGCGGTTGAGCGTGAAAAGCGCTGCCAGAGCGTGCCGCGCAAAGAGATCTGCGCGCGTCGGCCGGTCGGAACGGTCGAAACTCCTCAGCACGATGAACAGGCCGGCCAGCGCGCCGATGGTCTCGCCGACGGTCGTCGCCCAGGCAACACCTGCGATCCCCCAGTCGAGCCAGAGGCCAAGCGCCATCGCCAGCACGATGTTGATGCCGTTGATGATCGTCTGCAGCAGCAGGCCGATGCTCCCCTGTCCACGCCCGAGCACGAAGCCGAGGATCGCGTAATTGGCGAGCGCTGCTGGCCCTGCGAGAATGCGGATGGAGAAATAGGTGCTGGTCGCCTGCGCTACCGCGTTGTCAGGCCCCATCAGCGTCAAACCCGCTGCCAGAAGCAGCGGTGACAGACAGAGCAGGGCCACGCCGCAGCCGAATGCCGAAATGATCGCCCGCCAGAACACGCCCTGTTCGGCATGCCGGTCGCGCCGCCCATAAGCCTGGGCTGTCAATCCCGTGGTCGAGGCGCGCAGGAAGTTGAAGCTGCCGAGAATGAGATCGAAGAGCATTGCCCCTATCGCCAGGCCCGCAAGCGCATCGGGATCGCCCATATGGCCGACGACGCCGGTGCCGACAAGGCCGAGCAGCGGCGTGGTTATGAAGCCAAGCGTCATCGGAATGGCGATCGACAGCACCATCCGGTGCGTGACCTCAAAGGCGAGGCCGCTGCGGCTATCGCTGCTGTTTACGCCTGCGTCCAAAACCCGCCTCCCGGCAAAGAGGCGGAATCACCTCAGTTGGAAAGCACCATGGCCCAATAGGGCACGTTGCGGGAAGCGGGATTATAGGCCACCGCCACGCCAAGCCCGCTGTAGCGGCCGAGCATGTTTTCCAGATGATGCGGTGAGTTGATCCATGCGGTGACGACGGCGGGAACCGTCTGCTGCCCGGTCGCAATGTTTTCCGCCGCCGGCAGTTGCACGCCGCTCGCCTTCACGCGCGGGCCAAAACCGTCGGCGATGCCCATCACGTGCTTCATCTTGCCGGCCGCTGCCATGCGCTTGGCCTGGAAGAGGGCGGCCGCCGTCGCGGCGGGATCGACCGTTAGCGGCGGCAGGCCGTTCTTGGCGCGCAGCTGGTTGACGAGCGGCAGCGATGCCGCTGTCTGGTCTTCGCCGTTGGAGGGCGTCGAGGGCTCTTTCGGCCCGGTGGCGCAGCTGGCGACGCCGGCTGCAAGAGCAAGCGCGGAAAAGCGCAGCAGGCTGCGCCGAGAAAGATCGATGGAGGTCATGTTACCGGCGATAGCTGAAGAGACGGATGATGAGGAAGATCGGAATGACGATGGTGGCGCCGAGCATCAGATAGTCGCCGACGCGGCCGAGCGCGGAGAAGCCGCGATGCCAGACCTCGAGGATGAAATTGCGGATGCCGTAGATGAAATCCAGCGGTGCCAGCCCGAAGACGGCCATGATGAAGCCGACGATCAGCGACACCACCAATAGCTTAATCAATGTACGGCCGAGCGAGTCGCCCAGAAACTTGTTCACCTGATCGGACATGCATCATCTCCTGTTCACCCCTGAGATACGGGCGCGAATCGTTGCCCGCAAGCTTTTTCAGGGCTGTCGCGTCAGCCTCTGAAATAGGACTTGAGTTTTTTTGTGGCCATCGCCAAATGCGGGCCGCGCAACAGGTCACCATCATGCCGCCCCATCTCCAGACATCAGGCGATGCCATCGCCGACCGCCGTGCCGACTATGCCAGGATGCTGGACAAGGGCGGCGAACCGGATGCTGCCGCCGAGCTGATGGAGCAGGCGCTGGAGCTGGTGCCGGATTGGGCGGTCGGCTGGTACTGGCTCGCCACCTACCGCGAAAAATCAGGCAATGTCGCCGGAGCGATCGAGGCCTACCGGCGAACCCGCGAGCTCACCGAAGACGATATCTTCGGAGCCACGCTGAAGCTCGCCTTCCTCGGCGACATCGCCGTGCCCGATCAGCCGCCGAGCATCTATGTCGAGCGCCTGTTCGACGATTACGCCGCCCGCTTCGAGACCTCGCTGGTGGACAAGCTCGGCTACGACGTGCCGGCAAAGCTCGCCCGCATGATCGCCGCGACCGGCCGGCACTATGCGCTGGCCGCCGATCTCGGCTGCGGCACAGGGTTGATGGGACCGGAAATCCGCGCCATGGCCGGTCGGCTGGAAGGCTTCGATCTCTCGCAGAACATGCTGGCGAAGGCTGAGGAAAAGCAGGTCTACGACCATCTCGCCCAGGCCGACCTGTCGCTGTCCGCAGACGAGTCCGGCCTGTTTGCGGATGGCGGCGCGCATCGCGCCGATCTCGTCACGGCGGCCGATGTTCTGATCTATCTCGGCAACCTGGAGATCGCCTTTGCATCGGTCGCGGCCCTTTGTGCCGAAGGTGCCGATTTCGGCTTTTCCGTCGAGGAAACCGAGGACGAGGAGGGCGTTCAGCTCGCCCATTCCCTGCGCTATGCCCACTCCGAAAGCTACATCCGCTCGCTCTGCGCCCGCCATGGCTTCCAAGTGATCGCGATGGGCCGCACCACCATTCGCAAAGATGGCGCCAATATCATTCCCGGCATTCTTTTCCTTGCACGCAAGACCGCCTGACGGAACTATTCTTGCGAAGTTTGAATAGGTCAGCATTGCTTACGTATTTCGCTTGAAAACGTGGCGAATGAACCTGATAATTCCGCTCAGAAGCCGAAGAGCGCGAATGCCGCCCGGCGACCAATCATTCACATCCCCTGCCGCCTGGGCCTGCCCGGGCGTTCTTGAACTCGTCTGCCGTTGGAGATTAGCGACATGACTCAGCTCATCAATGCCCTTGGCTTCTGGAACACGAGCGCCACGCGCCACACCCCTGTCGAGGACGTGCAGGGCATCTTCTCCGGCAGCCTCGTCGCCGCCCTTGGCCTTTATGTGCTGGCGAGCGCCGGCTTGCTCACCGGCAGCACGGCGGGCATCGCCTTCCTCGTGCACTACGCCTTCGGCATCAATTTCGGCCTCGCATTCTTCCTGCTCAACCTGCCGTTCTTCTATCTCTCGTGGAAGCGCCTCGGTGTGTCCTTCACCATCAAGACCTTCATCGCCATCGGCCTGACCTCGCTGCTGACCAGCCTGCAGCCGAATGTAATGAGCATCGCGACGATCCATCCGGCCTGGGCAGCGCTTCTCGGCGGTCTTCTGCTCGGCTTCGGCCTCCTGGCGCTTTATCGCCACCGCGCGAGCCTCGGCGGCGTCGGCATTCTCGGCATCTACATGCAGGAGCGCTTCGGCATCCGCGCCGGCCTCGTGCAGATGGCCGTCGATCTCTGCGTGCTGGCCGCGGCCTTCTTCGTCACCACCCCGCCCGTCGTATTCTATTCCGTGCTCGGCGCCGTGGTGCTCAATCTCTTCTTGACGATCAACCACCGCGCCGACCGCTACGTCGCGCTCTAAGCGCTAGCCAAGCAGATTGCCGAACCGGACCGAATAGATCCGGTCGCGGCCGAGCAGGTGCGCGATCAGCGACGGCTGGTCGAACAGCCCCTTCATGGCCTTGTGGCGCAGGTCGAGCCCGCCGCTCATCACCCCGAAAGCCGGCATCAGCAGCCTTGCGCCATCGGTGGCAAAACACGGTCGGCGGATGGATTTCTCGCGCCGGCGCACGGTGGCGGAAGGATGCAGGTGTCCGGCGATCTCGCCGCTCTGCAACCCGTCCTTCGGTTCGTGCCGGAAGGTGAGGCCGCCGTAAGTCAACTCATCGGCACAGGCACCGGGGAGATCGACAGTGCCGTCAGGGTCATGATTGCCGTTGATCCAGATCCACTCGCGCCCGCGCGCCATGTCCGAAATCAACGTGCGGAATGTCTCCGGCATATGCGCCGAGCCGATCCGGTCGTGAAAATTGTCGCCGAGCGAGATCACCAGCTTCGGATCGTAGCGGGTGATGACGGCGGACAGCACCGTCAGCGTTGCCAGCGTATCGTAAGGCGGCAGCATCATGCCGCGTCGGGCAAAGGCCGCACCTTTTTCGAGATGCAGGTCGGAGACGACGAGAACGCCGGTGTCCGGCAGATAAAGCCCGCCCAGCGGATCGCACACGGCAGCGACGCCATGCACGGACGTTTCCACGCCCGGCATCGCCGCAATCCCGTTCAATTCCCGCGCCAGCGCCAGCCGGTTCATCACGTTCGTTTCTTTCCAGTATCTAGGCGGGGAGGATGGCCAGAAGGCCCTCTCTGCCCTGCCGGGCATCT
>UBJO01000014.1 GCA_900465665.1 Hyphomicrobiales bacterium
CCGCCATACCTACCCCTCCCGGAGGTAACCCATGGCCGAAGTCCTGCTCTTTCATCACGCCCAGGGTCTGACGCCTGGCATCCACGTCTTCGCCGATCACCTGCGCGACGCAGGCCATGTCGTCCACACGCCCGATCTCTTCGACGGCCATGTCTTTGCAAGCATCGACGAGGGCATGGCTTATATCCGGGCGACCGGTTTCGATGCGTTGCGCGAGCGCGGCGTCAGGCTGGCCGACGACCTGCCGGCCGAGCTTGTTTATGCCGGCTTCTCCTTCGGTGTCGTGCCGGCGCAGCAGCTGGCGCAGACGAGGCCCGGCGCGCGCGGCGCGCTTCTGTTCCACGCCTGCCTGCCGATATCAGGGGAGTGGTCCTTCGGCCCCTGGCCGGAGGGCGTGCCGGTGCAGATCCATGCCATGGATGCCGACCCGATCTTCATGCGCGAGGGCGATATCGATGCCGCCCGCGAGATCCTGGAGCACGTGAAGGACGCGAGCCTCTTCCTCTACCCCGGCGACCAGCACTATTTCGCCGACAGCTCGCTCCCCTCCTGGGATTCCGACGCCGCCGAAGTGCTCACCCGCCGCGTCCTCGATTTTCTCAGGCACGTCAACGGCGCCGGCGACGGCCCACCCTGAACGAGAAACGGCCGGCGGATATGTCTATCGCCGGCCGTGGAGTCGAGGGGTTTGGGCAGTCTTTTTCTTTGTCTGAAGGCGCCTCAGTCTTCGCTGGCCGCCATCTGTGTCAGCACATCGCCGCGCCCGCGCAGGCGAAGGATGAGCGGCAGGATCAGCGCCAAGGCCGCCAGACCGAGCAGCACGGCGGCGATCGGCGACTGCACGAGCGTCGTCACATCGCCCTGGCTGATGGCGAGCGCGCGGCGCAGCTGCTGCTCCGCCAGCGGTCCGAGGATCAGGCCGACGATGACGGGCGCGATCGGATAGTCGAAGACGCGCATGACATAGGCGACCAGCCCGAACGCCAACAACATGCCGAGTTCGAACACCGAAGGATTGGCGCCGATCGTACCCAGCGTCGCAAAGACCAGAATGCCGGCATAAAGCCAGGGCTTCGGGATCGTCAGCAGGCGCACCCACAGCCCGACCAGCGGCAGGTTGAGGACGAGCAGCATCAGGTTGGCGATGAGCAGCGAGGCGATCAGGCCCCAGACGAGCTGCGGGTTGGTGGCAAACAGCAGCGGTCCCGGTTGCAGGCCATATTGCTGGAAGCCGGCCAGCATGATCGCCGCCGTTGCCGAAGTCGGCAGCCCGAGCGTGAGCAGCGGCACCAGCGTGCCGGCGGCCGAGGCGTTGTTGGCGGCTTCCGGGCCGGCGACGCCTTCGATCGCGCCATTGCCGAATTCTTCCGGATGCTTGGAGAGCTTCTTTTCGGTCGCATAGGAGAGGAACGTGCCGATTTCGGCACCGCCGGCCGGCATGGCGCCGATCGGGAAACCGATCACGGTGCCGCGCAGCCAGGCCTTCCAGGAGCGTGCCCAGTCCTGCGCCGTCATCCAGACCGAACCCTTGATCGCCTCGATCTTGTCGGGCGCGGATGCACCCTGTGCCGCGATGAACAGCGTCTCGCCGATCGCAAACATCGCCACCGCCATCGTCGTCACCTCGATGCCATCGAGCAGATCCGGAACGCCGAAGGAAAGACGGTTCTGGCCGGTCAGCTGGTCGATGCCGACAAGCGACAGCGCAAGACCGATGAACAGCGAGGTAAGGCCGCGGAGCGACGAATTGCCGAAAGCCGAGGACACGGTAACGAAGGCGAGGATCATCAGCGCGAAATACTCGCGCGGACCGAAGACGAGCGCGATCTTGACGATCAGCGGCGCGATGAAGGCAAGCGCCAGCGTGGCGATCAGGCCGGCAACGAAAGAGCCGATCGCCGCGGTGGCGAGAGCCGGCCCGCCGCGTCCGGCGCGCGCCATCTTGTTGCCCTCGAGCGCCGTGACGATCGAGGCGCTTTCGCCGGGCGTGTTCAGGAGGATCGATGTCGTGGAGCCGCCATACATGCCTCCGTAATAGATGCCGGCGAACATGATCAGCGAGCCGGTCGCGTCGAGCTGGTAGGTGACGGGCAACAGAAGCGCCACTGTTGTGGCCGGGCCGATGCCGGGCAAGACGCCGACCATGGTGCCGAGCGTGACGCCGATCAGCGCATAGAGCAGGTTCATCGGCTCCATCGCCGAGACCAGGCCCTGTAGAAGAAATTCGAATGTGCTCATGATGCTACTCTCAGGGCTCCCGTCAATGGATCAGGTGTTCCAGCGGTCCCGCCGGAAGCGAAAGCTGAAGCACAACGGCAAAAAGCCAGTAGATGCCGAGACAGATGACGATGCCGACAGGAATGCTGATCCAGATCCTGCGGGCGCCGAAGCCGGCGGCGGCAAGACCGAACAGCGCGCCGGTGGCGATCGAAAAGCCGAGCGGCCGGATCAGCACCATCTGCGCGACGAGACCGGCGACGACCCAGACCACCGGGCCAAACTCCTGGCGCTCGCGCTCGGGAAAATCGCGACGGAACGCGGCAAAGACGGTCCAGATCCCCAGTCCGACGAGGACATAGGCGATCCAGTGCGGCACCGTCGCCGGCCCGACCTGCGAATAGCCCGTCGTTTCGTTGAGGCGCGCCACGTCGAAGAAGATGACGGCCGCCATGGCGACCAGCACGGCGGCAATAACAAGCGCCGCCCAATCAGGGCGGCGCTGTTGCGATATCACTTGACTCTCGCGGTTCATTTAACCAGTCCGATGTCTTTCAGGATCGTTTCCGTCGCGGAAATGTCCTGCGCGAGCTGTGCTTCGAATTCCGGACCGGAGAGATAGGTGTCCATCCAGCCCTTTGTCTTCAGGTTGTCCTGCCAGGTCTTCGACTTGGCGAGCTTCTCGACATCATCGGTCACGGCCTTCTTCTGCTCGTCGGTAAGGCCGGGAGCCGCGGCAACCATGCGCCAGTTCTGCAGCACGACGTCGAAGCCGGATTCCTTCAGCGTCGGCGCGTCGATGCCTTCAACCTTCTTGTCGGCAGAGATCGCCAGCAGGCGCAGCGCACCGGCCTTGATCTGGCCTTCGAATTCGCCATAGGACGAAACGCCTGCCGTCACCTGACCGCCGAGGATGGCGGCCAGAGCCTCGCCGCCGCCGGAAAACGCGATGTAGTTGATCTTGGTCGGATCGGCACCGGCAGCCTTGGCGAGCAGGCCGACGAGAATGTGGTCGGTGCCGCCGGCAGAACCGCCGCCCCAGGAAACCGCGCCCGGATTTTCCTTCAGCTTGGCGACCAGATCGGCGACCGTCTTGATATCGGAATTGGCCGGCACGACGATGGCCTCGTATTCGCCGGTCAGACGGGCGATCGGGGTTACGTCCTTGAGGGTCACCGGCGACTTGTTGGTCAGGATGGCGCCGACCATGACATAGCCGCCGACGAGCAGGGCGTTCGGATTGCCCTTCTGCTGGCTGGCGAACTGGGCGATGCCGATCGTGCCGCCGGCGCCCGGAACGTTCATGACCTGAACTTTGCCGGAAATTTTCTCGCTCTGCAGCGAGGTCTGCATGGTGCGGGCCGTCTGATCCCAGCCGCCGCCGGGAGCGGCAGGCGCCATGATCGAATAGTCGGCGGCATAGGCGGGCAGCGCGATTGCCGCCGCAAAAATGCTGGTCAGGAAAATATGCTTCAAGAGACTGTCCTCCATGAGCGCGGTCTGTGACCACGCATTGTTCTCGATCGGATCGGGAAGGACAGCGCAAATGGATGCGAAAAGGCATCCGAAATATCTGGCGAAACTCCTCCCGAAACTTCCCCTATCCGCCTCCACGGAGTTGAAGTTCGTCAAAAGGGACCACAACAAGCTGTCATTTAGCTGACACCCCGCGCTTATCCAGTGATGTCGGACACTTTTTTGCCGCAATTCGAATTCTTGGCCGAAGCAGCGGATTTTTGATCCACGGCGGGAACCCTTGTCGCCTTTCGACGTTAGACGAAAGTAATAGGGGAATTTGCGCCATGAGCACGCACATCGACATCAACCAGATCAACGACGACCGCCAGAATGACCGCTTGCGGGAAGTCTGGAGCGTCGCCGATTTTTCGCGCCGTCACCGGCTGGAAAAGGAAGAGGAGCAGCGTCTTCTCAAGCTCTTCGGCTCCTTCGCGACGAAGCAGGAACTGCTCTCGAACGCCCAGCGCCCATGCCGCTTCCGCTGAGAAGCGGAGCGTCGCGCGAATAGGTCAAAACACCCATCCCTGGCGAACACCACGGGCGCGCTGTCGAGCGGCCTGCATATGCGGCATCATCCGATGCCGAAGCCGACCTATTTTCAAATCAGAAAAATGAGAATTTAGAGAACCGCCAAGCGGCTTACGATGCCAGCGGCATCAGGAAGCGCGGCGAGATCAGCGATTTGCCGAAGCGGATCGCGGCCGCGTAATCGAGCGCTTCCGATACCTTCTCAGGCCAATGCGGCTTGGAGACGACGCCGACGGCGCTGCGGCTGTTGCGCACCATCTCGGGATTGCCGGTGACGAAGACGACGGTCACGCCATGCTCGCTGGAAAGACGCTCGGCTATCGCGGGGCCGGTCACGCCATCGGCAAGCTGAACATCCACCAGAGCCACCTCGGCCTGCTCGGCAAGCTCCAGAGCTTCGTCCAGCGTTCGGGCCGGGCCGATGACGGTGTGACCGAGATCCTCGACGATGGATTCGAGATCGAGCGCGATCAACAATTCGTCTTCGACAATAAGAATATTCATGCGGTAGTGCCCATATCTGTGGAATGCATGCCTGCCTGAAACTCGAAAACGCGTGACGCCGCGATTGGTTCCCGACCTTTCCAATTTCCTAATATGGAGCCTGAGGGTTAAAAGAATAGTAGCCGCGCCATACCAATTTTGGGCTTTAAATGTTCAATACAAATCCCGCATTTCCCGGCAAAACCGATGAAGTCGGGCGACAATATACTTATGCAACCCTTCCGATATAAATGCGCCAAAATAACACGCCCAGCGCTCATCCGACACTGATCTAGCACTTACTGCGTGCGCAGCACCTCGTTCCAATGCGCGATCAGCCGCGCCCGCTTCACCTGGTCGAGATAGACCATCAGGCCGGGGCTGACGGGCACGGGCCTCAGCTGCGCGCCGAGCAGCGCCTGCATGGTGTTGGCGGTGTTTTCACCGGTCACCTCAGGGCTGACGGCCGGGATCTGCAGCTCCCGCGCCATGATTGTCTGCCCCTCCTTCGACATGAAGAAGGATAGGTAGCGCCGCCCAAGCTCCGGATTGGCCGCCGCCTGCGGCACCAGCCCGATCCGCGACATCACGACCGTATAATCCTTCGGCAGCACGATGCCGACTTGCGGGTTACGCTTGGCCCAATCGGCGGCATAGGAGCCGAGAATATTGTAGCCGAGCACGAAGCGCCCGTCCGACACCCGCTCCAGGATCGCCGAACTCGTCGAATAAAGCTTCACCGCCGCCGCCCCCATGGCGCCGATGACCGACCAGATATCGCCGAACTGCTCCTGGTCGCGCGCCATGAACAGGAAGCCGACGCCGGAGCGCTCGATATCATAGGTGCCGATCCGCCCATGCACCGCGTCGCCCTTGCGCTTCAGATAGTCGACGAACTCGGCGCGCGAGCTCGGCGGCTCCTCGTTGACGAAGCTCGGCTTGTGATAGACGAAGACGGCGGGCTCGAAGGTCAGCGCATAGGCGGTGTTGCGCCAGTTCGCCCATTTCGGCCAGATCCCGCTCATCGGCAGGTTGCTCGGTTGCGCATAGCCGTCGTTGGAAAGCTTCACCTGCAGGTCCATGGCCGACGAAAAGGCGAAATCCGCCGTCGGCTTCCCCGCGTCAGTCTCCTGCACGATGCGATCGTAAATCTCCCCGGTCAGCATGTCCTCGTAGGTGACGGCGACGTCGGGGTTCGCCTCCTGAAATCCGCGGATCATCGGCTGCGCCAGCGGCTCGTCGAGCGAGGAATAGACGACGAGCACGGGTGCCGAAGCATTGCCCGACACAGCCGGATAGAAAATCGGCTCCGCCAGAGCCAAGCCCGGACAGAGCAACATCAACGCAAGTAGTGGCAGTCTCCTCATGGAATGAGAATGCATGACTGCGCGATCAGGCACAAGGGAGCAGGACCCGCGCCATTTGCCCACCGCGCCATGCTGCACATGCTCAATCCCCGTCCAAAGGCGTAACCGTCGCGCGCGACAATCAGCGCCAAAGACGTTAGACTTCCCGCGACCCAGTTGCCCTATCACGCGGAGGCCGCATTGGAGCGACGACTGACAGCCATTCTCGCCGCCGATGTCGTCGGTTATTCCAGGCTGATGGGCATCGACGAGGCTGGCACGCTGAAGGCCTTCAACCGTCACCGCGTCGAGCTGATCGAGCCGGCGATCCTCGAATATGGCGGCCGGGTGGTGAAGCTGCTGGGCGATGGCCTGCTGGTGGAATTCGGCAGCGTCGTCAACGCGGTCGCCTGCGCCGTCGAAATCCAGCGCGGCATCGCGCTCGGCAATGCCGAGGTGCCCGAGGAACGCCGCATCCGCTTTCGCATCGGCGTCAATCTCGGCGATGTCATCGTCGAGGGCGGCGATATCTTCGGCGACGGCGTCAATGTCGCCGCTCGTCTTGAAGCCGTCGCGGACCCCGGCGGCATCGCCGTCTCCTCCTCGGTACGCGACCATGTCGGCGCCCGTCTCGACCTGCGTTTTGAGGATCGCGGTCGCCAGACGCTGAAAAACATCGAGCAGAAGGTCCACGTCTACGCCGTGCTCGTCGATCTCCCTGATCAGAGCACTGGCGTGGCCTCCGAAACGCCCATCGCCGGCACGCGCTCGATCGTCGTGCTGCCCTTCACCAACATGAGCGGCGATCCCGACCAGGAGTATTTCTCCGACGGCCTGACGGAAGACATCATCACCGACCTGTCGAAGATCTCGGGCCTGCTGGTTACCCCGCGCAACACCACCTTCGCCTACAAGGGCCGCGCCATGAAGATCGGCCAGATCGCCTGCGAGCTGTCGGTCCGCTATGTGCTGCAGGGCAGTGTTCGCGCATCCGGCGGCCGCGTGCGCATCAGCGCCCAGATGATCGACGCCTGCAATGAGGACCACCTCTGGGCCGATCGCTACGACCGCGACCTGACCGACATCTTCGCCATCCAGGACGAGATCGCCCATGCCATCGTCGGCCAGCTGAAGGTCAAGATGCGGCCGGAGGAAGTGCGCGCCATAGAGAGCGACCCCACCACCAATGTCGAGGCCTACACCTACTATCTGCGCGGCCGCAAATTCGCCCGCACCATGACCATGTCCTATCTGATCATGGCGAGGCGCATGTTCTACAAGGCGGTCGAGCTCGATCCGAACTATGCCCGCGCCTATGCCGGCATCGCCGATTGCGACAGCGCGCTTTACATCTGGTACGCAGCCGAGCTGCCGATCGACGAGATACTCGAAATGACGTCAAAGGCGCTGGCGCTCGACCCCAATCTCGCCGAAGCCCACGCCGCCCGCGCCATCGCGCTCCATCACGCCGCCCGTGACCAGGAAGCCGACGTCTATTTCGCCCGCGCACTGGCACTCGATCCCAATCTTTTCGAGGCCAATTTCCACTTCGCCCACCGCCTGTTCAAGCGCGGCCAGTTCGAGGACGCGATCATCTATTTCGAGCGCTCCGCCAGCCTCTACGGCGATGATTACGTCTCCCCGGTCCTGCTCGCCGCCGCCTTCCGCTCGCTCGGACTTCCCGAGGATGGCCGCAAATGGGCGGCAGAAGGGGCGGTCCGCGCCGAGCGCGCCGCCGAGCAGAACCCCGGCAACTCCGCCCCCGTGCACCGCGCGGCCCTTGCCTACGCGCAGATCGGCGACGACAGGCGCGCCGTCTCCTGGATCAACCGCGCGCTCGCCATGGACCCGCACGACGTCATCACCCGCTACAACGCCGTCTGCGTCCACGCCTTGCTCGGAGAAACCGACCGCGCCGTCGAGCACATGCAGCAATTGCTGCCCAACAGCTCCTCCTACCAGATCGGCTGGTTCGAAAACGATTCAGACCTCGACAACATCCGCTCCGACCCACGCTTCATCGAGCTGATGGCAGCCATCGCGCAGCAGTGAAGCCGTAAAAAGCGCATCGTGACATCGTCAGCGCCGCCCTGTAGTCTCCGGCAAAAATCAAGGGAACATCCGTGCGCATTCTACTGGTGGAGGACAATATCGCGCTGGCCGACGGGCTGTCGGCCATTCTGCGCGGCACCGGCCATGCCGTCGATGTCGTCCATGACGGCGCATCCGCCAATGCGGTAACGGCGGCCGAGAGCTTCGACCTCGTGGTGCTCGATCTCAACCTGCCCGAGATGGACGGCCTCGACGTGCTGCGCGCCATGCGCGCCCGCCAAAACCAGGCCGCCGTCCTTATCCTCACCGCACGCGGCACCCCCGAAGAACGCGTCAAGGGGCTCGATCTCGGCGCCGACGACTACCTGATAAAGCCCTTCGACATCTCCGAATTCGAGGCCCGCGTGCGTGTGCTGCTGCGCCGCCAGGCCGGCCTGCATTCGGCGACCGTCAGCTTCGGCGGCCTGTCGCTCGATCTGAATTCGCGCGCCTTCTTCTCCGGTGGCACACCGCTCGACATCCCCGCCCGCGAGCTCGGCCTGCTCGAAATCCTCTTCATGCGCGCCGGCAAGGTGGTTGCCAAGGAAGCGATCATCCAGTCGCTCACCGCCTTCGACGACGACATCTCCGCCAACGCCATCGAACAATATGTGAGCCGCCTGAGAAAACGCCTTGCCCCGCATGGGCTCACGGTGAAGACCGCGCGCGGCATCGGCTACTACCTCGACAAGCTGCCCGAGCCCGCACCCTATGTTGCCCCGCCCGAGGCCTCATGACGTCGGCCTATTCGCTCCGCCGGCGACTGCTCTTCTGGCTGCTGATCTCCACCGCCGTAATCGGCATCGTGGCGCTCGCCGACACCTATAGCGAGGCGGTCGAGACTTCCAACATCGTCTCCGACCGCGTTCTCGCCGGCTCGGCGCTGGCGATCGCCGAGCGCGTCGTCGTTGCCGAAGACGGCTCGTTGCAGGTCGACATCCCCTATGTTGCGCTGGAAATGCTGACATCGGCCGCGCAGGACCGGGTCTTCTACCGCGTCGACGGCCCACCCGGAGACTTCATCACCGGCTACCAGGCGCTACCCGTCATCAAGGACACCAAGGGCGACGGCGCCGCCTTCGCCGACGATCGCTTCCGCAACGAGCCGATCCGTGTCGCCACCCTCAACCGCTCGGCCTCGACGGGCATCCGCTCGGTGCCCTTCACCGTGACCGTCGCCGAAACCACCATCGCCCGCCGCCAGCTCGCCCGCGCCATCCTGCTGCGCTCGGCGCTGCGCCTGTCGGTCATGATCCTCGGCGCCGCGATCATCGTCTGGATCTCCGTCACCGTGGCGCTGCGCCCGCTCTACAAGCTGCGCGACGCGATCGGCGAGCGCAGCCCCGACGACCTGCACCCGATCGAGCAATCGGTCCCGAGCGAAGTCCAGCCGCTGGTCGATACCGTGAACGGCTTCATGATCCGGCTCGAGCAGGCGCTCGACGCGCTGCGCAACTTCACCGGCAATGCCAGCCACCAGCTGCGCACCCCGCTCGCCATCATCCGCACGCAACTGGCGCTGTCCGCCCGCGCCACCTCGCTCGCCGACGCCCAGGCTGTGGCGCTGAAGGGCGACCAAGCCGTGGCGCATGCCGAGCGGGTGCTCGCCCAGCTGCTGCTGATGGCGAAGATCGACGCCGCTACCTCGCGCGAAGCGCTGACGGCCACCGCCATCGACCTCACCGCGATCGCCCAGGAGATCACCGGCGAACTGATCCCGACCGCATCCGCCGCCGGCATCGATCTCGGCTTCGAAGGCGATGGCCCCGAGATGATCCGCGCCGAACCGCTTCTGATCGGCGAACTCCTGCGCAACCTCAGCGGCAACGCCATCGCCTATGCCGGCCACGGCGCCGAGGTCACCGTCCGCATCCGTGGTCTCGACGATGCCGTGCTGCTAGAAGTCGAAGACAACGGCCCCGGCATCCCGCCAGACCAACTCGCCGCCGTCCGCCGCCGCTTCTCCCGCGCCGACCAATCCGGCGCCCCAGGTGCGGGATTGGGCTTGCCGATCGTCGAGGAGATTTGCGGGTTGTTCAATGCTAGGCTTGACCTCGGTCCCGGCGGTGATGGACGAGGGTTGAAGGCAGTAGTTACGTTTGCCAGAGGATGAGGAGATCATCGATACGGGGGGCTACACGCCCGTCCTACAGCTGAATTAGACCTGCTTCTGTCGATCTGAAACCGCAACCACGATAAAATGAAACCAGGTGCGGTTCAAAGTCGACATGCAGCCATGTTGCGCCTCTGTCTCGGGCAACGCGTATCGCTTCCTCGACCAACATCGTGGCAATCCCCTTCCCCCGCATATCAGGCGTGACGCAGGTGTCCAGAATGAATGCGTGCAGACCACCATCCGTCGCGACGTTGACAAATCCTACCAGGCGCGGGCCCTCGTAGGCTCCGAGATGGGCGAGACTGCGAGCGAGTACCTTGCCGAAATCCCGCGCCTCATGAGCGCCCCAGGCTTCCACCCAAAGGCCGTTGAGTTCATCATCCGAGGGAAATGGATCTACCTTGATAACGATCCCGGCCGTTCCCGCCTCGGCGACGGCATCGTTGATTTCCTCGATCGAAAGCGTCCGGCCGTTGGTCTTGCCCTTTAGCATGCCGCTCAGCTCACGCCAGGAACCGCTGCCTCCGGCTGCTTTGAGTTCCGCGCGCCCGTCTGGCAGCAGATCGAGCCTGATCGCCTCGCCGGGTCGGATTCCGAGATGCTCCAACACCTCTTTCGGCAAAATCGCGCTGCCCTGCTCCGTTACCGTCACTGTCGTCATGAAACGATCTCCGATCCGACGCGATGATACGGCACAAACGCACGACCGCCAAACCACCCCATCCCTACCTTGCATTCTCTCGCTGCATTGCACACACTGCACCTGGGAACAGTAAATGCCGTACAACGATACGGCAGCGGATAAGGCAGTCCATGTCGATCAAAGCCAGCATCTATCACCTGACGCACTACAAATACGACAAGCCGGTCCGCCTCGGGCCTCAGATCATCCGCCTCAAGCCCGCGTCGCATTCCAAGACGAGGGTGATCAGCCATTCGCTGAAGGTCTCGCCGGCGGACCATTTCGTGAACCTGCAGCAGGACCCCTACGGCAACTATCTGGCCCGCTACGTCTTCCCCGACCCGGTGACCGAGTTCAAGATCGAGGTCGATCTCGTCGCCGACATGACGGTCTATAACCCCTTTGATTTCTTCATCGAGGAGAGCGCCGAGATGTGGCCCTTCTCCTATCCTGAGGAGATCAGGGACGACCTGAAGATCTACATGCAGCCGCAGCCGGTGGAGCCGGCACTGGCAGCCTATCTCTCAGGCATCGACCGCACCCCTATGCGCACCACCGATTTCATCGTCGGCCTCAATGCGCGTCTTAAGAACGACGTCGAATACGTCATCCGCATGGAGCCCGGCGTGCAGTCGCCGGAGGAGACGCTGAAGCTGGCGCTCGGCTCCTGTCGCGATAGTAGCTGGCTCCTGGTCGAAATCCTCCGCAATCTCGGCTTCGCCGCCCGCTTCGTCTCCGGCTATCTGATCCAGCTGACGCCGGACCTGAAGGCGCTCGACGGCCCATCCGGCACCGAGGTCGATTTCACCGATCTGCATGCCTGGTGCGAGGTCTATATCCCCGGCGCCGGCTGGATCGGTCTCGACCCGACCTCGGGCCTGTTGACCGGCGAAAGCCACATCCCGCTTGCCGCCACCCCGCACTATAGCAACGCCGCCCCCATCTCCGGCGCGCTCTACGGCCACGCCAACACCGAGTTCGCCTTCGACATGAAGGTCACGCGCGTCGCCGAACATCCGCGCATCACCAAGCCTTTCTCCGACGACAGCTGGGACGAACTCAACGCGCTCGGCGCCAAGGTCGACAGCATCCTGCAGGCAGAAGACGTCCGCCTGACCATGGGCGGCGAGCCGACTTTCGTCTCGATCGACGATTTCGAATCCGCCGAATGGAACACCGAGGCCGTCGGCCCGACCAAGCGCGAAAAGGCCGATATCCTGATCCGCAAGCTGCGCGAGCGCTTCGCCCCCGGCGGCTTCCTGCATTATGGCCAGGGCAAGTGGTATCCCGGCGAAAGCCTGCCGCGCTGGACCTTTTCGCTCTATTGGCGCAAGGACGGCAAGCCGATCTGGCGCAATCCTGAGCTCATCGCCGGCGAAGGCAAGGACACCGGTGTCGCGGCCGACGACGCCGCCAACCTTCTCGGCGCCATCGCCCGCGAACTCGCCATCGAACCTGACATGGTGCTGCCGGCCTATGAGGACCCCGCCGAATGGATCCTCAAGGAAGGCAGCCTGCCCGACAATGTCGATCCCTCGAATTCCAAGCTCAAGGACCCGGAAGAACGCAACCGCATCGCCCGCGTCTTCGAGCGCGGCCTGACGACGCCGACGGGCTACATCCTCCCCGTCCAGGCCTGGAACGCCCAGGCATCCGGCCAGCGCTGGATGAGCGAGCGGTGGAAGACCCGTCGCGGCAAGATCTTCCTGGTGCCCGGCGACAGCCCCGTCGGCTACCGCCTGCCGCTCGGCACCCTGCCCTACGTGCCCCCGGCCCGCTTCCCCTATATC
>UBJO01000063.1 GCA_900465665.1 Hyphomicrobiales bacterium
CTCCCCCCTTGTGGGGGAGATGTCCGGCAGGACAGAGGGGGGTAACCCCGGAGACACCAACCCCATGCCCCTGATCAACCTCCCAGCTTTCTGCGAAGACCTGCTCGCCGAATTCGCCGCCCGCCGCACCGAGCGTGTCGACACCCCGGTCATCCAACCGGCCGAGCCGTTCCTCGACATCGCCGGCGAAGACCTTCGCCGCCGCATCTTCATGACCGAGAGCGAAACCGGCGCCAGCCTGTGTCTGCGCCCGGAATTCACCATTCCCGTCTGCCTGCGCCATATCGAAAGCGCCATGGGCACGCCGAAGCGTTACGCCTATCTCGGCGAGGTCTTCCGCCAGCGCCGCGAAGGCGGCAACGAGTTCTATCAGGCAGGCATCGAGGATCTCGGCGATATCAACATCCCGAGCGCCGACGCCCGCGCCATCGGCGATGCGGCCGGCGTGCTGTCGCGCCTGCTGCCGGGCAAGAAACTGGCCGTCACGCTTGGCGATCAGGCCGTCTTCGAAGCCGTCGTCCAAGCGCTCGGCCTGCCGCTCGGCTGGCAGAAGCGGCTGATCCATGCCTTTGGCGACACCACCCATCTCGAAGCGCTGCTCGCCAGCCTCGTCAGCCCGCAATTCGTCACCGGCCTCAGCGATGATATCGCCCGCCTCCTTGGCGCCGACGACGAAGAGGCGCTGGTCGCCCATATCGACGCCACCATGCAGGCGACGGGCTATTCCACCAATGCCAGCCGCTCGCCGCAGGATATCGCCCGCAGGCTGAAGGAAAAGCTGATCCTGTCGGAGACCCGGCTCGATGACGCGGCGTTCCTTGTGCTCCAAGAGTTCCTGTCGCTCAACGTGCCGCTGATCAATGCCTCGGCGGCACTCTCCGGCTTCGCCGATGCCGCCGGCCTCAAGCTCGGCAACGCCCTGTCGCGCTTCGATGGCCGCGTCGCGGCACTCGCCAATGCCGGCGTCGATCTCTCGTTGATCGATTATCGCGCCGCTTTCGGCCGCCCGCTGGACTACTACACCGGCCTCGTCTTCGAGATCGGCGTCGAGGGCTCCGATGCCGTGCTTGCCGGTGGCGGCCGCTTCGACAAGCTGATGACCCTGCTCGGCGCCAAGGAGCGCATCCCGGCCGTCGGCTTCTCGCTGTGGCTGGATCGCATCGAAACGGAAAGGGCCGCCTGATGACTATCACCATCGCGCTGCCCTCCAAGGGCCGGATGAAGGACGATGCCTCGGCCATCTTTGAGAAGGCCGGCATGAAGATCACGGCTGTCGGCAACGACCGCTCCTATCGCGGCCGTGTCGAAGGCTGGGACGATGTCGAGGTCGCCTTCCTCTCGGCCTCCGAGATCTCGAAGGAGCTCGGCAACGGCACCGTCGATTTCGGCGTCACCGGTGAAGACCTGATCCGCGAAGGCCTGGCGGAAGCCGACAAGCGCGTCGAATTCTGCGCCCGCCTCGGCTTCGGCCACGCGGATGTCATCGTCGCCGTGCCGGAGATCTGGCTCGATGTCGACAGCATGGCCGATCTCGGCGATGTCGCCACCGATTTCCGTGCCCGCCACGGCCGCCGTTTGACGATCGCCACCAAATACTGGCGGCTGACGCAGCAGTTCTTCTCGCGCCAGCACGGCATCCAGCTCTATCGCATCGTCGAGAGCCTAGGCGCTACCGAGGGAGCACCGGCATCGGGCTCGGCCGATATCATCGTCGATATCACCTCGACGGGCTCGACGCTGCGCGCCAATCACCTGAAGATCCTGTCGGATGGCGTCATCCTGCGCTCCGAGGCCTGCCTGGTGCGCGCCCGCAAGCAAAGCCATGTCGACGAGCCTTCCGTTGCGCGCCTGATCGAAGCCGTCCGCGCCGCACTCTGATATCTATCGTCGTACCAATCACGAAAAAGCCCGCCGCCAGATGACCTGACGGCGGGCTTTTCATGCTTGGGAGGCTTACGCGGTGCCGATTATGCAGCGACCGGCAGGGCGCCACGGCGGGCGTCGATCGAGTAGAGGCCCGGGCCAAAGGTCGCGAGCAGGATGTAGGCGCCAGCCAGCGTGAAGTTCTTCATCAGCATGATGCCGTTGAGAGCGTTGATCCAGCCGAGAGCGGCATCCGGCCAGCCGGGAACGGCAACGGTGCCGGAGTGGAAGACGAGACCGGTGAAGACGCAGAATGCGGCCAGCGCCCAGCCGACGATCTTCGTCTGGAAGCCGACGAGAACGGCAAGACCGGTGACGAGTTCGAACAGGCCGGCGAGGTAGGCAAGGGCGGTGGCTGCAGGCAGGCCGGCGCCGGTGATCATGCCGGCGGTGCTTGCCGGGTCGGTCAGCTTGCCGAAGCCCGAGTAGATGAAGATGAAGGAGAGGAGGATGCGGGCGACGAGAATGACAATGTTCTGGGTATTCGACATGGAACTGTCTCCGGTTGAATGTGTTGAGACCGGTGTGCCCCCGGCACGGTTGTCGATCTCGTATGAACCGTTTCTCCTCCTTTTTGGTCGTCATGGAAAGATAGACGGGAGCGGACAGTTCGTTCAGCAATAGTGAACGACAATCATGTATCATGTCGGCTTGCCATGGCGCCGCGCGCTCTTCTATGGTCGGTCAGCGACCCGCAAATGGAGACTTCAGATGGCAGACCTTTCCGCATTCCCGATCACCAAACGCTGGCCGGCGAGCAACCCCGATATCATCCAGCTCTATTCGCTGCCGACGCCGAACGGCGTGAAAGTCTCGATCGCGCTTGAGGAGCTCGCTCTGCCCTATGAGCCTCATCTGATCTCGTTTGGGACCAACGACCAGAAATCTCCGGAGTTCATGTCGCTCAATCCGAATGGCCGCATTCCGGCGATCATCGATCCCAATGGCCCTGATGGAAAGCCGATCGGCCTGTTCGAATCCGGAGCGATCCTCGTCTATCTCGCCGAAAAGACCGGCAAGCTCATCCCAGCGGATGCTGCCGGTCGCTACGAAACGCTCCAGTGGGTATTCTTCCAGATGGGCGGCATCGGGCCGATGTTCGGCCAGTTCGGCCACTTCCACAAGTTCGCCGCCGATAAGGTCGCCAACAATTCCTATCCGGTGGAGCGTTATCGTAACGAGTCCAAGCGCCTCCTCGGCGTTCTGGAAGAGCGCCTGCAGGGCCGCCAGTGGATCATGGGTGACACCTATAGCATCGCCGATATCACCACGTTCCCGTGGGTGCGCGGCGCCGATGTCTTTTATGGTGGCCGCGAGCTCCTGGAATACGACAAATTCCCGGCGGTTATGGACTGGCTCAAGCGCTGCATCGCGCGTCCGGCCAGCGAAAAGGGCCTGAATATCCCCGCCCGCCCGGCCTGAGCCCTCGCCGCAAACGCCGTGCCCATACGTCAAAAGCCGGCCCACTGGGCCGGCTTTTTCCGTGACAACAGTAAGTTTTACTGGCGGCGAATGGCGGCCTTGTTCGTGTCAGCTTCGATGCGTGGGAAGATGAACATGCCGATCATGCTGCCATTGCCTTCTTCTTCGTAGCCGTTCGATTCACCCATGCAGAACAGCGGCTGGCGGTAGCCGTTTGGCATGATGATCGTGGTCGAAAAACAGAAGGACGAGGATAGCGCCGCGGCCTGTTCGAAAATCTGAACGATGCGGCCGCGATCTTTCGGATCATAACAGCGCATCAGGCTGAGCAAGCCGCATTCGGGTACGCTCAGGCCATGAAGCCGGGCGCTGCGTTCCTGAAGGCGGATCACGCCGCTGGAAAAGTCGCCGACCCAGCTTTCCGATATCGAGAGCTGAGCAAGCATGTCGGGATTGTTGTCGTTGAGTTCCAGCGATCCGCGCATCAGCGGTGCGGATGCGTTGGTTTTTGTTATTTTAAACACATTGTTCCCCAGTTTGGGCGCAGCGTTCTCCCGTGCTGCACACCCGGCAAACATCACAGATTCAGTCGACGCCGGGCTTCATGCTCGGTGGCCGGAAAATAGCGTTTCGAGCGGTCGCTCCGTAAGTTGAGCCCACTCTGCCCAGCCTTTCCAAAATATGCAACTTCTAATTTAATTCAGGATAAGAAACTCGGTCCATGCGTCAATGCAATTCTGAGCGGTGTTGGCGATGCAGCGACAAGTGCGCCTGAACCAAGCGCCGAACACAGCGCGAATCTATAAGTTTTTTTGCAGAAACGGCAACGGTTTTTAACACGCAGACGGATCCTCGCACCCAGTCATCACCGACCAGAAATAGCGGAAAGGTTGATAAAAACACTGCTAAATAATGCGAAATTGATGGAGTTGCGGGCATTTGCTGCCTTTGACGGCAACCATGGGCTCGAAAATTCGATTGTTACGGGAATTTGACCCCTCGGTAAAAATCGCCCGTAAAGCAAGCCTCAGGAAAGCCTCGCCAAGCGCAGCGGCTCTCCATTTGTATGATTATACGTTTCATCACACGGTTGAAAAATTCCGCGCGCGAATGTGAGTGCGAATCACAAAACGAAAAGGGCGACCCGAGGGCCGCCCTTCCGTAACTGAACCGGTTGGCTCAGACATAAGACCCGAAGGTCTTACATCATGTCCATGCCGCCCATTCCGCCCATGCCGCCAGGCATGCCGGCAGGAGCGTCCTTCTTCGGCAGCTCGGCGATCATGGCTTCCGTGGTGATCAGCAGCGAAGCAACCGAAGCTGCGTTCTGCAGAGCCGTACGAACAACCTTGACCGGGTCGACGATGCCCATGGCAATCATGTCGCCATATTCAGACGTCTGGGCGTTGTAGCCGTAGTTGTCTTCGTTCTTCTCGAGGATCTTGCCAACAACGATCGATGCTTCGTCACCAGCGTTCTCGGAGATCTGGCGAACCAGGGACTGCAGAGCGCGACGGATGATGTTGACGCCAGCTTCCTGGTCGTCGTTTGCACCCTTTGCGGTGATCTTGGAAGCCGAACGGAGCAGGGCAACGCCACCACCAGGTACGATACCTTCCTGAACAGCAGCGCGCGTTGCGTTCAGAGCGTCGTCGATGCGGTCCTTGCGTTCCTTGACTTCGATTTCCGTGGAGCCGCCAACGCGGATGACGGCAACGCCGCCAGCGAGCTTGGCAAGACGTTCCTGCAGCTTTTCGCGGTCATAATCGGAAGAGGTTTCTTCGATCTGAGCCTTGATCTGCGCAACGCGGCCTTCGATGTCGGACTTGGCGCCAGCGCCGTCGACGATCGTCGTGTTTTCCTTGGAGATCGAAACCTTCTTCGAACGGCCGAGCATGTCGAGCGTTACGGATTCCAGCTTGATGCCGAGGTCTTCGGAGATGACAGTGCCGCCCGTGAGGATGGCGATGTCTTCCAGCATGGCCTTACGGCGGTCGCCGAAGCCAGGAGCCTTGACGGCAGCGATCTTGAGGCCGCCACGCAGCTTGTTGACGACGAGGGTCGCAAGAGCTTCGCCTTCGACGTCTTCAGCGATGATGAGGAGCGGCTTGCCGGTCTGAACGACGGCTTCGAGAACCGGGAGCATCGCCTGCAGGTTCGAGAGCTTCTTCTCGTGGAGGAGAATGTAAGCGTCGTCGAGGTCGGCGACCATCTTTTCCGGGTTGGTGACGAAGTAAGGCGACAGGTAGCCGCGGTCGAACTGCATGCCTTCGACGACTTCGAGTTCGGTTTCAGCGGTCTTGGCTTCTTCGACGGTGATAACACCTTCGTTGCCGACCTTCTGCATGGCTTCAGCAATGTCGTCACCGACCTGCTTGTCGCCGTTTGCGGAGATCGTGCCGACCTGGGCAACTTCAGCCGAGGTGGAGATCTTCTTTGCCTTGGCCTGCAGGTCCTTGACGACTTCTGCAACAGCGAGGTCGATACCGCGCTTCAGGTCCATCGGGTTCATGCCGGCAGCAACGGCCTTGGCGCCTTCGCGAACGATAGCGCGGGCGAGAACCGTTGCCGTCGTGGTGCCGTCGCCGGCGATGTCGTTGGTCTTCGAAGCAACTTCGCGGACCATCTGGGCGCCCATGTTTTCGAACTTGTCTTCGAGTTCGATTTCCTTGGCGACCGATACACCGTCCTTGGTGATGCGCGGAGCGCCGAAGGACTTGTCGATAACGACGTTACGACCCTTCGGGCCGAGGGTTACCTGCACTGCGTCAGCGAGGATGTCGACGCCGCGCAGCATCTTTTCGCGCGCAGAGCGGCCGAACTTTACTTCTTTAGCTGCCATTTTGAGAACTCCTGAAAAGGGGTGTCAGCGAATTGGGATGAAGTGGGAAACCGGCTGATTAGCCGATGATGCCCATGATGTCGGCTTCCTTCATGATCAGAAGGTCTTCGCCGTTGATCTTGACTTCGGTGCCGGACCACTTGCCGAACAGAACGCGGTCGCCAGCCTTGACGTCGAGAGCGACGACCTTGCCGGACTCGTCACGAGCGCCGGTGCCGACGGCGACGATTTCGCCTTCCTGCGGCTTTTCCTTGGCGGTGTCAGGAATGATGATGCCGCCCTTGGTCTTTTCTTCGGACTCAACGCGGCGAACAACGACGCGATCGTGAAGGGGGCGGAAGTTGGTGCTTGCCATTGTCTAATCCCTCGATCAAATGACACTCGCAGGCCGGTATGGCCCACACGGATGGGTGTTAGCACTCTCCTCTGGTGAGTGCTAGCGACTTGCATTTAGGAGCGGCCATCTGGGGAGTCAAGGGAAGCTGTCGTAATTTTCCGACGCCCCGTGTCTATAGCCGTTTGATGGCAAAGTTGTGAACCTGCCGGCTATCTGTAGGGGGCATGAAAACGCTTCGATGGTTAATGCCGGAAAGGGCAGGGACAGCGCTTGTCTCCCAAGCGCGGAAATCATGGCCCGGCATTGTCATAAACCCGTGTCCGGAATTTGCGAAATGCCAACAGGAGGTGTGGTCCCGGTCGTGCCAGCGGGCCGGGATTGTCCAGCCCCGATGCGGATGATATCGAGCGACAGGGGACAGCCGGCAGAGGTCGGCAAAGGGGTGGATATATATGAGCGTGGACGGAGCGGTGATGGCGGATGACAGCGTGGCATCGGTGCCGTTTGGCGAAGCCGTCCGCGTCTGGGCCAGGATCGGCTGTCTGAGCTTCGGCGGCCCCGCCGGCCAGATCGCCCTGATGCACCGAACCATCGTCGACGAGAAGCGCTGGATCTCCGAGGATCGCTTTCTGCACGCGCTGAACTATTGCATGCTTTTGCCAGGCCCCGAGGCGCAGCAGCTTGCCACCTATATCGGCTGGCTGATGCACGGCGTGCGTGGCGGCATCCTCGCCGGCCTGCTTTTCATCCTGCCGGGCTTCGTGGTCATGCTGGGGCTCTCCGCCCTCTACGCCGTCTTCCAGGAGACGAGTTGGCTTCCAGCCCTGTTCTTCGGCCTCAAGGCCGCCGTGCTTGCTGTCGTCGTCGAAGCGCTGCTGCGCCTTGCCCGCCGCGCGCTGAAAACCCGCGCGCACTATTATATTGCCGGCGCATCCTTCTTGGCGCTGTTCATGCTGAATGCGCCGTTCCCCATCGTCGTCATCCTCGCCGGCCTCACGGGTTTCGCTCTGCACCGCTATTCCCGCCGCCACGCGCAGGCCGAAGAGATGCAAGCCAAGTCGCAATCGCCCCGCCGCCTGCCCACGTTTACGACCCACGCCATCGCCCGACCGCTCCTTGTTCTCGTCTTCTGGATCCTGATCTGGCAGGCACCGTTGCTACTCGTCCGCAATCTGCATGCGCCATCCGATCTCATCGCCGAGGCGCTCAGCGGCGAGACCAATGTCTTCGGCGCGCTCTTCATCTTCTTCTCCAAGATGGCCGTCATCACTTTCGGCGGCGCCTATGCGGTGCTTACCTATGTCGCGCAGGTCGCTGTCGGCCATTATGCCTGGCTGCAGCCGGGCGAGATGCTGGATGGCCTGGCGCTGGCCGAGACCACGCCCGGCCCGCTGGTGCTCGTCCTCTGTTTCGTCGGCTTTCTTGCCGGCTTCCGCAATCCGCTCTTTATGGCGCCGCTGATGGGCGGCGCGCTCGGCGCCACGCTGGTTGCCTGGGCCACTTTCGTGCCGAGCTTCGTCTGGATCTTCGCCGGCGCACCCTTCGTCGAAAAGCTGCGCGACAATGCCGCTCTGTCGGCGGCACTGTCCGCCATCACATCAGCCGTCGTCGGCGTCATCCTCAATCTGTCTCTCTGGTTCGGCCTGCATGTGCTCTTCGCCGAGGTCGGCCGGATCGCACTTCTGTCACGTGGTGCTGGCCTTCCCATCGTCAGTCTCGCCTGGCCGCAATGGGCCACGATCGATATCGCCGCGCTGGCGATCTTCGTGATCGCGTCCGTCCTCCTGTTCTACGTGAAGATGGGCATGGTCAAGGTGCTGGGGCTTTGCGCTGCTGCCGGCCTTGCCATCAAGGGTGCCGAACTGCTGCTCTGAAGGTCTCCGGAGCGCACCGGGTCGCAAGAATTTCATCGTTCTGCATTGCAAAATTTCTTGCCATCCCGGCAGGCCTTTGTCATGTCAGCCCTCATCGAATGAAAACCGGGACTTTGAAATGGCGCAGCGCATCGAGAATTTCGCAGAAATCACCAGCCACTATGATGCGGTGTTCTGCGATGTGTGGGGCGTTTTGCACAACGGCGTCTCGCCCTTCCCGAAGGCCGCCGCAGCCCTGCAGGCCGCGCGCGAGGCTGGTCTCACGGTCGTTCTGATCACCAACTCGCCGCGCATCGCGCCGCTCGTCGTTGATCAGCTCCGCAACATCGGCATCCAGGACGAAGCCTATGATCGCATCGTCACCTCCGGCGATGTTACCCGTGGCCTGATCGCCGAGGGCCCGAAGAAGGTCTTCCTGCTCGGCCCGGATCGCGACATCGCCATCATCGAAGGCATCGGCGTCACCCGCGTTTCCGAAGAGGAGGCCGATTGCGTCGTCTGCACCGGCTTCTTCGATGACGAGACCGAGACGCCCGAGGACTACACCGACATGCTCAAGGCCTTCCAGGCCCGCGACGTGCCGCTGATCTGCGCCAATCCCG
This sequence comes from Hyphomicrobiales bacterium, assembly GCA_900465665.1. Taxonomy (GTDB): domain Bacteria; phylum Pseudomonadota; class Alphaproteobacteria; order Rhizobiales; family Rhizobiaceae; genus Rhizobium. The sequence continues at coordinate 9,001 of UBJO01000063.1, forward strand.
ACCTGATCGTCGAGCGCGGCCACAAGATGATCCCCTGCGCCGGCGCCATGGCCGCCTATTACGATCAGCTCGGCGGCAAGACCCGCATCGCCGGCAAGCCGCACAAGCCGATCTATGACGCCGTGCTCTCGGTCGCCCGCGAAATGCGTGGCGACCTCAAGATGGACCGCATCCTGGCGATCGGCGACGGCATGCCGACGGATGTGCGCGGCGCTCTCGATTACGGTCTCGATCTTCTCTATATCAGCGGCGGCATCCACGCGGCCGAATACACGCTGAACGGCGAGACAGACGAGGCGATCCTCACCGCCTATCTCGAACGCGAGAAGGCAACGCCGAAGTGGTGGATGCCGCGACTGGCCTGAGCCTCCTCGCGCCTGAAGCCGCCTTGCCTAAGCCCGAAGCATCAGTAAAGTCTGCCCCGATGACCGTCTTCCACCGCAACGAAACCCGAGAGCCCTTGCCCGATCACCTGCACGGTGGCGTGGTCGCCATCGGCAATTTCGACGGTGTCCATCGCGGTCATCAGTCGGTACTGGAACGCGCGCTGGAGATCGCTGGCGCGCGCGGCGTTCCGGCTCTCGTGCTCACCTTCGAGCCGCATCCGCGCACGGTCTTCAACCCGCAGACACCGGTCTTCCGCCTGACGCCCGCGCCGCTGCGCGCCCGCATTCTCGAGGCCATGGGCTTCGGCGCGGTCATCGAATACCCGTTCGACCGCGCCTTCTCGCAGCGCTCGGCCGATGATTTCATCCATTCGATCCTCAAGGATTGGCTCGGCGCATCCGAGGTCGTGACCGGCGTCGATTTCCATTTCGGCCGTGGCCGCGAGGGTGGCCCGGCCTTCCTCATGGACGCCGGCAATAAATACGGCTTCGGCGTCACCCTGATCGACACCTTCCGCGACGAGAACGCCGACGTGGTCTCTTCCAGCCGTATCCGCGCGTTGCTGAAGGAGGGTGAAGTCAGCGAGGTCGCCGGCCTGCTCGGTTATCACTACACGGTCGAATCCGAGGTGATCGGCGGCGAAAAGCTCGGCCGCCAGCTGGGCTTCCCGACGGCCAACATGCGCCTGCCGGCCGAGGTCGAGTTGAAGCCCGGCATCTACGCTGTCCGCTTCCGCTTCGAGGATGGGTCGATGCACGACGCGGTAGCCAGCTACGGCCGCCGCCCGACCGTGACCGATAACGGCGCGCCGTTGCTCGAAACCTTCGTCTTCGACTTCTCCGGCGATCTCTACGGCCAGATCTGTTCCGTCTCCTTCTTCTCCTACCTACGCCCGGAGCTGAAGTTCGACGGCCTGGATCCGCTGGTCGAGCAGATGAACCGCGACAAGGAAGAGGCGAGGGCGGTCCTGTCAGGCATGCAGCCGATCAGCGAACTCGACCGCAAGCTCTGCGGCCTGGCGTAACGCTTCCCCACTGAACTCAGCATCCATAGCATGGCGGCGTCGGGCGCCAGCATTGCGAAACTGTGTCTTTTTCGCGGCAGGGATGCTTGCCGAGCGAGCCGGCTGGCATATCTCATCTATCTGATAAGACGCGGATAAGCCGCGCCCGATCCGCGAAAGGCACTCTCCTCATGGACAAAAGATTTGGAACGGCGGCCTGCTGGCTGCTCATCATTCCCTATATCGGGCTGCTCTGGGTCCCCTTCTACAATTTCCACGATCCAGTGATCTTCGGCTTCCCCTTCTTCTACTGGTATCAGCTCCTCTGGGTGCCGATCACCGCCTTCCTGACCTGGATCGCCTATCGGAGCATGCGCAATGACGACTGATCTCAACGTCACGGCGCTCAGCGTCTTTATTTTCTTCTTCGTCCTCGTCACCGTCATGGGCTTCGTCGCCTCACGCTGGCGCCGGCCCGAAACCATGGCGCATATCGACGAATGGGGCCTCGGCGGCCGCTCCTTCGGCACCTGGATTACCTGGTTCCTGGTTGGCGGTGATTTCTATACCGCCTACACCGTCATCGCCGTTCCGGCGCTCGTTTATACCGTCGGCGCTTACGGCTTCTTCGCGCTGCCCTATACGATCGTGGTCTACCCCTTTGTCTTCATGGTCATGCCGGTGCTCTGGAAGCGGGCGCGGGACTTCGGCTATGTCACGGCGGGCGACGTCGTCCATGGCCAATATGGCTCGCGCGGGCTGGAGCTCGCGGTGGCGGCCACCGGCGTCATCGCCACCATGCCCTATATCGCCCTGCAACTCGTCGGCATGACGGCGGCGCTGAAGGCGCTCGGCCTGCATGGCGAGGTGCCGCTCGCCATCGCCTTCATCGTGCTTGCGCTTTACACCTATTCGGCGGGTCTCAGGGCTCCGGCGCTGATCGCCTTCGTCAAGGACATCATGATCTATATCGTGGTGATCGCGGCCGTGGCGCTGATCCCCTCGAAGCTTGGCGGTTACGCCAATGTCTTCGCTTCCGCCGACGCGGCCTTCCAGGCCAAGGGCTCCGGCAGCCTGCTGCTTGGTTCCAACCAGTATGTGGCCTATGCAACGCTGGCGCTCGGCTCGGCACTCGCGGCCTTCATGTATCCGCACACGCTGACCGGCATCTTCGCTTCCAACAGCGGCAACACCATCCGCAAGAACGCGGTGCTGCTGCCGGCCTATACGCTGCTGCTCGGCCTCTTGGCGCTGCTCGGCTACATGGGCCACGCCGCCGGCCTCAAGCTCGACAGCGCCAATGACGTGGTGCCGGCGCTGTTCCAGACGCTCTTCCCCAGCTGGTTCGCCGGCTTCGCCTTCGCGGCCATCGCCATCGGCGCGCTGGTGCCGGCGGCGGTGATGAGTATCGGCGCCGCCAATCTCTTCACCCGCAACTTCTGGAAAGCCTATGTAAACCCCCAGGTGACGGATGCGGGCGAAGCAAAGGTCGCGAAGATGACCTCGCTGGTCGTCAAGGTCGGCGCCCTGCTGGTCATTATCTTCCTCCCGACCCAGTTCGCCCTGGACCTTCAGCTCCTCGGCGGCATCTGGATCCTGCAGACGCTGCCGGCCCTGGTCTTCGGCCTCTACACCAACTGGTTCCGTGCGCCCGGCCTTCTCGCCGGCTGGTTCGTCGGCTTCTTCGGCGGCACGCTGCTGGTCTGGATCAACGGCCTGAAGCCGCTGCAGCCGGTGACGATGGGCGAGACTTCGTTCACCATCTACATCGGGTTGCTGGCGCTGGCGGTGAACATCATCGTCGCGGTGGTGGTGAATGCTGTCGCGCCGGGCAAGGCTGTGGCGCGGGCTTGAGAGGGACGAGAGGGGAGGGCTGCGGGTGACGCCGTGGCCTTCCTCCTACGACATCAGTCACGGAGCAGACGGCTGTCGAACGGATATCGCTTCACGTCTTCGATAACGATCTCGCCGGCTCTGGGATGCGATGGATTGATCAGCAGGTTGCGTGCCTCGGGCATGAGGGCCGAGGTGACCCTGATGAGGCAAACGCTCTGATCCTGAAGAAGACGGTCGCCGGTCATCCGCGTCCGATTGACATCGTTGAGGTCCACGTCGTCAGCGTCGACGTCGGTGATCGCGATATCGTCGGGGCAAGTGATCTTCAGTAGCTGAAAATCCCGGGGAAGCTGGCTGACATCGATCTGAACCAGAATTTCAAGCAAGGCCGTTGATGGGTGGTCACAGCAATAGACGACAGGCGTTCCAAGATTGTGCCAACGGCCGGGAGCGACGAGACCGCCGCGTCCGGATAGATCTGCATAATTGGAAATTCGCCACAGGATCATCGTCAGATGTAGATCCCAAAGTCGATCTGATGCAGAGCCTGCTCGACCAGAAGAGCTCCGGTCTCCGATTCCAAAAGGTCGATCGGGACGATGCCCTGCATTCCGCGATTGGGCTTGCGGAGCCATCTGCGCGCAATTTCGGGATCACCGAAGACGCGCTCCGCCATCGTCATGATCCGCACCAGCCGCAGCGCGCTGTCATTCTCTTCGACGGTGAGTGGCTGATGACTTCCTATCCGTCTCGTGAGCGTTCGGCGCGGTGCGACGAGGCGATAGATTTCATCCATGCTGAAGCCGAGTTGGGTGAGGTCGAACACCGACGACCCGTCATAGACGCGCACTTGGCCGCGCGAAGCGATCTTCAGCCGCTCTTGGATTGTCATGGCGTCCTGCTCGGCCGCCTTTGTCGCCACCATCGAAGCCTCCTGTGCCAGTTGCCCATAAATATAAGCGCAAATGGCCAGACTGCAAATGGCGGCTTCTGGCAATCGATCTCCTCTTCCTTTTCCCGCCAAAAGCGCCTATGAACCGGCGCGATGAACACATTCCGGCTGGCGATCACGATACGAATTATCGGCCCGGCCTTCCGCGCGCGCTAAGCGGCCGGAAGGTCCGGGTTTTCGGCGCTCGACCTCAGAGCGCTTCCGCCGCCACGATATTTCCAAGTCCGTTGCGCCCGTTTGCGAGGCGTAAAGCACGATCGCTAGAAGAGACGATTGCCAGACATGACCGATACAGCCGAAAAGATCGATTACTCCAAGACCCTCTATCTCCCCGAAACCGATTTCCCGATGCGCGCCGGCCTGCCGCAGAAGGAGCCGGAGACCGTTGCCCGCTGGCAGGAGATGGGCCTCTACAAGAAGCTGCGCGCGTCTGCCGCCGGCCGCGAGAAATTCGTCCTCCACGACGGCCCTCCCTATGCCAACGGCAACATCCACATCGGCCACGCGCTGAACAAGATCCTCAAGGACGTCATCAACCGCTCGTTCCAGATGCGCGGTTTCGATGCCAACTACGTTCCCGGCTGGGATTGCCACGGCCTTCCGATCGAGTGGAAGATCGAGGAAGAAAACTACCGCGCCAAGGGCAAGGCGAAGCCCGACCTCAAGCAGGCCGACGCGATGATCGAGTTCCGCAAGGAATGCCGCGCTTACGCTGAAAAGTGGATCAAGATCCAGGGCGACGAGTTCAAGCGCTTGGGCATCGAGGGCGATTTCGACAATCCGTACCTGACGATGAACTTCCACGCCGAAAGCCGCATCGCCGGCGAACTGTTGAAGATCGCTATGAGCGGCCAGCTCTACCGCGGCTCGAAGCCGATCATGTGGTCAGTGGTCGAGCGCACGGCGCTGGCAGAAGCCGAGGTCGAATACCACGACGTCGAGAGCGACATGATCTGGGTGAAGTTCCCGGTCGTGGGTGGCGCCGGCGAGCTGGCCGATGCCCATGTCGTCATCTGGACGACAACGCCGTGGACGATCCCCGGCAACCGCGCCATCGCCTACTCGCCGAAGGTCGCCTACGGTCTTTATGAGATCACGGCTGCTGAAAACGACTTCGGGCCACAGTCTGGCGAGAAGCTGATCTTCGCTGACGCGCTGGCCGAAGAGTCCGCAAAGAAGGCCAAGCTCACCTTCAAGCGCCTGCGCGGCCTCTCTGCCGATGAAATGGCATCGATCACCGCTGCCCACCCCCTCAAGGGCCTCGGCGGCGGTTACGAATTCCTCGTGCCGCTTCTCGCCGGCGACCACGTCACCGATGACGCCGGTACCGGCTTTGTCCACACCGCCCCGTCGCATGGCCGCGAGGACTTCGAGGCCTGGATGTCCTCCGCCAAGGAGCTGGAAGCCAAGGGTATCGACACCCGCATCCCGTTCCCGGTCGACGACAGCGGCACCTATACCGCTGATGCCCCCGGCTTCGAGGGCGCACGCGTCATGGACGACAACGGCAAGAAGGGCGATGCCAACGAGCGCGTCATCAAGACGCTGATCGAGCGCAACGCGCTGTTTGCCCGTGGCCGCCTGAAGCATTCCTATCCGCATTCCTGGCGCTCCAAGAAGCCGATCATCTTCCGCAACACGCCGCAGTGGTTCGTCTATATGGACAAGGACCTCAAGGACGGCACGACGCTGCGCACCCGTGCGCTGAACGCCATTGACGACACCCGTTTCGTACCCGCCGCCGGCCAGAACCGCCTGCGCGCCATGATCGAGCAGCGTCCTGACTGGGTGCTTTCACGTCAGAGAGCATGGGGCGTTCCGATCTGCGTCTTCGCCGATGAGGACGGCAACGTCCTGCAGGACGAAGAGGTCAACAATCGCATCCTCGAAGCCTTCGACGTCGAGGGCGCCGATGCCTGGTTCGCCGAAGGCGCCAAGGATCGCTTCCTCGGCAACGGTCACGACCACGCCAAGTGGACCCAGGTCATGGACATCCTCGATGTCTGGTTCGACAGTGGCTCGACCCATACCTTCACGCTCGAAGACCGCCCCGATCTCAAGTGGCCGGCCGATCTCTATCTCGAAGGCTCCGACCAGCATCGCGGCTGGTTCCACTCGTCGCTCTTGGAATCGGCCGCGACCCGTGGCCGCGCGCCCTATAACGCCGTTCTTACCCATGGCTTCACCATGGACGAGAAGGGCGAAAAGATGTCGAAGTCGAAGGGCAACGTCACCTCTCCGCAAGAGATCATGAAGGATGCCGGCGCCGACATCCTGCGCCTCTGGGTCATGACCTCCGACTACGCCGACGACCTGCGCGTCGGCAAGACGATCATCCAGACCAATGTCGACGCCTACCGCAAGCTGCGCAACACCATCCGCTGGATGCTCGGCACGCTGGCGCACGACAAGGGCGAGACCTTCGAAGTCTCCGAGATGCCGGAGCTGGAGCGGCTGATGCTTCATCGCCTGGCCGAGCTCGACCAGCTGGTGCGCGAGAATTACGACGCGTTCGATTTCAAGAAGATCGCCCGCGCGCTGATCGACTTCGCCAATGTCGAGCTCTCGGCCTTCTACTTCGACGTCCGCAAGGATGCGCTCTATTGCGATGCGCCGTCGAGCCTTCGCCGCCGCGCCTCTTTGCATGTCATCCGCAACATCTTCGATTGCATGGTGACCTGGCTGGCCCCGATGCTGCCCTTCACGACCGAAGAGGCATGGCTGTCGCGCAACCCCGGTGCCGTCTCCGTCCACCTCGAGCAGTTCCCCGAAATTCCTGGTAACTGGAAGAACGAAGCACTGGCTGAGAAGTGGAAGAAGATCCGCGCGGTCCGCACGGTCGTCACCGGCGCGCTTGAGATCGAGCGCAAGGACAAGCGCATCGGCTCCTCGCTGGAAGCAGCTCCAGTCGTGCATATCGCCGATGCCGAGCTCCTGAAGGCGCTTGAAGGCCAGGACTTCGAGGAGATCTGCATCACCTCGGGCATCGTCGTCGAAGGCAATGAAGGCCCGTCCGACGCGTTCCGCCTTCCCGAAGTAGCCGGCGTGAGCGTCGAGCCGAAGCTTGCGGAAGGTGAGAAGTGCGCCCGCTCGTGGCGGATCACGACGGATGTCGGCTCGGATCCCGAGTATCCCGACGTTTCCGCCCGCGATGCTGCGGCATTGCGCGAACTTGCGGCATAAACCGAAGAAAGTTACCGGATGAATTGCGCAATCGCGGTTCATCCGGTAAAAGCTGCCTGAAATTGGCCGGATTTTTCCGTCACGGGGAGGATGTCCGGTTGAGCATTGACTGCACCGGCATGGCTGGAAGGGTTTTCATGTTATCGAAGCGTTGGTTCCGTTTGGGCGCATGCCTGACTGTTGCGATGGCAGGCACTGCGATGATGTCGAGCTGCACGAGCGGCCCCCGCTACGGCACGGACAAGACGGCATTCGAGCAGCTGACCGATGACCTGGGCCAATCCACCTCGCTGACCGGCACCGAGCCCAAGAACAAGGGCGTGAAGTACAATCCGCGTCCTGGCCTCGTGGTTCCGAAGGCAGGCGACAAGGAAAACCTGGTCGCGCCGCAGCAATCGATCGCCAGCAAGGACAATCCGCAGTGGGTCGAATCGCCTGAGGAAACCCGCGCCCGCCTCGTCAAGGAAGCCGACGAGAACAGCGACAAGTCCGGCTACCAGTCGCCGCTCGCCAACAACGAGGTCGAAGGCGGCCGTCGCACGACGGAAGCTCAGGCCAAGGCCTTCCGCGAAGCCCGCGCCATCCAGAAGGGCGCCTATATCGACCAGCGCCGCTACATTTCCGACCCGCCGACCGAATACCGCCAGGTCGACGATCCCACCAAGCTCGACGATCTCGGCGAGCCTGAGCTGAAGAAGATGAAGAAGAAGAAAAAGGAAGCCGCAGTCGCCGGCTCCGGCAAGCAGTGGTGGAACCTGCTGCAGTAAGGTTTCGGGGCGAGGGTTAATTCCCCGCTTTCTTAGTTTTGTTTCGGCACTGATGCTGGCGTGGTTCCGCTTGGCACCTCCCTCTGTCCTGCCGGACATCTCCCCCACAAGGGGGGAG
>UBJO01000045.1 GCA_900465665.1 Hyphomicrobiales bacterium
ACGCGGAAGTTGGTTTCCAGACCCGGGATTTCAGCCTGGGTCGACTGCACCAGACCTTCAGCCTGCACGACGTCGAGACGCGAGGCAGCACCGGCATCGAGCTGGAACTTGGTCAGCTCGTAGGTTTCCTGGCGCGATTTCAGGTTGGCCCGGGAGAGCGCGATGCGCTCCTGATAGTAGCGGGCGTTGATGTAGGAGTTCACCAGATCCTGGAGATAGGTGAGCTTGGCAACGTCTGCGGTCGAGTAGGCGGCGTCGAGCGTAGCCTGGGCGCTTTCCTTCGAGCGGCGATACTGGCCGAAGAGATCGAGCAGCCAGCCGACACTGGCGCTGGCGCCGGTGGTGTTGGTGGCGCCGATGGTGCTGCGGCGTTCGCCCATGCTGCCGTTGAGCGTATGGTCGGCACCAACAGTCAGGCTCGGCAGGGCGCCGGCGCCCGCCACCGTGACATTGCCGGCGGCGGCATTGATGCGCTCCAGCGACTGCTGGATCGACAGGTTCTCACTGAGGCCCTCGGTGACCAGTCCGTTCAGACGGGTGTCGCGGTACGCGGTCCACCACGCGACTGTCGAGACGTCGCCATCGGCCTTGGCCGAGCCTTCATTGAACTTGGCCGGGAGGGGCATCTCCGGGGGAACATGGTCCGGGCCACTCACACAGCCCGCGAGCAATAGCAACAATGCCGGAGAGGCAAAACGAAAAGACGCCATTAACTATCTTCCTGTAACTCGACCAAAAAAATCATTCATGTCAGAAGCGGTCACGCTTCACTATCGGCCGCGCTTCGCTCAAACGAGAAACACCATCCCGAAGCAGTTTGCGGCAATGTACCAATGAGTCTCACTTTATCACAGTGCAGATATGTCACACTCATACCTCATTTTTTTGACGTCGCGAGAAGACGCGGCGGATAACCACAAAGAATGATGGCACGAAGAAAATGCCGAGCGCGGTCGCAAACAGCATGCCGCCAAGCACGCCGATACCGATCGCATTCTGCGCTGCGGAGCCCGCGCCGGTGGCGATCGCCAGCGGCACGACGCCGAGGATGAAGGCCAGCGACGTCATGATGATCGGCCGCAGACGCAGCCTCGCGGCCTCCAGCGTCGCGTCGATGATGCCCATGCCTGTCTCCATTCGGTCCTTGGCGAACTCCACGATGAGAATCGCGTTCTTCGCCGCCAGACCGATGGTCGTGAGCAGGCCGACCTTGAAGTAGACGTCGTTTGCCTGGCCGAAGACGGTTGCCGCGACTAGCGCGCCGAGCACGCCGACCGGAACGGCCATGATGACCGAGAACGGGATCGACCAGCTTTCATAGAGTGCCGCGAGGCAGAGGAAGACGACGAGAACCGAGATGGCGTAGAGCATCGGCGCCTGCGAACCGGACAGACGTTCCTGATAGGAGATGCCCTGCCATGCAACGGTGTAGCCGCCGCCGAGTTGCGCGGTCATCTCTTCCATCGCGTTCATGGCGTCGCCGGAGCTGACACCCGGTGCGGACGCGCCGTCGAGCGGGATGGCGCTCACCGCGTTGAAGCGGGCGAGCGTCGGGGCGCCCTTGACCCATTCCGTGCGGGTGAAGGCGGAGAAGGGGACCATCTCGCCATTGCTGTTACGGGCATACCAGTGGTCGAGGTCATTGGGCTGCATGCGGAAGGGTGCATCACCCTGGACATAGACCGGCTTGATCTCGCCGTTCAGGGTGAAGTCGTTGACGTCGCGGCCGGTGAAGATGACTGACAGCATCGAATTGACCGCGGAGATGTCGACACCCATGGCGCCGATCTTCTCCTGGTCGATGATGATCTTCATCTGCGGCTCGACTTCCTTGTTGTTGCTACGCAGCGCAACAACCTTGCCGCTCGTGTTGGCCATCGCCATCAGGCGCTTGGAGGCCGCGTCGAGCGCCTCGGTGCCGTGACCGCCGGTATCGACGAGATACATGGAGAAGCCGCTGGAGACGCCGAGACCCTGGATCGCCGGCGGCAGCAGCGCGAAGACTTGGGCTTCGCGGATCTGCGAGAAGGCGCCCAGCGCGCGGGTGGCGACAGCCTGCGCATGGAGCTTGTCGTCCGCGCGCTCGGCGAAGTCCTTGAGCTTGGTGAAGACGATCGCGCTGTTCTGGCCGGAGCCGTTGAAGCCGAAGCCGAGCGCGCCGAAGACGGACTGGACCGCGTCCTTTTCGTTTTCGCGATAGTAGGTCTCGACCTTCTCGACGACGGCCTGGGTCTGCTGCGTGGTCGAGCCTGGAGGCGTGGTCACGATGGTCAGCAGCACGCCCTGGTCTTCCTGCGGCAGGAAGGAGGTCGGAAGTCGGGTGAAGAAATAGGCGCAGCCGAGGCCGACCAGCAGGAAGACGACCATGACGCGCCACGGACGCTTCAGGAGGTAGCCGATCGAGCGGACATAGCCGTTGGTGGAGCGGGTGAAGTTGCGGTTGAACCACTCGCTCGCACGGTTCTTCTTGTGGTCATGCACCGGCTTCAGCATCGTGGCGCAGAGCGCCGGCGTGAGCACGATGGCGACCAGCGCCGAGAGCAACATGGCCGAGACGATGGTGACCGAGAACTGGCGGTAGATGATGCCGGTGGAACCGCCGAAGAAGGCCATCGGAATGAAGACGGCCGTCAGAACGAGCGCGATGCCGACGATGGCGCCGGTGATTTCGCCCATCGATTTCTCGGTGGCCTCCATCGGCGACAGTTTCTCTTCCGTCATGATGCGCTCGACGTTCTCGACCACGACGATGGCGTCGTCGACGAGCAGGCCGATCGCAAGCACCATGGCGAACATGGTCAGCGTGTTGATCGAATAGCCTGTCGCGGCAAGGATGCCGAAGGTTCCGAGCAGAACCACCGGGACCGCGATCGTGGGAATGAGCGTCGCGCGGAAGTTCTGCAGGAAGACCAGGAGAACGACGAAGACGAGCACGATCGCTTCGATCAGCGTGTGCACGACCTTCTCGATCGACAGCTCGACGAAGGGCGTCGTGTCGTAGGGATAGGTGATCTCCACGCCGTCGGGCAGGCCCTTGGAAATGGAATCGAGCGCGGTTCGGACACGGCCGGCGGTATCGATGGCGTTGGCGCCGATCGCGAGGTTGACGGCGAAGCCGCTCGATGGCTGGGCGTTGTAGCGCGAGGAGCCGCCATAGCTTTCCTGGCCGATCTCGATGCGCGCGATGTCGCTCAAGCGAACCGTGGATCCGTCCTTCTCGACCTTCAAGATGATGTGCTCGAAGTCGGAAACGGTGGTCAACTGGCTCTGCGCGGTGATCGTGACGTTCATCTGCTGGCCGTCCACGGAAGGCTGGGCGCCGAGAGAACCCACGGATACCTGCGTGTTCTGCGCCTCGATCGCCGAGGTCACGTCGCCGGTCGTCAACTGATACTTGACGAGCTTATAGGGGTCGAGCCAGACGCGCATGGCGTAGCCGGAGCCGAAGATATTGACGCTGCCGACGCCTTCCAGGCGCTGGACCTGCTTTTCGATCGAGTTCGACAGGATGTTGCCAAGGTCGACGGAGTTGCGCTTGCCGTCGGTGGAGACCAGCGCGCCGACGAGAAGGATACTTGAGGTCGAGCGGGTGACGCTGATGCCGGCATCGATGACGTCGCTCGGCAGCTGAGACTGTACGAGCTGCAGCTTGTTCTGCACCTGCACCTGGGCGATATCGGGATCGGCCGCCGTGCCGAAGGTCAGCGAGATGCTGGCCGAGCCGGTGGACGAGGTCGAGGTCATGTAGGTGAGGTCGTCGAGACCGGTCATGCCGTCTTCGATGATCGTCGTCACCGATTTCTCGACGGTTTCAGCGCTGGCGCCGCGATAGGTGGCGTTGATGCGCACGGTGGTCGGCGCGATATCCGGATACTGCGAGATCGACAGCGTGAAGATCGCCAGCACGCCCGCGAGCATGATCGTGATCGCTATGACCCACGCAAAGATCGGACGTCGGATGAAAAACTTGGCCATTGGCTAATTCCTGTACGGCTCGGATCAATGAACGACGCGTTACTTCGCGGCGGGCTTCTGCGCGTCACCGGCGGCGGCTGGAGGCGCCACGGGCACGACGATACCCTTGTCATTGATCTTCATCTCGGTCGGCTTGACCGGCATGCCCGCGGTGATCGACTGCAGTCCAGAGACGATCAACTGATCGCCGTCCTTGACGCCTTCGGTCACCAGCCATGCATTGTTGGATGGCGATGCGTTTTCGAAGATGCGGTTTTCGACCTTGCCATCCGCGGACACGAACTGCGCCGACAGCTCGCCATTGGCGTTGCGGCTGGTCGCGAGCTGGGGCAGGGCGAAGCCGCTTTCCGAACCGAGTTCCAGCGTTGCGCGGACATACATGCCCGGCAGGATGATGCGGTCGGGATTGGGGAAGCGCACGCGAATGGTGAAGGTGCCTGTCGTCTCGCTGACGACCGACTTCGACATGTCGAGCGTGCCCTTCTGATCGTATTCCTTGCCGTTTTCGAGGATCAGGCGGAAGGCGTCGTTGCCGCTGGTGCCCTTGATCTCGCCATCGGCAATCGCGCTGCGCAGACGCAGAAGGTTGGTGCTCGATTCCGTCAGAAGGATATAGGCCGGATCGAGCTGGCGCACTGTGGTCAGCGCCGTGGTCTGGTTGGCGGAGACGACGTTGCCGACGTTATAGGACGTCTGGTCGATGACGCCGTCGAAGGGAGCGACGATCTTGGTGTGATCAAGGTCGATCTCGGCTGCCGTAAGCGCGGCCTTCGCCGATTCGACTTCGGCCTGCGCCTGCAGGAGGTTGGTCTTGGCGGTTTCGAACTCGATCTGCGTTGCGCCGGAGCCGACCAGGCGCTGGTAGCGGTCGAAGTTGCTCTGCGCGCTCGGCACGCTGGCCTCGGCCTTGGCGATGGCGGCGCGCGCCTGCGCGACGGCAGCGACATAGGGGGCGTCTTCGATCTGGTAGAGGACGTCGCCCTTCTTCACCTCGCCGCCTTCGCGGAAGGTGATGTCGCGGATGAGGCCGCTGACCTGCGGACGGATGTCGGCGGTCTGGAATGCCTCGGCGCGGCCGGGAAGGATCGTCGTGACCGGGAAGTCGCCCTTCTTCAGCGTGATCACGCCGACGGCGGCCGCCTGCTGAGCCGCCCCGGCACCGCCGGCGCCCGCGGCCGGTGTCTTGCCGCTGTCGCTGCAGGCGGCGAGCACGCCACCCATTGCAAGAGCGGAGGAAACGAGGAGAAAGCGACGTATCATGTTCAATTCCCTATGCGCTGGCTCGCGGATCGAAGCCTGCCGGGGATGCCACACGACAAACGATCCGGAGTCAAATGCCTCTGATCCGAATTAACAAAGCCTTTAGAAAGTGACGTAAGTGATGAATCGTCACTTAGCAAGCGCTATTTTGCAGCGCGGCATCGGCGAAATCGACGATCTGTCTTGCTCTCTCGACGAGGGTCTCTTTGTCGTCTTTGACGATCAAAATAGGGTGCAGCACGCCGGCAAGTACGTCGGAGACCGTCCGTGCGGCACGCGCCGGGTCTGGGCAGTGGTAGCGGCCCTCTGCGACACCTTCGCGAATGATGAGCTCCAGTTTCTGGATCACTTTTTCGCGATATCGCCTGCCGGCCTCGATCTTCGCCTCGATGCTGACGAGGACCATTTCGAAAATGTAGGGGTTTTTCTGGATGTCCTCGAGATGGCTGTCGAGCAGCCGGAGGACGAAGCGGAGCAACTGTTCGCGCGGCGGCAGGTCATCGGCGACGAAACGGTCGGCGACGTCGCTCAGGTGCCTTTCGGCAATCGCGTCGACCAAGGCGGTCTTCGAATGAAAATGCTTGAAGACATTTGCCGGCGACATGTCGAGCGAAGCGGCGATATCGGCGATCGAGACGGCGACGAAGCCGCGCTGGCGAAACAACTGCTCGGCCATCGTCAGAATATCTTCGCGGGTCTCTTCGGCCTTGCGCCTTGGCCTTCGTGCCATGAATTCTCCAGCCGGATTCGCCCGGCATCGGTGTTTTTCAAAATCTAACGCGAGATTGAAGAGGCCTGCAAGCTAAAGTCGCAGGCCTTCATGCGATCGAGCGCTTAGGGGAAATAGCGCGAGAGGTTCTCGCGCACGCGCTCCACGGGGGTTGCGCCGGCGTCGTCAGGCACGAACGTCTGCGCGGTGATCGCCTCATAGGCCTTTATATAGACAGCCGAGGTCTGCTCGATGAGGTCGGTCGGGATCTCGGGGATCTCGTCCTTGTAGGGGTCGCAACGTTCGGCCACCCAGGCGCGGACGAAATCCTTGTCGAAGCTTGCCGGGCGCGTGCCGGCTTCAAAGCTTGCCTGATAGCTGTCGGCGAGCCAGTAGCGGCTGCTGTCGGGGGTATGAATTTCGTCGGCGAGGATGATCGTGCCGTTCTCGTCGGTGCCGAACTCATACTTGGTGTCGACGAGGATGAGGCCGCGCTTGGCCGCCATTTCCTGGCCGCGGGCAAACAGCGCCAGCGCGTACTTGGACAGCGTATCCCATTGCGCCTGCGTCAGCAGACCGCCTTCGACGATCTGATCAGGCGTCAGCGGCTCGTCGTGGCCACCATCGAATTCCTTGCTTGTCGGCGTGATGACCGGCTCGGGGAGCTTCTGGTTGTCGCGCATGCCATCCGGCAGGCGCATGCCGTACATCTCGCGCTCGCCCTTCTTATAGAGGGTGAGGATCGAGGTGCCGGTGGTGCCGGCGAGATAACCGCGCACAACGATCTCGACCGGCAGGATGTCGAGACGCTTGCCGACGACGACGTTCGGATCGGGATAGGCGATGACGTGGTTGGGGCAGATATCCTTGGTCGCCTCGAACCAGTATCGCGCCGTCTGGGTGAGGACCTGGCCCTTGTAGGGAATGCAGGTCAGGATCCGGTCAAACGCGCTCAGCCTGTCGGTGCTGATGATGATGCGGCTGCCATCGGCAAGGTCGTAGTTTTCTCGCACCTTGCCGCGGTAGTAATTCGGCAGTTCCGGGAAATGGGCTTCTTGGAGAATACGCACGGGCTTGACCGTCCTTTTGGGTTACGGGGTCGGTTTGATCGGGGCTTTCCCCTGCTCTAGTTCCATCGCCGGGGATGTCAAGCAAGCGGGGCTCAAACCCAGAAGACATATAGAAGCAGCAGGCTCAAAAAGTAGCTCAGCACCGTCACTGGCAGGCCGGCGCGGATGAAGTCGGAAAAGCGGTAGCTGCCGATGCCCATGGCGAGCGTGTTGTTGTGATGGCCGAAGGGTGTGAGGAAGTCGAGCGAAGCACCGAGGGCGACTGCCAGCAGATAGGCTTGCGGCTGGTGGTGGCCGGCTGCCGCGAACTCGATCGCGATGGGGCTCAGCACGATGGCGACGGTGGCATTGTTGACGAAGGGCGTCAGCGCGATCGCCAGCAACAGCACCACGGCGATGCCCGCGAGCGGCTGCGACACCGGCAGAACAGCGCCGAGCGCCGAGGCGATGACTTCGGCCGTGCCCGAGGTGCCGACGGCAGAGCCGATCGGGATCATCGCGGCGAGCATGATGATGACGGGCCAGTTGAGATCGGCCATCGCCTGGCGGATGTTCAGGTAGTTGAGGAGCGCCAGCGCGAGGACGACGCCGGCGAGCGCGATGTCGGGCCGCACGACCGTGGTCGCGGCGATGCCGCAGGCAAAGATAGCGAAGGGCTGCCAACTCAGCGAGAATGAGGGCGAGACGGGCGGCGAGGCGAGCGGCAGACATTCGCATTCCTCAAGCGCTTCAGAGATTGCGGCACGGTCGCCCTCCAGCACCAGGACGTCGCCGATCGACAGCTGTAAATCCTCGAAGCGTCCCTCGATGCGCGGGGAGCGCATGGATAGCGCGCTGATCGCGATGCCGCGCATCGTGAAGACCTCGAGCGAGCGCAGGCGCGAGCCGACCAGCGTGCTCTCCGGCATGACGACGGCTTCGACGCGGCTTGCCTCGGCCTGCCCATGATCGGCCTGCAGCGCGCCCGATGCCGCGAGGTCGATAAAGACCGTGTCGTCGGCTTCGGCCAGGAGGAGATCGCCGGCCTCGATGATGGAGCGCTCGGCGGAGCCGAAGACGAAGGCGTCGTTGCGCAGCAGCGCATGCGGCTTGAGCGCGAAGCGGGCAGGGAGATCGGCGAGGCTTGCGCCGATCAGCGGTGAGCCCAAGGGCACACGGCGTTCGGCCACCATGCGACGGCGCTGCGTTTCGGGCGCTGTCTCATCGTCCTCGCCATCCCCAGGGAAGAGCAGTGGCGCCAGTATAGATGTCATGAGGATGCCGGCTGCGGCGACCGGCAGACCGACATAGGCGAAGTCGAACAGGCGAAAACTCTCACCCGTCGCGGCCGCCAGCGCATTGCTGACCAGCAGATTGGCAGGCGTGCCGATCAGCGATACGAGGCCGCCGAGCAGGGCGGCGAACGAGATCGGCATGATCAGCTGGCGCTTGGGGATGGCGCTGACGGCGCTGATGCGCAGCGCGACCGGCAGCGAGATGGAGAAGGCGCCGATATTGTTCATGAAGATGGAGATGAAGCCTGTCACGCCAGAGAGGATGGCGATGACGCCGGTGCCGCGCATGCCGCGACTGGCAAGCGCTGTCGACACCCTGTCGAAGAAGCGGGTGCGTGCCAGCACCTGGACCACCAGCAGGATCTCGACGACGGTGATGACCACGGGGCTGGCAAAGCCCGCGAAGACCGCGTCGGTCGGATAAAGCCCGAGCGCATAGCCGGCAAGCAGGCCGGCGATCGCGACGACCTCGACCCTGAAACGGTCGATCAGAAACAGAACCAGCATCGCGATCAGCAGGATCAGCAGACATGCTTGTTCTAAGGTCATCAGGTCTTCCGGATTGATGCGCTGCTTTATGTGTTGACTGAGACTGTAGCGGTTCGCGGCGCGCTGTATAGAGGGGCGGGCGCAGAGCGCAGTCTATAATGGAGCGCACTCTATATTAGGAGCGACGGCTCAGATCCCGGGCGCGCGCCAGGCACCTTGTTCGGTACGGTCGAGCATCGGGGTGGCGAAGACGGCGACGGTTCGCTCCAGCCAT
Organism: Hyphomicrobiales bacterium; assembly: GCA_900465665.1. Classification (GTDB taxonomy): domain Bacteria; phylum Pseudomonadota; class Alphaproteobacteria; order Rhizobiales; family Rhizobiaceae; genus Rhizobium. Next base: position 9,052 of record UBJO01000045.1, read on the forward strand.
TGCGGGCCGGCCTCGTCAAGCGCCGTGCGCCAGCGCTCGGATTGCAGCATGGCGGCGCCGATCGCGACCGGCGCGATGGAGCAGGCCGACAGCAGCTTGAGGCCGGAGACGATCGAGGTGCCGCTCGAGATGACATCGTCGATCAGCGCCACGCGCCTGCCTTCGAGCAGCGGCAGCATGCGCGGATCGATATAGAGACGCTTCTGCTGGGTGGGGGTGGTGATCGACGACAGCGGGACGGAGAGCTCGTCGCGGTACCAGAACTTCCTGGAGGTGCCGAGCGGCACATATCGCTTGTGCCCCAGTTTCTGCGCCACGGCTGAAGCGAGCGTCAGCCCGAGCGTCGGCAGTCCGGCGACGACGTCGATCTCGAGGGCTCTCAGCTTATCCGCCAGCTGTCCGGCCAGCGCGTCGAGCACCTCGAAGCTCGCCTGGTTGATGATGAGCGAGGCCAGCGCGTGCTCGCCATCGGCAAGCGGGCGAAGCGGCAGGCGGAGCTGGCGACCGTCAGTCAGCGTCGCGACATAGAAGGATGTGAAGTCACCCCCGATCGAAAAGGTGCCGGGCGCGTGCAGCTCCTGCCAGAAATCGTGCGGGGCGAGGGCGGCGCTGTCTGTCATGATGTCACTTCGTTCGTTTGGTCGTTTCCATGCCGGCGCGGCGACGCAGCGCCTTGAGCTCGGCTTCGGTCAAAGCCCTTACCGCGCCTTTCGGAAGATCGCCGAGTTGGAGATCACCGATCGCCACGCGCACCAGCCGCAGGCATTCGGTGCCGAGCGCTTCCAGCATGCGGCGGATCTGGCGGTTGCGGCCCTCGTCGAGCTCGACTTCAATCCAGGAGTTGCGTTCGCCTTGTCTCAAGAGCGTCGCCGCCGTCGCCTTCAGGAGTTCGCCGTCGTGGCGAACGCCATAGGCCATCTCGGCCAGCATCTCCGGCTCCATGACGCGATCGACCTGGACGTGATAGGTCTTGGTCACATGGGTGACCGGGTCGAGCAGCGCCTGGGCGAAGACGGTGTCGTTGGTGAAGAGCAGCAGGCCCTCGCTCGCCTTGTCCAGCCTGCCGACCGGCGACAGATGCGGGGTGTCGACATCCTTGAGGCAATCGAACACCGTCGGGCGGCCTTCCGGATCGTGGCGTGTCGTCACCAGCCCGCGCGGCTTGTTGAGCATCAGGTAGGTCATCGGCTCGGCCGCGACATCGCTGCCGTCGACCTTGATCTTCGCCGATGAGAGGTCGATCCAGGCGGCGCTGTCGAGCACGGTGCGGCCGTTGACGGTGACGCGGCCGTCGGCGATCAGCTTTTCCGCCTGGGTCCGCGAACAGTAGCCGAGCTTGGACAAAGCGCGCGGCAGGGTCACTCGCTTGCTCTCGACGGCTTCAGGCCTGTTGCGGCCGTTCTGCCTTTGCGGTGTGCGCCGCTCTCTCAATCGCCTGTTCCTCTGCTCTCTGTTATCGGCGTTTCTGGCATGAACGGTGAGGGGATGCCAGACGCGGGGGCGCAAAACGCGGGGATAAGAAGGATGGGACAAGAAGGATGGGGCAAGAGGGGAGGGGGCTCTGTCGCTCGGCCAAAAAGAAGAGGCGGCGCCGGTGGCGCCGCCTGTCTTGGCCGCATTTATATAAGGGGAGCGGATCGCTGTTGCGACCGGTCCTCAGTGACGCGCCACGAAGCCCGCAAGCTGCTCGCGGTTCATGGTGACACCGGCTGCCGCCTTGGCGGGATCCGGATGGGTATAAGAGACGCTTGGCATTTCAGGAAGTTCGAGAGCCTGTCGCATGTTCATAATACCGACCGCTAGGCGGCCCTGCGCTCCGTCAACTGTGACTTCGACGATGCAGTTCGATCCTTTGGCAATCATCAGCAGTCCTCCCTCGTTCTTTATAGTCTCCATTATTGGCCTGAAAAACGGGTTTTTCTAAGACCTAAGTAGTACGGGCCGGATGATACTTCGGATCATCAGGCCCGTAAACAAATTAGATATGTCTAATTTTAACGAATGCTATCGCCACCACTGCTGGCGCTGCGGGGCGGCCTGGGCGCCGCTCAGGAGATAGCCGGCGAGAAAGCCGAGCGCGCCGGCAAGCGCCAGCGCCGTGGTGGTGGCTGCCGGATGCTCGCGGGCAGCGTCGGCCGCGGCCACGCCTTCGGCCTTGATCTGGGCAACGGCGGTCTTGGCGCGGGGCGCCATATCCTCATAGGCCTTGCCGGCGCGATCGCGCACTTCGTAATAGGCCTCCGCGCCCTGGGCCGAGATCATCTTCTGCAGACGGGCGACCTCCTGCTGCAGGGCGCTGATGTCCTTGCTAACGGCGGATCTCACATCATCTGTATTGGAAGCCATTGGGCTGTCTCCTTTGTTGCTGACGATAGAAACACGTCTAGAAACACATGGGAGAGGGGTTCGGTTCCGAAAATCGGGCGTTTTGGGTGCGGATAATGCCGTGTGGGGGATGATGGGCCGTGGATTGGCCTGATGTTCGGGCGCATGGGTGGGGGCGTCGAAATGGCTCCGCAGAGGCGCCCGGAAATTCCCCCAACAGAATCAGTGTGTTATAAAACTGTCAAAAAACTTTGCGTGTGGTTGTTGACTTGTTCGGCTTAGGGGCCTTATAAGCCGCTTCACAGAACGAGGGCGGCGGCGCTGCTGGCGACGGTGACTTTCGCTCTGGATTTCTTTGAATTGGCTGCGATGCTGATTGGTTCTGGGCTTTAGGGTTTGGGACGGGGAATTTC
>UBJO01000016.1 GCA_900465665.1 Hyphomicrobiales bacterium
TCTGCCAAAGTAGTGCTAGGACGCCGCTGCTTAGGTTCTGGACACTTCCGGGAGCGCCAACATATAGCTGGCATGCCTGCGGCTGGTCGCGGTCTACTGCGCCGACACAGTGTGGGAGGCGACAAGCATTTCACAGCATTTGCAGTGTTTAAGCTCCCCAATCCGGCTTTATTGGAGACGAGGCAGTTGTTCGCTCCATCACGCCGGCGCCTGCTCATCGCCGGCAAGAGGCATCGGGAGAGGCGGGTCACTAGCGCCTAGCGATGAAGAGATCAGGCAGGGAGGCCTATGGCGGACGAGACATAGGGCGCTTTCTGGAGTTTTGTCTTTTATATGCGTCGCCGTGCGACCCGTTTACCGGCGCTGATGACGACGGGTGAACAGTTCCTTGGCGAACAATTGCATTAGCGGGCCGACAGCGAAAAAATATCGCCGCCATAGCCGCCTGGGGTCAGATGCCAGCCGGTGCGCCCATTCCAACCCCAGATGGCGCATCCAGATTGGCGCCCGCTTCTTCGCTCCGAGAAGAAACTCCAGCGATGCGCCGATACACAGGCCCACGCCGCAAGCCTCCGGCCGCTGGGCGAGAGCGTAGGCAATTTTTTCGGACTGCGGCGATCCGATTGCGATGAAGGCGAATCGCGCCGGCTCTGCGGCGACGAAATCCACGCAGGCCTGCAAGCCGGCAGGGTCTTCCAAGACATTCGGAGGAGGAACGAAGCTCCGGAAACGGACGGTGGGGAACGCTGTTTCCATCTGCTCTGCGATCATCGAACTGGCCGCGATCACGGTGATACGATCGCCTGGCCGTATTACCGTCTTGAAAATTCGCGCCGTCAGGTCTGATCCCGTGACGAGCGGCAAGTCAAGCGCCACAGCGTGCGACAGCGTCGAGATAGGCTTGCTGTCGCACAGCGACATCCAGGCATCGTCATAATAGGGAGCAAGCAACCGATCGCCGTTGAGACGGACCACATGATCGACATTCGGCGTCACAATGTAGCGAAAGCGATCCAGGGATCCACTAGTCCTCATGAGGTCCACAGCGGCATCCTGCGCAATCGTATCGAACGGTGCGCCGAGAAAATAATGGCGCGTCCGGCTTGTCGGCGGAGCAGCCCGCGGAGAATTAACTTCCAGTAGCTGCATCTGTCCCTCTCTTGTGCGCAGCAGGCAAACGTCGGCGCAGCGCCACGTCTATTCTTTACCGCTCGCAGGGTAGTCTATTGGCGAAATCGAACAATTGACCGAAATTCAGCAATTGGATGTATATATATCCGCACGATATATTTTGGTTAATCACAAGGAATTAAATACCTGGCGATGGGATAGCCGTTCTTTTCTGTGGTATTAAATTTAAATACGGATCTACGGAAAGGCGATATTCTTGCTATACATGATAGTGTTTCTGTCAATTACGGTGGCTGGCATCGCGTGCTTCGCGCTTGTGGCTATTTTCGCAATCGAATGTGTCGCCGGCGCCTGCCCTTCCAGCGGGCGTCCCGAACGACCGCTTTCCATTCGGCCCGCGATTGCCGTTCTGATACCGGCCCACAACGAAGCGCTTGGGATTGCCGCGTCGCTGAGAAGCATCGGCGACCAGCTCCGCGGCGGTGACCGGATCGTCGTGGTGGCTGACAATTGCGATGACGAGACGGCGGCTATTGCGCGCAGTTTCGGAGCTGAGGTGGTGGAGCGGCGCGATTCCGTCAACCGCGGCAAGGGCCACGCGCTGGCTGCCGGCGTTGCGCATCTACGGCAGGCGCCGCCGGCGATCGTCGTCTTCATCGACGCGGACTGCCAGATCGCAAACGCTACGCTGGATGCGCTGGCCGCCGATGTCATGGCATTCGAACGCCCGGTGCAAGCGCGGAACCTGCAGGTGGCACAGCCGGGCGCCAGCATAGGCCTGGCTATCAGCGAATTCGCCTTCCGCATCAAGAATCATGTCCGACCACTAGGAATGAGCAGGCTTGGCCTGCCATGTCTGATGACCGGGACCGGCATGGCGCTGCCATGGAACCTGGTGGAAGAGGCGAATCTTGCGACCGGGCATCTCGTGGAAGATATGAAGTTTGCGCTCGAGTTGGCGCAGAAGGGCGCGCCACCGCGTTTCTGCGAGCGGGCCCTGGTGACAAGTCTTTTCCCTACATCCACGGAAGCCGTGGAAACGCAGCGGCGACGCTGGGAAGGGGGGCATCTGGAAATGATGCGTTTTGCAGTCGGCGCGCTTTCCCGTCCGAGTGCATGGCGCAGCGCGGCCTACTGCGCCCTCCTTCTTGACGTGCTCGTACCGCCGCTGACGCTGCTTGCCGCCGCCGTTGCCTTCATGACATTGGTCGCGGCATGCGCGGCTCTCTTGGGCATCGGCTTGCTGCCGCTGGCAATTGCGTTGGCGGCTGCTTTGCTTTTTCTGTTGGCAATCGGCCTCAGCTGGGCGGCATTCGCGACCGAACTTCTGCCGCCGAGGCAGCTCATCAGGCTCCCGGCTTATGCCATAGCGAAGCTGCACAAGTATCCCAGGATGCTGCTTTCATCCGGCCGTCACGAATGGGTGAGGACGGATCGCTCGCGCCCGCAATGAAGAAGACGGATACCGTCCGGACAGGTCCCGGTGCCTAATTCACGGCACAAGTATTGCGGAAGAAGTGCTCTGCCGCCGGGTCGACTATTCTGGAACGCTACATGTCGACCCCGGGGGACAGAAATGCGGACCAATCCGATCTCGACCCACGGATATTTGCTAAAGGCGTGACATTGGACTTCTGGCGCTAGGCAAGCCAGCTGCAGATGCGAGGCCGCCAGAAACCCGATCGCGTGCCAGCGAGGCGCTCGCGATAGTAAGAGCTACCTGCCAATTGATAATACAGCGCGCGGGATACTCTCCAGCGAACGAGTTCGCCTCCCGGCGGTCCTTGTCATCGACGACAGCATGGGCGGCAACGAGACGAGGCGATTATTGCGGCACGCCTCGGCGACGAGGCCGGCGGTAATGTTCGAGAAACCAGCGACCTTCCGATATCTCGAAGGAAAAGCTCAGGTCAGGCCGCCGCCGCTGTGGGGCGCGCGCATTTGCGAAGATCTTCCCGAGGGCCTGCCGGCGCGCTCTGTGTCCAGCAGCCAGACGCCGCAACCCACGAGGAAAAAGAACCAGGAGTACATAGCGGCCCAGAAATGGACCGTCGATCCTACAAAGACGAAAGTGACCATACAGATGAGATAGCCTCTCCTATAGGGCTGGAGCGCTGGCCCGACATCCCGTTTGCGGGCCAAAGCGATCCAGAGAGACAGAATGGAGATGAAGATGATGATGAGCGACGGCAAACCGTAGCGCTTCGCAGTCAGCAGCCAGAAATTGTCGACCGTAGTGCTTACCATCCATGGCGGGCGGACCCATTCAGCCAGTCCGATTCCGAGGAGCGCATGGTTCATGACGGAAGCAGACCGGAATCCCAGATGAGAAGACGGTACCAACCAGTCTGCCGATCGAAGGTGAAGTGTGAAATGTAGAATTGCACCGGGGTCTGGTTGGATCCGAACTCGACCACAAGATAGCTTTCAAGCGCGATCACCCAAAGCAGCTTCCACTGCCACCAGAACCGCCCCAGCGCCTTGCACCAGATCAGCAGAGCCGCCTGCAAGACGACGCCAGCGATCGGCGCCGAGGATAGAGACAAAAATGTCGTCGCGACGACAAGGCTTACGGAAAGCCAGCGTCCAAGAATCAGCCGCCTCGAAACATCCACCCAGCTCGCCAATGCGACCAGACTCCCGCAGAAGACGCCGAAAAGAATGGAATGGCTGAATGTGCCTTGCACGCGATACGCGCCCATACGCGGCGGCATTGGCGCCAGCTCGACAGTGGGAAGCACTTTGCCAAACAGTTCCAGCAGGATCGCCCGACCGGTCATCCACTCATAAAGGGCGAAAGGAAGCAGAATCGCAATGAGTTTGACGGCGAACGCCACCATGTTGCTGAAGTCCTCTGCGCTGCGAATATAGCATCGCGCCAATAGATAGGCTCCCATCCCATCGATGAAATATGACACGCTCGGTTGCAACGCAGCTGGAATGCCAGCGGCGGCGGTGAGGGCAACCGCGATCCAAACGCAATAGAGAAGAACGCCCAAATCAGCGACGCGAACTTGACCTGCCCTTCCTGTGAGCCTGGACGTCAGCGAGGGTAGCAGCGTTATCATCAGAACGATGCGCTAGACCGGCAGGTTGACGCCCGCCAAGAGCACCACCCATGGAATGATGAGGCCAATCATGAAGAACTTCACCGCGGGATGAAGGTCCGCCTTCGGATGCTGCGCAGGCTCAGAGCGCACCGCCCTAGGCTGTCGTCGCGATCCAACGTCTGCGGTGCCGTGCCGCTCCGGCTACTCCTCCAGCTTGCCGCCTATTCTCTGAACGCTGGACAGCCCGCGCCTAGACATGAGGCTGCCTGCCCGCAGCCAGCACCGTTGCTTCAGGCCCGCCTCGTTCCACCGCTCTGGTCGAGCAGGAAAGACGATTGCGAAGCCAGGGCGAAATCGTAGGAACGAATGGTCGGCGATCAGCCGGTCTCATCCGTCAGTTCCTGAGCAGCATGAAATCGGTACCTTTCAGCAGCGGCCGTATGGAACTCGAGAAGGCTGCGCGGTGTGACGGATTGCGCCAGCAACGAAGCGCTTCGCCGGTGGCAACGGCGGCGCGGAACATCAATGTTGCTAGAGTGCCGTGGTGCAGGGCATAATAACGAATACGATTAGCGGTCTGAAGCGCGAAAAGCGTGGGATTTCGACCGCTGCCTCCACCGGCGTGCATCACCTTGGCGCGCGGCTCGTAAAGAACACCGAACCTGGCCTCCCGCACGCGGCGGAGAAAATCGACCTCTTCGCTATATAGAAAGAATGACTCATCCCATTGACCGACTGCGTTCCGGGCCTTGGCCGATATGAGAAGCGCAGAACCCGTCGCCCAATCGACTAGGCCGGACCGATCGTAGGAACTGGCTTTGGTTATCGTCTCACCCAAGCCCAGTCGTCCCGCGATTCCACCACCTAAAAGCGCGTCTGCCCAAGCCGTCGTCATCGACGGTTCCCGCCTTAAGCTTGGATCGACATGCCCATCCTCGCTATAGTTGGTTGGCACCACGACACCCACGGAGGGGTCGGAAAGTCGCTCGAGCAGCGGTATTGCCGCACCGGGATAGAGACGCAAATCCGGATTGAGGACGAGAATGGCGCGATCGTCGTCCACCGTCGCGACGGCGGCGTTGATTGCCGCAGCATAACCGGCATTGCGCCCCATGCGGATCACTCTTGGGCCGGCGGGATGCGCTTCTGCCAACTCTGCCGATCCGTCATGGGAGGCGTTATCCGCGATCACGATCTCAAAATCGTCCACCCCTTCCAAGCCGGAGGGAATCGAATCGAGAAGCGGAAGTAGAGCGTCGGCACTGTTGTACGTCACGATCACCACAGCCAAACTCGTTTGGCCGCCTTGCCGATCTCGCTGTGTTTTGTCTGACATGTTTTGTCCTCACCCCATCTATTGTCCTGTATCGACGTCTGCTCGTGTCCCCAGCCATGCGCCGATCCCGTTGTCACATACGGTGCCCGTTTTTTATTTAGTCATCACGAGCCGCTGGAAGGTAGTTAAACAAAAGTACAATTTGGGCGTATGGCTTAGGTTGATTTCGCGCACTATGCCGTAAAGCAACGGGCCTTGCGCCAGGGTGGGCAAAGCTTGGCATGGCAGGGCGTGGAGCGGGGGCTCGGCACTAGGACCGCGCTAATGTCTCCCGATTGAACGTCTGGCGGAGACGGTGTTCGGCTGTAGTGTCGGCTGATGGACGATCCACCGATCCGCTCACCTCAGGGCTCCCGGATTGCCGTGTCCAATCCCTTCAGCAACGGATAGAGGAAATATGAGATCACCGTGCGTTGCCCTACCATGATCTCGACCGAAACCGCCATACCGGGTAGTAGTCGCACGGGATCCTTCTTGGTGCCGAGGCTGGTGTCCGCTAGGAGAACGCGGGCCTTGAAGAAGGGCTGATTCGACTGGGTCGCGGCGGCGTCCTGTTGTGTAGGTGTAAAGGTGTCGCGGCTGATCGTTCTCACCGTGCCTGATGCCGTGCCGTATTTTTGGAACGGATAGGCGTCGAACTTGATGCGTGCCTTCGTGTCCGTTTCGATGCGGCCGATGTCGCGGGAATTGACGGAGACCTCGGCTTCGAGCGGAACGTTCAGTGGAACCAGCGTCACGATTGGCTCGGCTTCCTTGACCACGGAGCCGACCGAGCGCTGGGCGAGATCGAGCACGACGGCGTCTGCAGGTGCAGTCAGGACGACCATGTTGCGGCGCAGTTCCATCTTCTTCAGCTCTTCGCCGGCAGTGTCGCGCTGGCTTCTTAAATCGACGAGCTGCTCCATCGATGCGCGGCGGAAGTCCTCGATGAAGGCTTGGCGATCGGCTTCGAGCTTTGCATACGCATGCTCGGCTTCATCGGCGCGACCCTTGACCATGGACAGGCTTGCCTCGACATCGAGCCGGGCGTCGCGGGAGGCGAGCAGCGTGATCAGTGATCCGCTTTCGCGATCATAGAGACGCTCGCGGGTGGCCTCGATCCGCGACAGGTTCTCGCGGCGGTCTACCAGAACGGCCTGTTGCGCTTTGCTGGCGGCGATCGTCGAGGCCTGGCCTGCGAGCTGCTGCTGGAAGTTCTGGAGCTGCGCTATGTAGAATGCTCGGCGCTGCCCGAAGAGCTGTGCCTGCAAAATCTCGTTTTGAGTGGCGCCTGCAATGGACGAGTAGTCGACGCCGGAGAGTTCGGCTTCGACGCGCTTCACCTGTGCGTCGAGTGCGGCGAATTTCGCGGTCAATTGATCCACGTCCGCCTGGCTGAAGGTCGCGTCGAGCGTCGCCAGCGTTTGACCGGTATGCACGAGATCGCCGGCCTTCACGTCGATGGTTCTGACGATCGAGGTTTCGAGCGGCTGGACGACGATCGTCGGCTGTGTTGTGACGAGCTTTCCGGGCGCGATCACCACTTCGTCGATCGACGACACGGAGGCCCATACGATCGCCGAGACGATCAGCGCGGTGACGCAGTAGAGCGTCATGCGTGCGACACGTGGCGGCGCTCGTTCTTCGAGTTCGACGGCATCCGACTGGAACTCGGATATGACGGGAGAGAAGGCGCCGCGCGACGCCAGCTGGTTGTCGTGCGGTCCAACGGGAACGGGAAGGTTTGGCTTTTTAGCGTGCGCGTTCATGCTACCTGCCTCATCTGTTGCGACCAAAGATGGCGATAGGTCATGCAGCGCGTGACCAGTTGATCGTGGCGGCCGATATCGGCGATCTTGCCGCGTTCGACTACGAGAATGGCGTCGGCGTCGACAAGCGTGGAGAGGCGGTGCGAGACGATGATCACCGTCCGGCCGGCCGCGATCTGGCTCAAGTTTTGCCGGATGATCGCCTCGCTATCCGGGTCGAGCGCGCTGGTCGCCTCGTCGAAGATCAGCAGCTTGGGATCGGTGATCAGGGCACGGGCGATCGCCAGCCGTTGCTTCTGTCCGCCGGAAAGGTTGGATGCATTCTCTTCGAGTATGGTTTCGAAGCCGCGCGGCAGGCGCTCGATGAACTCCTCGGCGCCGGCGATGCGGGCCACCTCCACGATCTCCTCGATGCTCGCATCCGGCTTTGCGGCCGCGATGTTTTCGCGGACAGTGCCCTTGAACAGGAAGTTGTCCTGCAGCACGACGCCGATGCTGGTTCTTAGATGCACGAGGTCGATCTCGCGGCTGTCATAGCCATCGACGCGCACCAGGCCTTGCTGGCTTTGATACAGCCCCTGGATCAGTCGGGTGATCGTCGTCTTGCCAGAACCGCTCTTGCCGACGACGCCGAAGACGGACCCTTCCGGAATGCTGAAGGTGACATCGTCGAGCGCTGGCGCGCCATCGGGCGTATACCGGAAAGTGACCTTGTCGAAATCAATCCGCCCGCGCAGCTGCGGACGGATGCCGCGACCGCGGCCGAACTGTTCCGGACGCTGGTTCATGATCTCGCCGAGCATGCGAACGGAGAGCGCGACTTCCTGGTACTCGTGCACCATGGTGACGATCTGCACCAGCGGACCGGAGACGCGGCCGGCCAGCATGTTGAAGGCGACGAGCGCACCGACTGTCATCGAGCCGTTGAAGACGTCGAGCGCGCCAAGCCCGATGATTGCCACGCCCATCAGCTTTTCCAGAAGACCGGTTAGCGACTGGGCGACCGTCGAGATCTTGTCGACGCGGAAGCGCACCGAGATCGCCTGCGCGGAATGGTCGTCCCAGACCTTGCGCTGGCGCGGCTCAAGCGCGAGCGACTTGACGGTACGCATGCCGTGCACGGTTTCGACCAGAAGCGCCTGCCGGTCTCCTTCAGCCTTGTAGAGCGCCTGCAGGCGCCGCTGGAACGGACCGACGAGCAGCATAACGACAAGGCCGACGAGGGCGGCAAAGCCGAGAACGACGAAGGTGAGCTTGACGCTGTAGAGAAGCAGGATCGGGATGAAGACCAGCAGCGATAGCCCGTCTAGAAGCGTCAGAAACAGGCGGCCTGTCAGGAATTCGCGAATGCGACCGGTCTGCTGCATGTGCTTGACGATAACGCCGGCGGAGGCCTGTTCGAAGAGAGCGATCGGAAGATTGAGCAGGTGCCCGAAGGTGCGGGTGGCGATGCGAATATCGATCCTGTTCGTCGCATAGAGTAGCAGATAGCGTCTGAGGAAGCTGAAGGTTGCGTCGAAGATCAAGGCGACGGCGATGCCGATCGTCAACACAGTCAACGTGGCATAGCTTTGGTGGACCAGAACCTTGTCGATGACCAGCTGAAAGAACATCGGCGTCGTCAGTCCGAGGCCGTAGAGCACGAAGGCGGCGAGCGCGACATCGCGGAAGAAGCTGCGCTGCTTGATCACCTCTGGAATAAACCAACGGAAGCCGAAGGGCTGGTCGTTGTCGCTCATGCGATGACTGCGCTTCATCAGCACGACGGAGCCGCGCCAAGACTTGGTGAACTGCTCTTCGCTGAGCAGTATGAATTCCGGCCGGGTCGCCAAAGGATCAAGCACGCGAACCTGCTTCTCCTCTCCATCGACCGCGCCTGCCACTACCACCCAATTGCCGTTTTCAAGCTCGGCGAGAATGGGGTAAGCATTGCCGAGCTGGAACAGCGATGGCCAGGCGAGTGTCAGGTGCTTGGCCTTCAGACCGGAGTCTTTTGCCATGCGCAGGAGCTGGCGCACGGCGACAGGTTCCTCGCCCACGGCATAGTCATGTTGCAGACGCTCAGGCGATAGATCGACGCCGTGGTGACGCGCGACCAGAGCGAGACAGTGGAGATTGGTGTGCAAAAACATACGCGTGGCCCACCCGGAATAGCGATAGCGCTTAGTTGAAATTCGGCGAAGCGTTCTGCGATTGAGCCGCATCCGCCGCCGGAGCCTGCATGTCGCTGATGCGGCGAACGGCGCCTGCCTCGACGAGGCCGCCGAGCGCCTTCTGCATCAGATCCACCGCGTTTGCGAATGCCTCGACCGGCATGATGATGCGCTGGCGGAATTCAGGCTTCGGATTGCTGCTCGCATCGCGCTCGGTCGCCGAAAGCGACATCAGGTCGATCCTGACGATCGATCCGGTTACCGTGATTTCGCCGATGCCGTCGGAATAAAGTTCGCTGCTCATTGTATGCCCTCTGGTTCGGTTGTTTCAAAAAGTGTCACGCATGGCCGTGCTGCCATGCTGGAAAGGGATCGTGCATGCCTTGTGCCAAGTGCGGATCGAAGCTTGTCTCGTTGCCGACAAGGCAGTCGTCGAGCGCCGCGCAGACGGCATCCTGGTCAAGCCCCGCGCCGATGAAGACGAGTTCCTGGCGGCGATCACCCCAGGTCTCATTCCAGTGCTTGTCCAGCAACTGCCGGAATTGCGGGTAGCGCGGCCATTGCGCCTTCGGCACCGTCGCCCACCAGTAGCCCTTGGCGGTGATCTGGCGCTGAACGCCGGCGATCGAAAGCTGGCCGATTTCCGAGGGGCGCGTCGCGAGCCAGAAATGGCCCTTCGCGCGGATCAGGCCCGGCCATTCGATCGCAAGGAAACGCTCCAGCTTTGCCGGATCGAAAGGCCGGCGCGCGCGATACACGAAGCTCGCGATGCCATATTCCTCCGTCTCCGGAACATGGTCGCCCCAACCGTAGAGCTCCTTGTGCCACAGAGGATGGCGCGCCGATTTCGCTTCGCTGAAGAGGCGCGTATCGAGGATTGAGCCAAGCTGCAGGTCGCCGTAGTTCGTCTCGACCACGCGGGCATCCGGGTTCAGCGAGGCCACGATCTGCCGGATCATGATGCGCGTTGCCGCATCGACCTCCGAGATCTTGTTGATCACGATGACGTCGGCGAATTCTATCTGGTCGACCAGAAGGTCGATCAGCGAGCGGTTGTCCTCTGCGTCGCGCACTTCGCCACGATCGCTGAGAAAATCCGTGCTCGAAAAATCCGCCAGAAGATTGGCGGCGTCGATAACCGACACCATCGTATCCAACCGGGCGATATCGCAGAGTGCTGCGCCGCTTTCGTCGCGAAACGAGAAGGTGGCGGCGATCGGCAGCGGCTCGGCAATGCCGGTACCCTCGATCAAAAGGTAGTCGAACCGTCCTTCGGCGGCGAGCCGACGGACTTCCGTCAACAGGTCGTCGCGTAGCGTGCAACAGATGCAGCCGTTGCTGAGTTCCACTAGCGTCTCGTTCGTGCGCGACAGATTGGCGTCGCCGCCGCGAACGAGATCCGCATCGATATTGACTTCACTCATGTCGTTGACGATGACGGCAACGCGGCGTCCCTCGCGATTACGCAGGACATGGTTGAGCAGGGTGGTCTTGCCGGCGCCGAGAAAGCCCGCCAAAACCGTCACCGGAAGCCTGTTGTCGCCTGCGCCCCGTTCCATGTTCACCCTTAGGCCGCCAACTGGGGCCGGAAGGCCACGTCGACATAGTAGTTCGTGTTGTTGTAGGTGCTGGTCGGGAAGAGGCCTGCCGCGCCATAGGCATAGATACCGTTACCGCCGCTAAGAGCGGATGACATCGCCTGGAGATTGCCGTTGGACACGCTGTTGTTGAAGTAGCTGCCCGTCGCCGAGTAATTGCCATTGGTGCTATAGGACACGACGTAGGTCGTGTTCGCGGAGATCGCAACCTGGTTATTCAGCGCGACGGACTGCCAGCCGCTCGCGGTTTCGTTTGTGAAGGTTGCGCTGGCAAGCAGATCGCCGGTTGCCGTCCAGAGGTAGCCGGTGTGCGTGCCGGTGTTCGCCGCGCCCTTGTAGAAGCTGATGCCGGTGATCCAGCCGGCGGCGTCGGCCTGAAACTTCATCCCGAGATTGACGGGCGCATTGTCGTTGACCGAAACAACCGTCGGCGTCGCGTTTGCTGCAAAGACACTTTGTGTGGGTGTTGTCGACTGCGGATTGACCGTCAGCGAAACCTGCGCCGACGCCGTTCCGCCGGCTCCGTCTGAAATTGCATATGAGAAGCTTGCCGTCCCTGAATATCCTGCCGTCGGCGTAAAGGTGATGGCCTTCGTCTGGCTGTTGAACGCGACAATTCCGTTCACGGCACCGCTTACACCCGTGACTGACAGCGTGTTGCCATCGGCATCCGTGTCATTGGCGAGCAGCGCCGATCCCTGGATTGTCAACGCGGCGCCTGTCGTCGTTTGGAAGCCTGTGTCGTTGAGCGCGACCGGAGCCCTGTTCGCTACGGTTTGCGTGCCGCTCTGGTAGACAACGTCGACCCAGTAGTTGGTGGCGTTGTAGCTTGCTGTGGGGAAAAGGCTTGTCGACCCATAGGCATAAACGCCATTGGTGCTGCCCTGTGCTGCGAGGACTCCATTCGAATAGTCAGCCGTGAAATAGTTTGGCGTGGCCGCATAATGGCCGTTGGAGTGATAGCTGGCGACGTAGGTCGTGCCTGCAGTGATGGTGACCGGTGCATTGAGCGTGACCGTCTGCCAGCCGCTTGCCGTCTCGTTGGTGAAGACCGCGGAGGCGAGCAAGGTGCCCGTGCTGCTCCAAAGCGAGCCAACATGGGTGCCGATATCCTGAGCGCTCTTGTAATAGCGAAGAGCGGTGATCTGTCCGCCGGCGGACGCGACGAACCTGACCCCGAGTTCGACGGGGCTGGTATCACTGTCGGCGGCTATGCTCGGCGTCTGCGACGACGAAAACAGGCTCGTGGTTGTCGGCGGAGTGGTTGGTTGACTGACCGTCAGATTGACCTGCGCCGAGGCAGTTCCGCCGCGTCCATCCGAAATCGTGTAGGTGAAACTCGCTGCGCCGACATAGCCGCTCGCCGCGGTGAAGATGATGGCGTTCGTCTGGCTGTTGAAGCTCACGGTGCCGTTCGTCGCCCCGCTTACGCCTGTTATCAAAAGCGTATCGCCATCCGCGTCCGTGTCGTTCGCAAGCAGTGTTGATGCGGCGATCGACAGAGGCGTGTCGGAGTAGGCCTGAAGCCCATTGTCGTTCGCCGCGACTGGTGCCGTATTGCTGACCGTCGACTGGTTGAAGACGACATCGACCCAGTAGTTCGATGCCTGATAGGTGCCGGTCGGGAAAAGAGAGTTAGCTCCGTAGCCATAGAGACCATTGCCGCCGCTTGCGGCGCTCGAAAGCCCGGTCAGCAAGCCGTTGGTATGGTTGGTTGTGAAATAATTCGCCGTTGCAACGTAGGAGCCGGTCGTGTGATAGGACGCGACGTAGGTGACGCCGGCCGTGATCTGGATCGGGCTGTTGAACTTTGCGGTCTGCCAGCCGCTCGCCGATTCGTTGGCGAAGGTCACGGTCCCGACGAGCTGTCCGCTTGCTGTCCAGATGGAGCCGGTATGGGCGCCGGTATCGCCGGCGGCCTTGTAGAAGCTGATGCCGGTGATCGTGCCATTGGCGGATGAAACGAATTTCATACCGAGCTCCAGGGGCGTGCCGTCACTGAAGCCGGAGCCCGTAGGGCCGTCGCCGGCGTTGAACAAACCGACGCCGGCCGGCGCTTCCTGGACGGTGAGGCTGACATTCCCCTGGCTAGTGCCATTTCGCCCGTCCGAGAGCGTGTAGGTGAATGTCGCCTGGCCACTGTAGTTCGCGGTGGGCGTAAAGACGATTGTTCCGGTTTGAGTGTTCAGCGATACCGTGCCGTTCACGGCATTGCCAACGCTGGTGATCGTAAGGGCGTCGCCATTAGCATCCGTGTCGTTTGCAGTCAGTGCCGCGGTTGATATTGCCAGGGAGCCGTTACGGCCGATCGTGAATCCGTTGTCGCCGTTGGCGACCGGGGCGGTGTTGGCTCCGGCGTCGAAAACGACGTCGACCCAATAGTTCGTGCCGCCGGGGTTGAGGTTCGGGAACAGCGAGTTGGACCCATAAGCATACACGCCGCCGCCATCGACCGTTTTCAGCACCCCGTTGCTGTAGCTCGAGCCGAAATAGTCTTCGCTGGCCGAGTAGTATCCGTTGCTGTAGTAGGAAGCGGTATAGGTCGTCCCGGCTGTGATCTGCACGGGGCTTGAGAACATGACCGTCTGCCAGCCCGAGAGAGATTCACCGGTCGAGATGCCGGTTGCGAGGAGCGTGCCGCTGCCGCTCCAGAGGCTGACGACATGCTGGCCGATGTTATAAAGACCCTTATAGAAGCGAATCCCCTGGACGGCGCCGTTTGCGGTTGACTGGAAGCGAACGCCAAGTTCAACACCGTCGCGGTCAACCACGGTTTCGAGTGCGGGTTTCGCGGCTAGTGTCCACAAGCCCTGCGTTTGAGGCAGCGTTACGGTTACCTGCTTGCCAGCCGATGGCGTCTCCAGATTGACGCTGTCGTCGACGGCACGAGACATGATGGTGTAGGCGCCGCTTGCCTGGACAACCCAGCTATAGCTCCAGTTCTCACGTCCTGTTGCCTTGAACCAATGCTGCCCGCCGTCTGTCGAGACTTCGACGCCGGCAACGACGCCGCCACCGAGATCCTGTGCTGTTCCGGCAACGGTGACGTGCTGACCTTCGAGGAATATAGCACCCAATGTGGGCGAGGTGATCGTGGAGGTCGGCTTGGTGTGATCGGTCGATTGCGTGGCGAGAACCAGGCTGGCGTCCAGCGTCGTCGGCTGGATGCCCATGTCGGCGAACATGTTAACCATGGCTTGCTGGACATTCGGATCAGTGGGGGTTGCGGGACCCTCGTGGTCGGCGTTTAGGCCCCACGACCAGAATACGGTGCCGGCACCAAAGACTAGAGCGCCGCTTTCGGCGCGATACATGGTTAGGCTGTGCGTTGCGATCGCGCTACCGATCGTCGTGCCGTAATCCCGCAGATAGGTGTCCACGGACACGCTGGAAAGCGACAGGTTGATCAAGCCGGCTGGCCGGAAGCCATTCTCGACATCAGAGTCCCACTCATAGCCGAGCAGGTTTTGTACTAGGCTGAAGCTTTCACCTGCCTGCAAGGTGGCCACATCCGTGTTACGCCAGAAGCGCAGTTTCGAATAATCGTAGGGGATTTTGATCGTGTCCTGACGATAGCTGTCCACAGTGAACATCGTGCCTGTCAGCGCGTTTTCCGGCTGTTGGCCCGGATCGGCATAACGTGGATCGCGCCAGGTTCCGGTGCCAATATTGCTTGGATCGCTGCTCGTCCCCCAGGTTTCCTTGTAACAGACCATTGTGCGATAAGGCGTGCCGTTGCCATCAATGCTGGTTTCCCAGCGGACCTTCCAATATACCTCATTGCCGCTCCAGAACGCCAGATTCACGCCGCTGTCGCGCGCCGCTTCCACGTTGGCACGCTGCTCGGCCGACCAGTATTCGTCGTGGCCGACGGAGAGGAAGGCGTCGTGGTTCAAAAGCAGGCTGCCGCTTCGCGCGGCATCGACGCCCGAAATGTAGGAAACGTCGTAGCCGTTCTGCTCCAGCCAAGAGATGGCCGAGGCTTCGACGCCAAAGATGTAATCGTGAGTGCCGCCGATCGGGCTGGTGTTGGTGATGATCGGACGGTTGTAGCTGACCGCCGAGGCTCGGCCGATCGCGGTCAGGCCACAGCTGCAGTTCGGCGGAAGGTAGCCGATCATGTCAGCCGGGTCGACCGGGACCTGGCCATAATAGAGGCTTGCGCCCCCCCAAGCGTTGTATGCCTGCCAGGTCGTATCCGATGTCTGGAACACGATGTCGCTGGCCGAAGCGTCGTCCCGCACGATAAACGGAATGATGCCCGCGTCCTCGACGCCATCTTCGCGCACGAGCTTGGCGAAATAGACGCCGGAAACAGCGTCCGCTGGGATTTCCCAGCTGGCTGATACCGACCAGTTTCCACAGTCGATCAGCCCAAGCGACATGTCGACGATCGGGTGCGGCTGGATCTGCGCCGTCGTCAGCGATTTGTCGATCGAGGCGACTTTGCGGGCGCCATCGCCTCCATAATAGCCCATGCGATAGATATCGATTCGGTAGTGCGTCGAATCCGTCGCGATCTTGAAATCGACAGTCTGCCCGATATTAGAGCTGATCTCGGTGGCGAAGCCCTGGATGGTGCCGTTCCCATCGCCGGTCATTTCCCATTCGCTGCGGGACGTTCCCTCCAGCTTGTTTTCTTCGGCGATCTTGTTGCGCGTTACGGTTGCCGCAGCTGCGGCTGCGGGCGCCAATAGGGCGGTCGGCTCGCCAGTGCTCTGTACTGAGGCCATGACAGTTCCCGCCACTCCCGTCGAGGTCGCCTGCAGAGCCATCGAAGCGGCCGGCGTTACGCTGTAGGGTGTGGTTGTACCTATGGATGATGCGTAGGCGCTGTTGTCTGGGAGAACGACGCTCGCGCTTGCCGTGACGAGACGAGCTGTGACCGTCGCGGCGTCAACCGGTAACACCGTTCGAGGCTCCGGCGTGGACGCTGTGGCAGTGGCGGTGTCGACGAGAGCCGCGGTTTCCGAGACAGTGGCCAAGGTGTCGCTTCCGCAGGAACCGAATACAGCCGTTGTAGTTGTCGCGGCAGTGCCTGCGGACGCTTGGAACGCTGCTGCCGTCGTGTTCGGCTGGCCGCTGTCGGCATCGAATGCAGCGGGCGCTGCGCCAGTGCTCCAATTCTTCCCTGCGGCATACACTGTCGTGATCCCGCCGAACGCACTAAGATAACTGCTATTGCGACCGCGTATCCTGATCATGTGTCACCTATCCCCTTGCGAGTGGCCATGTATCCCCAAACGAGTAGGCATCGTGCCATCTTTCGCGCAGGAAGAAACGACGGTAATCAGTGGTACGGAGCAAAGCGGCCTGTACTTCGTTTTGATTACTAAGCGGTCGGAAGCATTTGAATGTATGACGCCGATTTGGTTGAGCGGGTCCTGCAAGACATAGCCGGAAACTTCTGACTGGAATGGCATCTATAACTTGCCGAAGAGCTCGCCGTCGGCAGATATATGCAGCGTGTGGTGGATGTCGTCGTCCATTATGCCGTGAGTAGGTCTGCTTCGCCGTGCTCGCGCGCTTCAGGAGGTCGCTGTCGTTTCCTCGTTCTCGACGATCAACTGAACATGGCGATCGCCCCTGGCGGCGCGAAGGCGCCGCTCGAGATCTGGGCCCTACACTCATAAACGGGTTCACCCGCGAGCATGGCTTCGATTTGGTGAGGCTTAATCGACCAGGCCTCCTCACCCGGCATGTGTTGGTCTCCCTTGTCAAGAATGCATTGCGGCGTGCCGTCGGCGATCCGAACGCGCAATGCGCCAGAGCGAGCCGTCAAACGGCCCTTTGTGCCACGCCGCCAACTGGCCAAATTCCTGCGTCGTGCGTCACCATCGTTTCTGCGGAAACCGACAGAATGTCGGGGATCGGATGCTTGCAAGGACGACTACGACCGGCGACGGAAAAGATCAATCCGACATCAAGGGGATACACTTGGGGATACCGACCGCCCACGTGAGGCCGCGGCCACTCAATCCCAGGCGGAAGGCCGCCGACAGGCCCCAGCCTGCCGTCTGGGCCGAAGTGGTTGTGGACGACATCCAGGAGGACAGAGAGCCGGCGTTCGCGGGCACCATCTAAGAGGTTCACAAGGTGCTCGGGCCTGCCGTAGCTGCTGTCGAGCGCATGGGGCAGCACTCTCTCTTAACCCGACCCTAACGCCGATGGAAATCGGCAACCGGCGTGAGCTGGATCGCCGTCACGCCCAATCGTGGAAGGTGATCGAGACGTCAGATCGCCCCCAGGTAAAGGTGCCGATGCGTAGTTCGTAGAGCCCAGTTTCTTCCCAAGGTCGTCTAGGCCAAGTCTCTTCGTTCCAAACAACATAAGTGAGGTCCCGGACCTCACTATAGTCATGCACGTCATACGGCGGAAAGCTATAGGCGGGATCGGGCACCTGCCAACCTTTGGATAGAACAGACCGATAAAGTCGCGTCGGCACGACGCCTGCGACCTTGAGTGCGTATCAGCCGTCTGCGAGACGATGCATGGCTAGCGGCTCTCAGTCTTCCAGTTTCAAGCTGACGCCTTCGCGAAGGAGCCCGAAGAAGGAAGGTTGATACGGTATCGGAAAGACAGGCCCGAATTGCATATATAGATGGGATTGGCTGCACTCGCCGCAGCCGAGCTCGAAAAGTTGGCAGCGCCCGCGGTGGCAGTTTGTCACGGTGGCCCATGTCTGTACTACCGAACGGGTCACTCACCCCGAAGCAAAGCGACCGGTTGGCTTCCCAGCAAATCCGCCAAGAGTATCGAAGCGGTTCCGCCGATTGGCCGCTCCGTGAGGAGATCACGTTTCGGGCCATGCAATTCCGCTGGCAGGGTGATGGCGGTGTTGCCCCAAAATCCGCGACCGGCGTGGAGCCTTCCAGGCTCCAGCTGTCTCAACATCATGCGCGGGGTCACCGTGATCGTGACCATATCGCCAAGCTGCCTACCGAATGCGACGACGTGGTTGCAGCGATTACCTGTCGCTGACAGTGGTACATAATTTCCCTCGGAAAATAGGGCTGGCGCGCTTTTGCGCAGGTTGAGACCAATACTGATGATGCGCTGTTTAAGAGCTGGAACGGTGAGCTCTGAAAGCGGCTCCCTCGATGCCAACATTCGGGCGAGTTCCCTGGTGTCAATAGGGCGCCGGTTGTCAGGATCGACAAGACTAAAGTCGCAGGCCTCCGAGCCCTGATAGATATCGGGCACGCCAGGGGCCGTCAGTTTGATGAGCGTCTGCGACAGGCTGTTCAAGTACCCCGCGGCCATCACCGGGCGTAGTGTTTCGGCGAAGTCCTCGTGGAAGGTCAGGCTGGCGGAGGCGGTGAGCGCCGCCGCGTAGCTTTTAACTGCCGCCTCATATTGTTCGTGCGGCGCGTTCCAGTCCGTCACAAGCTTTGCCTCGCGCACCGCCTTCTCGGCATAGGCGACGAACCGATCCATCAGCTTCGCGGCAGCGCCATCGCGAAACTCCCCCGGCCATATGCCGGCCAATGCCTGATAGAGCATCCATTGGACGTTCGCGCCCGGCGTCAGGCCTGCCGGCAGCTCGGTCAGGTGGCTGCGGTTCATGTCCCGCCAGCGCTCCACCCCGAGCCGCCATCCATCAGGTTCCTCGCTCAGGCCATAAAGACGGGCGCGGGCATCCTCGCCGCGCTTGGTGTCGTGGGTGGAGGTGGCTGTGAGACCGTGTGGCTGCGATTCTGCTCTCTTCTGCATCAGAGCGTGAAATTCATTAACACCGCCCACCGTTCTATGAGGCTCGCCGCCGACTTCGTTGGCGCCAAGTAGTAAGTTGTGGCGATAGAACAGTGTATCTTCCATGGACTTTGCCATGATCGGGCCGCTCAGCTGCTGAAAGCGTCGCTGGAACTCTTCTGCCCGAGGTCCGCCATCAAGGAGCCTCGCTACCGCGTACAGGGCATCCCGGTCTCCGGTGTGCTTTTCGGCTTCGTTAAGGGCCTGCTGGATAGTTCTCTGATCCCCGTCCGACAATTTTCCGGCACGGCCATAGGTGCGATAGAAGGGAAAGGCGACAAGCATCTCCTTGATCGCGGATGCAAGCCGCGGTTCATCCGTGTCGGCCAGAAGCGAATGCGCGATTGCCACTAGCCGGCTTGTCTCGCCCTCGAAATTTCGCTCTATCATCAAAAGCTTGGCCTGGCGTAGGCCAGCGGCGAAATCGGCCGCGTCCGGCGAGAGATTGGCATAGGCACGACCAAGTTCGCGCATGCCATCGGGATCGATGAAGAGATTGCTGAGCGCGGAGATAAATTCGTATCCGGTCGTGCCCTCGATAGGCCAGTCGGCCGGCAGGGTCTCGCCATGCCCGAGAATTTTCTCGGCGACGATATAGATCTCGAGGCCGACGGCCGCACGCAAACGGTCGAGATAGGCCGAGGGATCGGCGAGCCCATCAATATGATCGAGCCGCAGGCCCTGCACGTGGCCGGCGCGCACCAAGTCGAGCACCAATGCATGGCTGTCGGCGAACACCTGCTCTTTTTCGACCCGAAGCCCGACCAATCCGGTGACTTCGAAGAAACGCCGATAGCTGAGCGACTTCGCAGCATCCTGCCAAAAGGTCAGCCGCCAGGGTTGCTGATCGTGGATACTCGATATCAGCGATCGATCTTTGAGATCACCGGATATCTGCGCGGTGCTTTGAGGATTGAGAGGCAGAAGGGTCTCGAAATAGGCCAGCGACCATTCGCCAGACTGTCGATCATGCTGCAACTCGAACTCGCCGTCGGCGAGCGCCTCGTGGAAGCTTTTTCCAAGGATCGGCAGTGTAAGCCGCTGGCTCCAGTCGATATCGAAATGATCAGCATATCTGCTGTCCTCGCCGAACCTCAGAACATCCGCCCACCAGGCATTTTCGGTCGAGGCGGCCATGTGGTTCGGCACGATGTCGAGTATCAGGCCGAGGCCCTCGGCTTTCAAGACGGCACTGAGGCGCTCGAAACCCTCGCGGCCGCCGATCGCGGGGTCGATCTCGTTGCAGTCGGTGACGTCATAGCCATGCGTCGATCCGGATGCGGCGGTGAAGATCGGCGACGCATAGAGATGGCTGATGCCGAGCGATTTCAGGTAGGGGATGAAATCGATGGCGCTATCGAAGGTCATGCCATCTCTAAACTGCAGCCGGTAAGTCGATGTCGGTATGTGCATCTGTCGCCTCTCGTGGGATCGCGACACAGCAACAGCGCAAGCGCGACTTTTGTTCCCCAGCAAGTTCCCGAGGGGCTTAAGACCTTTAGAATCTGAGAGTGATCAACAATGGCAGGTGATCCGAGGCACGCTTTGTCAAGGGAGTAGAAATGACGCTGGCGGTGGTGACTTCCAGGTCCTGCGATAAAAACACGTGATCGATCCGCAGCAGCGGAAAGCGTGAAGGAAACGTCGGTCTCGGCCTTTCCGTAACGCGCAACTGAGCGTCGCGAAACTGGCCGGCCAACATCCTGTATGCCGGCGATGACGGTCGCGCATTAAGATCACCGCAGATAATTGATGGTGCCGCCTGAAAATCCTCACTCCCTATCCACTCATCTGAAAGCAGTGTCCGCACCTGCTTTGTGCGGTCAATGTTGCGCAAACCGAGGTGGGTGTTGAGCACATTGAGCTTTCGTCCACCGGCGTCCACCTGTGTCCAGATCGCCCCCCGCGTCTCGCCGACCGAGGGCAGAGGACCGGCCTTCATCAGCCGCGTCGGCAGGGCAGTCAGAATGGCATCGCCATATTTTTCCTCCTGCACATGCAGCGCCGGATGAAAATAGGCCTCCATATTCAATAGCGTCGCGACTCTATGCGCCTGATCGACGCCGCCGGTTCGTTTACGGCCGACGTCAAGCTCCTGCAGCGCGATAATGTCAGCCCCCGATTGTGCGATCACATCGGCAATCCTGATGGGATCGAGTTGCCGGTCGGTGCCCACGCAGCTGTGCACATTGTAGGTGAGGATCCTCAGTTCTTGGTCTTCAATTTGGTGCGAAGTGTCTGTCAATGCGCTCATCGACCGGGAACCCGATTTCATCCTGTTTCGTTCCATACTGAAAGATCAATCGGAATGGAATCTTCATGTCGGCGAAGCGTGTCCTCATCAATGCAACCCTGGTCCTCGGACTGCTGCTCGCGGCCTATCTCCTCTACAAGGTCTTCAGTCGCTACTCGGTCGATGAGATCACACAGTCGATCGCCGCGATTCCCGTCTCACGCCTTCTGTCCGGCCTGGGCTTCGCCGCACTCTCTTACCTTTGCCTGACGGGCTTTGACTGGATGGGGCTACGCTATGCCGGCAAACCCCTGAGCTATCCGAAGGCGGCGATCGCCTCCTTCACCGGCCTCTCAATCGGCCATAATCTCGGCGTCGCCGCGTTGAGCAGTGGTGCGGTTCGCTATCGCTACTATGCGCGCTGGGGACTGAGCGCCCAGGAAGTGGCGAAGGTTATCCTGTTTTGCGGCGTCACCGTGGGCATCGGGCTGTCGGTGCTTTCAGGGCTGGCGCTCCTGATCAATCCCGGCGATGCGGCAAACCTGCTTGCCATGAGCGCCGACGGCCTCTTCATGCTGGGCCTGGCCTGTCTAGCTATTCCGGCCGCCTATGTCCTTCTCGCTGCCACCGTGCGCGCGCCGCTACGCCTGTGGAAGTGGGGCTTTGAGATGCCGCGTCTTGAGCTTGCGATCGGTCAGGTCATCATCGGTACGCTGAACTTCGTCTTTGTCGCGGCTTGCCTTCACCAGATGCTGGCGGCGCAGAGCGATCTCGGCTTCGTGCAGACGGCCACGGCTTTCGTGCTTGCCAACGTCGCCGTCCTCCTCACCCATGTGCCAGGCGGCCTCGGCGTGCTCGAGGCAACCGTCAGCCATGTGTTGCCGGGTGCCGCTTCGATCGGCGCGCTCGTGGCGTTCCGCGTAATCTATTTCATCGTACCGCTGTTGACCGGTATTTCCCTTCTCGCGATCAGCGAGGTGGTGCTGCGCAAGCGCGACAAGTGCATGTCAAAAGATCGCAGCAGCCAGTCGTCCGACGCGCAGGCGCAGCTTCTGTAGCGGCCAGTAAGGACGTCGCGGATCGACGAGCGTGGTGCCAGCCAGCGGCGATGTCTCGCCTTTCGCGACATCGATTGCGAAGTGCCGCAGTCCGCGCTTGCCGACATTCAGTGCGGCCACCGCGGCATTCAGCGACCGCATCCTGCGCTCGGTCTCGCGCACGGTTTCCGGTGTCGTCTCCAGATGTTCCGCCAGCAGCCGGTAGCGAAGTGTCGAGATAGCCTCGCAATGGGCGTCCGTCGAGGCCTCGATCGCCAGGTCGCATTCCGTATCCAGCCCCTCGGAGCGGTTGTTGAGGTTGGACGAGCCAATGCGAATGAAATGGTCGTCGACGATCAGGAGTTTGGAGTGGATAACCAGGTCCTTCTCGCCGCCCTGCTTGTCGGGGACTACCGCGTACATAACCCGCATCCGATCATATTGGTCGACGCGCTTCAGCCGGCGGATCAACCTGTCCCGGTTGTTGCCCATTGTCAGCTTTTCAAGAAAGCCATGTGAGCTCTTGGTGACGAGCACTGTGATTTCAGGCCCGTCGCTTTCCTTCAGCCGTTTGGCGATAGTGCGCGCCACGCCGAAGGAGGCGAGATACTGGGTCTCGATGTAGATCAGCCGCCGCGCGGCCTTGATCGCATCGCGCGTCAGCCGAAACGCCTCGTAGTGGCCGCGCTTGCCGATCAGTCCGGGTTCCGTCAGCGCGATCGCGGCAGTCGCATCCGAAAGATCGGGGATCACGCCTGTGGGCCACGATGCCCCTCCTTTTTGAACTGACGCCGGCCGCTCGCCGGTGGCGCGCCTCCATCGTCTGCGCGCGACATCGCCGATCAGCCGTGCTGCGTCTCCCGATACCATCGACTGCATGTCGTGCACGGGGTCGTATGGGGTACCATCGGGCGATTTGCGAAGCGTGTTGGTCATCTTGTGGTCCGGCTCGTCCCACCGTCTGGCGGTCAGGTCGATGCCGCCGAGGAAAGCCAGGCTATCGTCTATCGAGACGAGCTTCTGATGGTGGCAACCGCGGATCGGGTGGCGGAGATCGAAGCGCATGCTAATCTGTGGGTGAGCGGAAAACTCGCTCTCGCGAAAAAGACGCAACGATTTGCCCGAATAGATCGGACCCATACCCCATACCAGTATGCGGATACGAAGATCCGGCTTCTCATCGGCGAGCGATAGGAGAAGCTCACCCAGCGTCTCGGAGCTTTGGTGCGGCCTCAGCCTTATATCCGGGTTGAAGTCCCAACCGACGATCCATATGCTATGAACCGCCTTGCGAAGTGCCTGATCGAGCGCCAGGAAATAAGCGGCACCGTCGATGAGGAACGCTGCTTTCTCGACATTGCCAACCTGCCAGGCGTTGCGTCTCTGGCGAATTATGCCGCCGGGCAAAGCGGGAAGAGAAGCTTCTGTTTTGCCAGTCGCGCGTTTGAGGACCTTGGTTGCCTTTGACGCCCTCAGGCGATCGGCGATGGGTTGAAACTCTGTCATTCTGCTGTCCGGCGCCCCGCTTGGTATTTGACGTGGCCGTAACGCTCGAAGGCGTGACTTGTTCCGTCATGGTGCACCGTATTCCGTGGTCCGGTATCGGCGTGGTCACATCACCTGAAAACGATCGCGGAACGAAAAGCCATTTCAACTGTTTACTTGACGGTAAAAATGAGCCGAGGAGTGGAATCATGATCAGAGCTATACTGTTGGTAGCCGCGGTGGCGGGAAGTCTCGTGTCGTGCACTGCGACGGAACAAGGCACGGCGATCGGTGCGGGGACCGGCGCTGTCATCGGTGGCGTGGCCACCAATAGCTGGGGCGGAGCAGCCGTCGGTGCTGTCGCCGGTGGTGCGGTTGGTGCCTTGATCGGCCAATCGCAGGAACGTCGCGGCTACTGCGTCTATCGCGACCGCTATGGCCGCACCTACGAGGCGCGTTGCCGCTAACCGGTTGACCCGGATAGATTTGAATTCTCGACGTGCGTGATGCCTACCAAGCATCGCGTGCGTCGAATCTTGTGCAATCGGCGCAAACATTATGCCCGCGCCATGATGCCGACCCATTCTTTTGCCGATGAGAAACGGTCGGCAACGCGTCTTGGGCGAGCGCATGAACTGGATAAATCGTTATATTGATGAACCGCTGCTGCAGGGCGCCGCAACGGTCATGAAACTCTGGCACGGTCATACCGGCCAGCGACCTGATCTCCTCGAACCGGTCTGGAACCTTCTCTCCATCGCGTTTCTGCTCATCGCGGCCATGCAGTGCTTGGCGGGCGAAGCGCTGTGGTTGAGCGAGGCTGCCCTCGTCATGCTCGCGCTGCCATCCGTGCTGAAGCTCTACAAGGCGAGCGCGGCATCGGCCGAGTACGACTTGAAAGACTACAAGACGCTGCGCGCAGCCGCCTTGCTGAAGCGCGAAAACGAGTGGGCTCTCAGGCTTGCGGTTCTCGTCGGCGCACTGGTTCTGCCTCTCGCAAAGCCTGTCGACGATGTGGCGAGCGCCTACTTCATGCTCGGCGCGTGCCTCTGGTTCTCGCTGACCGCGCCTGCACGGTTCTATCTGAACGCTGGCGAGCCGCCGGCGCCGGATGAAGGCGATCGTCTGGTTCGCCCCGCGCTCGGTTCAGCGGCGTAAGTACTGATAGTGAGCGGCCGCCGCAGGAACCTGCAGCGGCCGTCATTCTTAGGAGCTAAGCTCTACCGATCTCAGTTCTTGACGGTGTCTTCGAGGAAGAAGCGGCCAAGCGGGTTCTGGTAGAAGTTCTCGACGTTCTTGCGCGAGACGTTGATGTAGGGGCTGTAGTAGAGGTCGATCCAGTTGACGTCGTCCTTGGCCATCTTCTGGATATCGACATACATTGCCTCGCGCTTCTTCGGATCGAGCTCCAGGCGTGCCTTCGCGACCAGATCCTTCACCGCATCGCTCTTGTAGTTGGTCATGTAGTTGTTGTTGCTGTCATGACCGAGCACGAAGGTTGTCTTCTGGTCGGGGTCGAGAATGTCGTTGGTCCAGTAGTTGACCGAGATGTCGTAGTCGCCGGCAACGGTCATGTCCCATTCCTGGCTGGCATCGACCTTCTGCAGGTTGGCGGTGATGCCTGCCTTCTGCAGCTGTTGCTGCAGCAGAACGGCGATCTGTTCGTCGACTTCGTCGCCTGCGCGCACGAGGTAGTTGAGCGTCAGGTTCGGCTCGCCGGCGGCGGCCAGCATTTCCTTTGCCTTTGCCGGATCATAGGGCCGTTGCAGGTTGTCGGCGTAGTGGTAGAGCGCGCCCTTCGGGATATAGGAGTTGGCGACGGTGCCCTGGCCAAAGGTGACGGCATCGACGATCGCCTTCTTGTCGATCGCCATGTCGAGCGCCTGACGCACTTCCTTCTTTCCGAGCGCGCCATGCGCGTGGTTGATCAGCAGGTGGTCTTCGCGGGTCGAGGCGTCGATATCGACGTTGAGGTTCGGATCTTTCTTCATCTCCTCGACGCGGGAGAAGGGCACAAAGATTGCCGTGTCGAGCTCGCCGGTCTGGACGTTCAGCATGCGCGTATTGTCGTCGGGAACGGAAACCCACTCGACGCCATCGAGCTTCACGCGGTCGGCCTCCCAGAAGTTGGGGTTCTTCTTGAGGATGACACGGTCGCCGCGGCGCCATTCCTCGACGGTGAAAGCGCCCGAAGCGATCGGCTTTTCGGCGTAGGCGTCCGGCCCCAGCGTTTCCATTCCCTTCTTGGAGATGACCGACGCGTTGGGCAGGGCCAGTGTCGACAGGAAGGGCGCGGAGGGGGTCTTTAGCTTAATCGTCAGCGTATGCGCGTCGGTGGCAACGGCCGTGTCGATGACCTTGTAGGAATCGCCCCAGAGCGAGGCGGCGTCATCGCGGATGCGCAGCAGGCTGAAGGCCGCGTCTTCGGCTGTCAGCGGCGAGCCGTCGGAGAACTTCGCGTCGCGGAGCTTGAAGATATAGGTGAGGCCATCGTCGGAGGTCGTCCAGCTCTCGGCAAGGCCAGGCTCCAGCTTGGTGCCGGTCTTGTCGACGCGCACGAGGACGTCATAGACGTTGGAGAAGACCCAGTTGTCAATGTTCTGCGCCGTCTTGATCGGATCGAACGTCGTCGAGTCTTCGCGGCGTCCAATCGTCAGCACGCCGGCGGCTTCGGCATAGCTGGCGCTGAGTGTCAGGCCTGCCATGATGGCTGCGAGGCCTACGGTTTTCCATCTGTCTTTCATCTCTGTGTTCCCTTGTTGTTATCGCGAATGTTTTTTCGGTTGCGGCGGTATGAAATAGTTCTCGCGCTCGGCGGCGGAGGCGTCGCCGAGAAGGCGCTTGTCGGGGTCGATGTCCGGGATGGCCGCGATCAGTGCCGCGGTATAGGCGTGCTGCGGTCGCGCGAAGACGTCGGCCGAACGCCCCTCCTCGACGATCTCGCCGCGATACATGACGACGACGCGTTCACAGAGATTGCGGACGATGGCGAGGTCATGCGCGATAAAGAGAAGCGTGAGCCCCATCTTCGCTTTAAGTTCCTGGAACAGCTCAACGATCTGCGCCTGAATGGTCACGTCCAGAGCGGCCACGCACTCGTCGGCGATGATCATCTTCGGGTCGACGGCCAGAGCGCGCGCGATACCGGCGCGCTGGCACTGACCGCCGCTCATGCTGCGCGGCTTGCGGCCGGCGAATTCGCGCTCGAGGCCGACCAGGTCGAGCAGTTCGTTCACGCGTTCGGGAATGCCCGAGGGGGCGGTCTTGCCCTGCACCTTCAAAACCTCCGACAGCGTCTGTCCGATCGTCATGCGCGGGTTGAGCGCGTTGAAAGGGTCCTGGAACACCATCGCGGCCTCGCGGCGTATCCGCGCCAAACCGGCTGTCGTCTGCTGCGCGAGATCGATGCCGTCGAAGGTAACATGTCCTGACGACGGCGGCGTCAGGCCGAGGATGGCGCGCGCCAGCGTGCTCTTGCCGCTGCCGGATTCGCCGACGATGCCGACGCTTTCACCAGGCATGACCCGCAGGCTCACACCCGCGACCGCGCTCACTGTCTTCGAGCTGCCCTTGAAGAGACTGCCGCCTGTATTGAAACGCACATGCAGGTCGTCGATCTCCAGAAGTGGCTGGACCGCATGTCCCGTGCGATCGGTCTCCGCCGGCGGTGTGGCTGTTTCGTCGGGCATCGACGGGTGGCTGGCGATCAGGCTCACCGTGTAGGGGTGCTGCGGATGCGTCAGGATCGACCGCTTCGGTCCCTGTTCCAGAAGCTGGCCGCCGCGCAGGACGGCGATGCGATCGCAGGTCTGGGCGACGATGCCGAGGTCGTGGGTAATCAGGATGATCGACAGGTCGCGCTTGTCGCGGATATCCATGAGCAGCCGCAGGATCTGCGCCTGGATGGTCACGTCGAGCGCGGTGGTCGGCTCGTCGGCAATCAGGATCTTGGGATTGCACGACAGCGCCACACCGATCATCGCACGCTGCCGCATGCCGCCGGAAAACTCGTGGGGATAGCTGTCGTATTGTCTTGTCGGATCGGGAAAGCCGACCTGCGTCAGGATCTCGATAGCGGCGGCGCGCGCATCCTGGGCATTCAGCCCCTGATGATAGCGAATGCCTTCTGCGATCTGGTCGCCGATCCGCATGACAGGGTCGAGATGGCTTGTCGGGTTCTGGAAGACCATGCCGATCTCGCCGCCGCGCACAGCAAGCATCTCAGCGTCGCTGATCCCGGTCAGATCGCGGCCCTCTAGCAGCACCTGCCCACCATCGATCTTCAAGAGCGAAGAGGGCAGTAGTCGTATCAGCGAGCGGCAGAACAGGCTCTTGCCGGAGCCGCTTTCACCGACGAGCCCAAGGATTTCGCCGCGGCCGAGGTCGAGCGACACGCCGTCGATCAGCGTGCGACCGGTCTCGTCGCCATGGGCTTTGACCGTCAGGTCGCGAACGGAAAGAAGGGGAGCGCTCATTCGTGGACTCCGAGAATTTCGCCCAGCGCATCGCCGAGCATGCTGAAACCGAAAGCGAAGACGACGATCGACAGGCCGGGGAAGAGCGTGATCCACCACGCCGTGGTGATGAAGCTCTGGCCCTCGGCCACCATGACGCCCCATTCGGCGATCGGCGGCTGAACGCCAAGCCCGAGATAGCTGACGGCGGCACCGCTCAGGAGCACGAGCACGGCGTCGGACATCGAGAACACGATCGAGCCGGCAATGGCGTTCGGCAAAAGATGGCGGAACATGATGCGGAAGCGGCTGAAACCGAGGCTGACGGCGGCGACCGCGTAGTCGCTCTTCTTCAGCACCAGCATCTGTGCTCGGATCAACCGTGCATAAGAGACCCAGCCGACCAGCGCCATGGCGATATAGAAGCTGCTGAGCCCCGGTCCGAGGATCGCGATGATCGACAGCATCAGCACCAGGAACGGGAAGGCCAGGATGATGTCCACGAGCCGCATGAATAGCGCATCGACGATGCCACCGAAAAAGCCGGCGATGGTGCCTACCGTCGTGCCGATGACGAAGGGGAAGATCACGCCGATGATGGCGATCTGTAGATCGATCCGGGTTCCCCAGATGACCCGCGAGAGGATATCGCGGCCGAAATTGTCGGTGCCGAAGGGATGCAGCAGCGACGGCGCCTGCAGGCGGACATCGGCGTTCTGGAAGATCGGATCATAGGGCGCGATCAGCGGCGCGCCGATGGCAAGGATCAGGAAGACGAGCAGAATGCCGGCGCCGACGCAAAGCGCCGGGCGCTTGCCGATCAATTTTCGCCAACTGAAGGATGCGGGAGAAGATATGATAGCACTCATAGCGTCACCCTGGGATCGATGGTGACGGTGACGATGTCGGCGATGAAGTTGATAAGAACGGTGGCGCAGGCAAACACCATGGCCACGCCCTGCACGACCATATAATCGCGCGAGAAGATGGCGCGCACCAGAAGCTGCCCCATGCCCGGCAAAGCGAAGACGCTTTCCACGACGACGGTGCCGCCGATCAGCCAGCCGATGTTGACTGCCAGAAGGTTGATGGTCGGAACCAGCGAGTTCGGAAGCACGTGCTTCCAGAAGACGATGCCCTCGGGCATGCCACGCGCGCGCGCCGCCGTCGCGACATCCGACTTCAGCCCCTCGATCATCGCGGCCCGCAGGCTGCGAGTCAGGACAGTGGAGAGCGACAAGGCGATCGTCAGACTCGGAAGCACCACGTGAGCGAGCTTGTCGCCAAACGTGGCGCCGTAGCCGGAAACCGGAAAGATGCCGAGCTGTACGCTGAAGACGATGATCAGCATCAGGCCGAGCCAGAACGGCGGGAAGCCGATGCCGAAGGTGGAGATCACCCGCACCGCATGGTCAGCCGCCCCGCCCCGGTTACGTGCGGCAATCGCTGCCATCGGCACCGCGATCAGCACCGAGAGGATGACGCTCGTCAGAACCAGCGCGACGGTGGGTTCGATGCGCGTCAGGATCAGCTTCAGCACGTCGATCTTGTAGAGGATGGATTTTCCCATCTCGCCATTGGCGAGATTGCGCAGGAAGTAGAAATACTGCAACCACATCGGTTCATCGAGGCCATATTGCGCCCGGATATTGGCGATGGCCGCAGGCGTCGCGCGGGTGCCGAGAATGTTGCGCGCGGGGTCGCCGGGGATCAGCCGGACCAGAATGAAGGTGATGACGCTGATGCCGAAAATGACGGGCAGAAACTGCAGCGGACGCGTGAGAACAAATCTATAGCGATGCATTGTGGCGATCGCCCCTTTCCATCCGCATGATGCTTGTTGGCTTTCTATGCATCAGCTTGCCTTGTGCCGCGACAGAAAGTCCAGAAGCGTCGGGTAATAATCGCCGGGGTTCTCGTAGAAGGGCATGTGGCTGGCGTTGGCGAAGACCTTCAGCTCGGCGTTCGGCAGCGCAAGCTTCATGCGCAGCGCGCAGGCGGGCGTCAGTTCGTCATGCTGGCCGGTGGTGATCAGCGTGGGGACGGTAACGCGGGGCAGGTCGGGAATGCGGTTCCAGTCCTTGAGGTTGCCGATATAGAGAAACTCGTTCGGCCCCTGCATCGTGCCGTAAGGACCCATGTTCCAATCGTCGAGCGAGCGGCGGACCGGCGCCGGCCACTCCGGCAGGCGACAGACGTGGCGATAGTTGAGAATGGTCACGGCGGCCTGGTATTCCGGGTGGTCGTAGGTGCCCTGCGCCTCGTGCTTCTGCATCATCGCCACCGTTTCCGGGCCGAGTGCTGAGCGCAGCCGTTCAAGCTCCAGAATGAGATGCGGCATGTCTGCGACGGTATCCTCCAGGATCAGCGTCTGCAGGTGCTCGGGGTAGGTCAACGCGTAGTCGATGGCCAGCCAGCCGCCCCAGGAATGGCCGAGCATGTGCACCTTGCCGAGACCGAGCGCCTTGCGCACCGTCTCCGTCTCCTCGACATAGCGGCCGATGGTCCAGAGCGCCGCATCGTCAGGCCGGTCGGACGCGCCGGTTCCCAGCTGGTCGAAGGCGACGACACGGTAGCCCTTGTCGATGAGGCAGGAATGCGCTTCACGCAGATAATCGCAGGGGAGGCCGGGTCCGCCGTTCAGGCAGAGGACCGTCTCGCTGCCGCTTCCGAAGCTGTAGGCGACAACCTTGAAGCCATCGACCTCGATGTCGTATCGCTGGTCCGGCTCGATTTCACGCCACATTGATGTCTCCGGCAAAAGATTCTTCTTGCTCATTAATTGGGCAAGGCTAAATTTTTATCCCAAACAGCGTTTCGCGCCAGCTATAAGAAGTGATAGGTGGCGCTTCGCTCACCGGGAGTCGGCCATGCTTGATGAGATCCGTGCGATCAAAACACAATTCACCGATCACCAGACTTTGGATGGGCGTATCGATCAGGTCTTCGAGGAAATGAAGGCCCTCGGCTTCGAGGCGTTGATCTATGACTACACGCCGATCCCCTACGATCTGGACGGCGAGATCATGATCCCCTCGCTCTTGAAGCTGCGCAACATTTCCGACGACATGCACGACTATTGGTTCAATCGCGGTTATTTCCGTATCGATCCGGTTCAGCAGGTGGCATTGCGCACATCGACGCCGTTCTTCTGGAATTACGATGCCAACGCCGAAACGCTGATCAATCGCTTCATGGGCGAGAATACCGAGCCGGTGGCGCGCTATCTCAGCGAGCGAGACATGTCGACGGGCGTGACGGTGCCGATCCATATGCCGCGCGGCGACTACGCGACCGTCACTGGCATTCGCTATGGCCGCGAGAAGGGCTTCCAGAAGCAGGCTTTGCGCTACATCGCCGATTTCGGGCTGCTCGCCCACGTCTTCCACGAGGCCGCCTTTCCGCTGTTCGACGCGGACGCCTGCAGCGCCGGCAAGGCGCGACTGACCGAGCGGGAGCGCGAGTGCCTGCGTTATTCGGCGGAAGGGCTTTCGGCCAAGGAGATCGCCCGCATCATCGAGCGCTCGGTGCCGACTGTTGTCATGCACCTCAATGCGGCCGCCAAGAAACTCGGCGCCAAGAACCGCACGCAGGCGGTTGTGCGCGCCACGCACTACCGCCTTCTTGAGGACCGGCCATCCTATAACTTGTGATAGCTGCCGCGGTTTCATCGGCCACGCTATGGTTTTCCATCGAATACCCAAAGATGGAGCTATCAGTGACCGCTGTCACGTCGAAGGAAGACTACCTGCCGTTTCGCGATTACCGCACCTGGTACCGCATCACCGGTTCGCTCGACAGCGGCAAGCTGCCGCTCATCGTCGCCCATGGTGGGCCTGGCTGCACCCATGACTATGTCGATTCCTTCAAGGGTATTGCCGCGCTCGATGGCCGCGCCGTCATCCACTACGACCAGCTCGGCAATGGCAATTCCACACGTCTGCCGGAAAAGGGTCCGGATTTCTGGACGCCGGCACTGTTCCTTGAGGAACTCGATGCCCTGCTCACGCATCTCGGCATTGCCGATCGCTACGCTTTCCTCGGCCAGTCCTGGGGTGGCATGCTGGGTGCCGAACATGCCGTTCGCAAGCCGAAGGGCCTGAAGGCCCTGGTGATCGCCAACTCTCCGGCCAATATGCACACCTGGGTTTCCGAGGCCAATCGCCTGCGCGAGGAGCTGCCGAGAGAGGTGCAGGACACGCTTTTGAAGCACGAGCAGGCGGGAACGTTGACCGATCCTGAATACATCACCGCATCAAGGGTCTTCTACGATCGCCATGTCTGCCGTGTCTCGCCATGGCCTGCCGAAGTCGCGCGGACCTTCGCGATCATGGACGAGGACAACACCGTTTACCGCAACATGAACGGCCCGACCGAATTCCACGTCATCGGCACGATGAAAGACTGGACGATCGAGGACCGGTTGAGCCGGATCGAGGCGCCGACGCTGCTGATCTCGGGCAAGTACGACGAAGCCACGCCGCTCGTCGTCAAGCCTTACGTCGATAACGTTGCCGGCTGCGAGTGGGTGTTGTTCGAACAGTCGAGCCACATGCCGCATGTCGAGGAAAAGGAACTTTGCCTCGCTACGGTTTCGAAATTTCTGTCGCGCCACGACTGAAGATGTGGGCTAGCGCGTTCATGACAACTGTCGCTGCCCCGTCGTGGGGCAGCGCACCTTACGATGGGTCAAGCCGGAGCGCGTGACCCATCAATCGCAGATTGCTTCCGCCTCGATCTCGACCTCGTAGTCACCAATCAGGTTGCCGGCTTCGATCAGCGTGTTGGCGGGCAGCACCTCAGCGAAGGCGCGTCCGTGCGCACGCGACACCGGCTCCCACTGATCGGCATCGCGCAGGTAGATGCGCGTCCTGACCACGTCTTCCATCTTGCCGCCGAGAGCCGAGATGGAGGCGGCGATCTTGTCGAGGATGTAGGTCGCCTGCGCGCCGGCGTCGCCAGGGGCAACGCAGCGGTTCGTTCCATGCGTCGCCGTCGTGCCGGACACGAGAATGCGGTCCCCCACCCGGACTGCGCGGCTATAGCCGGCGATCGGCTCCCAGATGCTGCCGGACGAGACGCGTGAGCGGCCGGGACGACCGGGCACGGGTTGAGCCGTATAGACGGATGGAATGGCATCCAGATGGTGGCTGAGATCGCCGGATGCGGTGAGGAACGGCGGCCTTCGGTATTCGTCGCCGCAATCGCCGGGAATCGGGTGTGTCTTGGCGAAGGCGGCGTTTAGTGCGGCGTGATCCTCTTCGTCGAGTGTGAAGGAGAAGACCTTGAGATTGTCGCCGCGATGCTCGTTTTCGCCGATGCGCGCGCCGACGATCGTGGCAGCGACCGCGTCTTGTTCCAGAACCCAGCGGCTCGCGACGTTTGAGATTGAGACGCCATGCTTGGCTGCGATGGTTTGGGCGGCGCTGAGAATGCCCTGGAAGGCTTCCCAGCCGCCGGCGGTGTCGATGAAGCGTTTGTATTTCGAGCGGCTCCAATCGGCGATCGACGTCGGCTCGGGCTGGCGCAGCCATTTCTCGGAAAGGAAGCCGCCGCAGAGCGTCCCATAGGCGAGAAGCTTGACGCTGCTTTCGGCGCAGAGCTTAGAGAGCGCACCCGCAGCCCGGCGGTCGACGAGCGAGAACGAGACCTGATTGCTGGCGATCTCGATGCCGTCTGCGAGCGCCAGCGCAAGATGTCCGGCGTCGAAATTGGTGAGGCCGAGCGCGCCGATCAGGCCTTCCTCGCGCAGGCGCTGCATCTCGTGCAGGGCGTCGAGCCATGCCGGATGCTCGAAGCTCCACCAGTGGAACTGCAGGAGATCGACCTTGTCGACGCCAAGCCGCGTCAATCGCTCCTCGACGCCACGACGGACGACCTCTGCCGTCATTGGTCCCGGCTCCGGGCACCATTTGGTGAAGGCGACGGGCCGCTGGCCATCCAGATAGCGCGACAGCAGTCGCCCAGTGATCAGTTCCGCCGAACCGTAGTGATCGGCCATGTCGAACGTGTCGAAACCGTCGCGCGCATAGGCCTGCAGCACATCGGCGCCCTTGTCGGGATCGATAATCGTGCCGTTCTTCTCGATGTCGGCCACCTGCCAGAGACCGCAGACGATGCGGCTGATGGAGAGATCCTTGGTGAGCGCTATGCGTGGGGGCGTGGTGGTCATGTTTCTATTCCCTGGATGTCTGTTTGCGCTTGCCGGTGAGCGAGGCCAGCGCGTTGGAAGCGCCAAGAATGCCGCGGGGGCGCAGCAGCAGGATGAGGCAGAGCCCGACGCCGATCATGACGATCTGCAGCGATGCTGCGCGCGCCTGCTGTTCGGGCGGCACGAAGGCGGAGACGGCCGCGGCCGACAGCGCCCACAGACCCCAGACCAGCACCGCGCCGAGAATGGCGCCGCGATTGTTGCCGGAGCCGCCGACGATCAGCATCGCCCAGACCTGGAAGGTCAGGATCGGCAGATAGTTGTCGGGCGCGATGAAGCCGATGAAATGTCCTTGCGCGGCACCCGCCAGCCCCATGATGGCGCCGCCGATGGTGAAGGCCTGCAGGCGAAAGCGGATCGGCCGCTTGCCGAGCGCCTGCGCCGCGCTCTCATCCTCGCGGATCGCGCGCAGCACGCGGCCCCAAGGGCTCTTGGCGAGATGTTGGAGCGCCAGATAAAGCGCCAGCACGACGGCCGTCATCAAAGCGAGATTGGAAAGGGAAAATTCCAGCGGATCGGCGGCAAGGCTGCCGAAGGGGCGCGGAATGAAGCCGATGCCGAAGGCGCCGCCGGTCAGGGGCTGCAGGTTGAGCACGCAGAGCTGAACCGTCACCGCAACGCCGAAGGTGGCGATGGCGAGATAATCGGATCGCAGCCGAATGGTCAGCGCGCCGACCAGCCAGGCGGCAAGGCCGGCAAACAGTGCGCCGCCGAGCCAGCCGATGGCAATCGGCATGTCGAAACCGCCGAAGCGGCCGGGCGCATCCGGCGTCGTCAAAAGCGCCGATACGTAAGCGCCGATCGCGACGAAGGCGGCGATGCCGACGTTGAATAGGCCTGTCTGGCCCCACTGCACATTGAGCCCGAGGCACATGATGGCATAGGTGAGCGCCATCGTGAGGAAGAAGGCGGCGTAGGCGATCAGATCAAGGCTCATGCCGCTCTCCCGAACAGGCCACGCGGACGAAGAAGCAAGACCGCCACAAGGATGACGAAGGAGACAGCCGCCCGCCATTCGGCGCCGACGATCTGAACGGCCGCGGCCTCCGACAGGCCGACGATCAATCCGGCGATCATCGCGCCGGGAACGCTGCCGATCCCGCCAAGGATTGCGGCTGCAAACAGCGGCAGCAGCAGGTCATGGCCGAGATAGGGGCGGATCTGCACCAGAAGGCCGGTCATGATGCCGGCGATGCAGGCAAGGGCAGCGCCGACGAACCAGACGACGCGGATCACGCGGCGCACGTCGACGCCCGCGATGCCCGCCAGAGCCGGATTTTCGCTGACGGCGCGCATCGAGCGGCCGATATCGGTGCGGGTCATCAACAGGTGGATGGCGACGACCGCGACCAATGACAGGCCAAGCGACAGGAGCTGATCGGGCGTGGCGCGCAAGCCGCCGCCGATCTTCACGGCGATCTGCAGTGCCTTCGTGTAATAGGCGGGCTTCGAGGTGAAGATGAATTCGAGCAGGCTGCGCAGCGCAAGCGAGGCGCCGAAGCTCGCCATGACGAGGATGATGATCGCACCGCCGCGCGCCCGCAGGCGTCCGAACAGCACCGCATCCACGGCAAGCGCCAGCAGACCCGTGAGCAGGATCGCGATGACGGCTGCAAGCGGCAGCGACCAGCCGAAGGAGAAGGGGCCGATCGGCTTCGTCAGCGACGTCGAGAGGAGCCCGAGGCCGCCGCTGACGGCGAGCGCCAGATAGGCGCCCCAGGAAAGCATCTCGCCATGCGCGAAATTGGCGAAGCGTAGGATCGAATAGGTGAGTGTCACGCCGATGGCGCCAAGGCCGATCATCGCGCCGGCAACCAGGCCGTCCATGAGAAATTGCGGGTTCATGGTGCCTCCGACGCCTGCTTGGTGGTGCCAAGATAGAGCTTGGCGATCAGCGGGTCGCCGAGCAGCGAGGAGGCCTCGCCCTCATGCCTGATCCGGCCTTCGACAAGGATGACGGCGCGGCTGGCGATGGCCAGCGCCGCCTTGACGTTCTGCTCGACGAGAATGACGGTGACGCCGCCGGCATTGATCTCCTTCAGCATCGAAAACACCTCGCCGACGATCTTCGGCGATAGCCCGGCCGAGGGTTCGTCGAGGATGAGCACGGACGGATCGACGATCAGCGCGCGAGCGACAGCTAGCATCTGCCGCTGCCCGCCCGATAGCGCGCCGGCCAGGCGCGAGGGCTTGCTGGCGAGATCGGGAAAGCGCTGGTAGAGCGCGGCGATCCGGTCTGACCGCTGCGCCTTCGGCAGGACGGCTGCGGCAAGCTGCAGGTTTTCATGGATGGTCAGCGTCGCGAATATGTTTTCCGTCTGCGGCACGAAGGCGAGGCCCTCGCCGATCTTGCGATGGGACGCCACGCGGGTGATCTCCCGCTCGCCGAGCATGACGCTTCCCGAGTGGATCGGCACCACGCCGGCGATTGCCTTGACGAAGGTCGATTTCCCGGCGCCGTTCGGCCCGAGCAGGACCAGCAGCTCGCCCCGCGCCACCGAGAGATCGACGCCGCGCACGATCGGCAGGTCGGGTTCGTATCCGGCGACCAGCGCGCGGGTTTCAAGCGCCGGCGCGGTCATGCCGCCGCTCCGAGATAGGCTTCGATAACATCGGGGTTGGAGGCGACGTCGGCGGGCGTGCCCTCGGCCAACGGCTTGCCGAGAGCCATGGCGACGACGCGGGTGCAGAGCCGCGACACCATATCCATATTGTGCTCGATCAGCAGGATCGACTTGCCCTGCGCATTGAGCTCAAGCACGCGTTCCATGATCGTTTCCAGGAGCGCCGGGTTGACGCCCGCCGCCGGCTCGTCGAGCAGGATCGCCTGCGGATCGGCCATCAGGATGCGCGCGAGCTCGAGCAGCTTGCGCTGTCCGCCCGAGAGAACCTTGGCCGGCTGCCCTTCGAGGCCCGACAAGGTGACGAACTCCAGCAGCGCGCGCGCTTTCTCGATCGCCAATCGTTCCTGCTGCCTGACATGGCCGAAGCGCAGGAAGTTGGCAAACAGTCGCTCGCCGTCCTGCGTCTGCGCGCCGACGAGCACGTTTTCGAGCACGGTCATCTCAAGAAACGGCTTCGGGATCTGAAAGGTCCGGCCGACGCCGCGGCCAATTCTCTGTTCCGGGCTCTCTTGCGAGACCTCGCGGCCGCCGATCCAGAGCTCGCCCGAGGTCGGCTTGAGGCTGCCGGCGATCATATTGAACAGCGTCGTCTTGCCGGCGCCGTTCGGGCCGATGAGGCCGACCATTTCGCCTTCGCCGAGCCTGAGCGACATGCCGCCGACGGCCATGTTGCCCTGAAACGACTTCACCAGCTCGCGCGCGTCGATCACGTCTTTGGCGGGTTCTGCCGCTTTTGGTGGGGCGTCTGGCACTGGCAAAGGCATGGAGAAAAGAAGTCTCTTGATTTGATTGATGATGTTTGATCAAACTTCACCCCATGGTGAAAAGCAACCGAAAAAAGCAGCGTTCCACGGAGCAGGCTCGATGGTAGTCCCTTCCGCAGGAGCCCATGCGAAGAAGCCGGCCGACGGCGGTCACGATCGCGACGACGCGCTGTCGCCGGTCGGGCGCGAAACGCTGCAGGACCGCGTCTACGCGCAGCTGCGCAACTCGCTGATCAACGGCATGTTCGACGCCGGCGATGTGCTGCGCATCGTCGATCTCGCCGAGCGGCTGCAGACCAGCACCATGCCGGTGCGCGAGGCGCTTGGCCGTCTCGTGTCCGAACAGGCGCTGGAATCGCTGCCCAATCGCTCGGTGCGCGTGCCGTTGATCACCCGCGAGCGTCTCGACGATCTGGCCCGCGCCCGCATCCTGATCGAGGGCCAGATGGTGGCGCTTGCGCTGCCCAATCTGACGGATGACGATTTTGCCGTGTTGAAGCAGATCAATGTCGATTGCGATCTGGCTTTCGAGCAGCATGGCAAGGATATCGGCCATGTCACCTCGGCGCTGAACCAGCAGTTCCATTTCCACATCTATCATGCGGCGCGCTCGCAGGTGCTGATCCCGATCGTCGAGAGCCTGTGGCTGCAATCGGGCGCGATCATCCGTAAGGCCGCGCATATTCATGACGAGCAGGGCGGACTTGCCGCCACAAACCATCACTGGGCGCTGATCGATGCACTGGAAAAGCGCGATGTCGAGGCCGCGATGCAATCGCTCTCCAACGATATCAGCCGCTCCTTCGATCTCATCCGCGGGCGGCTGGACGCTGATCCTGAAGGCGATGCATCGGGAGACCATTATGGTTGAACCAATCGACGACGGCTTCGACCTGTTCGATCTGAGGGTCGACGTGATCATTCCAGACGGCGGTGCCGTCTATTGCGGCGCCAGGCCGGGTGATCATTTCGAGCTCAGAGGCGAGATGCTGCACCTGCCGGAAGGGCAGGGGATCTCAATCTACTCGCTCTCCTCCGTGCTGCCGCTGCTCGCGGCCAAGCAGCGCCCGACCGATCGCAACGACTGGATGACGACGGACGCCGACATCGCTTGCCCGGACCCCAATTGCTCAACACGGCTCAGGATCACCCGCACGGGTATCCGCCGTTTCAGCCATGCAGCCACCACGGCGGTTCCCTTGAATGACGAATAGGCCGAAAGACATGCAGCGCATCACCATCGCCCCCGGTTACGAAATCTCCCGTGTCATTCGCGGCGGCTGGCAGCTGGCGGGCGGCCACGGCGCGATCGATGGCGATAGCGCCGTCGAGGACATGATCGCATTCGCGGATGCCGGGATCACCACCTTTGACTGCGCCGACATCTATACCGGTGTCGAGGAGCTGATCGGTCGGTTCCGCCTTGCCTACAAGAACCTGCGCGGCGCCGAGGCGCTGTCGCGCATCCGCGTCCACACCAAGTTCGTGCCCGATCTCACGGTCCTGCCAACCATCAGCAAGGCTTACGTCGAAGGCGTCATCGATACCTCGCGCAAGCGGCTCAACCTCGATTGCCTCGATCTCGTGCAGTTTCACTGGTGGGCCTATGATATCGAGGGCTGGCTGGAGACGGCGGGGTGGCTGAAGGAGCTGCATGAGGCCGGCAAGATCGGCAAGATCAGCGGCACCAATTTCGACACCGATCATATCGAGGCGATCATCGGCTCGGGCGTGCCCTTCACCTCGTTGCAGCTGCAATATTCGCTTCTCGACCGACGCCCGGAAAAGCGCATGGTGGCGCTTGCGTCCGAGAAGAATTTCGCGCTGTTGTGCTACGGTACCGTGGCCGGCGGCTTCCTCGGCGATCGCTGGCGCGGACAAACGGAGCCGGAGCATCCGCTCGAAAACCGCTCTTTGACGAAATACAAGCTGATCATCGACGATTTTGGCGGCTGGGACCTGTTCCAGGCGCTGCTGTCGACACTGCGCGGGATCGCCGACCGGCACGACACCGATATCTCCACCATCGCCAGCGCTGCCATGCTGACCAAGCCAGGCGTCGCGGCGGTGATCGTAGGCGCCCGCAACCGGGAGCATCTGAAGTCCAATCTCGCCATCGCCGATATCGCGCTCAGCGAAACGGACACGGCCGAGATCGATGCGATCCTCGCTCAATCAAAGCCGCTCGACGGCGACGTCTATACGATGGAGCGGGACAGGGAAGGCCGCCACGGCAGCATCATGAAGTACAATCTCAACAAAGGGGAACAAAAATGAGAACGACATTCCTGCTTTCCGCCATGGTCGCCGGCCTTGCGGCATCCACGGCGCCGACATTCGCCGCCGATTGCGACATCACAGTCGGCCTGGTCATGGAACTGACCGGCCCGGCCGGCGAATATGGCCAGGCGGGCGCGAAGTCCGTCGAGATGGCTTTCCGCGATATCAACGACGCCGGTGGGGTCAAAGGCTGCAAGATCGTTGCCGATACGCGCGACAGCCAGAGCCAGGGCAACGTCGCCGTCGATCAGGCAACCCAGCTCGTCAACATCAAGAAGGTGCCCGTCATCATCGGCGGCATTATCTCGTCGGTATCCATCCCGATCCTGACATCGGTGACCGCGCCGGCCGGCGTCGTGCAGGTCTCGCCCGCCTCCTCTTCGCCGACGCTGACCGAGCTTGGCCGCAGCGGCAAAACCAACGGCGTCTTCTTCCGCACCATCACCTCCGATGCCCTGCAGGGCACGGCCGCCGCGAAATTTGCGATGGATCAGGGCCTCAAGAAGATCGCGATCATCAACGTCAACAACGACTTCGGCGTCAACATGGTCAAGGAGTTCGCGACCGCCTACCAGAAGCTCGGCGGCACGATCACCTCGATGACACCCTATAACGAGAAGCAGTCGAGCTATGCCTCGGAAGCCAGCGCCGCCATGGCCGGCGATCCCGATGCGCTCTACCTCGTCAGCACCCCAGTCGATGGCGCGACCATCGCCCGTGCCTGGGTTTCCGGCGGTGGCAAGCAGACCTTCCTGCTGAACGACGGCATGAACTCCAAGGACTTCATCGAGAGCGTCGGCGCGCAATATCTGGAGAACGCCTACGGCACCTCCTCGGGTACCAGCCCGACGGCGTCCACCGAATATTTTAACGGCAACTATGAGGCCTTCTCCGGCGGCATCTCGCCTTCGGCCCCGGCAGCTGACCGCTCTTATGACGCGGGTGCAATCGTGGGGCTGGCGATTGCCAAGGCCGGCAAGGCCGATGCGGCAGCCATCAAGGCAGCCATGCCGGAAGTTGTTGCCGAGGGTGGTACGCCCATCCATGCCGGTAAGGAAGAGTTCGCCAAGGCGCTGCAGCTCATCAAGGACGGCAAGCCGGTGAAGTATGAAGGCGTTATCGGCCCGGTCAGCTTCGACACCTATGG
The DNA here is from genome assembly GCA_900465665.1 of Hyphomicrobiales bacterium. Taxonomy (GTDB): domain Bacteria; phylum Pseudomonadota; class Alphaproteobacteria; order Rhizobiales; family Rhizobiaceae; genus Rhizobium. The sequence goes on from UBJO01000016.1 coordinate 41,004, forward strand.
CGACATCACCGGTCCCTTCCGGCTGTGGAAGATCAGCAATGGCGAGGTGACGACGGTCGGCGAATTGAGCGCCGAAGAGGTCACCAAGATCAAGACCGCGCAGTAAGAAGCCAAGCGACATGGGAGCTGTGCTCCCATGTCGCACTAGTCCGGTCTGGGCGCGTAGGTGCTTTGTTGGGTAAGCAGTGTCGTTCGCGGGTCGCGCCGTGTAGAACGGCACGATGCATTTGGCAACCAACATGACAGGCCATCGACACATGAAAAAACGCCCAATCCTTTCGATCTGTTCGATCGCCAGTCTGATCGTCATGACATCTACGGCATCCGCCGAGGATCTCGAGAATGGGCGGCGGGTGTTCAGGCTGTGCGTTGCCTGTCACACGGTGGATTCCGATCGCAACGGTTTCGGCCCGCATCTGAAGGGCGTTTTCGGTCGCCCAGCCGGAAGCTTGCCCGACTACCGATATTCCGAAGCGATGAAGACGGCTGGCGCCGGTGGGCTTGTCTGGGACGAGGCTACGCTCTCGGAATTTCTGTCCAGCCCCAAGAAGAAAGTGCCGGGAACGAAGATGAGCTTTGGCGGTCTTTGGACGACGTCGGAGATTACCGATCTCATCGCCTATCTGCGAGCCTTTCCTTAATGCTGAAAATCTCCGCCTGCTGTGGCTTGACGTCTCGGCGCCGGATCGCCTAAGTCAAACTTGATGGTTCCCGAAGGAATGACTTCCGACGGGATTAATAGGGAACACGGTGCGGATGACCCGAATGGGGCCAAGACCGTGGCTGCCCCCGCAACTGTAAGCGGATTGCCTGATGTCCTTGTGGTGTTCGTCTCGAACGCCATGCCACTGCGAAGCTCTTCGTGGGAAGGCAGATTTCGGGTGCATATTCGCAAGCCAGGAGACCTGCCGTCAAACAGTGTCCACTATCCCGGACGGGGTTGTCCGGAGAGGAGCATCATATGATGGTTTTTTACGTCAACCGCTGGCGCGGTCCCGCTTTATTCCCCTGCGCAAATCTCATGTCTGTGATCCCGCGATAGCGTTCGCCGCCGCATGGTTTCAGGCGAGCGCTTTGCTGTCTCGTCCTACATCATCAGCGGCGGTCCCGCTTCGAGTTTCACAGCCACAGCCAGTCGGCTGCGGGCTTCAGCCATACCTGAGGACCAATATGAACCGCATCATCCTGCGAACCGCGCTGCTTTCGATCGCGACGGCTTGCGCTTTCACTACCTTTCTCCCCGCCGCCCATGCAGCGGCAACGACCTATCCGCTGACGATCACCAATTGCGGCCAGCAGGTGACATTCGACAGCGCGCCGACGAAGACGGTCTCGATCGGCCAGGGCATGACCGAAATTCTCTATTCGCTCGGCCTCGCCGACAAGATCGTCGGCACGGCGGTCTGGGTCGGGCCGGTGCTGCCCGCCTATGCCGAGGTCAACCAGAAGATCAAGCGGCTGGCCGACAATGATCCGAGTTTCGAATCCGTCGTCGGCCAGGAGCCGGACTTGGTTGCGGCCGAGTTTGAATGGCATGTCGGCACGCAAGGCTCGGTCGGCAAGCGCGAGCAGTTTGCAGGGCTCGGCATCAAGACCTATGTCTCGCCGGCCGATTGCGTCGCGAAGGTTAACACCGATGGTGGTGACGGCGTGCGCAGCGAGCTCTTCACCATGGAGCTGATCTATCAGGAGATCGCCGAACTGGCGGAAATCTACGACATCCAGGATCGCGGCGCGGCCCTGATCGCTGACTTGAAGAAGCGCGAAGCGGATGCGGTGGCATCGCTTGGCGGGTCTGCGAAGGATCTGCCCGTTGCCTTCTGGTTTTCCAGCAAGGAAGTGCAGGGCGATGCCTTTATCGCCGGCAAGAACAGCGCTCCGGCCTATATTCTGAAGGCGCTCGGCGCCCGCAACGTCGTCAGCACCGAGGAAGAGTGGCCGCTGGTCGGCTGGGAAACTATCGCGCAGGCCAACCCTGCGGTCATCGTCATCGCCACCATGGACCGCCGCCGCTATGCCGCCGACGATCCGAAGGTGAAGATCGATTTTCTTGAAAAAGACCCGGTCACCAGCCAGCTCGATGCCGTCAAGAACAGGCATTTCGTCGAGATGGATGCGCAGTCGATGAACCCAACGATCCGCACCATCGACGGCCTGGAACGCCTCGCCGCCGGCATCAAGTCCTTCGGTCTTTCCAAGTGAGGCACGCCTCGATAGCCCACCGTGGATGGAGAGCACTGCTCGTGCTCTTCGTCCTTGCCGTCGTGGCGCTGGGCTTTGTCATCAGTCTCGCCGTATCCATCGGCGAGATCTCCATTCCTGTCGGCACGACGGCCAAGGCCGTGGCGAACCGTGTCTTCGGCACCGGCTTCGAACTCAGCCGCATCCATGAAGGCATCATCTGGGATTATCGCCTGAGCCGCGCGCTTGTGGCCGCCAGCGCCGGAGCCGCTCTTGCGCTATGCGGCGCGGTGCTGCAGGCGCTGCTTCGCAATCCGCTGGCCGAGCCTTATGTGCTCGGCATCTCCGCCGGCGCGTCCACTGGGGCCGTCGCCGTCATGATCCTCGGCTTCGGCTATGGTGTCCTGACGCTGTCGGCCGGCGCTTTCGTCGGTGCGGTCGCGGCGTTCCTGCTGGTGTCATTGCTCGCGGCAGGCTCCGGCGGCGGGACGGACCGTATCATCCTCGCCGGTGTCGCTGGCTCGCAGCTCTTCAACGCGCTGACATCCTATATCGTCACGACGTCGGCCAATGCCGAGCAGGCGCGCGGCGTCATGTTCTGGCTCCTCGGCAGCCTTTCCGGCGTACGCTGGCCGGATGTCTATCTTGCCGCTCCCGTGGCGATCGCCGGCTTTCTCGTCTGCATGCTTTACGCCCGTGCGCTCGACGCCTTCACTTTCGGCACCGATGCGGCCGCAGCGCTCGGCATTCCCGTTGCCGGTATCAGGATCGTGCTGCTCGCGCTCACGGCGCTGCTTACCGCGACGATGGTCAGCATCGTCGGCTCTATCGGCTTTGTCGGTCTGGTCATTCCGCATGCGGCGCGTTTCGTGGTTGGGCCGGGACATGGGCGCCTGTTGCCGGCAACGGCGATATCCGGCGCCATCTTCATGGTGTTTGCCGATATCGTCTCGCGCGTTATCATCCCGCAGCAGGTGCTGCCGATCGGCGTGGTCACCGCGTTCTTCGGCGCGCCGGCATTCGCGCTCATTCTCTACAAGGCTAGGCGGCCCGCATGAGCATTTCCATCAGCGATGTGCATTGGGCAACGTCAGGCGTGCTTGTCGTCAAGGGTGTCAGCCTTGAGGTTCCCACCGGTCAGACGCTGGGCCTGATCGGGCCGAACGGTTCGGGAAAATCCAGCCTGCTGCGACTGATCGGCGGGTTGCGCAAGGTGAAGAGCGGTGTCATCGCGCTCGGCGATACCGGCATCGACACGCTGGCGCGCCGCGATATCGCCAGACGCGTTGCCTTTGTCGAGCAGCAGGCCACGACGGAAACACAGGTGACGGTCACTGAGGTCGTCCGTCTCGGGCGCACGCCGCATCGCGGTCCGCTGGCGCCTTGGAGCGCCCATGACGAGGAGGCGGTCGAGAACGCGCTGCGGCAGGTGGGCATGGTCGAGAAGGCGCGGCAGCTCTGGCATACGCTTTCGGGCGGCGAGCGCCAGCGGGTCCATATCGCCCGCGCACTGGCGCAGACGCCAACCGAGCTTCTGCTCGACGAGCCGACCAACCATCTCGACATCCAGCACCAGCTCGAAATCCTGTCGTTGGTTTCGAAGCTGCCGGTCACCAGCATCGTTGCGCTGCATGACCTGAACCTCGCCGCCATGTTTTGCGACAGGATTGCTGTGCTTAGCCAGGGTCGGCTTGTTGCAGTCGGACCGGCGGACGAGGTATTGACGGAAAGCTTGATCGCCGACGTGTTCGGGGTGCGCGCCCATATCGAGTGCTCGCCGCATCATGCTCGGCAGCATATCCATTTTCTTGGCTGTATTTCTTGAGGTTCGATGTCCATCAGACAAACCAATTTCGATTTGAAGGAAGAGATCAGGGACTATTGGTCCAAGCGCTCGCAGACATTCGATCTTGCCTTCGGCCACAGAATACCGCGTGGCCCAGAATTCGACGCCTGGCAGCAGCCGATGCGCGATCATCTGGGGCCGACGCCCTTGCGTGTTCTCGAACTTGCCTGCGGCACCGGCGAGGTGACGGCGGTGATCCACGATCTCGGCCACGATGTAACCGCGCTGGATTTCTCCGAGGCCATGCTGTCGATCGCCAGAGCCAAGCACGCCGGCAAGGAACGGCTGCGCTTCGTGCTGGCCGATGCGGAAAACCCGATGGAGCCGGATGGCCGCTACGATGCCATTATCTGCCGGCATCTGGTGTGGACGCTGACCGATCCTGCAAAGGCGTTCGGCGAGTGGCATCGGATCTTGAAGCCGGGCGGAACGCTATTGGTCTTTGACGGCGATTGGGCGAAGCCGACAAGGCTCGGCCGCGCCGCGGCGTGGCTCATCCGCCGGATCGATCGTTTCTGCGGCGCGGATCGGCATTATGATGGTGCGATGAGCGAGCGCCATTCGGCGATCATGTCGGCGCTCCCCTTCCGCGCCGGGCTGCGGCCGGATGATCTTGTTCCGCAATTGAAGCAGGCAGGTTTCGTGAGCTTCGAGATCTCGTCGCATGGGCCGATCGCCAGGGCGCAGAGGCGTGGCGCCAATCTGCGCAACAAGCTCAGGACACTGGTCTACCGGCGCTTCATTCTCGTGGCCAGGTCCGCTGACTTCTCGCAAGACTAGGAATAGCTGAATTGCGAATTTTGCAGCCTGTTGCCATCGCAGCATGTTGACGTGATCGGTTAGACGAGGTCATCTGCCCATAACGGCATGGCGCTCATGCTTGCGGTGATCGGCACGGGAGGCCGGATCATCGTCCCGAAAGGCCGAGCGCCGGCAGTCTCAAGGGAGGAATACGCCTGTCAGCCAGCCCGATCGGATCGGGATGGGCTGAGACCCTTGAACGCTAGGACTCCCGGAATGGCATACAGCACGACGATCGAGCGAACGCGCTTCAGCTTTCGCGATCTCAAGGACCTCCTCGCAAAAGCGACGCCGGAACGCTCCGGCGACCAGCTCGCCGGCATCGCGGCCAGCGGACCGGTCGAGCGCTTGGCCGCACAGATGGCGCTTGCCGATCTGCCACTGAAGGCGTTTCTTGCCGAAGAGGTTATCCCGTCGGAGAGTGATGAGGTCTCGGCACTGATCGCGAGACAGTTCGACGCGCAAGCCTTCGCGCCGATCAGTTCGTTCACTGTGGGCGAGTTTCGCGAGTGGTTGCTGAAGCCGGAAACGGATCAGCGGACACTCGAGGCGGTCACCTATGGCATCACGCCGGAGATGCTGGCGGCCGTTTCGAAAATCATGCGGCTGCAGGATCTGATCGCCGTCGCCGCCAAGCGGCAGGTCGTCACACGCTTTCGCAACACGCTTGGCCTCACCGGACGCCTGTCCACGCGCAACCAGCCGAACCACCCAACCGACGACAGCCGCGGCATCGCCGCTTCGGCGATCGACGGTCTGCTGATGGGCTCAGGCGACGCCGTCATCGGCGTCAACCCGGCGACGGATAGTGTCGAGGACTATGTGCGGATCGTTTCGCTGCTCGACGAGATCCGCGAGCGCCTCGCCATCCCCACCCAGACCTGCTGTCTCGGCCACGTCACCACCGCCATCCGTGCGGTTGAAGCGCGAGCGCCGGTTGATCTGATGTTCCAGTCGGTCGCGGGATCGCAGAAGGCCAATGAAGGCTTCGGCATCGATCTCGCATTGCTGAAGGAGGCGCAGGATGCCGGGCGATCGCTGAAGCGCGGCATGCCGGGCGCCAATCTGATGTATTTCGAAACCGGGCAGGGGGCAGCGCTCTCGGCCGACGCGCATTTCGGCGTCGACCAACAGACGATGGAGACGCGGGCCTACGCGGTCGCGCGCGAGTTCGATCCGCTGCTCGTCAACACGGTCGTCGGCTTCATCGGGCCTGAATACCTCTTCAACGGAAAGCAGATCATCCGCGCCGGTATAGAGGATCATTTCTGCGGCAAGCTGCTGGGCCTGCCGATGGGCGTCGACGTTTGCTACACCAACCATGCCGATGCCGACCAGGAAGACATGGACACGCTGTTGACGCTGCTCTGCGCCGCAAACGTCAATTTCGTCATCACGGTGCCGGGCGCCGACGACATCATGCTGAACTACCAGTCGCTGTCCCACCACGACGCGGTGTTCTGTCGCGAGACCCTCGGTCGCCCGCCGGCGCCGGAGTTCGAGACGTGGCTGCGCGACGTGGGACTGACCAACGAAGCCGGGGCGCTATCGGGTGCTCCTGCGATGCTGACCGATTACCTGTCGAGGGCTGCTCTTGTCTAAATCCAACGCCACCGAACTCAGAGCTGATTACCAGCCGGCCACCGTCGATCTGGCCGAGATGACCGATGCGCGCGTCGCGCTCGGGCGCTTCGGATCCGGCGCGCCGACCAAGGCGCAACTGGCTTTCCTGCTCGATCATGCCCGCGCCCGCGAAGCGGTATGGTCGACCGTCGACGAGAACAGGCTGGAGAGCGATCTCAACGCGCTCGGGCTGGATGTCGTGTCGGTGGAGAGCATGGCCGAAGATCGCGGCAGCTACCTGCGCCGGCCGGATCTTGGCCGCAAGTTGTCGCGCGCTTCGGTCGAGCGGCTGGATGCTCTGCCGGCCGAGGCCAAAGGATGCGACGTCGTCATCACCATTGCCGACGGCCTCTCGTCGAGTGCGGTCGATATCAATGCGGTCGCGCTGGTGCGCGAACTCTCGGGCCTGTTGCGCTTAGCCGGCTTGTCGATCGGCCCGGTCGCCGTCGCCCGCCAGGCGCGTGTGGCGCTTGCCGACGAGGTCGGCGAAATTCTCCTTGCGCGGATCACGATCGTGCTGATCGGAGAGAGGCCCGGTCTCTCAGCGGCCGACAGTCTCGGCGCCTATATCACCTACGAGCCGTCGGTCGGTACGCCGGATTCCCGGCGCAACTGCGTCTCGAACATGCGCGAGGGTGGCCTTTCGATGGAGCAGGCGGCGAAGACCATCGCCGGTCTGATCGCCGACATGACGAAGACAGGTGTGAGCGGCGTCGGCCTGAAGGAAGCGCTGGTCAGGTTGCCCAGCGCTTCGTAATCGGCTTCACCGGATGCCCGCCCTTGCGCGCGGCCGCGTGTCGTTGCGCTCGTGCTCGAAGATGGCGCCGGGAAGCGGCAGCTTGCCGCGAATGATGTCCGAGCCCTTCTCGCCCACCATGATGGTCGGCGCGTTCGTGTTGCAGGAGGGAACGCGCGGCATGACGGAGGAATCGCAGACGCGCAGGCCCTCCAACCCGTGCACCTTGAGATCGAGCCCGACGACAGCGTCTGCGCCCGTGCCCATCTTGCAGGTGCCGACGGGGTGGTGATCGGTCTTGGCGTTGGCGCAGCCGTAGTCGAAGAGTTCGTCGTCGGTCATCACCTTGGGCCCCGGAAGCCGCTCGGCCAGCACGAAGGGCTTCAGCGCCGTCTGCTGCATGATTTCGCGCGCGATTTTCAGGCCTTCCAGCGACATCGTCCGGTCGTGCGGGTCGGACCAGTAGTTCGGATCGATCAGCGGTGCCGCCGCCAGATCGGATGATTTCAGCCTGACGGTCCCTCGTGAGCGTGGGTGGAGATAGGCCGAGTTCAGCGTCACGCCGGCGTTCTTCAGCCGCTCCACGCCCGCCTCGATGCCGGAGCCGAGGCCGAGGTGGAACTGGATATCGGGAGAACGCGCATTCGGGTCCGCATACCAGAAGCCGCCCGTTTCGAAGAGCGAGGACGCAACCGGGCCGGTGCGGAAGAGGATGTATTCCAGCCCGGCCCAGACCGTCCGGTGCAATTTGGCGACGCCGTCATAGGTGTGGTCGCCGGTGCATTCGCAAATGACGAAGAGGTCGAGGTGGTCCTGCAGGTTGCCACCAACGCCGGGGAGATCGTGGTGAACCTTGACGCCGACCGATGTCAAATGGTCGGCCGGGCCGATGCCGGATTGCAGCAGAAGCTTCGGCGAGCCAATGGCGCCCGATGACACCAGCACCTCGCGCTCGGCGCGGATCACCTCGGAACCCTTGTCCGTCACCACTTCGACCCCGACGGCCATCGTTCCCTCGATCACGATCCTGCTCACGCGGGCGCCGGTACGGATCGTCAGGTTCCTTCGGCCCTTGATGGGCGAGAGATAGGCGAGTGACGCGGATGAGCGGCGACGGTTGCGCTGGGTGAGCTGGTAGAAGCCGACGCCCGCCTGCTGCTTACCGTTGAAGTCGTGATTGTAGGGAATGCCGAGTTCCTGGCCGGCGCGTATATAGGCGTCGCAGATCGGCAGCGCGGAGACAGGCATCGAGACGCCGAGCGGTCCGCCATAGGCGTGGTAGTCGTCGGCGAAGCGCTGGTTGTCCTCGGCGCGCTTGAAGTAGGGCAGGATCGAGCGGTAGTCCCAGCCCTCGCAGCCATCCTCGCTGGCCCAGAGATCATAATCGGCGGCATTGCCCCGGGTATAGAGCTGGGCATTGATGGACGAGCCGCCGCCGATCACCTTTGCCTGCGTGTAGTGCAGCACCCGGCCTTTCATGTGTTTCTGCGGAACGGTTTCCCATCCCCAGCTCGCCACGCCCTTGGTCATCTTGGCAAAGCCGGCCGGCATGTGGAACAGCGGGTTCCAGTCGCCGCCACCGGCTTCCAGAAGAAGCACGCTGACAGCTGGATCTTCGCTCAGCCTGCTGGCGAGCACGCAGCCGGCGGGACCCGCGCCCGTTATGATGTAGTCAAAGCCCATTGGTTCTATCCTGTCACAAGCGGGGAATGGAAAGGCCGCCATCGGCGTCGATGACGGTGCCGGTCGCAAAGGCGAAGGCGCCGGAGGCAAGGGCCGAGCAAATCCGACCGATATCGTCGGCCTCGCCCCAGCGCTTCATCGGCACGAGCCCGCCTTCGATCAGCGCGTCGTATTTCGAGGTCACGCCTGCCGTCATATCGGTGCGGATGATGCCCGGCCGGAGTTCGAAGACGGAAATGCCCGATTCCGCAAGACGCAGCGCCAGGCCCTGCGAAAAGGCGGCAAGACCCGCCTTGCTGATGCAATAGTCCAGGCGCTCCGGCGAACTTGCCTTGGCCGATACCGAGGTGATGTTGATGATCGCGCGCGGATGCGGCTTGTCGCCGGAGACGAGCATGGCTTTCACCACCGCCTGCGTGAAGAACACCGTGCCGCGCAGGTTCGTGGCCATGATCGTGTCGAAATTGTCAGGCGTCAGTCCAAGGAAATCGCCCCTGACCAAGGCAGCCATGCCGGCATTGTTGACCAGGCAATCGATCCGGCCGAACGCCTGAAGGATCGCGTGAACGGTCTCCTCGTGCTTTTCGACGGCCGAGATATCCGCCTGCAGGTAGATCGCATCGCCACCTTGCTGCTTCAACTGCGCGACGGTCTCGTCCGCGGTCTCGGCGGCGCCGACGCCTGTTATCACGACATTGAAGCCTGATTTGGCCAGCGCGCCGGCAATGCCGAGCCCGATGCCGCGACGGCCGCCGGTGACCACGGCGACGGGCTTGTCGAAATGCTCCGTCATGCTCTCAAATCCTTTGATGCGATATGGTCGGCGACGCGCAACGCCTGGCTCGCCACCGTCAGAGCCGGATTGACGGCCGCCGAGGTCGGCAGAAAGCTCGCATCGACGACGAAGAGGTTTTGGTGATCAAAGGCGCGGCAATAGATGTCGAGCGGAGCCGACGCCGGGTCGCGGCCGATCCTGACGGTTCCGCACTGGTGCGAGGGCGTGCGCTTGTCGAACGGCCGGCTGAGCACTAGCGGAAAGCCGATCGAGCGCAGGATATCCTTGAGCCTGGCGACCAGCGACAGGTGAGCATCCCAATTGGTGCGATGCCATTTCAGGACGATGCGGTCGCCATCGACCATCACCCGGCTTTCCGGATTGGGAACGTCCTCGCTCATGGCGTAGAAATCGATCGCGTGGCCGGTGATCCGATTGAGCAGCCATTCCGGGACATTCGGCAGCGAGCCCTTCAATACCTTGCCGGAGATCCGGCCGAGCAGCTGGACATTGCCAAGCGGCGGTCCGCCATTGCCGTCGGACAGATAAAAATCGTTGAAGGCGAAGGTCTTCTGGTAGATCGAGGTGTTGCGATATCGCGGCGACACGCCGATGACGGCCGAGGAGTTGTGGTTCATGAAGTTGCGCCCGACCTGGCCCGACGAATTGGCGAGCCCCTCGGGAAACCGGTCATTTGCGGAGCGCAGCAAGAGCACGGCGGACTGGACGGCGCCGGCGCTCAGAATGACGAGCTTTGGATGAAGTGTGCGGGTTTCGCCGCCCTGGCAATAGGTAACGCCCGAGATGCGGCCGTCCGCATCCGTCTCCAGCTTGATGACGCGAGAGCCGGTTTGAAGGCGGACATTGTCGTGTTGCAGCGCCTGTGACAGGGCCGCCGTTTCCGCATCCATCTTGCCGTCGTCGGAGTTCGGATGCGCATCCCAGGGGGTTGGCGCCTTCGCGAGCCACTTGTCGATGTCGACACCCAAGGGGAGCGAGAAGGGGTGCAGCCCCTTCGCCTTCAGCCGGGCCCTGACGTCGGCGATGGCGGATTCTTCGCGAACCGGTGGATAATCGTACGGTGTCGAATGCGCCGGCTCCGTCGGATCGTCGCCGAGCGCGCCGCGCACCCGATACATTTTTTCGGCGCGGCCATACCACGGCTCGAGTTCCTCATAGGGAAACGGCCACGCGGGCGACACGCCTTCGCGGTGATGGATTTCCTCGAAATCCTCGCGGCGGTAACGCGAGAGCACGGCGCCGAAGAATTTCGAATTGCCGCCGACATTGTAGTAATTACCGGGATTGAAGCCGGTGCCGTCAGCCTCGTACCAGGTCTCCTTCGGGCGGAAATGGCCGCGCTGGAAGATCGCCCGTTGGTCGCGGTTGACGGGATGGTCTGCAATCCGTTCGCCGGCTTCGAGAATGAGGATCTCCGCGCCGGAAGGCGCCAAGCCGGCAGCGACGGTCGCGCCACCGATGCCCGAGCCGATGATGACAATATCAGGTGTTCTGCTCATATTGCTGTCCCGCCGTCAGATCACGCGATCCGCGCCTGGCTCTGCGGGTCGAAGAAGACAACCTTGTCGAGGTTGAATGCCAGTCTCGCGTTCTGGCCGGGCTGAATGCGGGCATCGGCGCGCAGCCGGGCGACGACTTCCTTGCCGCCGAGCTTCGTGACCGCGAAGGTGTCGGACCCGGCGGGCTCGACGACGTCGATCAGGCAATCGCCCTCGGCAAGTGTGCGCGCGTTGCGGTCTGCGCCGTCAGGATCGGTCAGCGCTTCCGGCCGGATCCCGAAAACGATCTGTCGGCCGGCATGGGCCTGCAGCGCGTCACGACCCGGCGCGATCGGCAAGCGGATCGGATCGCCGCTCGGACGGGCGAGCGAGACGGAGAGGCCCGCAGGACCCTGTTCGATGGTGCCGGACAAGAGGTTCATGGCTGGAGAGCCCATGAAGTCGGCGACGAACATGTTGGCGGGGTTGTTGTAGATCTCGGCCGGCGTGCCGAACTGCTGCACCTCTCCGTCCTTCATCACGGCGATCTTGGTGGCGAGCGTCATCGCCTCGATCTGGTCGTGCGTGACGTAAACGATCGTCTTGCCGGTCGCCTGATGCAGGCGCTTGATCTCGATGCGCATATCGACGCGCAGCTTGGCGTCGAGGTTGGAGAGCGGCTCGTCGAACAGGAAGAGCTTGGGATCGCGCACCAGCGCCCGGCCCATGGCGACGCGCTGCCGCTGGCCGCCGGAAAGCTGGCTCGGCTTGCGGTCCAGCAGATGGCCGATCTGCAGCACCTTGGCGACTTTGTCGATCGCGGCCTTGCGCTCGTCCGCCGGCACGCCGCGCATCTCCATCCCGAAAGAGATGTTTCCCGCCACCGTCATGTTGGGATAAAGCGCGTAGCTCTGAAACACCATGGCGATGTCGCGCTTGGACGGATGCAGATCCGAGATGCTGCGGCCATCGACGCTGATGTCGCCTTCGGTGATGGCTTCCAGCCCGGCAATGGTGTTGAGCAGCGTGGACTTGCCGCAGCCGGACGGACCGACCAGCACCAGGAAGCCGCCTTTTTCCAGCTCAAGATCGATGCCCTTGAGGATTTCCAGTGCGCCGAAACGCTTTCTGAGACCTGAGATTTCGAGAAAAGCCATGGGATTATCCTTTGACCGCGCCCGCCATCAGACCGCGAACGAAGTAGCGGCCGGCGAGGATGTAAACGAGAAGCGTGGGCATGGCGGCGATCATCGCGGCGGCCATGTTGACATTGTATTCGACCACACCAGTAGAGGTGTTCACGACGTTGTTCAGCGCCACCGTCATCGGCATTGTTTCGCCGGTTCCCGCATAGGCGGATGCGAACAGGAAGTCGTTCCAGATGTTGGTGAACTGGTAGATCACGGTCACGACGATGATCGGCAGCGAGTTCGGCAGCATGATGCGGCGGAAAATCTGGAAGAAGCTGGCGCCATCCACCTGCGCCGCGCGCACTAGTTCCGTCGGGAACGCCTCGTAGTAGTTGCGGAAGAACAGCGTCGTGAAGCCGAGACCGTAGACGACGTGAACGATGACGAGATTGACCGTCGGGTTGCCGAAGCCGAGTGACATGCCGATCTCGTTGGTCAGCGTGTTGCCGAAGCGGCCGAGGCTGCCGAGAATGGTCGCCATCGGCAGCAGCACCGACTGGAACGGAATGAAGCAGGCAAAGAGCATCAGCCCGAAGACCAGCGTATGACCGGGGAAGCGCCATTTGGTGAGCACGTAGCCGTTCAACGCGCCGAGGATGGTCGAGATCGCGACGGCGGGCACGACCATCTTGATCGAGTTCCAGAAGTAGCCCTTGATGCCGGCACAGGTGAGGCCGACGCAGGTTTCGCCCCAGGCCTTGAACCAGGGCTCCAGCGTTGGCGCGCTGGGCAGCGACAGCATGTTGCCGTTCTGGATCTCGTCCATCGTCTTGAACGAGGTGACCAGCATGACGAAGAGTGGCATCAGGTAGATGATCGCGAAGATCGCCAATATGCCGTAGATGAAGATGCGGTTGAACAGCCGCATGCGTGCCATGCTGGAGGCATCCGATGTGGCCGTGCTCATCGCGATTTCTCCCGCAGTTCCGAATAGAGATAGGGAATGATGATCGCCGAGATGGTCATCAGCATGATCACGGCGCTGGCCGAGCCGACGGCCATTTCGTTGCGCTTGAAGGTGTATTCGTACATGAAGTTAGAAGGGAGCCAGGCGGAGCCACCCGGGCCGCCGGAGGTCAGCGCGACCACAAGGTCGTAGGACTTGATCGCCATATGCGCGAGCACAATGAAGGCTGAAAGGAAGACGGGCCTCAGAAGCGGAATGATGATGCGGCGATAGAGCTGCACCGTCGAGGCGCCGTCGATCTGCGCAGCCTTCATGATCTCGCTGTCGATGCCGCGAAGGCCCGCCAGGAACATCGCCATGACGAAGCCCGAAGCTTGCCAGACGCCGGCGATGACGACGGTGTAGATCACGAAGTCCTTGTTCTTGATCCAGTCGAAGTGGAAGCTCGTCCAGCCGAAATGGTGCAGCGTCTGTTCCAGCCCGAGACCCGGATCGAGGAACCATTTCCAGGCAACGCCGGTGACGATGAAGGAGAGCGCCATCGGATAGAGGAAGATCGGCCGCAGAATGCCTTCGCCGCGGATCTTCTGGTCGAGCAGGATGGCAAGCAGCAGCCCGAGGCCCAGGCAGATCGCGATATAGAGAAAGCCGAAGATCCCCATATTGGTGATCGACGTATACCAGGACGACGGCGGATCGCTCTCGAAAGTCCAGCGCCAGAGCCGTTGATAGGCGCGAGGCCCGGTCAGCGCGTAGGACGGAAAGGTCTTTGAATTGGTGAAGGACAGATAGACCGTCCAGAGGATGAAGCCATAGACGAAGACCAGCGTGATGGCGAAGCTCGGCGCGAGCACGATCTTCGGCAGCGCGTCCTGCAGCCAGCCGCGCAAGGAAAACGAGGTTCCGCGCTGTGCTGTGACTTCTGGCTTGGTGGTAGCGATAGTGCTCATAACATTCATCCCCCTCCCAAGGGTGACGTTGGCAGTCGACATCTTCCCCGCCATCCGAGGCGGGGAAGACCACGCTTGGAGCCGATTACTTGGCGTCGTCGATTGCCTTCACGAGTTCCTCGACGGCTTGGTCGGAGGTCTTGATCTGGCCGTGAACGAACTTCGAGACGACGTCCTTGTAGGCGTTGGCAACGGCCGGAGGCGCGCCATAGCCCTGTGCCAGCGAGCCGAACAGCGTGCCGCCTTCGTTGGCTGCCTTCAGGTCGGCGATGCCCTTCTTGCCGCAGGCGTCGAAGTCGGTATCCGGAACGTCGGTACGGGCGGGAACTGAGCCCTTGACGACGTTAAAGGCCGACTGGAAGCTCTTCGACAGCGTTGCCGTCGCAAGCGCCACCTGGGCGGCCTTGCGATCGTCGGGAACGTTGAACATGCCGAACATGTCGGAGTTGTAGATCACGCTGCCGTCGGTGCCTGGGAAGCGGTAGCAAAGGAAGTCGGTATCCGGCTTCTTCTTGGCGGCCACGAATTCGCCCTTGGCCCAGTCACCCATCACCTGCACCAGCGCATCACCCTTGATGACCATGGCGGTCGCAAGGTTCCAGTCACGGCCGGAGAAGTTCGGATCGACATACTTGATCAGCGTGGCAAGGTTGTCGAACGACTTCTTCATCGTGTCCGACTTCAGTGACTCCTCATCGAGTTCGTTGAAGGCCTTCTTGTAGAACTCCGGTCCGCCGGTCGAGAGCACGACGCTGTCGAACATGGTGGCTTCCTGCCAGTTCTGACCGCCGAGCGCGAGCGGCGTGACGCCGGCAGCCTTCGCCTTGTCGAGCAGGGCAACGAGGTCTTCGAAGGTCTTAGGCTGTGTGCCGCCGATCTTGTCCATCACGGCCTTGTTGATCCAGAGCCAGTTGACGGAGTGAACGTTGACTGGAGCTGCGACCCACTTGCCGTCATAGACGGAGAACTTCTGCAGCGCTGCCGGAACAGACTTGTCCCAGCCTTCCTTCTTCGCGGTTTCGGTGAGATCGCCCATCACACCTGCTTGCGCGTAGTCGAGAACGGTGTAGCCGAGCATCTGCGAAGCGGTCGGGTAGGTGCCTGCCGCAACCATCGCCTTCAGCGCGGTCATCGCGGCGTCACCGCCACCACCGGCGACGGGCACGTCTTTCCACGCGTAGCCTTCCTTCGCCAGGTCGCCCTTCAGCACGTTGAGCGCGGCGGCTTCGCCACCCGACGTCCACCAATGCAGCATCTGCACTTCCTTGACATCGGCAGCGCGGGCCAAACCGCCCAGAGCACCAACTGCCAATGCGACCACGGCGGTCGCCGTTAGAAATCTGCGCATTTGAAAACCTCCCGTTTTCAAGTTCGCGAAACGAGACCCATTCTCGTTCCGTATCCCCGCCCTCCTCGAGCGTGGTTTCTGCGGACCGGCTCCCCGCCGGTCCTCAGCTCCTAGGCATCCACCAGTTGATGCGGCTGCCGATATGCATGTTGAGCGTCTTCGTCTCGGTGTAATCCTCCACCGCATGGCGGCCGAGCTCGCGTCCGAGGCCGGACTGCTTGTATCCCCCGAACGGCAGCTCCGATGCGCCGTCCATGAAAGTGTTCATCCAGACGGTTCCCGCGCGTACTCTACGCCCGATCGTCAGGCATGTATCGAAATCCTTGCTCCAGACGCCGGCCGAGAGGCCGTAATCGATGGAATTGGCGATCTCGATCGCCTCCTCGGTGGTCTCGAAGGTGAGGACCGAGAGAACGGGGCCAAACACCTCCTCGCGCGCGACCGTCATCCCCGGCGTAACCTGAGAGAGAATGGTCGGCGTCATGAAGTGGCCCATGCCCAGATCAAGCGCACCACCGCCATGGGCGATTTCGGCGCCGGCGCTCTTTGCTGCCGCGACGTAGCCGGCGATCTTGTCGAAATGCTGCGGCGTGATGATCGCGCCGACTTGCGTAGTCGGGTCGAGGGGGTCGCCGACCTTCACATGCTTGGCGAGCGCCGCCACGCGCGCCACGACATCGCTGGCGATGGACTTGTGAAGGATCAGACGGGAGCCTGCATTGCAGCATTCGCCGGCGTTGAAATAGGCGCCGAACACGGCTGCGTCGATGAAGGCGTCGAGGTCCGCATCCGGGAACACGATCTGCGGGTTCTTGCCGCCGAGCTCCAGCGAAACCTTCTTCAGTGTTTGCGCCGCATTGGTCATCGTCAACTTACCAACGCCGGTCGAGCCAGTGAACGAAACCATGTCGACGTCGGGATGCGACGTCATGATCGCGCCGACCTCGGCGCCCGTCCCGGTCACGATGTTGACGACGCCATCGGGGACACCGGCTTCCTGCAGGATTTCACCAAGCACGACGGTCGAGCCCGATGTCAGTTCCGACGGCTTGACCACGCAGGTGCAGCCCGCGGCGAGCGCGAAGGGCAGCTTTTGGCCGACGATCAGGAATGGGAAATTCCATGGCGTGATGATTGAGACGACACCGATCGCCTCGCGCAGCACGACACCCAGCGTTCCGTCGCCGAGCGTGTTGTAGCTTTCGCCATGCAGATCGCGGGCAAGGGCCGCAGCATAGCGCCAGATATCGACCGATCCTGCGATCTCGCCTTTCACCTGAGAGATCGGCTTGCCGGCCTCGATCGCGTCGAGATAGGCGAGCTCATCGGCCCTGGCGGCGATGAGGTCGGCGGCCTTGAGCAGGATGGCGGAGCGCTCCGATGCGGTCATGCGCGGCCAAGGCCCGGTGTCGAACGCCTTGTGGGCCGCGGCAATCGCGCGCTCGGCGTCCGCCTTGGAGCCAGTCTGGAAACGGCTGACGACGACGCCGTGGCTCGGCGCGACACGTTCGATCGGCGCGGCATTGCCGGAGATCCATTTACCGTCGATCAGCATCTTGAAGTCGCGAACCGTCTGGTTGGCGAGCGCCTTCGGGGTGACCAGAACCGTCATTACCATTCTCCCTTGAACTGTGCCGGGCGTTTCTCGCTGAACGCGGTCACGCCTTCCTTGAGGTCGCCGGTTTTGGCGGCCAGGATCGAGCCAAGTGCTTCCACCGCCGCACCGTTGTCCTCGCCATTGGCCGACGCGATCATCAGCTTTGTGATCTCGAGTGCCGCCGGTCCACGTGCCGCGACGCGGCGTGCATAGTCTCGTGCTGCAGCGACAGCTGTGCCCGTGGCGACGACCATGTCGACCACTCCGAACTGGCTGGCTTCCTCGGCCGTGAAGATCTCGCCGCCCAGCGCCATGCGGCGGACGATCTGCGCGCCGAACCGCTTGACGAGGCGTTGCGTGCCCGACCAGCCGGGGATCATGCCGAGGCCCGTTTCCGGAAGGCCGATCTTGATCTGCTGTTCGGCGATCCTGATATCGGCAAGGCCGGCAAGCTCCAGCCCGCCGCCGAGCGCGTGTCCGTTCAGCGCCGCGATCAGGGGAACGCGAAGCGTGGCGAGCCGCTCGAAAACGCGATGGCCGTAGCGCACCCAGGCGTGACCGAACTCCTGCGGCGCCATGTGCCCCCAGGCCTTGATGTCTCCACCTGCCGAGAAGGCCTTGCCTTCGCCGGTGAGGATGGCAACATGCACATCCGGATTGACTTCCACCGCGTCGGCGGCTTCCGACAGGGCCTTCAGCATATCGAGGTCAAGCGCGTTCAGCTTCTCGGGCCGCGATACGGTCATGATGGCGAGAGAGCCGTCTATGTCGACGCGCACGGTTCCACTAGTCATGGAAAGTGCCCTCCAGAACACGGGCGCTTTTCACCGGAAGCGACAATCCGATCGGCCCTTCGGCAAACAGCCTGGCGTCCATCACCTTGAGGTCCTTGGCGACCAAGAGCGGGAATTCCGACTGATCGAGAATATGGGTCTGCAGGTCGATGCCGGGTGCGATTTCGGTCAGCACGATCCCGTCGGGGGTGAGCGTCATCACGCAGCGCTCGGTCACGTAGGTGATGTCCTGCCCCTGTTCGATTGCCCGGCGGCCGGAGAAGGTCACGTGCTCAACCTCGTTGACCAGCTTCTTCAGCTTGCCTTCCTTCTCGATGACAAGCTTGCCATCGGCGATGCCGAGCTTGGCGCCAGCGTTGAACATGCCGGAGAAAACGATCTTGCGGGCGCGTGCTGTGATGTCGACGAAGCCGCCGGCTCCGGCCGTCACATGCGGGCGGAACGAGAGCTTGGAAACGTTGACCGAGCCATCCCGGCCGATCTCCAGGAAGGACAACAGCGACGCGTCGAAACCGCCACCCTGGAAATAGGTGAACTGGTAGGGCGATGGCATGTAGGCATCGGCGTTGGAGGCGCAGCCAAAGGCGAAGTCAAGCAGCGGTACGCCACCGACCGCACCTTGCTCGATCACCCAGGTGACGGCCCCGTGCTGTCCCTCTTCCATCAGGATGCGCGGCACGTTCGCCGAGATGCCGAAGCCGAGATTGACGCAGCTATTGGCCTGCAGTTCCTGCGCGACGCGACGCGCGATCACCTTCTGAATGTTGAATTCGGGCACGCGGAACGTATCGAGCGGGCGGAAGATTTCGCCTGAAATCGCCGGGTCGTAGAGCGTCTGTGTGGTCTGCTTTTGCTCCGGATCGACGATGACGTAGTCCACCAGCATGCCCGGTACGCGCACGTCGTGCGGCTTGAGCGAGCCCTGCTTGGTGATGCGCTTGACCTGCGCGATGACGATGCCGCCATTGTTGCGGGCCGCGAGCGCCTGGTCGAGTCCGCCGAGGTAGGCGCCTTCGTGCTCATAGGTCAGGTTGCCGTGTTCGTCGGCCGTCGTCGCTCTGACGATCGTGACGTCAGGGGTGATCGCCGGGAAATACAGCCAGTCGTCGCCCTCGAAGGAGACGCGCTTGACCACGGGCGTTTCCTGGGCGGCGGCGTTCATGGCGCAGCCCTGACGCTTCGGATCCACGAACGTGTCCATCCCCACTTTCGTCAGGACGCCGGGCCGCTTGGCGGCCGCCTCGCGGTGCATGTCGAACATCACGCCGGAGGGGATGTTGTAGGCCGGAATCGCGTTGCCTGATATCATCTGCCAGATCAGCGGCGGTTCTGCGGTTGACGGGCCGGAAGGGTAGGAGCCGCCGATGATCCGCTTCAGCAAGCCCTTTCGAGCAATGTGGTCGATGCCCTTGATCCCGCTCATGTCACCGGCCGCGATGGGGTGCAGCGTGGTGATGTCGCGCGGATGGCCGGTGGCCTCGAAACGTTCGCCGATCGCTTTCAACATCAGGTCGGGGCAGCCGAGGCCGCTGGACGAGGAGACCGAAACGACGGCGCCGTCGGGGATCAGGTCAGCGGCTTGCGATGGGGTGATGTGCTTGCTCATCGAGTTCAAAGTCCTGTCTTGACCGCCACCGCAGCACCCGTACGCGCCGCTTGCGCGACCGCCAGACCCGTTGCCAGCGACCATATGCCATCCTTGGCCGTTGCCGACGGCTTTCCATTGCCGGCGACGGCGGCGTGAAACGCGGTGAGCGCGGTCTCGTAGAGATTACCGCCGGTAACCGGCAGCGACTGCTCGCCGTCTGCGGTCCGCAAGGTGACGGTGCCATCCGGCCGCTGGGTCATGACATTGCGGCCGATCAGCGATCCCTCGGTGCCGTGTACCTCGAAGCCGGTCTCGGCATATTTCGTAGTGAAGCCATCATGGAACTGCGCGATGATCTCGTCTTCGAAGCGCATGACGCCCATGACGGCGTCCTCCAGGCCTTCCTTGCCCATGCCGCCGGCCTGCGAGAACGCGATCACCTCGACCGGGTTTCGCCCAAGCACGTAGCGCAGCGTGTCCGTGTCATGGACGGTGATGTCGAGAATGACGCCGCCGCCAGCCTGCGGCTTGTCGAGCCGCCAGCCCTGCAGATGCGGCGGCAGGTAAACGGCGTGGAACACGCGCGCCGAGAGCGGCTTTCCGATCTTGCCGGCCGCGATCGCGTCACGCATCGCGGTGTGGGTCGAGGCATTGCGCAGGTGGTGATTGGTGGCGAGAACAACGCCTGCCTCATCGGCAGCCTTCGCCATCGCGTGGGCGTCATCGAGAGACAGCGCCAGCGGCTTTTCGCAGAGAATGTGCTTGCCCGCGCGCGCCGCGGCGATTGCCTGGACGCAGTGCAACTCATTAGTGGTCGAGATATAGACGGCATCGATCTCGGGGTCGGAGAGCAGAGCATCGAGATCGGAGACATGCTTGCCGATATTGTTCTCGGCGGCGTAGGAGCGGGCGCGCTCCGGGCTGGTGCTCATGACGGAGACGACCTCGCCGCCGGTAGCGCGAATTGCTCCGATCACCCATTCGCGCGCAATCGTACTCGCGCCGATGAGACCCCAACGAACCGTCATGCCATTTTCCTCCCAGGCTTGTTCATCGCCGCGCCGCAGCTTTCGCGCACGATCAGGCGCACCGAGCTCACGGCCGATTCCGCTTCCGGTTTTCCGGCGTTGATCTGTTTCAGCAGCATCTGTGCTGCGCGTTGGCCGATCCCCTGCGGATCGACCGAGATGGTGGTCAGTGCCGGCACCGTGGTCTTCGCCTCGATCACATCGTCGAAGCCGACGACGGCGAAGTCCTTGCCGGGTTCGATGCGGCGCGCTCTCAGTCCGTCGCAGACCCCGAAGGCCACCGCATCGTTGAAGCAGACGGCCGCCGTCGGCGGCTCTGGCATGGCCATGGCGCGGGCAAGCGCATCGACGCCGCCAGCACGCGACGGAGCGGACGAGACGACCAGCTCATCTTGGAAGCCGGTGCCGGTTTTCGACATGGCGTCGCGATAACCACCCAGGCGCTCGTCGAAGACGGCGGTATCGGGAAAACCGCCCACGAAGGCGATACGGCTGTGGCCGAGTGCCGCCAGATGTTCGACGGCGGCAAAGGCGCCGGCATGATTGTCGGAGACGAGCGACGACACCTTGGCGCCGGGAATGTTGCGGACGACGAGCACGACCGGAATGCCGGCCATGACAAGCGGCTTCAGATCAACGGCTTCGGTGCCGCGCGCCGGCGAGATGATCAGGCCCGAGACGCCATGTTCGCGCATCGAGGCGATGACCTCGCGCTGGCGATCGATGCTTTCGCTGGTGTTGGACAGGAACTGCACGAAGCCGGCCGACTGCACCACCGTGTCGACGCCAACGGCGAGTTCGGCGAAGAAGCTGTTTGTCAGGTCGTTGACGACGATGCCGATGATCTTCGAGCGCGCATTTGCCTGGCGAAGGTTCGCCGCGCCGCGATTATACACATAGCCCAGCTCCCGCATCACGGCGTTGACCTTCGTGCGGGTGCTCTCATTCACCAGGGGCGAGGCTTGCAGCACCAGCGAGACTGTCGACTTGGAAACGCCGGCAGCCTTCGCGATGTCGATGACGGTGACCCGTCCCTTGCCCATGAATGTCCTCCCTTGGTCTGTGCCAATTTTCACTGTTAATAATTGGAACGTTCCAACTTTGTCAAGCGGAGTTAATTGGGCGATGCCGATGTCTGTAGGCGAATTCACCAGAAAGCATCTGTTGCGGTGCAAAACGGCGCAAAACAATCAATTTCTTCGCTGGTTCTCGTGTCGAAAGCGGTAAGTGATGCCTTGCTTTTGATGTCGAAAACAGGCTTGCAATTTGGAACGATCCAAATTATTGCATTGTCCACGTCTTGAGGAGGACCCCATGAGCTTGACCTTGAATCTGCCTGACGCCGATGGTGCCGTTCGCGAATATCGCCTTGTCGGAACCCCGATTGAGCGGCCGTCCAAGCCACCGGTATTCAATCGGATTGCCTATGCGGCGGCCCACGTCGTCTCCGATCCGCGCCGGGATTTCGATCCCTGGGGCAAGCCAGCGATCGACTGGGATACGACGATCGCCTTCAGGCGCCATCTCTGGAGCCTGGGTTTCAAGATCGCCGAAGCCATGGACACTTCGCAGCGCGGGATGGGGCTTGATTGGGCGGGCGCGCAGGAGCTCATTCGCCGGTCGCTGGAAGAGGCGCGCCATGTCGAGGGTGCCGATCTTGCCTGCGGCGCTGGCACTGACCATCTCGCGGCCGCCGATGCACGCTCGCTGGATGATGTCATCAAGGCCTACGAGACGCAGATCGAATTTGTGGAAAAGAACGGTGGCCGCGCTATCATGATGGCGAGCCGCGCGCTTGCCCGCGTCGCCAAATCGCCCGACGATTATATCAAGGTCTATAGCCGCATTCTCTCGCAGGCGAAGGACAAGGTCGTCCTGCATTGGCTGGGCGACATGTTCGATCCCAACCTTGCCGGCTATTGGGGAAGCGCTGATTTCGAGCCGGCGCTTGCGTGCGCGCTTGATATCATCAAGGAAAACCGGAGCAAGGTCGAAGGCATCAAGATCTCGTTGCTCGACAACGCCAAGGAAGTGCAGCTCCGCGACCGGCTTCCCGAGGGGGTGATGTGCTTCACCGGCGACGACTTCAATTACGCGGAACTGATCGAGGGTGATGGCAAGCGCTACAGCCATGCGCTTCTCGGCATCTTCGACGCCGTGGCGCCATCGGCCTCCAAGGCGCTTGCGTCGCTGGCTGCGGGCGATACCACGACGTTCCGCTCGGTGATCGAGCCGACGGTGCCGCTGTCGCGCAAGATCTTCGAGGCGCCGACGCAATATTACAAGGCGGGCGTGGTCTTCCTGGCGTGGCTGAACGGCCACCAGAGCCATTTCAGCCTGCCTGCCGGCATGCAATCGGCACGCGGCATCAATCACTACGCCGATATCTTCCGCCTGGCCGATAAGGCGAATGTGCTCGATCGGCCGGAACTGGCGACTGAGCGCATGAAGAACTTCGTGGGTGTCCTCGGCGTGCAATAAGCCGGGCGGAAGGCCGCCCGGCCTATGGTGGTCGTATCAATGAATAAAAGGACCGGCGTGTGGTGACGCCGGTCCTTCCGAACGCTAGGCCGCAGCGAAGGGAACAGCCACGAAGGTCTTGTTGCCGCCTCGCTGTACGAGGAGCAGCACGGACTTCTTCTCGGTCTTTGCTGCATCCGCCACCGCGTTCTTAGCTTCACTCGCGTCGTGAACGGTCTTGTCGTTCACCGACAGGATGATGTCTCCGGTCTGCAGGCCGGCCTTCGCGGCGGGCTTGTCCGGCGCCACGTTGGCGATGACAGCGCCTTCGACCTTCTGCGAAAGACCAAGCTGTGCGCGGATCTCGGGGGTGAGGTCGGCAAGTGCGACGCCGATCCGCGGTCCGCTCTGCGCATGCTTTTCGGTGCCGCCGGCACTTGCGAGCTGCTGTCCGTCATCGCCTCCGCCGATCGCTACCTTGAGCTCTACGCTCTTGCCGCCGCGCCAGACCGTCACGGTCTGCTTGTCTCCGGGCGAGAGGTCGGCCACGAGGCGCGAGAGGTCTTTCGGCGATGTCACGCTGTCGCTTCCGACGTTGGTGACGACGTCGCCGGCCTTGAGGCCGGCCTTGGCAGCGGGCGAGCCTTCCGAGACGTCGGCGACCAGCGCGCCTTGCGGCTTGGCAAGGCCGATCGCATCGGCGACATCCTGGGTGACGCCCTGGATCTGAACGCCGAGATAGCCGTGCTCGATGGAGCCGTTCTTCTGCAGCTTGGCGACGATCGTCTTGGCTTCATCCGACGGGATCGCGAAGCCGACGCCGACGCTGCCGCCGTTCGGCGAATAGATGGCAGTGTTGATGCCGACGACATGACCGTCGCGATCGACGAGCGGGCCGCCCGAATTGCCGTGGTTGATCGGCGCATCGATCTGGATGAAATCGTCATAAGGGCCGCTGTGCAGATCCCGGCCGCGCGCCGAGACGATGCCCGCCGTCACCGTCGTACCGATGCCGAAGGGGTTGCCGATCGCCAGAATCTGGTCGCCGAGCTTGAGCTTTCCGGAATCGCCCCAGGCGATCGTCGGCAGGGCCTTCGGAGTCTCGATCTTCACCACGGCCAAATCGGCCTTGGCGTCGGCACCGATAAGCTTGCCGGGCAGTTCCGTGCCGTCGTCGAGCGTGACCTTGATATCGGTGGCGTTGGCGATGACGTGGTTGTTGGTGACGATGTAGCCGTCCGGGCTGACGATGAAGCCGGAGCCGAGGGCCTGCGCATGCTCACCCGATTGCGGTGCCTGATGTGGCACCGGAATGCCCTGCTGCTCGAAGAACTGCTTGAACTGCTGCTGCATCTCGGAATTGTCGGTGCTGTCGTCCGCGCCCGATGCCTTCATCGTCGTGACGATGGTCACGACCGCCGGCTTGTCGGCATCGACGACCTCGGCAAACGAACCGCTGCCGTTGGGGAAGGTAGCGACGGCCGCCGGCGATGCTACCGCCGAAGACGTTTCGAATGCATAAGGCAGCGAGGCCGCGCCAACGATGATTGTCGCACCGAGAAGGGCTGCTGACCGGCGGCGATTGAGGATGTTTGACATGATGTCCGTCCTTTGGATGTGTTGCTCGATCGCGTGATGGCTTTCACCAGTAGTAGACGCGTGAGATACATATCTGCTGGCCGAACTGTATTTTCAAATTAAATATAGATTAGGTGATTGTTACGTTTTCGTCATTTATTACAAGATTTTAATGATGCTGCGCGAAGTATAATTCACGCTCTTGAATGCGACGATTGACGCGCGCCGGATGCTATTTTCCGGGCCGGTATCTGGGTGGTTTTGGGGGGAATTTCGACCGCGATCGGCCGTGCTTTGTCCTCGGACAAGCTTGCCGATCGCGGAAGAGCCTTGGGAGGCATTGCGTGGTCCGCCGCAGGGCTGGGACGCGGCGCTTCACTAGCCCGGCACCACCGGCGCGTCGATACACAGTAAAGTGACCCGAGCCGCGAATTTTTGTCATAAATGAACGTCACCACTGTCATTTTGCGTGGCGGCTTCGGCTCTGTTATGGGTATTCGGGCAGAAAACGAAACTGAAGCGAAAGCACTCGCACAATGTTCCTGAGCGACCGTCAAACCGAAATCGTCGATATGGCCAAGTCGAAAGGCCGGATATTCGTCGAGGACCTGGCAGCGCATTTCTCCGTGACGCCGCAGACCATTCGCAAGGATCTCAACGACATCTGCGATGCCCAGATATTGACCCGCGTGCATGGCGGCGCGGTCTTTCCGAGCGGTACCGAGAACGTCAAATACGAGGCGCGGCGCCAGATCGCTTCGAGCGAAAAGCAGGCCATCGGCCTCGCCGCTGCCAGCCTCATTCCCAACAATGCGTCGCTGTTCATCAATATCGGCACGACGACCGAGGCGGTCGGCGAGGCCCTCATCAATCACCACGAGCTGATGGTGATCACCAACAACATCAACGTCGCCAACCGGCTTAGGCTGCTGCCGGCCATCGAGGTGGTGATTGCAGGCGGCGTCGTGCGCAGTGCCGATGGCGGCATCGTAGGCGAGGCGGCGGTCGATTTCATCCGGCAGTTCAAGGTTGATTATGCCGTGATCGGCGCCTCCGCGCTCGATGAGGACGGCGCGCTTCTCGATTACGATTTCCGCGAGGTGAAGGTGGCGCAGGCGATCATCGCGAATGCCCGCCATGTCATACTGGTCGCCGATTCCACCAAGTTCGAGCGCACCGCGCCGGTCAGGATTGCCCAGCTTTCACAGGTGCACACCTTCATTACCGATCACTGCCCGGTTCCATCCGTGCGGCAATTCTGTCTTGAAAACGATGTGCGGTTGATCGAGACCAGCACGCAAAGGCAGCCGCAGGCCGAGCTGGCGTGACACGCTTTCCCAATTCCCATCATGGATGATCGTTGCCCATGAGCCTAGAGACCGTCCGCGCATTTCTCAGCGCATCCGCTCCCGATATCGACATCATTGAAACCGAAATGAGTTCAGCGACCGTCGCGCAGGCGGCCGAAGCGCATGGGGTCGATCCGGCGCAGATCGCCAAGACGATCTGCCTGCGGCTAGATGACGCGCCGATCCTGGTGGTCGCCGGCGGTCTGGCGCGGCTGGACAATCGCAAGTTCAAGGACACGTTCGGCACCAAGGCGCGGCTGCTGAATGCCGAAGAGGTCGTCGAGGCGACCAGCCACCCTGTTGGCGGCGTCTGCCCATTCGGGCTTCCTTCGCCGTTGCGCATCTATTGCGACGTCTCCCTCAAGCAATTCGACGTGGTGGTGCCCGCCGCAGGGTCGACGAATTCGGCCGTCAGGATCGGAACGGATCGCCTGGCGGAACTCACCAAGGCGACCTGGGTCGACGTCTGCCAGTAGGCGAATGCACGAACAATTGAACCAGATTCAACGCAAAGCTTAAAACGCGGAAAAAGTAACCTATATAAGGGGTCGAAACTCAACTGTTGCCATATGGGAGACTTTAGATGCCTCGTGCCGTTTCACGTTTTGCCAAGGTTGCGGCGATCGCCGCCCTGACAGGCGTTACCGTATTTGCGTCCATCGGGGATGCGGATGCGCGGCGGGCAGGAAGCTCCGGTTTCGGCAGCCGCGGCACGCGCACGTTCCAGGCGCCGCCGGTCACCCGCACCGCGCCGGCGCCTGCCGCTCCGATGGATCGTTCGATGAGCCAGCGCCCCGAAACCAACGCGCCTGGCGCCGCGACGCAGCCGGCCTTCGGTGGTGCTCAGCAGCGTGGTGGCCTGTTTGGCGGCTTTGGCCGGTCGATGATCGGCGGCCTGGTTGCTGGCGGCCTGCTTGGCATGCTGCTCGGCCACGGGTTTGGCGGCGGCTTCGGCTTCCTCGGCATGCTCCTGCAGTTCGCTCTGATCGCCGGCGCCATCATGCTCGCCGTCCGTTTCTTCGCCAATCGCGGTCAGCAGCCGGCCTATGGCTCGGCCCGCCCGAGCGGCGTCAGCCCGATGGCATCGAATGGCAACTCGTCCTTCCGTATCCCGAGCATTGGTTCGGGCGCGGCCGGCTTTGGCCTCGGCGGCTCGAATGCAGCTCCGCAGCCGCCGCGCAACGATCAGCCGAGCGATGAAATCGGCATCAAGCCTGATGACCTCGACCGGTTCGAACAGCTCCTGACCGAGGTTCAGACGGCCTACGGTGCCGAGGATTACGGCACGTTGCGCAAGCTGACGACGCCGGAAGCCATGTCCTATCTCGCCGAGGAACTGGGCGAAAACGCCACCAACGGCGTTCGCAACCAGGTCAGCGACGTCAAGCTGCTGCAGGGTGATGTCGCCGAAGCCTGGCGTGAAGATGGTTCCGATTACGCAACGCTTGCGATGCGCTATCAGTCCATCGATGCTGTCATCGAGCGCGACGGCGGCCGCGTTGTCAGCGGCGACACGCGCTCGCCGACCGAGAGCACCGAGGTCTGGACCTTCGTGCGCAAATCCGGCACCGACTGGAAGCTTGCAGCTATCCAGGGCACCGAACAGCGCGCAGCCTGATGTCCATGTAGTTGAAACCCTGCTTCAGCCCTCCTGGGCTGCGGCAGGCACGACCCAGAGCGGCCGATCTTCGCGCCGTGGCGCGGCAATGGTTGGAGCGGCTTCCTCTTCTGTGAGGAGGCCGTCTTCGTTTTCGCTGACGTCCACTTCATACGCGTAGTCGTAAAGCATCTCGCAGGCGCGTTCACTGGCCTTGATCTTGGCCTCGGTCTCGCTGATCGCAGAGGCGATGGCCTTGACGCGGGCGCGCAGCATGGAGTCGAGAATATCGGTCGAAGGCCGCTTTTCCAGGCGTTCCAGGTGATGCTCGATACGCGCTGCGTGGCGCTCAAGTTCACGCTTGGAAAACCGCGCCTTGCGCATGTCCTCGGAAAGATCGTCGCGCATGCGCGCAAGCGGATCGAAGGTGCCGGGCTCGCGCTCGTCCAGCGTCAATTCATTGACGAGTTTCTCGATAACGATCAGCGCCTGCAGATCGACGGGATCGGCGAGTTCGACGTCATAGCCGGTATCATCGAACACCTTGCGGCGAACGGGGTCCAGCAGCAGCTCATAAGCCTTCTGCACCCGCCCGAAGGCATTGGGATCGCCGCCGGAATCCGGATGCGTCGTCTTCGCGCGCCTGCGGTAGGCCGACTTGATCTGGTCATCGCTCGCGTCCCTGCGGACACCGAGAATCTCGTATGGATTGGTCACTGTCCCTCCGCTGCTGTCGGACATCGTCGTGACACCCGTGAAGGGCATTCATCTATCAATGCCGTTCTTCTACCATCACTGGGGCAGAGTTTGGACAAAAGAATACATAAGTTTGCGCGAACGCCCGGATTGGCGATGCCGTCCACTCCCTGTCCACAGCTTCGTGAACCGCACGCGCTTGCCACGTCTTTTCCCGCGCGAGAATCAATCCATTAGGAAAATCGCATGTCGCGATGAAGCTTAATCGATATTATAGCCGCACCTGCGTTGACGCTGTCAGTCAAATCGAGTTCTATCCGCCACCTTCTTGCGCCAGCCCCGCTGGCGGAGAGCTTCGGAGGACGGTTTCGTGCGTATTATCAAATCGATAGCGGATCTTAGGGCGTGCCTGGAGATCTTTCGGCGTGAGGGCAAGAAGATCGGCCTAGTGCCGACGATGGGCTTTCTGCATGTCGGTCACATGCAACTCGTCTCGCGCGCCAAGGCTGAAAACGACGTGACCGTGGTGTCGATTTTCGTCAATCCGCTGCAGTTCGGCGCCAACGAGGATCTTGCCCGTTATCCGCGCGATCTCGAGCGAGATTCTACGCTTCTGAAGAATGCCGGCGTCGACTTTCTGTTCGCGCCCGAGGTGACGGACATGTATCCGCGCCCGATGCTGACGGTTGTCGATGTGCCGGAGATTGGCCGGCAGCTGGAGGGCGAGGTTCGTCCGGGACATTTTGCCGGCGTCGCCACTGTCGTCACCAAGCTCTTCAATATCGTCCAGCCGCATGCGGCCTATTTCGGCGAGAAGGATTATCAGCAGGTGGCGCTGATCAAGCGGATGGTCGAGGACCTCGCGCAGCCGGTCGACGTGGTCGCGGTGCCGACGGTGCGAGAAGCCGATGGCCTGGCCTGCTCCTCCCGAAATGTCTATCTGAGCGAGACCGAGCGCGCTGCTGCCGTCATCGTACCGCGAACGCTCGACGAGGCCGCGCGGCTCTATACCGAGGGATGCGATGATCCCGTGGAACTGGAAGCCGCTTTGACCCGCTTTGTGGCATCCGAACCGCTCGCGAGTGCCGAGGTTGTCGCCGTCAGGAATCCTGAAACGCTGGAACCGCTGACCTCGCTGCAATCGGCGCCGGCGCTCGTGGCGCTTTTTGTGCGGATCGGAAGCACGCGCCTGCTCGATAACCGCGTCATCGGCTTGACGGCACAGTCGAGGGCCGCCTGATGAGCGCGCAGGGTAAGCAAAAGCGACTGACCACGGCCTCGATCCGCGCGATGAAGGGGGGAGATCGCGTCGTTTGCCTCACCGCCTACACGACGCCGATCGCGCGTCTGCTTGATCCTCATTGCGATCTGCTTTTGGTCGGCGATTCCGTGGGCATGGTGCTTTATGGGATGGAGACAACGGTCGGCGTCACGCTCGACATGATGATCGCCCATGGCCGCGCGGTCATGCGCGGCGTGTCGCATGCCTGCCTCATCGTCGATCTGCCGTTCGGCAGCTATCAGGAATCCAAGGAGCAGGCCTACCGAAACGCCGTCCGTATCCTGCAGGAAACGGGCTGCGACGGGGTGAAGCTCGAGGGTGGCGAGGAGATGGCCGAGACAATCGCCTTCCTGACATCGCGCGGTGTGCCCGTGTTCGCCCATGTCGGGTTGATGCCGCAACTGGTCAACACCGCCGGCGGTTTCCGCTCGCTGGGGCATTCCGAGCAGGAGGCGACGAAGATCCGCCGCGATGCGGCGGCGGTCGCTGATGCCGGCGCCTTTGCGGTCGTCATAGAAGGAACGGTTGAGCCGCTGGCGCGCGAGATCACGGCATCTCTGTCTATCCCCACCATCGGCATCGGCGCGTCGGTCGCCTGTGACGGGCAGGTGCTTGTGTCGGACGACATGTTGGGCTTGTTCAGCGATTTCAAGCCGCGCTTCGTGAAGCGCTTCGCCGAATTGGGTCCGCTCGTGTCTCAGGCGGTAGAAACCTATGCCGAGGACGTCCGCGCCGGCCGCTTTCCGGCCACCGAGCACACCTTCCAACCGCGCAAGTGAACCCGTACGCTATTCGCACGCTCACGCGATCTTTGGTCGCTGGCCTTTCGCGGAAATTGCATCTTTGCGGAAGTGCGCTACAGTCAGCTTGCTTCATGTGCGAGTGCGTCCCGATGATATCAATCGCAGGCCGCCTTCTGGTGAAGCGATGGACGGTGCGATGTCGATCCCGCCGCGTTCGCGGCGGTTATAAGATTTTTAGGAGTGAATTCATTGCCGTAGCCTCCGGCCATCCGCCGACAGGTCCATAGCGCCGATAAGGCCTACTCAGCTTGTGTCAGTTTCGGAATTCGGGGGAACTCCTAAGATGCACATCAAGACGTTCAGCCTGCTTCTTCTATGCCTCTCGTTCATATCCTGCCAAAAAGAGGGCGGCGAGCCCGCCGAACTGACCATTCCTGTTCGTGCCGAACCGGTCGCGCTCCAGGATTTCCGCTACAGCATCAAGCTCACCGGCGCTGTCGCCGCCCATATCGAATCCAACCTCTCTTTCCGTGTTAGCGGCAAGGTGACCGAGTGGACCGCCGATGTCGGCGCGCATGTGACCGCCGGGCAGGTGATCGCGAGGGTCGATCCACAGCAGCAGAAGGCCGATGTGGAAGCCGCGCAGGCCGCGCTCGTCGCCGCGCAGGCCGACGTCGAGCAGGCGACCTCGGAGTTCGAGCGGCGCAAGACGCTGCTCGCCAGCGGGTCCATCTCCAAGGAATCCTACGATCAGGCGGCAACGGCCCTCGATACGTCAAAAGGTTCGCTCGACAACGCCAAGGCGCAGCTCGGCACGACCAAGGATGCGCTCGGCTACACCGAGCTGAGGACGGATGCCGATGGCATCATCACCGCCCGCAATGTCGAAGTAGGGCAGGTGATGCAGGCGGCGCAGACCGCGTTCACCCTGGCGCAGGACGGGCCGCGCGACGCCGTGTTCTACATCTTCGAGACGCTGCTGCAGTCGAGGCCCGATACGCCGAGGATCGAGGTGGCACTCGTCAGCGATCCCAATGTGACGGCGTTCGGCAAGGTCACCGAGATCTCGCCGACGATCGACACCTCAACCGGCACCGTGCGCGTCAAGATCACGCTTGAGGAGACGCCTGCGAGGATGACGCTGGGGGCCCCGGTGACGGGCTTCGCGCAATCGGCGCCGACGAAGATGATCATCCTGCCCTGGACGGCATTGTTTGCCATCGACGGCAAACCGGCGGTCTGGGTGATGGATCCGAAGGATGAAACCGTCAGCCTGAAGCCGGTCAAAGTCGCGACCTACGAGACCGGTCGCGTGATCATATCGGGCGGGCTCGATGTCGGCGAGATGGTCGTCACCGATGGGGGCAAGATGCTGCGACCGGGACAGAAGGTCACCGTCGAAGGAGGGCAGAGCTGATGCGGCGGTCTTCTATCCCGAAGCTTCTTGTTATCCCGATGATCATCGCGCTCAACGCATGCAGCGAAGAAAAGGAGACGGCTCCTCCGATACGGCCGGTCTTGTCGAGCATCATCGAGCTCTCGAACTTGCCGACGCCGAGCTTCGCCGGAACGGTTGCGCCGAAGACGGAAACACCGCTGGGTTTTCGCGTCGGCGGCCTGATGGTGGCGCGCGATGTGAATGCCGGCGATGTTGTAACGAAGGGCGAGCTCCTGGCGTCTCTCGAGCCGACCTCGCTGGAGCTCGCGGTCAGATCGGCACAGGCGCAGCTTGCCAATGCGCAGGCGCAGCTCGCCAATGCGAGATCGACCGAGGAGCGCGCCCGCGCCACATTCCAGGGCGGGACGGCCACCAAGTCCAGCCTCGAGAGCAGCGTTCAGGCGACCCAGACCGCGCAATCTGCCGTGGTGCAGGCGCAAACCGCGCTCGACAAGTCGAACGAGGATCTCTCCTACGCACAGCTTCTCGCGACCTTCGACGGGATCGTCACCGCCACGTCTGTCGAAGTGGGGCAGGTGGTATCGGCCGGCGAATCCGTGCTGACGGTCGCCATGCCCGGCGAGCGCGATGCCGTCATCGATATTCCCGAAGGCGAACTGATCCCTGCGATAGGGGATGCCTATTCCATCCTGCTGCAGATCATTCCGTCGATCACGTCGGCCGGTGTCGTGCGCGAAGTGGCGCCGGCAGCCGATGCCGCGACCCGCACGCGCCGCGTCAAGATCGCGCTGCAGAACCCACCCGATGCCTTCAGGATAGGAACGACAATCACGGCTATCCGGCAGGCTCGCGACATCAAGAAGCTCTTCCTGCCTGCTTCGGCAGTCCTCAATCAGGACGGCAAGACGCTGGTCTGGATTGTGGATGAGAAGGCCGAAGCCGTTCGATCCCAGGAGGTGAAGCTGCGCGACAAGACGTCGGCGCATCCCGAGGTCGTCTCGGGTCTGGAGCCGGGGACGCGCGTTGTCATCGCCGGCGTTCATAGCCTGAAGGAGGGGCAGAAGATCAAGGTCGAGGGTGGTGCGCGCTCATGAACAAGTTCAACCTCTCCGACTGGGCGCTCGAACACCGGTCGATGATCTGGTACTTCATGATCGTCTTCGCGCTGCTGGGGATATTTTCCTACATGAACCTCGGGCGCGAGGAAGATCCGAACTTCACCATCAAGACGATGACGATCTCCACGCAGTGGCCAGGCGCTTCCGCCGAGGAGACCACGCGGCAGGTCACCGAACGCATCGAGCGCAAGCTCGAGGAGCTGGACTCGCTCGACTATACCAACTCGCTGACGATCGCGGGCCAGACGACTGTTTTCGTCTACCTCAAGGATTCCACCAAGGCGCGCGATGTGCCGGGGATCTGGGTCAACGTTCGCAACATGATCAGCGATATCGAGGGGCAATTTCCCTCGGGCGTGCAGACGCCGACCTTCAACGATCGCTTTGGCGACGTTTTTGGCAACATCTACGCCTTCACCGCCGATGGGTTCACGCAGCGCCAGCTGCGCGACTATGTGGAGAGCGTGCGCCGCAGCATCCTGATTGTCCCGAATGTCGGGAAGGTCGATCTGGTCGGTGCGCAGGACGAGGTGATCTTCCTCGAGTTCTCGACCCGCCAGCTCGCAGCGCTCGGCATCAGCCAGGCGGATGTGCTGAACACGCTGCAATCGCAGAACGCGATTACGCCATCGGGCGTGCTGCAGGCGCAGGGCGAGCGCGTCAGCCTGCGCGTCAGCGGACAGTTC
Source organism: Hyphomicrobiales bacterium (assembly GCA_900465665.1). Taxonomy (GTDB): domain Bacteria; phylum Pseudomonadota; class Alphaproteobacteria; order Rhizobiales; family Rhizobiaceae; genus Rhizobium. The sequence goes on from UBJO01000016.1 coordinate 74,458, forward strand.
ACCTCGGAAGACAGCCTGCGCAGCGTCAATCTGCAGGTCAACAACCGCTTCTTCCGGCTGAGTGATATCGCGACGATCACGCGCGGATACACCGATCCGCCCACCGCGCTCTTTCGCGTCAACGGCATGCCGGCGATCGCACTCGCCATCAGCATGAAGCAGGGCGCAAATCTGCTTGAGTTCGGCAAGGCGCTGCAGGCCGAGCTGCGCAAGGTGCACGCCACGCTGCCGATCGGCATCGAAGCGCATCTCGTCGCCGATCAGCCCGTCATCGTCGAGGAGGCGGTGTCGGGGTTCACGCGGGCGCTGGCGGAAGCGATCATCATCGTGCTCCTGGTGAGCTTCGTCAGTCTCGGCTGGCGTGCGGGGTTGGTCGTTGCCTTCGCGATCCCGCTGACCTTGGCCATCACCTTCGTCTTCATGGAATATGACGGCATCTCGTTGCAGCGCATCTCGCTTGGCGCGCTGATCATCGCACTCGGCCTGCTCGTCGATGACGCCATGATCGCCGTGGAAATGATGGTCGCCCGGCTGGAGGCCGGCGATCCGATCACCAAGGCTGCGACCTATGTCTATTCGCATACGGCCTTCCCGATGTTGACCGGAACCTTGGTCACCGTCTCGAGCTTCATGCCTGTCGGCCTCAACAACAGCGCGGCCGGCGAGTTCACCTTCTCTCTCTTCGTGGTCATCGCGGTGTCGTTGGTCGTGTCGTGGATCGTGGCGGTGGTGTTCGCGCCCCTGCTCGGGGTGACGATCCTGCCCAAGACGATGAAGCGGCATGAGGAGAAGAGCGGTTGGTTCGCCAATGGCTTCGCGAAGATCCTCGATATCTGCATGCGCTTTCGCTGGATCACCATCGCGCTGACAGTTATCGCATTTGCCTGCGCGGTCTACGGGGTGCGCTTTGTCCAGGAGCAATTCTTCCCCTCGTCCGACCGACTGGAACTGATCGTCGACTTCTCGTTGCCCAACAACGCCTCGATCAACGAAACCGACAAGCAGATGGCGCAGTTCGAGAAGGAGAAGCTGCAGGGCAATCCCGATATCGAGCGCTGGTCCACTTATGTCGGGCAGGGCGCGCAGCGCTTCGTTCTGTCTTTCGACGTGCAGCCGCCGAGCCCGTCTTTCGGCCAGGTGGTGATCATCACCAAGAGCCTTGAGGTGCGCGACAAGCTGCGGGTGGATCTTCAGGAATACCTTACAAAGACCTTCGCCGGCACCGACGCCTATGTGAAGCTGCTCGACATCGGCCCGCCCGTTGGCCGCCCGGTTGCCTATCGCCTCTGCGGGCCCGATATCGAAGGGGTTCGCCAGCGTGCGCTGGAACTCGGCGCTGTCATGAGCCAAAATCGATCGTTGGGCGATGTGGTTTACGACTGGAACGAGCCGCAGCGTGTCGTGAAGGTCGATGTTCTCCAGGACAAGGCGCGTCAACTCGGCGTCACGTCGGAGGATATCGCGTCGGCGCTGAACGGTATTGTCGGTGGTGCGTCGGTGACGCAAGTGCGTGACGATATCTATCTGATCACCGTCCTGGCGCGGGCCCAGGCATCCGAGCGGCGGTCGATCGAGACGCTGCGCGACCTGCAGCTGCGCACCAGCAATGGCAACTCCGTTCCCTTGGCGGCGATCGCCAATTTCCGCTACGAGACCGAGCCGCCACGTATCTGGCGCCGCGACCGCTTGCCGACGGTCACGGTCAAGGCGGCCGTCATCGACAACAAGCAGCCGGCGACGGTGGTCGATCAGCTGGCGAAGGATATCAACGCCTACTCCGCCCAGCTGCCGACCGGCTTTACGCTTGAAGTGGGCGGCAGCGTGGAGCAGAGCGCCAAGAGCCAGGCGCCGATCGCCGCCGTGGTGCCGATGATGCTGTTTACGATGGCGACGATCCTGATGATCCAGCTGCAGAGCTTCTCGCGGCTGTTCCTGGTCTTCGCGGTCGCGCCTCTCGCGCTCATCGGCGTGGTGATCGCGCTTCTATCGAGCGGCGCGCCGATGGGCTTCGTGGCGATCCTCGGCATCCTTGCCCTGATCGGCATCCTCATCCGAAATTCGGTGATCCTTGTTGTGCAGGTGGAGGAGCTCAGGCGAGAGGGGCATCATCCTTGGGATGCGGTGCGAGAGGCGACGCAGCATCGAATGAGGCCGATCCTGCTGACGGCGGCGGCGGCGAGCCTGGCGCTGATCCCGATCTCACGCGAGGTGTTCTGGGGGCCGATGGCCTATGCCATGATGGGCGGCATCATCGTCGGTACGGTGCTGACGCTGCTCTTCCTGCCCGCGCTTTATCTTGCCTGGTTCCGGATCAAGCGGCCGGACGGCGATGAGCATGTTGCGGAAAAGGAAGTGATTGGCGGTGCGGGCTGATCAGGCCCGCAGCCAGTCTACGATGCCGCGCGCGGCGGCGCGACCGGTCGCGAAGCATGCTGTGAGCAGGTAGCCGCCCGTTGGGGCTTCCCAATCGATCATCTCACCTGCGACGAACAGGCCGGGGCGCTGCTTCAGCATGTAATGTTCGTCGATCCCATCCCATGCAATGCCACCCGCCGACGAAATGGCTTCCGCGATCGGGCGCGGGGCGACGACGGTTATAGGCAGCGCCTTGATCAGCCGCGCCAGCCGAGCAGGGTCACGCAGGTCGGCATCATCACCGAATTCGCGAACGAGGTTCGCCTTCACGCCATCGAGGCCGGCGCCTTTGCGCAGCCGGTTGGCGAGGCTCGTCTTGGCGTCCTGCCTGGCGAGATCGCGTTCGATCCGCTCCAGCGTCCGCCCGGGCATCAGATCGACGATGAGTGCCGCGCGCTGTCCTGATGTCAACGCGTCTCGCAATGCCGCGGCATGGGCGTAAACTAGGCTGCCCTCTATGCCGTGTTTGGTGACGACGAACTCGCCCTGTGTCGATCCCGCTGGAGAGGTTGCCACCACTGACTTGACGGCAGCGCCTGCGAAGCGCTCGCGAAACACCGCGCTCCATTCGACATCGAAGCCGCAATTGGCTGGTTGGAAATCGTGAACCGTAACGGCCTCATTTCGCAACCAATCGACCCAGCGACCGTCCGAGCCAAGCCGCGGCCAGCTCTGGCCGCCAAGGGCGAGCAGGGCGGCATCGGGTCGGATGATGAGGTTGCCTTCGGGCGTTTCGAACAGATGACCGCCGTCGGAAAAACCCTGCCAGCGGTGTCTCGTGCGGATCGTCACCCCCTGCGCGTCCAGTCGCCTGATCCACGCGCGCAAGAGAGGCGAGGCCTTCATCGCCACGGGGAATATGCGCCCCGACGTTCCAACGAAGGTCTCGGTCTCCAGATCGGCGGCCCATTGTCTGATGTCGTCAGAGCGAAAAGCGTCGAGCGCATCGCGCAACCGACCGTTCGCGCTGCCAAAGCGCGTCGCAAAGCGCTGATAGTCTTCGGAATGGGTGATGTTGAGGCCGGATTTTCCGGCAAGCAAGAATTTGCGCGCCACCGTCGGCATTGCCTCGTAGACCGTAACCCTATGCCCGGCTGCAGACAGAATCTCCGCCGCCATAAGCCCCGCCGGCCCACCGCCGATGATGGCTACCTCTTTGTCCGACATGTATTCGCCCGCAATTGAACTCGCAGGCCCGTCATGACGCGTGCGCTCAATATACGCAACCCCGCCAAGGCGGAGCCGCGTGCAATCACGTTAGATCTTGATGCGAACGGAACGCACCAAGCCCGACAAAAAAGACGTCAGTCCACGAAACGCGGGGTAAAGCGCGGCTGGGCCGAGGCTTCTTCCTCTTTCATGGCGTCTTCGTGGTACCAGCAGCTGTCGTAGACGCAGGGTTCCAGATCTTTTTCCAGCTCAACCTTCTGGCGAAGCGCCGATGAAGCGAAGCGCTTCGTCGGGAAAGCGTAAATCGTTGCCGACTCGTGATGCACACCAGTAACCATGTCATGCCTCCAAATTGAGTCCGCCCTAAAGCGTTAAGAGAGACAATAACACAGATGCACAGAGAATGCGCTATTTGATTGAAAAAAGTGCAACAAATGTTTGAATCGTGTGCAATTGCAATTTGAACAGCTTTATATCAGAAATTCACGGAATACATAAAATATGCACTTGCACAATAAATGCGCAAGATGGGTATTGTGCGGAAAAAACTGACGGCGCCGCTGTTCATCTTTTTCCAGCGGGACGTTCGATCAATAGGCGGCGTAACCGCTTGAGTCCACTGGCACTTCAGGGCCCGCTTCGATCGAATGGCACCTGCTTTATTGGCACTGCGACAGCCCCTTTCTGCCTTATCGTTTTATCCCTCGTCGCGAACTGGCACGCTACATGCATACTCTCTGGCATCCCTCCACGGGCAAGGCGGCCTCGGCTTCCTCGTCCCTGGGACCTGCTGACACCTTTGTTTTGAGAGACTCGCAAATGACCAAGTATAAGCTCGAGTACATCTGGCTCGATGGATACACCCCGGTACCGAACCTTCGTGGCAAGACGCAGGTCAAGGAATTTGCAGAATTCCCGACGCTCGAGCAGCTGCCGCTCTGGGGCTTCGATGGCTCCTCCACGATGCAGGCTGAAGGCCGCAGCTCCGATTGCGTGCTGAAGCCCGTCGCCGTTTATCCGGACCCGGCTCGTACCAACGGCGTACTCGTCATGTGCGAAGTCATGATGCCTGATGGCGTTACCCCGCATGCGTCCAACGCCCGCGCAACCATCCTCGACGACGAAGATGCTTGGTTCGGCTTCGAGCAGGAATACTTCTTCTACGAAAACGGCCGTCCGCTCGGCTTCCCGGAGCAGGGCTACCCGGCTCCGCAGGGTCCTTATTACACCGGCGTCGGCTACTCGAACGTTGGCTCGATCGCACGCGAAATCGTCGAAGAGCACCTCGACCTCTGCCTCGCTGCCGGCATCAACCACGAAGGCATCAATGCCGAAGTGGCCAAGGGCCAGTGGGAATTCCAGATTTTCGGCAAGGGCTCGAAGCGCGCTGCCGACCAGATCTGGATGGCACGCTACCTGCTGCAGCGCCTGACTGAAAAGTACGGCATCGACATCGAATATCATTGCAAGCCGCTCGGCGACACCGACTGGAACGGTTCGGGCATGCATTGCAACTTCTCCACCAAGTTCATGCGCGAAGTTGGCGGCAAGGCCTACTTCGAAGCTCTGATGGCCCAGTTCGACAAGAACCTGGAAGCCCATATCGCTGTCTACGGTCCTGACAACGACAAGCGTCTGACCGGCAAGCACGAAACTGCTCCGTGGAACAAGTTCTCCTACGGCGTTGCAGACCGTGGCGCTTCGATCCGCGTTCCGCACTCCTTCGTCAAGAACGGCTACAAGGGTTACCTGGAAGATCGCCGCCCGAACTCGCAGGGTTGCCCGTACCAGATCGCTTCCCAGGTTCTGAAGACGATCTCGGAAGTTCCGACGGCTGGTTTCGCTTCGGCTGCCGCTTAAGCCAAATCCTGACTGATTGTGATGGCGCTGGTCGAAAGGCCGGCGCCATTTCTTTTGGATTGCTGCTCATGTGCCTCGCATTGGCACGGCGAGCGACGGTCGCTGCGATTTCTTCCTGCCGATCCCGATTTTTCTAAACCCTGTTTGCGATCGTCATCGTCTAACGGTTGAAAAACTCAACCGAACGGCCGCATTCCTTTTGCGTTACAGTCACTTTTCACTATACTTGATTTGGATCATCCAAACGCGAGTTACCCTTGGTGTCAGTGGCTAAGCACAGCCTCCTGCTTCGCTTGCTCGGAAAGCCCGCGCTTTTCGCCAATGACGGCGAAATCGTGCTTCCGGAAAAAGCCTATCCGCTCTTGGCTTTCGTCGCTGCGTCGTCGCAGTTCTCGATGGAGCGCGAGACGTTGCGGGGCATGCTCTGGCAGTCCGATGTGTCGAAACAGCGTGCCGGCAGCCTTAGGCAGCTGCTTGCGCGGATCGATCGCAGCGTGCCGGAAGGCCTTCCCCGCCTGATCACCGCCACCAACACGCATATTGCACTTAATGCCGAGCACTGTGCCACCGATGTCTTGCTGCTGCGCGATGCCACGCATCCGCTGGCGCGGAGCGATTGGGCCCTGCTTCAGGGTGAGCTGCTCGAAGGGTTCCGCGCGCCGACGATGGAAGCGGACGAGTGGGTCACGATCGAGCGCCGCCGCATCGCCGAATGCCGCGATGCGCATCTGATGACGCTGCTTGATTCGCCCGAAAAGCTGACGCTCGCCGATACGGTGCTACTGGCCGGGCTGCTTGTGGCCACGGATCCGGCGAACGAGGCGGCCTGCCGCGCGCTGATGAAGGCGCATGCGACGGCGGGCGATCTTGGCTCGGCGCGGCAGGCCTATTTCCGCTGCCGCAACGAATTGAAAGCCGAGTACGGTGCCGAGCCGGACGCGGCAACGCAGGCGCTCGCGCTGGAGTTCGGCATCATCGCGCTGGCAGCACCTGCCGTAGCCGAAGCAGCTCCCGTCCGGCCCGCGACTGCCGATCCGCTCGGCCAGCCGCGCGTGCTGATCCTTCCTCCGGAAACCATGCTATCGGAGCCGCTTCTGCAGCGTGTCGGTCGGGCGCTCCTCGAAGATGTCACGATCGGCCTCAGCCAGCAGCGCGGCTTCAAGGTGATTGCGGCGCATACCAGCGTCGAAATCCTGAACCGCAGCTTGGCTACCGGCGAACTGCAGCCCATGCCGCCGGAATTGCGTTTCGATTACACGGTCTATGTGACGATCCACGGCCGCGAGGACGAGATCTACGCGACCTGCCGGCTGACCAAGACCTCGACCGCCGAAGTGCTTTGGGCGATCGACCTGCCGCTTGCCATGCAGAAGGTCAACCAGTCCTTCGGTCAATTGGCGCGGCGCATCGTCATGACGCTCGCCGATACGATCGAGCGGCGCGAATTGACGGATATGATGCACGATGTCTCGCCCTCGGCCTATCGGCTGTATCTCGAGGGCAAGCGGCTCGTATCGAAGACCGATCTGCAGCATCTGCGGCAGGCGCGTAAATGGTTCAAGTCGGCGCTGTCGAGACATGACCGCTTCTCCTCCGCCCATGCCGGCATGGCCCGGGTGCTGGGCATGGAATGGCTCGTTCGCGGCATGAAGGACACGGCACTTCTGGAAGAGGCCGATCGCTCGGCATGGCAGGCGCGCGATAGCGATCCGAACAGCGGAAGAGCCATGCGCGAGCTTGGCTTCGTCGCGCTCTATCGCCGCCGCTTTGCCGATAGCCTCGATTTCTTCGCCGAAGCGCAGATGCTCAATCCGAATGACGCTGATATCCTGGCCGATCACGCGGATGCGCTTCTGCACGACGGGCAGAGCGATCGGGCACTGGAACTCAGCCACGCCGCGCTGAAGCTCAATCCGCTGCCGCCGGATTATTACTACTGGAACCTGGGCGGCATTCATTTCGTGCAGGAGAATTACGCCAAGGCGATCGAGGTCCTCGACCGCGTCAAGGACCGGCCGGCGACCTCGCGTCTGCTCGCTGCGGCGCACGCCAAGAACGGCGACAAGGCCACCGCGGCGCATTATGCCTCGGTTGTCCTCGAGAATTTTCCGGATTTTCGCACGGAAGATGTCTGGCGTTTCGTGCCGGATCGCAACCCTGACGATACTCGCCAGCTGATAGACGGACTCAGGATGGCCGGTCTGTCCTGAAGTGCGACACATGACGGTTTTGGCCGTTAATTAGCGAAATTTCCAGTCACACCGGAATAACGCCGGCCGGTCACAGTCTCTCCTGTCCGCAGCAAATGCTGCCACCAAAAGGAGAAAACCATGACCAACGCAATCAAGTCCACCGTTCGCCTCTCCGCTGCTGCACAGGCCGTCCTGAAGCAGAACGCCGTTCAGCTCGACACCAATGCGACCGCGAACATCGTTCACGCTCTGAAGTTCCGTTGAGGTTTTTGGGGATGTCTGTTCAGGCAGCACTCACGGATCTGGCTGGGGATCTAAGTCTTTCCGCGGCGGGCGTCAGCGCCTACCACGACCGCTCCCTGACGCCTGGACAGACATTCGCGGCGATCAAGCCGCACTTTGCCGAGCTTGGAATAACGCGCGTCGGCTTGTTGACGGCGCTCGATCTTCTTGAAATTCCGGTCGCCTTCGCGACCCGCCCGAACAGCTACACGCTGTCAGTCTTCCAGGGCAAAGGCATCGACGAGGAAGCCGCGATGACCTCGGCTGCCATGGAAGCGGTCGAAACCCGCGTTGCCGAGATGCAGCCGGATGATCTGGTCATCGCCACGCTCGCCGGCATGAAGGCCGAGCGCGCGCCGCTGATCGATCTCGATTCCGTTGCGCGCTGCGTGCCGTCCGATATCGATACTGGCCCGCTCGCCTGGAGCGAAGGCCTCGACATCATGAACGACAGGCCGGTTTTCGTGCCGTGGTCGCTTGTTGGCCTCGACCATCGTGGCACGCGCCCTTCCGGCTTCGAGCAGTCCAGCGACGGCCTGGCATCGGGCAATCGCCCTGCCGAGGCCGTGCTGCACGGCCTGTGCGAACTGGTCGAGCGTGACGCATGGGCGCTGACACAGCTTCGCCCCTTCGATGAACTGCGCGGCTCGCGCATCGATCCGGCCGGCTTCGGCGATCCCGTCATCGACATCATCACCGACCGCATCACCCGCGCCGGCATGCGGCTCCTGCTGCTTGATATGACAACCGATATCGGCGTGCCGAGCTTCCTCGCCGTCATCGTTCCCGGCGACCTCGGCGACCGCGTCGACGCGCGCTGGACGAACGTCTGCGGCGGCTGCGGTTGCCATCCGGATCCTGTTCGCGCAGCACTGCGCGCTATTACCGAGGCAGCGCAGAGCCGGTTGACAGCGATTGCAGGTAGTCGCGACGACTTCTCGCCGCGCGTCTACCAGCGCCTCGATGGCGACGGGCCGATGCAGCAGCTGATCGAGCTCTGCGACGAGACGCCGGTGGCGCCGCGTTTTGCCGAGCCTGCCAAGCGCAGCATCCAGCAGACCATCCGCCACATCCTGGATCGGCTGCGCGCGCGCGGTATCGAGCAGGTCGTGGCCGTGCCGATCCCGCATCCGCGCCTTCCGGTCTCCGTGGTCCGCGTCATCGTGCCGGGTCTGGAGGTCGATGTCAGCGGTGAATTCATTCAACTTGGCTTGCGCGCCATCGGCGCCATGCAGGGAGCCCAGGCATGAGAGTAATTTTCGCAGGACCAAGCTTCGGCCGGGATCTCGACAGGCTTCAGGCGGAGCATCCAACGATCGAGTTTCGCGGGCCAGCCGCCCGGGGCGATATCCTGCAGGCGGTGCGCGACGGCGCCCGCGCCATTGGCATCGTCGACGGTTATTTCGGCGAGATGCCGTCCGTCTGGCACAAGGAAATCCTCTTCGCGCTTGAGCAGAACGTCGTCGTTGCCGGCGGCGCGAGCATGGGGGCGCTCAGAGCCTCGGAATGCTCGGCGTTCGGCATGGTGGGAATCGGCTCGATCTATGATGATTACGCCGACGGCCGGCTCATCGACGATGAGGCGGTTGCGCTGGTTCACGCGCCGGCCGAGTTGGGCTGGCTGCCGCTCTCTGTTCCGTGGGTCGATTATCAGCCGACGATCGACGCGCTGAACAGGCAGGGCCTGCTCTTGTCGGGCGAATACAAGAAGCTTCTGCTTGCGGGCCGGGCGCTGCATTTTTCCGAGCGGACCTATCCGAAGGCGGTGGAACGCTGCGCTTTCGACAACGCCGCGCGCGCCAAGGAGATCGTGCGGTTGATTCGCGCGAACAAGATCGAGCGCAAGCGCGCCGATGCAGATATGGTTCTGGATTACCTCGAAAGCGTGAAATTCACGGCTGGAAAGCGCAGCTGGGGCTTCGCGGCAACGTCCCACTGGGAGATGCTGCATGCGGAAATCAGCACCCGGGTAACGCCTGTAACGCTCTAATAACGCCACGCCTGAATGATGGAAGCACTGGAGCCCCAAAGTGGTGTTTGGGGCATCTCAGAGAGGCGGAGCGGACGAGATGAACATTCAGACGATGGACGAGGGAAGCGGAAGCGAATACGCGAGGATTTTCCGCTTGCTGTCGGCTGCGAAGGACGAAGCGCAGAAGCTCAAGTTGAACAACCTGACGCATCTGACGAACATGGCTCTGCTGCAGGTCGTCATCGATTGGGATGGAATCGACCCGGAGCGTGAGCTGGACGTGAATCTGGAAAAGCTGATCGGTACCAAGACGAAAGTGGCAATGAAAGACGCGCGAGAAAACCTCGTCGTCCTGGAGCGCCACTAATCTTTGACGGGACCCGCCGAAGCCGCTTTATTCGGCGGCTTCGCTTTCGATTTGCTCCATGCCGGCAATTGCCTGCACCAGCTTGACGATCTTCTTGCGAACCTGCTCGTTTTTGATCGACAGGAAGGCAGCGTTCAAAAGCACACCGTCGCGCGATACGACGAATTCGTCGCTCGGGGTCGGATTGTCATTGGCATTGGCCGAAATATCTTCGAAGAAGGAGCGGACGTCGACATCGAGCGCACCGGCGATTTCGACGAGCATGCTTGCCGAAACGCGGTTCGAGCCCTTCTCGTATTTCTGAATCTGCTGGAACGTGACGCCGACGCGGTCACCAAGTTCGGTCTGCGAAACCTTGCGCATCAGGCGCTTGATGCGGATCGTCTTGCCTACGTGGACGTCGACGGTATGCGGAGCTTCTTTCATGGCCTTATCCTTCTAACGCCAGTGCGGCGTGCTTATTATTCCCTGCGGCAACCTTACCAAGATATTTGAACGGATCAATTGTGCCGCCCATTTTTATTCCCGCCAACTGATGTGCCTGAAGACCCTGACTTTCAACTGAAAACAGCGCTTGGACCAGCAAATTTGTGTGACGTCGAATGCAATCATAAGTAAGTATTCCAGTTCAATCTGACCAAACGGGGCTTATATACATCCTCCGGTAGATAAATCGCCGGAATTTGAGATTAGCATCGAAGGCCGTTATATCCGCTGGGAACGTTCTTTTTAGGGCTTTTCCGCGCGGTAACAAAACGGTGTACGCGGCGAATTGACGAGTGGATTAGTGCTGTCTGAACTTATTGTTGTGATCTACATTTGTTCGCGCTGGCGAGCGAAAACCCCTGCTGAGCAGTGCTTTTGACGTAAGGTGCTGGATGAAAACATGAATCCGGCTGTCGTTTTCTCGCAAATTTCGAGCGTGGGGATCGATGCATCGCTTCGCCTGGACGAAAGATTTATCTGAAGAAATTTGCGGAAGCGGCCGTCGATCAATTCTTCATTAGCACACTACCGAGAGTGGATTATTTGTGTATCGGATCGATCCACCGAACATCTTCCGGCTTTTCAACCGGTTCAATATCGAGATTGACCACCACGGGCTCCTGACCGGACCGGACGAGGACGCACTCCAGCGTCTCGTTTTGGCTCGCATTGATCTCCTGGTGCGGCACGTAAGGCGGCACGAAAATGAAGTCGCCGGGGCCGGCCTCGGCGGTAAATTCGAGATTGTCGCCCCAGCGCATGCGCGCCTTTCCCATCACCACGTAGATGATGCTTTCGAGGTCGCCATGATGGTGCGCGCCGGTTTTCGCGTTGGCGTGGATCGTCACCGTACCGGCCCAAATCTTCTCAGCGCCGGCGCGGGCATTGTTGATCGCCGTCGCTCGGTTCATGCCCGGGGTCTGCGCAGTGTTCGGATCAAGCGCATTGCCCGGGATGACTTTCACACCGTGCTCGCGCCAGTCAACGGGTTGATGCGAATGATCGGCGTCGTGGGAGCCGTGATCGTTGCTCAAGTCGGGTCTCCTTGTCTCTTCCGGTTCCTTTGTCACCAGCAAGCCGGAGCCGTTCAGCCCACTCGCGTGGACAGCGCGTCGAGCTTGCGACGCAGCCGGCGGCGGACATCGTCGTCCTGCTGCTCCATGGCGCCGAGCATGTCACGGACGGTGCCGCGCAGCCCGTGTATCTGGTCGACGAGATCCATGATTAGGTCGACGCCGGCTTCGTTGACGCCCATATCGCGGGTGAGGTCGAGGATCAGCCGCGCCCGCGCCACGTCGTCGTCACGGAACTCGCGGTCGCCGTCATGCGCTTCGGGGATCAGCCAGCCCTGCTCGATCCACACGTCCACCACGGTCACGTCGATCTTCAGGGCTCGGCGAAATTCAAGATCATTCATGGCTACTCCTCCATGCCTTTTCTCGGATTCTGCGGATTGACCGGCGTCCACTCGCTCATGAATTCGGCAAGCTTCGGGTCCGGCTCATCCGGCAAGACGACTTTGAGCGACACATAGATATCGCCGGCCCCGCCACCGCGCTTCGGCGCGCCCTTGCCCTTCAGGCGCAAGACCTTGCCGGTGCTGGAGTTGGCGGGTAGCGTCAGATTGACCGCGCCCGATGGCGTCGGCACGCGCACCTTGCCGCCGAGCACCGCCTCGGGCAGCGATATCGGCAGATCGATGCGGATGTCATCGCCATCGCGAACATAGAACTTGTGCGGACGAACGCGGATCTCCACCAGCGCGTCTCCCGGCGGACCGCCGCCGATCCCCGGTTCGCCCTTGCCCTTCAGGCGCAGCGTCTGGCCGTCGCGGGTTCCGGCCGGGATCTGAAGATCGAGTGCCGGGCCATCAGGCAGGCGTATCTGCGTCTTGGTGCCGTTGATAGCGTCGAGAAAATCGACCTCCATTGAATATTGCCGGTTCTGGCCCTGCGAGCGGAACTGCCCACCGCCGCGTCCGCGCCCGGAGAAGAAACTTGAGAATATGTCGTCGCTGTCGCCGAAGTCGGCGAAGCCGGCATTGTTCTGATAGCGGCCGCCGGCGCCCGCTTGCGAGGCGTAGTCGCGATAATAGTTGCGCTGCGCCTGCTCGGCGCCCGTCATGTCGATCTCGCCTCTGTCGAAGCGCTTGCGCTTGTCCTCGTCGCCGACGATCTCGTATGCGGCGGAGATTTCCTTGAAACGGTCCTCGGCCTGCTTGTCGCCGGGGTTCAGGTCCGGGTGCAGTTTCTTAGCGAGCTTGCGGAACGCGCTCTGGATCTCTTTTTGCGTAGCGTCCTTCTTGACGCCCAGAAGCTCGTACGGATCTCGGCTCATACATGTCTCCGTTCAGCCGGCGCGGGTCGCCGGCATTCTTCGCCTGTATATATAGGTTGCAAAATAGCGTCGGACGAGAGGCGCGATGTCGCTCCTGTTCTCGGGCCCGCCGCCGAGGCGAACGTACCTAGACGCCGGCTATCTTGCGGAGATCATCGATAGCGCCGGGTCCCGCCGCAAGCACCTTGGCGCCCTTGGTCAGCCCCTCGCCAGTGGTCGGGAAGGGATGGAACCAGCCGCCGGCTTCCTTGACGAGGCAATATCCGGCGAGGCAGTCCCAGGCGTGCATGTAGGGCTCGTAATATCCGACGAGGCGGCCGGCGGCGACATAGGCGAGCATGAGCGCGCCGGAGCCGTTGCGAATGAAATTGCCGCCCGCTTCCAGCAGCTCCTCGACCATCCTGGCGACAGTGGCGGGCGAAACATGGCTGTTCGCGCCGATACCGGTCACCGCGTTGCGGATATTGCGTTCGGGGCTGAGCTCGAGCTTCTTGCCGTTCAAGGTGGCGCCCATGCCGAGTGCTGCGGCATAGAGTTCATCATGGCAAGGCGAGGCGATGACGCCGACGACAGGCACATCGTCGTGCAGCAGGCCGATCGAGACGCACCAGTTCGGCATGCCATTGACGAACGGGCTGGTGCCGTCGATCGGATCGATCACCCAGGTGAAACCCGACGTACCTAGTGCGAGACCATACTCTTCGCCGAGAACGCCATCTCCGGGATAGGCTTCCGCGAACCGCGCGCGGATCAGATTCTCGACTTCGCGGTCTGCGATCGACACGACGTCCTGGGGATCGCGCTTCGTCTCGATCACAAGGGTGTCGCGACGCTTGGAATAGTCGAGCGCCACGGCGCCTGCCTCGCGGGCAACGGCCTCGGCTAGGGCCAGACGTGCTTCGAGCCCTGGAATAACGCGCAATGTCATCGCAACATGTCCTTTATCGGAAACGATGGCTGGATACAGCCGCTGAAAGTCGCGCTTGCAAGCCGCTTGGGGCACCGTTGCAAGCGCGTGCAAAGCGAACACTTCGCCGCGCGCGATGTCAATATTCGTCATGAAAACTTCATATTGGCTGAGGTCGTTACGGATTGCACGCAAGTGCAACTCGATGCAAAGGTGCGTGCAACAAAAGGATTGCCATGCCGTCTAAATTATTCGTCAGCGCGCAGGAAGTTGCCGAGAGGGCAGGGGTATCGCGTTCCGCCGTATCGCGGACCTTCACGCCGGGAGCCAGTGTCTCCGCTGACACGCGCAGGCGCGTGCTGGAAGCGGCCGAAGCGCTCGGCTATCACGTCAATCATCTCGCCCGCGGCCTGATGCGCAACGAGAGCGGCATCGTCTGCCTCATTGTTTCCGATGTCGCGACGCCCTATCGCTCGGCGCTGTTGCGGGAGCTGACCATTCAGCTGCAGAACGCAGGCAAGGTCGCGATGTTCGTCAATACCGATCGCTCGGACGGCAGCGTCGACCGCGCGCTGCAGCAGGCGATCCGCTACCGAGCCGATGCGTCGATCATCCTCTCCGGACTGCCGGACAAGTCGATCACCCAGCTCTGCCTTCGCAGCGGCCAGCGGCTGGTGCTGATCAACCGCGACGACGACCAGCCGGGGCCGTTGAAGATCAATCTCGACGACTATGAGTCCGGCGGCAAGATCGCCACCGCATTCGTGCGAGCGGGATGCAGAACGCTCGCCTTCGCGAACTCCGAAGCGGGGACGCCAAGCCTGATGGGTCGCGAGCGCGGCTTTATCGCCGCCGCCACAAAGCTCGGTCTCGAGGTCGTCGTCGAGCGCTATGGCTCGACGGGATACGAGGCGGGCCGGGTGCTCGCGCAGCGCATGCTGACGCGCGCCGAGCGGCCGGATGGCGTGTTCTGCGCGACGGACTTGCTCGCCTGCGGTTTCATGGATGCCGCGCGCCACCAGTTCGGTCTGTCGATCCCGGATCAGCTGTGCGTTGCCGGCTTCGACGATATCGAGCAGGCGTCGTGGTCGTCCTTCAATCTCACGACCTTCGCGCAGCCGGTCATGGCGATCGCCACGCAGGCGGTGAAGTGGCTTGCCACCGGTGGCCATGAGGAAGAGCCGGAAGAGGCTCATTCGGTTCGCTTGAAAGCCGAACTCATCTGGCGCGGGTCCATCCGCAAGGGCTGATCGAGGCCGTACGGCCAACGCGCCCTAAAATATGGGGGGCTTTTTTAGCGCGGGATTGCGTTAGGTCAGCGCTTGCCTTAAACTTGAGTTTATCAAGAAGGTATAGTGCGCGCCCCATCCATGACATTTCAGCCCCGCATGCAGAACAAGATCGAAGGTTTCTCCGTCGTCGGCGGCCTTCACAGGCGATCCTGGAACGGCATCGTCGCGGATGTTTGGGATGTGGAATGCGCGCCCTATGCCGGCGGCTACTATGTGTCCAATGACCCCAGGCTGTTCATCCTGCTTGATATGAACGGCGCCGGCCGTTCGACGATGAAGCTGAGTTCGAAGGGCGCGGGTGCCGCAGAAGAGGACGAGAACCAGCCAATTTCCTATGTGCCTGCGGGAATGGAGCTCTGGGCCAATCTGAAGAACGTGCAATTTCTTCGTCATCTGGATCTGCATTTCGACCCCGAGATCTTGGCGCGCCGGTTGATGGAGGAGCTCGATCCCGATCGGCTGACGAGCCCGCGCTTGCTGTTTTCCGACGAGCGCGTGCTGACGCTGTCGCGTATGATCGCGGCCGAATGCATGAACCCGGCGCCGCTGCACGATCTCTATGGCGATGGTCTGGCGCTTGCGCTGATCATCGACGTGATGAAGCTTGGCAAGAGCGAAGTGCGCAAGCGCAGCAAGCTCGCTTCATGGCAGCTGCGCAAGGCAACGGATTTCATCACCGAAAACTGCATGCGCAACATCCGGCTGGAAGAGCTTGCGACGCTCGCCGGGCTCTCGCAATCCCACTTCAGTCACGCCTTCAAGGCCTCCACCGGCATGGCGCCGCATCAGTGGCAGATGAATGCCCGGCTGGAGCGCGCGAAAGAGCTTCTGTTGCACGGCGACCAACCGCTCATGGTCATCGCCGCAGAGACCGGGTTTTCCGACCAGGCGCATTTCACGCGCGTCTTCCGCAAGAATATCGGAACGCCGCCCGCCACGTGGAAAAAGGCCCACGTTGCCTGAACGACATAGCATGTGAGCGTTTGAGTGCTTCGTGAAAAATTGCCCAAGAACATTCAATTCGTCCGCGATCGCGACAAGCTGTGGCGTTAAAATTGAGTTAATCACTCATCTTATTCGTGATGTTGGCCGGGCCGTTGGGACGACGGTGGCGTGAGTAGGGTGACGACAAATATGGGTGCGAGAGCAGACCGAGTGATCTTCAAGGCAAAGCTTCTGGCGGGTGTCGCCATTTTCGGCGCGAGCGCCACATTCGCAGTGGCGCAGGACGCGACCGAGCTGAAGCCGGTTGTCATCCAGGGTGCAGGCAATTCGGCGGCGGACGGCGCCAGCGAGGCAACTGGCCCCGTGAACGGCTATGTGGCCAAGAAGAGCACGGCGGGCTCGAAGACGGATACGCCAATCAACGAAATACCGCAGTCCGTCTCCGTCGTCGGCCGCCAGGAGCTTGACGATCGCGCTGTTGTCAACAAGGTCGACGAGGCCCTGCGTTACACGGCGGGCGTCGCCACGCAGACCTTTGGCACCGATCCGGATACTGACTGGTTCTACGTCCGTGGTTTCGACGCCGGACAGAGCGGTGTCTATCTCGATGGCCTCAACCTGTTTTCCTATGGTTTCGGCAACTTCCAGATCGATCCCTTCATGCTGGAGCGCGTCGACGTCCTGAAGGGGCCGGCTTCGGTGCTCTATGGTGGCGCCAATGCCGGCGGCATCATCGATATGATCAGGAAGCGCCCGACCGACGATCCGCTCTATCATACCGAGATCGGCATCAACTCGAACGGCAACGCCTTCACCGGCTTCGACATCTCCGACAAGGTCGGATCGAGCGACACGATGACCTATCGCCTGACTGGCAAGATCGCCGGCGGCGATGGCTACACCGATTACACTCATGACCTGCGCGGCTTCGTTATGCCGCAGCTGACCATCTCGCCCGATGACACGACGAGCCTGACCGTCTGGGCCTATGCCGGTGGTCTCGATCAAGTTCACACGGGCAATGGCTTCCTGCCCTACGAAGGTACGGTCGTCGACCGGTCCGGCGTCGGCAAGATCTCGCGCCGCTTCTTCCCCGGTGATCCGGATATCGATACCGGCCGCTACGACCAGCAGATGATCGGCTACGAGTTCGAGCACGAGTTCGACGGCGGTTGGAAATACTCGTCGAATGCCCGTTACGGCCACCTCGATAAGTATGAGCGCCTTGTCTATCCGTATCTCTGGTCCGGCCCGACCGACCTTCAGCTCCTCAACTTCGAGGGCGATACCTCGGTCGATACGTTGGCCTGGGATAACCGCATCGAAAACACCTTCGATCTCGGCAGCACCGAGCACAAGGTCATGCTGGGCGTCGATTACCGCCTCTACCGCATCGACAACGTGCAGAACAACAAGTTCGGCTCCGGCTCGCTCAGCGTGACGAACCCCGTTTACGGCCTTCCGCAGCTGCCGATGGACCCGCTCTACAGCGAGCAGGTCACGATGAACCAGATCGGCATTTATGCTCAGGATCAGATCCATTTCGGCGATGGCTGGCTAGCAACGCTCAACGGCCGCTACGACCACGTTAATACCGACTTCAAGGATCGCTTGGCCTCATCCAACAGTTTCGAGGATTCCGACGGCGCCTGGAGTGGCCGCGCAGGTCTTGCTTACGAGTTCGACAATGGCCTGACGCCTTATGTCAGCGCCGCGACCTTCTTCAACCCGATGGTTGGCCGTGGTGGTCACGGACCGCTGAAGCCGGAAGAGGGCGAACAGTATGAAGCCGGCATCAAGTATGAGCCGACCTTCATGGATGCGTCCTTCACCGCTTCCGTCTTCCACATCAACAAGCGCAACAACTCTGTTTCGATCCCGATCGCGCCCTTTACCGACCAGCTCGGCGAAGTGGAATCGAAGGGCTTCGAGCTCGAAGCCAAGGTCAACATCGACGATAACTGGAAGCTGCTCGGCGCCTTCGCCGCGACCGACGTCACCGTTAAGCAGAACGACCCGAATCCCAGCCTGATCGGCAAGACGCCTTACGTCGTGCCTGACTATACGGCTTCCATGTGGGTCGATTACACCGTGACGAACGGACCACTCGAAGGCCTCAGCCTGGGCGCCGGCGTTCGCCACAAGGGCCGCTCCTGGGCGGATGAAGCCAACACGCTTCGCGTTCCGGAATCGACTGTGTTCGATGCGGCCATCCGCTACGAAAAGGAAAACTGGACGGCGTCGCTCAATGTCGCCAACCTGTTCGACAAGGAATATGTCGAGGCTTGCCGCACCAACGGCGCCTGCGGCTATGGCGATGCGCGAACCTTCACCTTCAAGCTTGCCAAGAAGTGGTAAGCTGACAGTGTTCGCGAAAACGGCTGGAGGGCGATTTGCTTCGCTCTCCAGCCGTTATCGTTTTAATGCAGGCGCCCTTTGGGATGCCTAAATCAGCCAGCCAGCGTGAAATAGATCCAGGCCGCGACAAAGGCGGCGATCACCACGACGATCGAGATCAGCTTGCGCAGCCATGGGCGTGGCGGCTTCGGTGTCTTCTGCGGCGCGGGCTTGCGGAACTGGATGACGTTATCGCTCATCTCGCCTGTTTCCTCGTTCTAACGGACGACATCATGCTCCCATAGCAGCGTCAACTTAAATGAAAAAGCCGGTGATCACGCCGCCTGTCTTTTTTCTGCTGATGGCAACCGAAGTGCAACTCCAACGGCCGTCATATCAGCGTCTACATTTTGCGGTTTTCCGGCGCGTGTCTGCGCCAGCACATTATGCCTGCCGGCGCGCTTGTTCTCGCCCCAGCGCCATGGACAGGGCCATTCCGGTCCCCTGTGAAACAACAGAATTTCTGGTTCATTTGGTGGCTTCATGACTTATCAGTTCACGTCCGGCCATTGGCCCATCGGCGGCGGCGAGACCGGAGAACTTGTTCGCCGTTTCGATTGGGCGGCGACCTCGCTTGGCCCGATCAGCGCGTGGCCGCAGAACCTGAGAATCAAGGTCAATTCGATCGTCCCGCAGGTGCTGATGTGGGGCGATGATCATGTGATGATCTACAACGACGGCTACGTCGAAATTGCCGGCAACTATCACCCGCGCGCGCTCGGTGCTACGGTCCCCGGGATATGGCCGGAGATCTGGGATTGGAACAGCAAGATCCTCGAGGCCGGCTTCCGCGGTGAGGTCCAATCCTACCGCGACCAGAAGATGGTTCTGCATCGCCACGGCGTCCCTGAGGAAGTCGTCTTCGACCTGTTCTACACGCCGATCTACGACGACGACGGCAAGGTGAACGGCGTTCTCTGCACGGTGCTCGAAAATACCGACAAGGTGAAAGCGGTGGCCGAACTCGCGGAAAGCCGCGAGGAGCTGAAACGGCTGACGGATGCACTTCCCATCCTCGTCGGTTTCATCGATCGCGGCCATATCTACCGCTTCGCCAACCAGGGCTACATGGAATGGTTCGGCCTGGATGCGGCCGATGTCGTCGGCAAACATGTGTCCGAGGTGATCGGCCAGGCGAGCTACCAGACACGTCTCCCTCTGGTCGAGCAGGCGATGGCCGGCGACCGGATCATCACCGACACGTCCATCGTCCGGCCTGATGGAACCGACCGCAACGTCGAGATACGCTATGTGCCTCGGCGCACATCGGGCGGCGATGTCGAAGGCATCTACGTGGTGATGATCGACATCGAGGATCGCAAGCGCTCCGAAGTGGCCCTGCAGCGCAGCAACGGCCGCTTCCGCGCGGCGGTGAACGCCGTTCACGGCGTGATCTGGACGAACGCCGCCGATGGACGCATGCTCGGCGAGCAGCCGGCATGGTCGGCGCTGACGGGGCAGCCCTTCGAGAGCTACCAGGGTTATGGCTGGGCCGGATGCCGTTCACCCGGATGATCAGGACGGCTCGGTCGAGAGCTGGAAGGCGGCGGTTGCGGCGAAATCGACTTATGTTCACGAGCACCGGGTTTGGCGCGCCGATGGGGCCTACCGAACCTTCGCCATTCGTGGCGTTCCGATCTTCGACGCTTCGGGCGAGATCGAGGAGTGGGTCGGCGTCCACACCGATATCACCGAGCAGCGCGAGGCCGAGGCCAGCCTTCAGGATCACGCAACCAGCCTCGAACGGCAGGTGCGCCATCGCGTGCGGGCCGAGGAGCAGCTGCGGCAGCTGAACGAAAGCCTCGAGGCAAGGGTCGAAGCCGAAATCGCCGAGCGCCATCAGACCGAGCGCGCGCTGCAGCAGGCGCAGAAGATGGAAGCATTCGGCCAGCTGACGGGCGGCGTGGCGCATGACTTCAACAATCTGCTTCAGGTGGTCTCGGGCAACCTGCAGCTCCTGTCCAAGGACCTGATGGGCAACGAACGGGCGGAGCGGCGCTTGGCCAATGCGCTGGCCGGCGTCAATCGCGGCGCGAAGCTCGCAAGCCAGCTGCTCGCCTTCGGCCGGCGGCAGGCGCTGGAGCCCCGGGTGATCAATATCGCCCGCTTTATCGGCGGAATGGACGATCTGTTGCGGCGTTCGCTGGGCGAAGCGGTCGAGATCGAAGTCTTCACCAGCGGCGGGCTGTGGAACACCTATGCCGACCCCACGCAGGTGGAAAACGCGCTGCTCAATCTGGCGATCAACGCGTGCGACGCGATGAGCGGTTCCGGCAAGCTGACGATCGAGATGGGCAACGCGGCGCTCGATCAGGAATATGCGCGCAGCCATCACGAGGTCATGCCGGGCCAATATGTGATGCTTGCGGTTAGCGATACCGGCACGGGCATGTCGCCGGATATCCTGAACAAGGTGTTCGAGCCGTTCTTCTCGATGAAGCCCGAGGGCAAGGGAACCGGGCTTGGCCTTTCCATGGTCTATGGCTTCGTCAAGCATTCGGGCGGGCACGTGAAGATCTACAGCGAGGTGGATCAGGGAACGACGGTGCGCATCTATCTCTCACGTTCCGTTGCCGACGAGGACCGTGAAGTGACTGTGCATGGCGGGCCGTTGGTCGGCGGCACGGAAACGGTGCTTGTGGTCGAGGATGACGAGGAAGTCCGCTCGATCGTCGTCGAGACCCTGTCCGATCTCGGCTATAGTGTGCTGACCCCAAGGACGCGCAGGCCGGGCTGAATGTCATCGAAAGCGGCATGCAGATCGACGTGATCTTCACCGACGTCGTCATGCCCGGGCCGCTGAAGAGCAGCGAGATGGCGCGGCGCGCGAAGGAACGGCTGCCCGGCGTGGCCGTGCTCTTCACCTCAGGCTGCACGGAAAATTCGATCGTACACGGCGGAAGGCTCGACCCGGGCGTCGAGCTGCTATCGAAACCCTATGCGAGAGAAGCGCTGGCGCGCCGGCTTCGGCTCGTGCTTGCCAACCAGAAGCAGGTTAGCCAAGAGTGGTCGCGGCGCAAAACGGCGCCGATCGATCAGCCCGTTGCCGCGGTGGGTCCGCGCATTTTGCTGGTCGAGGACGATTTTCTGATCCGTTCCAACACGGCGGAAATGCTGCTCGATCTGGGGCATCAGGTGACTGAAGCGGCGGATGGAGCGGAGGCGCTGGAATTCCTGCAGGCAAACGAGATCGACGTGCTGGTCGCGGATATCGGATTGCCAGATATCAGCGGCATCGACCTTGCCGTTGCCGTGCTTCGCCAGCATCCAGATGTCGCCGTCGTGTTTGCGACAGGCGAGCACAGTCTTCCGGCGGGCGCTCCCGCCAAGGCCTTCCTGCTCAGGAAGCCCTATTCCGAGATGGAATTGAAATCGGCCGTCGAACGCGCTTGGGCAAGCAAGCGTCAGGGGTAGCCCGACCCCGCGAACGACGACGCCGGCCAAAGGATTGGCCGGCGTATATGCTGTTGTCGTAAAGCTCAGGCAGCCTTCGGGTAGCGCGAGGCGTACCAGTTGCGGAAGAGTTCGTACTGCTTCTCGAGATGGCGGCGCTGCGAGGCGCTGAGCTTGTCGCTCTCGTTGAAGTGCAGTGCATAGCGATCGTCGCCGTTGAGTACCAAGAGATACTTGTAGTGCAGCACGAGATCCGGGCCTTCGTCATAGGTCGAGAGCACCATCAGCGCTTCTTCCAGTTCGCGCGCGTCGCGGCGTGCTTGTGCGTCGCCCTTGGCGGCCTTTTCGCAGAGCGATACGAGGTGCAGCACTTCCTTGGGAAGCGCGTTGCCGATGCCGGTGATCGCGCCGCCGGCGCCGCAATTGACGAAGCCGTGGTAGACGCCCGTGTCGACGCCGACCATGAGCGTCAGCGCGTCATCGCCGGCGGTGATGTTTTCGGCTGCATAGGTCATATCAGCCTTGCCGCCGAATTCCTTGAAGCCGACAAGGTTGGAGAAGCGCGAGCGGAGGTCGAAGAACAGGTCGGCGCGGGTGGCGAAGCCGTAGTAGGGGCTGTTGTAGATGACGGCGGGCAAGTCCTTGCCGGCGGCAAGAACGGCCGAGAAGTGATCACGTTGTGCTGCGACGGAAGAGCCGCGCGACAGGACGCGCGGAATGACCATCAAGCCCTTGGCGCCGACTTTGGCGGCGTGCGCCGCATGGCTGACGGCCGACTGCGTGTTGATCGCGCCGGTGCCGACGACAACGGGGACGCCCGCTTCCGCGAGCCGCTTGACGCCTTCCTGCCGCTGTTCGTCAGTCAGAAGCGGCCAATCACCCATCGAGCCGCAGTAGACGACGCCCGACATGCCGGCGGCCACGAGTTCCTTGCCCTTTTCGACCAGCGCGTCGAAATTCGGGCTGCGGTCGGGATTGCACGGCGTCATCAGCGCCGGGATGCAACCTTTGAAAACTGAATCAGCCATCTGTATTTTTCCTCTTTTGATCGCCGAACGAGGGCCAGAAGGAAGCCCCGTCTATTTGCCGAGACCGTATCTATCACTATGCCGACTTCGTGTCGACAATAAAAATACAAGAGCGGATCGCTTCGAGATTTAGAGCGGCAGCCGTGCCGTCTGCCGGTTGTCGGCGGTGATGTAGGAGCGGATCTGGCTGACGATCTGGTCGGCGTGGGCGGCGGCAAGCTTATCGGCGCCGTCGATGTCGCGATTGATGATCGCCTGAATCATATCCTCGTGCTCACCGACGTATTGCCGTGGCAGCACGTCGTTGAAGGACGAATAGTAGAGCCTGAGGATCCTGCGGCCTTGGTCGAGCAATCGCGTGAAGAGATCCGTGTAATAGCGGTTGCGGCCGGCCTCGGCGATGGCGACGTGGAAATCGCGATTGGTGGCGATCATCCCCAGCACGTCGCGCGCCTCGACGGCGGTCTGGAATTGCAACTGCAGCGCCCGGATGCCGCCGATGTCGGATGCCTGATGATTGGCTGCCGCGAGCCGCGTCGTCACGCGGTACATCAGCGTCAGCGCATCGAAGAACTCGCCCAGCCCGAGAAAGTCGATGTTGGAGACAATCGTCGTGCGGTTGGTGAGCGTGGTGATCAACCCCTCGGCCGCCAGCCGCACCAGAGCCTCGCGGATAGGGGTGCGCGACAGCGCGAAGCGGTCCGAAAGCTGTTGCTCGTCGACGGGGCTGCCGGGCGCCAGCTTGAGCTCGATGATCTCGTTGCGCAGCGTTTCATAGACCGTCGAGACCCCGTAGCCTCGCTTGTGTACCGGCTGCTTCTCAGTGTCGTCCACCAACTGTCGTCCTTCATAGGCTGCCGTAAATTCTTGTCACTTGCTGCATAGCAGGGAACGAGATGAAGCATCAAATAATATATTCTATGTCGACAAATGCGCTTGCGTCACTCATAAAAAGGTGAGAATTATTGTCATGAATCAAGCGGCCATGTTGGCGTCGTGATATGGCTCGGTCCGTCTCCATGAGATCTTTGGTCTTGTGGGGTGGATGGACGATAATACCGTTATAGATTTATCCGCTAGGGCCCGTTTGAAGGCCGAAACTGATTGAAGGATTGAATGTATGTCGATTGCGACTGAGATCTCGCCGGTAACCGAGGACACGCGCACCAAGCGACTGAAAGCCGCGACACATGCAGCGCATGAGCGCCTGGACAAGCGCATCATGCAGCTTAATCCCTTCGCGGACCGGGAGAGCTACGCTCGCCTCGTCACCATGCAGTACCTGTTTCACCGGGATCTCGATGCGCTGTTCTTTAATGAAGAGTTCGACGCCTTGCTGCCGGATCTCGCCGGTCGCCGGAGGCTCGCACTCATCGAGCAGGATTTTGCCGATCTCGGCATCGAGATGCCGCAGACCGAGAGCGCACCGACATTCACCAGGGGAGAGAAGGTCGCGCTCGGGCAAGCCCTCGGATGGCTCTACGTGATCGAAGGCTCCAATCTCGGCGCCGCCTTCCTGTTGAAATACGCCGCCAAGCTCGGCCTCGACGAGAACATGGGCGCGCGCCACCTCGCCGGTGCGCCGGAAGGACGTGGGCTGCATTGGCGTACGTTCACGGCAGCGCTCGATAGCGTCGAGCTGAGCGATGATGAGGAACGGGCGGCTATCGCCGGTGCGGACGCCGCCTTCGCGCGCGTCTACGATTTCGCGGAACTCGCCTTCGCCGCGCGCTGACCTCGCCTAGCCCTATCGCTCCAACCTGTGCCGGCGGCCCAGCCGGCTCAGGTCAGGATCAGGAAATTGGCGCAACTCGCATCGACGCTTCCGATGCTGATTCGGTGTTCGGTCGCGGCGGAAAGCGGCCGGAAAATAACCCGCTTGGCCGCCTTCGCGCGCCGCAGCAATTCTTCGCCGGCAAACAACAGCCCGTCTTTCTCGGTCATTTCGTAGGCGACATGGCCGTTATGCCCGTCATCGGCAATTGTGATCGTCCCCAATCCTGAACGCATTATGTGAGCCTCCCTCGCATTGTGCATATCGTGCATTAGGGAGATAAAAAGTTCAACGCTTGGAAAGGGTTGTCCACCTTTTGGAGCAGGGTTGCCGGACAAAGAAAAAGCCTCGCGAAGGGCGAGGCTGAAGTTTCGGCCACATCGGGGAAAACGAATGCGACTAAAGCGCTCTTACCGCATTGATGGCGTCGTTAACAGGCCAGAATCTGTCGGTTTGGTACGGACCGCAAGAATATCTTGGTGGCGCAGTGCTTGACGGCACCAAGATGTATAGACAAAATTCCTGCTGATAACTGGGTCGCCATCGGATTGCCGCCCCGACTTTGAGAATACGGGGTGCCGGCATGCGAAAGCGATTGAACCACGACGCAATGGCTGCGGTTGGTTTCATCGAGCCGTGGAGCGTGAAAGCAGGCTCCGCCGCGGGTGCTTTTCTCTCCTGCGTTGATCCGAAGGCAAGCGTCAGGATCGTCACACTTGATCGCGATGAGGCGGCTGATGTCAAATGGGAGATCGCACGGCATTCGGATGCGCTTTCGATCCGCGAGTACGAACTCGGCTCCTGGGCCGAGATCCCGGCTACCGCTCTTCGGTCTGAAGCCTACGAACTATCCCTCGAAATCCTCTTCACCAGGAACGAGACAGAGAAGCCGGTTATCGCGATCGGTCCGTTGCTCTTGAACCTAGAGCCGGATGGCCGTCTGGTTGCCGTGGTCGAGGGCGAAAGCCATACCATCGCCGAGGTCCGTAACGAGCGATGGTATCAACTCGACGTCTCCGTTTCGCCGGGCGGGGTAGGTTACAGGGTCAGGCGTGCTGACCAGCAGGTCGTAGCGGAACGTACGATCCCGCGCGTCGCGGCGGATATCTCTGGGCCGATCTGCATCGGCGGCGTCTCGGATCGATCGCGCCAGACCTTGAACGCCAGGCTCGGCCGCATCCGGGTAACCAGCGCCGGCCACGCCACGGAATGGCGGTTTCCCACCCGTGGCCCGGTAAGCGACATTCCGCCCGTGCAGCAAGGCGGTCCGGCGATCATTCTCCACAATGCGCCGACTTTTGCGGTCGCCTCTCCACGCTTTACCGGCGAGGTGCATGATCCTCGTCTGGCCCCCGATCATTTCGATGCCATACGACTTCACGACGATGACTTCGGCGGTTTCGACTGGGCCGCGGATCTCACCGTTCACATCCCCGAGAATGCCCGATCCGGCGTCTATGCGCTCGAGGTCAGGACCGATCGCGGCGTGGAGAGGCTGCCTTTCTTCGTTCGCCCACGCGAGCCTCAATCGAACGTGGCAGTGCTGCTGCCGACCGCGACCTATCTCGCCTATGCCGACGAGCAACTGCCGCCGCATCGCTACCCCTGGCATGGAAGCGACCGTGCGCACCTGTTCGCCATCGAGAACAATTTCCTGAGCCTCTACGACACGCACAGCGATCTCAGCGGCGTCAGCCTGACCTCGAGCCGGCGCCCGCGTGCGACGCTGAGGGATGACTATCACTACCCTCTGTCGAACTCGCCGCATCTGCTCCCGGTCGACCTGCAACTGCTGAAATTCTACGCGCTGCATGGCATCGCGGTCGACGTGCTGACCGATCGCGATCTTCACGATGATGGTTTCGACAGCCTGTCGCCTTACCATCTGGTGCTCACGGGCAGTCATCCGGAATACTGGTCGTCGGCGATGATGAGCGGTCTTGATCGCTTTCTCGGCTCTGGCGGCAGCCTCGGCTATCTCGGTGGCAATGGCTTTTATTGGGTCGTCGCCTTCGACGGCGACAAGATGGAACTGCGGCGCGGCAAGAACGATATCTGGAGCGGCCGACCGGGCGAGATGCACCTCTCGATGACGGGCGAGCCGGGCGGAAACTGGGAAGATCGCGGCAACCGCCATCCCCAGGCACTTGTTGGTGTCACCTATGTGATCATGAGTTTCGGCTCATCCCGACCTTATCGCCGCTTGGAGGGAAGTTACGGCGCCGAATATGCATGGCTGTTCGATGGTGTCGGCGAGGTCTTCGGCGATAGCGGCACGGTACTCGGCGGTGCGGCGGGATATGAGGTAGATGCCGTACTGCGCTCGGAGGAAACGCCCGCCAACCTCGTTCAGCTGGCGGTCGCGGATGGCTTCGACGACAGTTTTCAGGTGCGTCCCGATCTCTGGCTCGCCGATGGTGAGGCAGAGCGGGCCGCGATGCGGCGATCGGATATGACGATCTATCGGCACGAGGCCGGCGGATTGGTGTTTTCCGCCAGTTCCGTCGCATGGATCGGCGCGCTGCCGGCGCCGGGAGAAGACAACGACGTCGGCCGCATCATGCTCAATCTCGTGGGCCGGTTCAGAGCTTAAAGCGCATCATCCTGCTGCGAACCCGCGCGGATCGCCGCCAGCACTTCCTTCTGGATGGAGATGAAGTACGAGGTCGAGATCATGTCCTGATGTCTCGGGCGCGCCAGGCCGACGTGGAAAGTCGCGTTGATCCGGCCGGGATTGATGCTCATCGAGATGATGCGGTCGGAGAGGTAGACGGCCTCTTCGACGTCATGGGTGACGAACAGCACCGTCAGGCGGTGCTCTTCCCAGATCTGCGTCAGCAGCTCCTGCATCTGGTGGCGCGTCAGCGCATCCAGCGCGCCGAAGGGCTCGTCCATCAGCAGCATCTTCGGTCGGTAGGACAGCGCGCGTGCGATGGCGACGCGCTGCTTCATGCCGCCCGATAGCTGCGAGGGGAAGGCATCGGCGAAACGGTCGAGCTTGACCAGATTGATATGGTGCCGCGCGACTTCCCTGCGTTCGGCAGCCGACAGGCCGGCCGCCTGAAGCGCGAACTCGACATTCTGCTGTGCAGTCAGCCAGGGCAGCAGCGTGTAGGACTGGAAGACGACGCCGCGATCGAGGCCGGGGCCAACGATCGGCGCGCCATCGGTCAGCAACACGCCGTCGTTGAACTTCTGCAGACCGGCGACGATCGACAGAAGCGTGCTCTTGCCGCAGCCGGAGGCGCCGACCAGCGACACGAACTCGTTGTCGGCAAGTTCCAGATCAATGTCGCTGAGGGCGTGAACGCTTCGCTTGCCCGATCCGTACCACTTGTTGAGCGATTGGATCTTCAGTTTCGGTTCAGTCATATCAATGTCTCGACGTATAACGGAAGAAAACACGCTCGAGAGCCTTCATGCTCTGATCGGTGATCAGACCAAGTATGCCAAGAAGCAGGATGTAGCCGATGATCGTCTGCGTCTGGAAATAACGCTGGGACACCACGATGCGGTAGCCAAGCCCCGAGGTGGCCGCAACAAGTTCGGCCAGAACAAGCCACGTCCAGGCCCAGCCCATGCTGATCCTGAGCGTGTCCCAGATGCCCGGCAGCGACGACGGCAGAACGATGCGCCAGAGGATCTTCGGTTCCGACAAGCCGAGCGTTCGGCCAAGCCCAACGAAGTCGGGCGGCACGCGCTTGACGCTGTCCATCACCATCAGCACCTGCTGGAAGAACGTGCCGATCCAGATGATGACGAATTTCTGGATGTCGCTCGTTCCTGCCCACAGGATCGTCAGCGGCACAAAGGCGACGACAGGCATGTAGCGCACGAAGTCGATGAACGGTTCGATCGCCGCTTCCCAGGTGCGGTAGCAGCCGATCATGATGCCTATCGGGATCGCCATCAAGGACGCCAGCGCGAAGCCGACGAGCATTCGGTAGATGCTGATGCCGGCATCGTTCAGCAGCGTCCCGTCGAGTGCCAGCTCCACCATCTTGGTCCAGACAGCGCCCGGGCTCGGAAGGAAGATGGGCTTGACCCAGCCGGTCGCGGTCGCCGCCCACCAAAAGGCAAACAGCAGCGCGAAAACGCACACCGCGATCAGGAGGAACGTTTTTGCGCCGAGCGGATCACCGATGCGGAATGCACTGGGCGGTCGCCCGACACCCGCGCGCGAAGACGCGCGGGTGTCGGTGCTGGCAGACGAGGATTGTGATGCCGACATGGATGATCCGTCTTGAGTAGCGCGTTACTTGTTGGCCGCGTCGACGAAGGACGAGTCGATCATCTGTTCGGCGGTCACGTCCTGGGTCAGGATCTTGGCGAGCTTGGCGGCCTTGAGCACATCGACGAAGGTCTTGGTCTTGAACTCGCCGGCGAAGGCCTTGGACGCTTCGGCGGTGGTGTAATATTGCACGCCATCGAATGCGGTTGCGAGGTCTTCAGGCGACGCGCCAACGGCCTTGGCGATGATCGCGCGATCCTCGGCGGTGTTGGCCTTGTAGTCGGCAAGTGCTGCGTCCCAGGCCTTCAGCATGGCCAGAACCTGGCCCGGCTTGGACTTCAGAACGTCTTCGCGAACAACTAGAACGTCAGACACGAGGCCCGGGTCCTTGCCGGCTTCGAACAGAAGCTTGACGGCCTTGTCCTGCGCGCGTGCGGTGGAGATGTAGGGCTCGTAGGTCACGGCAACCGGAACCTGGCCAGCGATCAGAGCGGAGCCCGCATCGGCGGCCGGCATCGGAACACGGGTGATGTCGTCGATGGTCATGCCGTTGGCGGCGAGCGCGTAGTTGAGCAGGATATCGCTGGTCGTGCCTTCTTCATAGGCGACGCTCTTGCCTTTCAGGTCGGCGACGTTGTTGATGTCGCTGCCTGCGAGGATGGCGTCGGCCGTCAGGCTGAAATCGAGGAGCGAGACGATCTTCACCGGCAGGCCGGCGGCAACCATGCCCATCGCGGTGTGGGTCGCGATGTTGGCTGCGTCCAGCTGGCCGCTGGCGAGCGCTGCGTTCAGGTCCTTGTCTTCGGTGAAGTTGACCAGTTCAACCTCTTCGAGACCGGACTTCTTGAAGAGGTCCTTGCTGGCTGCGACGTGCCACTGGCCGTAGCCGAGCCACGGCTCGATGCCGAGCTTGAAGGTGCCGGCTTCCGGCTTGGCGGGAATGTCGGCTGCTGCTGCCGGGACGGCTTGTACCAGAGCGCCGATAACGCCGGCGACGATGGCCAGGCGCGACATGTGAGACTTGATCGATGCGTATGTCATGGTAACCCCTCTTTTCTACGATGATGTGTTCGCTAGGCTCGAAGCCGAGACGTCATTCGTGTGTTTTGTATGCTTAGCCTATATTTTGGGCGGTCGGCAGAACAGTATTATGTATAGTCATTTCTTTGCCCGAACTTGTAAATCTGAATCTGCGCGATACCGCCGATTGGCGCCTCGCAAAGCCAGAAAACCTCTACCTCTCTATGAATGTACCTGTCGATTTCGGCAATCGCCGATGTCGCGTTTTGGCGAATCCGTGATGGTTGAAAGCGCTCATCTCATGCATGCTCCGGATCGATCGCGTCGAGGAACCTGGTCACGATATCCGTGTTCTCTATCGGCTCGCTACCCACCATGACAGCCGTTGAAAAGCCGATTAGCGAGGACGTCGGATTATGCGTGGCCGCGCCGGCGCGAAGGTTCATCACCAGCGTCGGGCAGAGGAAAAGCCCGAGCCGGATCACCGTCCGCCAATCCTGATGAAGCAGCGCGCGGTTTTTCAGCTCTGTAAGCAGCGGCTTCCACAGCGCTGTTGCCTTGACGTCGAGCAGGGCCTGACGGACCGGGCTCGGCTGCCAGTCGAAATCGGCATGTAGCGTGCCATCTTCATAGCGCGCCCGGGCTTCGAACTTTTGCTCGGCCAAAGCCGGCTCGTAAAGCCAAAGCGGGTGGGCGAAGATGTTATGGAAGGTGGTTTTGACTTCGGCAAGCAAGGTCGGAATGTGCTCGCCGGCGAAAGCCGGGTCGAAAAAGGCCAGCGATGCGCCGTCCTCGCTCTTGCGATACCAGACGTTCGCGTTGTGGGCGTCGCCATGAGCGGTGACGCCGCCGGCATCGGCGAGATAAAGCGGCGCCAGCCGCTCGTGCGCATCGTTAAACAGTTCGCCGACCGTCTTCTCATAGGCAATGCCGTTGATGACAAAGCGCGCTGCCGCGAATTCGCTCCAATCGAGCGAAACGCCGGGGAAGGCGAAGCGCTTGCCGATGTAAAAGCTCTCGTAGCGCCCACCCGGGAATGTCGCGCCGGGTTCGCTGACGAGGCGGGCGGAGAACAGCCGGTGCACGGGCTCCTCAGCCACCTGTTCCGGCGTCACCGGGTGCAGCGTCTCCAGGTAGACCTCCAGTACGGCCTCGCTGAGTTTGCGCTCGGCATCCACCGCCTCTGCGGCTGCGGCCACATCCGGCTCGAGATCGATGGCACGCAGCACGTCTGAGAACCTGGGGTCGAAGCGGCGCTTGTAGACGAGGATCTGTTCGCCGGGCAGGGTCGACATCATCACCGGCTGATCGACGGGAAGGCCCGCGCGCGTCAGGATATCCGCGCGGTAATACTCGCCGCCCATCTTCTCCTCGCCTTCCTCCTGGTGGAATTTGAAGAAGTATTTCTCTTCACCGCTTTCGAAGAAGCCGTTCAGCGAGTTCAGGCTGTACTGGTCGAAATTGATCGCAAGGTTCTGCACATCGAGCTCGAACAGATCGAAGAGCAGCTCGGCGAGAAGTGTCTCGGCCACGCCATCGCGCTTCTTGGCGTGATCGCGGATAATGGCGGTTCGGCTGTTGGTCTGGCTCATGGTATGCGCTTCTCGAATAAACTGGGCGTTGATGCGTGTTGTCAGGCAGGCTTGTGGGTTGGGCGATAACGGCTGCCGAGGGAGTAGCGGCTGCCGACATGGGTGAAGGTGTTGACGGTCGCGACCGTGGCGCCGGTCCAGGTCTTGCGGTGCAGAACGAGGCAGCTGTCGCGCTCGGGCATCTGCAGCAGCCGCGCCTGCTCCGCGCCGGCCGGCACCGCGCTGATCAAGTGTTCGACCTCTGTCAGCGGCGTGCAGCGCTGCAGATATTCCAGCGTCGCGATCGAGGTGAAGTCCTGATCGAGATAATGTGGGACGAGAGCGGGGTTGACGTATCGCTCTTCCAACTGCACCGGGACGTCGTTTTCGAAATGCACGACGAGCGAATGATCGACGGGCTTGACCCGGTCAAACTCGAATGCGCTGACAATCGCGGCCGCGGGATGCTCGACGCGCTCAAGCAGGATGACGCCGGCGCGATGCTTGCCGCCGCGATCGCGGATCTCGTTGATGATGTTGCTGACTTCGATCAACGTCGACTGCGCCTTGGGCGGCGCGACGAAGGTGCCGACACCCTGCACCCTGCGAAGATGGCCCTCCGAGGTGAGTTCGCGCAGCGCACGATGGACGGTCATCCGGGAGACGCCCAGTGAGTTCACGAGGTCGTTTTCGGAGGGCAGCCGAGCATTCTGCGCCCACTTGCCGCTGCCGATGTTGGCGAGCACGAAGTCCTTGACCTTCTCGTAGAGCGGCGATGCCGAATCCGAAAGTGCACTCAATGACTAACTCTCCAGTTCGTTCTCGTGAACGGCTATCGCGTGGCGAACCTTAATCCGCGATCTCGACGATGGTCTTCAGTTTCTGGCTCTGGCCCTTGAGCAGCCGCCGATAGGCATCAGGGACATCGTCGAGCGAGGCCAGAACCTCGCTGAATTCGATAAGCGCGGGCGCCAGCTCAGGCAGCAGGGCGATCGCTTCCGGCAGCTCGGATGCGAAAGCGTGGCAGCCGACCAGCGATATTTCCCGTTCCACCAGGATATTCGGATCGAGATCCAGCTTGCCATGGCTGATGCCGACAAGCGCCAAGGCGCCACCGCCGGCAAGCAGATCGAGGCCAGCGGCAATCGCCTGAACGTTGCCCGTCGCATCGATGGCATAGCGCAGTCGTTCGCCGTTCAGCGCGGCATCGATCGCGGCCTTGTTCAAGGCGACCGCCGTCCCGGCACAGATACGCGCAACCAGCGCCGCGCGCTCGGCATTGGTGTCGGCGAGCAGAAGCTTGCCCTCATGAAGCTTCGACAGCAGCAGCCCGCTCAAGCCGCCGATCGTGCCGCAACCGATGACGAGAACCGCTTCATTTTGTGCTGCGTTGAGGCGTCTGACCGCATGCAGCGCAACCGCGAGCGGCTCCGCCATCGCCGCGACCTTGGGTGCCAGCGATGGCTCGTGCTTGAAGAGCAGCTTTGCCGGCAGCTGAACGTGCTCGGCAAAACCGCCGTCGCATGCTTCTCCGACGAAGCCCAGCGCCTCGCATATATTGCTGCGACCGGACAGGCAGGCCGGGCAGGTGCCGCAATAGACGCGCGAGTCGGCCGCCACGTAGTCGCCAACCTTGAGATGCTCGATACCTTCGCCGACATCGGTCACCCGGCCGCAAAACTCGTGCCCGGCCGTCGACGGGCGTCTGCTGATCCACTGGCCGGTGCGATAGTTGTGCAGATCGGAGCCGCAGATGCCGGCGGCGCGGACCTCCACATTGACGAAGCCGCTGGGTGGGGCCGACGGCGGGTCGACCGCTTCGACCCGCAAATCCCCAGCATCGTGGAGGCGCACCGCTTTCAAGGGCTCAGCCTTTCGTCTTCAGGTAAGCGTCGCGTAAGTCCGACACGGCGTTGGCGTGCGAGGAGAAGCCTTCATAAAGCGCAAGCTTGTGCGCATGGGCGGCGAACTCGGGATAAGCAGGCGCCGTGACGTAGCCGATCGAGCTGCGCTTGACGAAATCGGTCACCGAAAGCGGACCATAGGTGCGCGCCCATCGGCTGGTCGGCAGAACGGCGTTCGGGCCCAGGCAGAAATTGCCGATGCTGACGGGCGTGTGCGGTCCAAGCAGGATCTCGGCGGCCTCGGTGATATGGCCGAGATGCGCGAAGGCGTCGGTGGAGAGAATTTCGAGGTGTTCGGGGGCGTAGGCGTTGACGAAGGCATAGCTCTCTTCGATCGAGGAGGTCAGCACGACGCCGCCGCACTTTCCCGTGAGCACCGTCTTGGAGAAGCCGACGCGCTGTTCCGTCATCCGGCCCCAATGCTCCGGAAGGGCGGCGATGGCTTCCTCCGCGACGCGGCGGCTGTGGGTGACGAGATAGGCAGACGAATCCGGGCCGTGTTCAGCTTCAATCAAGAGGTCGAGTGCTGCAAGCCCGCCATGCACGGTGTCATCGGCAAAGATCATCGCCTCGGAAGGGCCGGCCGGGAGGCCGGTGTCGATCACGCCTGACAGGAGACGTTTTGCTGCGACGACCCACGGGCTGCCCGGTCCGACGATCTTCAACGCCGGCTTGATCGTTTCCGTGCCGTAGGCCACGGCGGCGACTGCCTGCGCGCCGCCGACCTTGTAGACGGTGTTAACGCCAGCGAGACGGGCCGCGACCAGCGTCGCCGCGTCCACGCTTCCATCCGGCGCCGGCGGGGTGACGATCGCAAGGTTCGGCACGTCGGCAACCACGGCCGGAACCGAGGTCATCATCGTCACCGAGGGGAAGGAGCCCTTTCCGCGCGGCACGTAGAGCGCAACCGACTGGATCGGCGTGAAGCGATCACCGGCGAAGGCGCCCGGGCGAATTTCCTTCAGCCACATGGCCTCTGGCTTCTGCTCCTCGTGGAAGGTGCGGATGTTGGATATGCCAAACTTGATCGCCTCGATGACGTCGTCCTCGACGAGCTTGAAGGCGGCGTCGAACTCGGCCTCGGTCACCTGGATCGAGCTTTCCGACACGTCCGCCTTGTCCAGCTCGCGGCCGAAGCGGGCGACGGCCCGGTCGCCTTCCGTGCGAACGGCCTCGAGGATCGGGCCCACCTTCTCGATAAAGCCGGAAATGTCGGTCTCCGACCGGCGAAGCAGAGCCGATTTCTCGTCTGAAGAAAGCTTCGAATATTCGTAAAAGGAGACTTCAGTCATTGTGCACGTAACCTTGTTGGCGTCTTGGGCAAGCGCCGGCGAAAACCCACGCAATGGGCACGGCTTCGCCGCCGATGTCCGTTCGATCGGCTGTCTACTCAAACCAGTGGCTTAGGTCGAGGATTCATGTTCCGCTTTATTTATTTTGACCGAGTGAAACATGTATATACATGCCATGTCAACGCACTTTACGACCAGAATTGTGCGCCGCAGCTAACACCCGGAATGCGTCAGATGGAGGCCAGGAAACCGCCATCGACAGGTAGGCAGTGGCCGGTAATATAGCGTGCCGCATCGCTGGCGAGAAACACGACGGCGCCCCCGAGATCGGCTGCTTCGCCAAAGCGGCGCTGCGGGATCCTTGCCAGCATGCGCGCCTGCCAGTCCTCGTCCTCATAGAAGCCGTCGGTCATCGCTGTTCTGAAATAGCCGGGCGCGATCGCGTTCACGCGAATACCGGCCTCGGCCCATTCGGCGGCGAGCGCACGCGTCATTCCGAGCAGGCCGGATTTGGAGGAACCGTAGGGAACGGCGGTCGGAATGCCGACAAACGATGTCAGCGAGCAGAGATTGATGATGCTGCCGCCGGTCTCCTGCTTGGACATGCGCTTCGCCGCCGCCTGCGACCAGAAAAACGCGCCCTTGAGATTGGTTCCGACAATACGGTCCCACAGCGCTTCGTCCACATCGAGCGAAGGCGCGACCTGCTCGATGCCGGCATTGTTGACGAGAATGTCGATCCTGCCCGTCAACGCGCAGGCCTTCTTCAGCGCGGCGTCGATCGAGGTGAGGTCGCTGACATCTTGTGCGACGGCGATGCAGTGCACACCCCGGCCTTCAACCTTGGCCTTCGTATCCTGCAGCGACGCCAGCTCTCTCGCCGTGATGCAGAGGTCCGCGCCCGCATCCGCCAGCGCAAGGGCGATCGCCTGGCCAAGGCCGCGGCTGGCGCCGGTGACGACAGCGACCCGCCCCTTCAGATTGAATGAATGTCCGGACATGTGATCCCTCCGATGTTGCGCCGAGGAAAGCATCTTTCCGCGATCATATCTATACATATAGCGGCAATGGCAGATGGCGCCGCCGTCATTGGCCTTCGTCGGGGATGTTCAGCAGATGTCCGCAAGCCTTGCAATGCACGGCGTCGGCATCGTGGCGCTGAAGGCCGCATTGCGGGCAGGGGAAGTTCACCTTGTAGGGACGCACGACCGCCTGTGCGAGGCGGACGAAGAGCGAAATGCCGACGATCATCGTGACGATCGATGTCAGTTTTCCCATGACGCCGGGCAAGGTGATATCGCCGAAACCTGTCGTCGTGACCGTCGCCACGGTGAAATAGAGGGCGTCCACGAAGCCTTCCCATCCGCCTTGGCCGTAGAAGAATGTCGTGTAGACGAAGCCGGTAACGATGAAGAGGAAAACCACGAGGTTGACGCAGGCGCGCACGACATCCAGCAGATGCGCGCAGCCGAGCCGCCGCAATCCCTCCTTCAGGAATGGGCTGTTGCCGATCGCCCAAATCCGCATGGCCCGCAGGAAGGTGAAGTTGAAAAGCAAGTCTGGAAGCAGCAGCGTCGCCAGGATGAAGAGGTCGATCCAGCTCATCGGCCGCTTTACGAAAGCCTTCACGCTTCCGGCAACGATCGCCTGGGCGATCAGTTCAATCGCCACCCACACTGCGATCATATAGTCGATGATGAGATAGGAGGGCCCGGTCCGCAGGTATGGGCCGAACAGGAAGAAGGCTAGGATGGCCAGATCGACGAAAGCAAGCAGACCCTGCAGCTGAAGCGAACGGACATCTCTTCCGCGTTGCAGCCAGTTCAGTTGCTTTCGGAGTGTCTTGACGATGCCGTCTGCATCGCCTGAATCGGTACGCGTATTGCTCATGCGCCAGAACTATCAATCGATTTCGGCTTTTCAACCGCTGACGTGCCGCGCTCAAGAAATCCGTCCTTGGTGCAGCTGCCTAAAATCGCCGCCGATACCGCCGCTTTTTTTGGCATACGCAAGCGAGCCACGCGGAAATGCCCCGTTTTTCGAGTTGGCACGCATGTTGCATTTGATAGGGCAGAGTTGGTGGCTAGGGTTCCGGCACGTAAATGTGTGACTGGTCCGAGAGCTGCCACCGGATGGGGGAGAAATCCCACCGGGTGCACGGCGGGACAAAAGCCCGGGAGACCTCGTAAGCCAAGGGATTGGCGGTGCGATGGTCTGTGCCAATCCCTTTTTCTATACGCAAAAGGGGAATTTCAATGCAGACTTTTTCGAAGATCATCTCAGTCGCAGCACTTTCGACAGCGCTGGCACTCGGCTTCGGCGCTGGCGCCCGGGCCGAGCAGAAGACCGATTTCAAGGTCGCCTGGTCCATCTATGTCGGCTGGATGCCCTGGGGCTACGCCGCCGACCACGGCATCGTCAAGAAATGGGCCGATAAATACGGCATCAAGATCGAGGTCACGCAATTCAACGACTACGTGGAGTCGATGAACCAATATACCGCCGGTGCCTTCGATGCGGTTACGCTCACCAACATGGACGGCCTTTCCATTCCGGCGGCCGGCGGCGTCGATACCACCGCCGTCATCGTCGGCGACTTCTCGAATGGCAACGACGCCGTCATTCTCAAGGACAAGGCGAGCCTCGCCGACGTCAAGGGACAGAACGTCAATCTCGTCGAGTTCTCCGTTTCGCACTACCTGATGGCGCGGGCGCTTGAGAGCATCAAGCTGACGGAGCGCGACGTGAAGGTGGTCAATACGTCGGATGCCGACATGGTCGCCGCCTACAAAACGCCCGAAGTGACGGCTGTCGTCACCTGGAACCCGCTCGTCTCCACCATCCTCGAAGACCCGACGGCCAAGAAGGTGTTCGACAGCTCGCAGATTCCGGGCGAAATCATCGACCTCATGGTCGCCAATACCGGTGTGCTCAAGGACAATCCGAATTTCGGCAAGGCGCTCGCCGGCATCTGGTACGAGACGACCGCCCTGATGACCGCCGATAGCGCCGAAGGCAAGGCGGCGCGCGAGGCGATGGGCTCCGCGTCTGGCACCGATCTCAAGGGATACGAGGCGCAGCTGGCCGTCACCCGCCTGTTCGACAAGGCGGCGGATGCCGTGGCCTTCACCGCTTCGCCGAACCTGCCCAAGACCATGGATCTCGTGCGCAACTTCCTGTTCGAAAAGGGGTTGCTCGGCAATGGCGCGCCGTCCTCCGACGTCATCGGCATCGAGATGCCCGATGGCAAGGTTCTCGGCGACGCCGGCAACGTCAAGCTTCGCTTCACGGAAACATACATGAAGGCCGCCGCCGACGGTGCGCTTTAAGCGACGCCGATGCCGGCGCGGGAACTCGCGCCGGTTGGTTGTCTAACGTGAACGGAGCATCTTCATGCGCTGGATAAACACGAGGCCGAGCAAAGGGGCGCAACTCGCCCTGATGCTGTTGCCGTTCGTGCTGCTGGTGATCGCCTATGCCTTCGGCTCGGCGGCGCGCCTGGCGGAAAACGCCAATGACAAACTTCTGCCCACGCTCTCGGTGCTTGGAGATGCGATCAACCGCATGGCCTTGGTCGCCGATCCGAGGACGGGAGCGTATCTGCTCTGGTCGGACACATCGGCGAGCCTCATCCGCCTGCTGTCAGGCCTTGGCATCTCGACCGTGATTGCGCTGGTTGTCGGCATGCTGATCGGCATGCTGCCCTACTTCAGGGCACTGCTGGCGCCGTTTGTCGCGGTGATATCGATGGTGCCGCCGCTGGCGCTGCTGCCGATCCTCTTCATCGTCATGGGGCTCGGCGAGACGTCGAAGATCACGCTGATCGCCATCGGCGTCGCGCCGACGATGATCCGAGATCTGGCGCTGAAGGCGCTCGAACTGCCGCGCGAGCAGATCGTCAAGGCGGAGACCTTGGGCGGCTCGTCCTGGCAGATCGCCTTGCGGGTGGTGCTGCCGCAGGTGCTTCCACGGCTGATCACCTGTCTCAGGCTGCAGCTCGGTCCGGCCTGGCTGTTTCTCATCGCCGCCGAAGCGATCTCGTCGGATTCCGGCCTCGGCTACCGGATCTTCCTCGTTCGTCGCTACCTCTCGATGGATATCATCTTTCCCTATGTGATCTGGATCACGCTCCTGGCGGTCGCGATGAACTATGTGCTCGACCGCATCTCGGCCGCCGTCTTCCCCTGGACCGTCCTGGAGAAGCCGGCATGAGCGAACTCAGGATAGAAAAGGTCTGGAAGGAATACGGCGACCAGATCGTGCTCGAGGATGTGTCGCTGACGGTGCAGTCGCGCGCCTTCGTGGCGCTGGTCGGCCCGTCCGGCTGCGGCAAGACGACCTTCCTGCGCATGCTTCTTGGCCAGGAGCAGCCGACGCGCGGAACGATCCTGCTCGATGGCGAGCCGCTGCCGGCTGAACCGGGGCCTGATCGCGGCGTCGTGTTCCAGCGCTATTCGGTGTTTCCGCATCTGACGGTGCTCGGCAATGTCATGCTGGGCAAGGAATTCACCGCTGCCCGATATCGCGCCAAGCTCTTCGGCGCCGCGCGCAGGCAGGCGATGGAGGAAGCGCGCCACCTGATCGCGCAGGTCGGCTTGGCGGGCTCCGAGAGCAAGCATCCGTCACAGCTCTCCGGCGGCATGCAGCAGCGCCTGGCGCTTGCGCAGGCATTGATCATGAAGCCCAAGGTGCTGTTGCTCGACGAGCCTTTCGGCGCGCTTGACCCCGGCATCCGCGCCGAAATCCATACGCTGATGAAGCGGCTCTGGAACGAGACACAGATGACTGTGGTCATGGTCACGCACGACATGCGCGAAGCCTTCACGCTGGCGAGCCGCGTCATTGCCTTCGAGCGGCGGCGCGACCGTCCGGAAGAGAAACTGCGCTACGGCGCGTCGATCACCAACGACATTTCGATCTGGCCCCCGCGCCTTGCGGGCACGCCATCCATTTTCAGCCCTGACCGGGACGACCCGATCGCATTTCCGGGGCAACGCCAGGACGACCTGGCATCATCTGGAGATAAGGCATGATGCATGTAAGCCGCTCTGCGGGAGAAATCGCGGCAAACCGCGCCCGCTATGAAGAGCATCAGAGAAAAGGACTGCAATTCGCACCTAAGGCGCTCCCGGCGCCCAGCCCGCTGCCGGCGCCGGCGCTTGAGAGCGCCGCCGTCATCCATCAGGAGGTCATTCCGGGCGGCTGGTACTGGTCTACCGTGCTGAAGCGCGGCGAGGCAATTCGCGTCGATCAGGGCGAGGGAGGCTCGACGGTGGCCGTCGTTGCCTGGAACGCCAATGATACGAGCGAGCGGCTTAATCTGGTTGATACCGCCAAGGTCCAATGGACGACGGCGCTTGGCAAAGGCCGCGTACTGTTTTCCGATATGGGCCGCGTGATGTTTTCGCTCACCGAAGACAGCTCCGGCGCTCACGATTGCCTGATGGGCGGCTCCACGGCCGCAACCAACGCCGCGAAATATCCGGGCGAAAAGAGCCGCAACACCCGCGACAATCTCGTGCTTCTGGCGGGCAAGCTCGGGCTCGATCGTCGTGATATTCCCGGCATGATCAATCTCTTCGCACCCGTCAGCCTGGACGAGGATGGTGGTTTCCACTGGCGCGCCAAGCGCTCCAACAGCGGCGACTATACCGAACTGCGCGCCGAGATGGACATGCTCGTCGGCTTCTCCAATTGCCCGCATCCGCTGGACCCGAGCCCCATCTATGCGCCGCAGCCGGTCACCATCACCCGCTTCCGCGCGACCGCACCTGCGCCCGACGATCTGGCGCGCACGGCGACGGCGGAGGCCGTGAGGGGTTTCGAAAACAACGCGATGGCATCGGCGTAAGGAGGGCGATCATGAGCATTTTCATTCAGACATCCAATGCCCGCACGCTCGATAACGCTGTGCAGGATCATTTCATACCGGCCGAGGCGCCATGGTCGGGCATTGTTAGGAAGGGCCAGACAATCCGCATCGAGGACAGCTACGGCCAGCAAGCCATCGACACGCTGTTTTATCGTGCCGACGATTTCTCGGAGCGCTATTCCAATCAGGATACGATGCGCGCGCAGGGTGCCGCCTATGTCGGCGTCGGCACGAAAGTGATGTCGAGCGAAGGCAACGTCATGCTGTGCATGACAGCCGACAGCTGCGGCCGCCATGACACATCCGCCGGCGCCTGCTCGTGCGAGAGCAATACCGTCCGCTTCGGACACGCGACCAAGTATCTTCACGCCTGCCGCGACAATTTTGTGCTCGAGGTGACCAAGCACGGCATGAGCAAGCGCGACATCGTGCCGAACATCAATTTCTTCATGAACGTCCCGATCAAGCCGAATGGCGAGATGACGATCGTCGATGGCATTTCTTCGCCCGGCGACTACGTCGAACTCGTCGCCGAGATGGACGTGCTCTGCGTCATCTCCAATTGCCCGCAGATCAACAACCCATGCAACGGCTTCGATCCGACGCCCATCCGGGTCTTGATCTGGGACGCAGAGGGCTGATCCATGTTCAAGAAAGTTCTGATTGCGAACCGGGGCGAAATCGCCGTCCGGGTGATCCGCACATTGCAAAAAATGGGCATTG
Source organism: Hyphomicrobiales bacterium (assembly GCA_900465665.1). Classification (GTDB taxonomy): domain Bacteria; phylum Pseudomonadota; class Alphaproteobacteria; order Rhizobiales; family Rhizobiaceae; genus Rhizobium. The sequence goes on from UBJO01000016.1 coordinate 115,888, forward strand.
CCTCGGTAGCGGTCTATTCCGATGCCGACCGCTTCGCCATGCCGGCGCTGATGGCGGATGAGGCGGTGCGCCTCGGTCCGGCGCCGGCCACCGAGAGCTATCTCAACGTCGATGCGGTGATCGCTGCCTGCAGAGAGACGGGTGCCGATGCGGTGCATCCGGGCTACGGCTTTCTCTCCGAAAACATCGGCTTCGCCGAGCGGCTTGCTGCTGAAGGCATCGCGTTTATCGGACCGCGGCCGGAACATCTCTCCGTCTTCGGTCTCAAGCACACGGCGCGCGAGCTTGCCGAGAAAAGCGGCGTTCCGCTGCTCCCCGGCAGCGAATTGCTCAAGTCCGCGGAGGAGGCTTTGGCGGCGGCCGAGCGGATCGGTTTCCCTGTCATGCTGAAGAGCACCGCCGGCGGCGGCGGCATCGGCATGCAGCTGTGCGCCGATCCTGATGCCCTCAAGGCATCGTTCGAAAGCGTGCAGCGCACCGCAGCCGCAAGCTTCGGCGATGCGCGCGTCTATATCGAGCGCTTCGTCGCCGATGCTCGCCATGTCGAGGTGCAAATCTTCGGCGATGGCAAGGGCAGGGTGGTTGCGCTGGGTGAGCGGGATTGCTCGCTGCAGCGGCGCAATCAGAAGGTGCTTGAGGAAACGCCGGCTCCGGGACTGAGCGATGGCGTGCGCCAGCGCCTGCATCGCGCGGCGACCCAGCTTGGGGCGTGGGTCTCCTACGCGTCAGCTGGAACTGTCGAGTTCATCTATGATCCGACCCGCGAGGAGTTCTACTTCCTCGAGGTCAACACGCGCCTGCAGGTCGAGCATCCGGTCACCGAAGCGGTGTATGGCATCGATCTTGTCGAATGGATGATCCGGCAGGCAGCCGGTGAAGACATCCTGGCGCGCGCGAACGATCTGAAGCCGCAGGGCGCCTCGATCGAGGTTCGTGTCTACGCCGAGATGCCGCATGCCGGCTTCCGCCCCAGCGCCGGCCTGCTGACGCAGGTGCAATTCCCGCAGACGGCGCGCGTCGATACTTGGATCGAGACGGGCACCGAAGTCAGCCCGTTTTATGATCCGATGCTGGCGAAGATCATCGTTGCCGCAGAGGATCGGCCAGCGGCTATCGAGAAGCTGAAAGCGGCGCTCGGCGATACCTCGATCTACGGCATCGAGACGAATGTCAATTATCTCCGTGTCATCGCGCAATCCGAGTTGCTGGAAAGCGGCAACGTATCGACAACCGCGCTGCGCACGCTCGAGTTTGTGCCCGATGCTGTCGAGGTGCTCGCGCCCGGCGCGCAATCGAGCATGCAGGAGCTACCGGGCCGGCTGGGGCTTTGGCATGTCGGCGTGCCGCCGAGCGGGCCGATGGACGAGCGTTCGTTCCGCCATGCCAACCGCCTTGTTGGCAATGACGAGATTACCACGGCGCTTGAGTTCACCGTATCCGGCCCGACATTGAAATTCTTTCGTGATGTCACCGTCGCCCTGTCCGGTGCCAGAATGCCGATGACGCTTGATGGCGCCGAGGTGCCGCATGGCCGGGCGATCGCGGTTCCGGCCGGCGCGGTGCTGTCGATCGGCAGCATATCGGGGGCAGGGCAGCGCTCCTATTTGGCCGTCTCCGGTGGGTTTGACGCTCCCGTCGTCCTCGGCTCGCGTGCGACCTTCGGCCTTGGCCAGTTCGGCGGCAATGCGACAGGAACGTTGAAGACGGGCCATGTGCTGCGCTTGGCGCGCGCGGCACAGACTGTTTCGCCGGCGATCGAGGCCGAGGCGCCGGTGCTGACCAGCGATTGGGAGATCGGTGTGGTCTATGGCCCGCATGGGGCCCCCGACTTCTTCCAGGATGGAGACATCGACGAGCTTTTCCAGGCGTCCTACGAGGTACACTTCAACAGTGCCCGCACGGGCGTTCGCCTGATTGGACCGACGCCGAAATGGGCGCGCACCGATGGCGGCGAGGCGGGGCTTCATCCGTCCAACCTGCATGACAACGCTTACGCGATCGGCGCGATCGACTTCACCGGTGACATGCCGATCATCCTTGGGCCCGATGGCCCGAGCCTCGGGGGGTTCGTTTGCCCTGCCGTCATCGCGCGTGACGAACAATGGAAGATGGGCCAGCTGAAGCCGGGCGACCGCGTTCGCTTCGTACCGGTGGCACGCCCGGATGATCCGATCGCGACGCCCGCTATTCACCGGCCACGGGCCGATGCCGGCTCGCCTATTGTCGGCGCGAGCGACGAGGGGCCGGTTTCCGTGGTCTATCGGCGCCAGGGGGATGACAACCTGCTGGTCGAATACGGACCGATGACGCTGGATATCGCGCTTCGCCTTCGCGTGCATTTGCTGATGGAGGCCCTCGTGCAATCCCGGCTGCCGGGGATCATCGATCTGACGCCGGGCATCCGGTCGCTCCAGATCCACTATGATGGCACGACGATCACCCGCAAGCGCCTGCTGGGATTGCTTGGTGAGATCGAGAAGACACTGCCGGCCGCGCAGGATGTGAAGGTGCCGAGCCGCACCGTTCATTTGCCGCTCTCCTGGAACGATCCGGATGCCGAACTGGCCATGCGGAAATACCAGGAGCTCGTCAGGCCGAATGCGCCATGGTGCCCCGACAACATCGAGTTCATCCGCCGGATCAATGGCCTTGCCGATGAGCAGGCCGTTCGCGATGTCGTCTTCGACGCCAACTATCTCGTGCTCGGCCTCGGGGACGTCTATCTCGGAGCACCGGTGGCCACACCGGTCGACCCACGCCACAGGCTGGTCACGACCAAGTACAACCCGGCCCGGACATGGACGCCGGAGAACGCGGTCGGCATCGGCGGTGCCTACATGTGCATCTACGGGATGGAGGGGCCGGGCGGCTATCAGCTGTTCGGCCGCACGATCCAGGTGTGGAACACCTGGCGCCAGACACCCGTCTTTGCCAAGGACAAGCCATGGCTCTTGAACTTCTTTGACCAGATCAAGTTCTTCCCTGTCGATCACAAGGAGCTGACGGAAGCGCGTAGCGCCTTTCCGCATGGCGGATACCCGATCAGGATCGAGGAGACGGAATTCTCCTACGCGGCCTATGAACGGCAGCTGCACGCCAACGCGGCGTCGATCGGCAACTTCAAGGCCGGCCAGCAGGATGCGTTCAACGCCGAGCGCCATCGCTGGAAGGAAGCCGGGCTCGACACGTTCGTGACCGATGAGGGGGCAGCCGAAAGCATGGATGGCGATATCCCCGCCGATTGCTTCGGCGTTGCCAGCGCGGTGCCGGGCAATATCTGGAAATTGCTGGTCGAACCCGGCACGCCAGTCGCCGCGGGCGACACGCTTGCCATCATTGAATCGATGAAAATGGAAATCAACGTCACGGCCCACGCCCCCGGCCGCGTGCGCGAATTGCGCGCGGGAACGGGAAGAAACGTAAAGGCGGGTGATATTATCGTTGTGCTGGAGGAGATCTGACATGTTGCCAACCATTCTCGATATCGCGACGTTGCGCGCCGCCTATGCGTCTGGATCGACGCCGCTCGATGTGGTCGAAGAGGTGATTGCACGGCTCGCCGCATCGGCCGATCCGGCGATCTTCATCACCAAGGTCGCAGACGATGCGCTGCGCGAGGCAGCCAAGGCCCTGATGGCGCGTGCACCAGAGCCAAACAGCCTGCCGCTGTGGGGCATCCCCTTCGCCGCCAAGGACAATATCGACGCGAAGGGCCTGCCGACCACGGCGGCATGCCCGGCCTATGCCTATGATCCTGATGAAGACGCCACCGTCATCGCCCGGTTGCTCGCAGCCGGTGCGATCCTCATTGGCAAGACCAATCTCGATCAGTTCGCGACGGGTCTCAACGGCACCCGCTCGCCCTATGGAGCGCCGCGCTCTGTCTTCGATGCGGATTATGTCTCGGGCGGCTCCAGCTCGGGGTCGGCCGTGGCCGTGGCATCAGGGCTCGCGGCCTTCAGTCTGGGGACGGACACCGCCGGTTCCGGCCGCGTGCCGGCAGCCTTCAACAATCTCGTCGGCATCAAACCGACGCCGGGCCTAGTGCCGAACACGGGGGTCGTCCCTGCCTGCAAGAGCGTCGATTGCGTCACGGTCTTTGCGGCAACTGTCGGCGATGGCGTTGCCGTTCGCAAGGTCCTGCAGGGCTTCGATCGCGACGACGCCTTCTCGCGCCACTCACGCGAGGTGTCGCTGCCGACCGATCGTCTGCGGATCGGCGTGCTCGGCGAAACGGAACGCGAGTTCTTCGGCGACCGCGAGGTCGAGCGGCTCTATGATCAGGCGATCGAGCGGGCGAAGGCACTTGGCGCCGACATCGTGACCTTCGATTACGCGCCGTTCCGCCAGGCGGCGGAATTGCTCTACAACGGGCCATGGGTTGCCGGGAGGCTCGCTGCCGTCGAAGGGTTCCTGGCCACCAACGCCGATGATTTCGATCCAACCGTGCGGTCGATCATCGAAGGCGCCAGAGGCAAGACGGCCGTCGATGCCTTCAACGGCCAGTATCGTCTCGCGGAATTGAAACAGGTGACGGAAGAGGAGTGGGCGAAGGTCGATATCCTGCTGCTTCCCACATCGCCCACGACCTACAAGGTCGAGGAGATGCTCGCCAATCCGGTGGAGCTGAATGGGCGGTTTGGCCGCTACACCAACTTCGTCAATCTTCTGGATTGCACCGCGATCGCCATCCCTGCCGGCTTCGACAGCGCGGATCATCTGCCTGCCGGCGTCACGCTCGTCGGGCGGGCGTTCACCGACGATGCGCTGGCGCTCGTCGCCGACGCGCTGCATCGTGCAGCGCCCTGCGGCATGGGCAAAGACAAATCGGCCGCGCTGCCGCAATCGCCGGCTATCGAAGCTGCGCCCGCGGGCATTCCGATCGTGGTGGTCGGCGCGCATCTGACCGGCATGCCGCTCAATCACGAGCTCACCACGTTGGGAGGACGGCTGGTAAAGACCTGCCGGACGGCCGGCGATTACAGGCTGTTTGCGCTGAGCGGTACGATCCCCGCGAAGCCCGGCCTCATCCGCGAGCCGGGGTTCGCAGGAAATGGGCTGGAGGTCGAGGTCTGGACGCTGCCCGCCGACGGCTTTGGCCGATTCGTCGAGAAAATCCCGGCCCCGCTCGGGATCGGCAAGGTCGCGCTCGATGATGGTGCCAGCATTTCGGGCTTCCTTTGCGAAGCGCATGCCGTCGCCAATGCCGTCGAGGTGACGTCGCATGGCGGCTGGCGTGCCTACATCGCCTCGCTCAAGGCTTCGGCTCCCGTCAGCTGACGGACACGTTCGGCCAACTGAAGGATGCCCAGCCGATGTGCGTGGCGGGTCATTTGCCGGCAGCATACGGCAACTGCAACGTGTCGTTTGCCTTGATCCTGCCACGCTGGCGACATTTGGGTGTTACATGCGCGTAGTATCCCTCCTTGCAACAAAGGAGTGTGCCATGCAGGACATGACCATGTCGGAAGTCTTGAGGGATCCGATGATCCGCCAGATGCTGCGGGCCGATCGGATCAGCCTCGGCGTTTTCGCCGAATTGCTCGAAACGGCAGCCAAAAAGCGTGCGCATGCCTTTTCCACAAACGGAACGGCGGCGTTTTGTGCCGGTATGCGTGCCGAACAAGCTGAAACACAGGGCAAGACGGCATCTTGAGCCACTGTCTGCCAACGCCCGGTTTCGGGCGTTGAAGGCTATTTCATCGCATAATCGAAAGTTATGGACCCGTCCCTGCCCCGTAGGGACGGGTTTACCGATCCGTAACCCCACGGACCACGGTGTTTGGGACCGCTGTCCGTTTGATGGCATTGCTTCAGGTTGCCATGCAACTGAAAGTACGTTGCTTGGTTAGCTGGTAAGGTTACCAGCCACGCGATGGGGACAATACATGCCTTGAAGGCAAGATTGCCTACCAAAGTCTTGCATCCACCGTGCTGAGACGACGGACGCAAGTCTTGTTGGTTGCGTCGCAGTCTAGATGCGGCGCTGCGTGGCCTTGTCGAAGAAATGCACGTTCGGCGATTTCAGCGACAGCTTGACGACCTGGCCCGGTGTCAGGTCGGCGCGTTCGCGCATGACCCAGGTGATCTCCTTGCCTTCGACCTCCAGCGCGACATGCGTTTCAGACCCAGTCGGCTCGACCACGCTCACGGTCGCCGGCACGCCGCCGTCTTGCGCGAAGGCGAGGTCCTCAGGGCGAATGCCGACGATGACGTCGCGGCCATCGGCGTTTGCAGCACCCTGCGAGAGCTCGACCTGTTGGCCTGACGGCAGTACCAGTCGCGGTGTGTCGCCGCCCATCAACTTGCCTTCGAGGAAGTTCATTGCCGGCGAACCCATGAAGCCCGCGACGAAAACGTTCTGCGGCCGGTCGTAGAGTTCCAGCGGCGTGCCGATCTGCTCGACCTTGCCGCCCTGCAGCACGACGATCTTGTCGGCCATGGTCATGGCCTCGATCTGGTCGTGCGTGACGTAGACGATCGTGGTCTTCAGGCGCTGGTGCAGCGCCTTGATCTCCGCGCGCATCTTGACGCGCAGCTTGGCGTCGAGGTTGGAGAGCGGCTCGTCGAAGAGAAACACCTTGGGATCGCGCACGATGGCCCGACCCATGGCAACGCGCTGGCGCTGGCCGCCGGAGAGCTGCGCCGGCTTGCGGCCAAGCAGCGGCTGGAGGCCGAGGATGCCGGCAGCTTCGCCGACCTTCTTGTCGATCTCCGCCTTCTTCGCGCCGGCCAGTTCCAGCGCGAAGCCCATGTTCTGCGCCACTGTCATCTGCGGATAGAGCGCGTAGTTCTGGAACACCATCGCGATGTCGCGATCCTTGGGCTGCAGATTGTTGACGACACGGCCGCCGATCGAAATCTCGCCCCCTGTGATCTCCTCCAGCCCGGCGATCATTCTGAGCAGGGTCGATTTTCCGCATCCGGACGGGCCAACGAGAATGACGAACTCGCCATCGGCGATATCGACGTCCACGCCGTGAATGATGTCGACGGCACCGTAGGATTTCTTGACGTTTCTAATGGCCAATCCGGACATAGAATTCCTCCCTGTGAGACCTGCTCAACGCTTGCTGCGCACGCGAAGTGCCAGATATGGCTTGCCCGGCAGTTGGACGCCGAATGCGGCATCCGCTTTGCCGCCGCGCACGATCGCGCCGTGGCGTGTCGGATGCGGGATCGGTGCTTCCACCTTCTTGGCGGGCGTGATCGTCATGTTCCACGTGTCGATGATGTCGACTTCGTAGTTATCGCCATCCTTCGGGAAGCCCGAAGACCAGACGACAGGCTGATGCTCGCCGAGATAGATGTAACGCAGGTCGGTGTTGCCATCGCGCACGCCGGAAACGCGGGTCCACGGCCATTCGCCGACAGCACCCATGGGATCCAGCCCGTGTGTCACGTCCTGCTCCAGGAGGCCACGGAAGAAGCTGATGCGCTTCCACGCTTCGCCGCGCAGCTCGCCGCCCTTGGCCCACCAGATCAGGTCGTCGGGGTGCGAATAGGTCTCGCCATGGCCGGCATAGCCCCCGCGCGTCACGGTGATCCAGAAGCGGTGCACCAGTTCCTGCGCCGTCAGGTTGCCCCAGCACTGCACGATGTTGCCTTCATACTCCGGCTCGTCGTTGACGACGGGCTTGCCATAGGCGTCGCGCCAGGTCTGCGTCAGCTTGACGTCGGGGTTCTGAATGCAAGTATGCGTAACCCATGGCTTACGGTGATCGAAGTTCATCGACACTTCGCCGTTGTGGATCGACTTCAGGTGCTGATAGGGGTCGTTTTCTTCCAGGATGTGGAAATAGCGGTCCCACTGCTCGACCGGCTTGGTGTCCAGCAGGAAGTCATACTCGTTGGCGAGCGCCCACCAGACGTTACGATAGGCGGCAAGACGAGCCGCGAGATAGGCGACATAGCGGAAGTCCTGATCGGCCGACATGTCGGCATAGCCCCAGCGATCATAGGGGTGGAACATGATGATGTCGGCTTCGATGCCGAGTTCGCAAAGGGCCGCGACCTGCTGTTCGAAATGGCGGAACATGACCGGGTTCGGACGATCGAAGTCTTCCTTGCCGTCGGCGCCGGTCTCAAAAGAGGGGTAGAGCGGCTCGTTGGTGTTATAGGGGTAATCCTTGGGGAATACGCCCATGCGGATCTTGTTGAAACGTGCGGTCTTCAGTGTCTCGAGCGTCTGCGCCTGCATCTCGAGCGGCTGATGCGTCCAGGCATAGCAGGTCGTGCCGAAGGAGAGGAACGGCTTGCCGTCGGCATAGGCGAAATGGAACTTGTTGCGCACCCGAACCGGGCCATGGTTGCCCGCAGAAGGTGCGGTGGCGACGAATGCGCCGGTCTTGCCGTTGAGCTCAGCGGTCTGCGAGCGCGTCTGGAACGACCACTCGCCTTCGACATCGGGCATGAAGCGCACGCGATAAACGCCGTCGCCATCATAGAAGCCCGGCACGCGAACTTCGCGGCTCTTGTGGGTGAAGACGGCGTCGAGGCTCACGTCGAGATAAGGATTGCCGCTAGACGGTCCGTTGAAGGCCGCTTCGAACACACCCCATTTTTCGACTGTTGCTGTGGACATGAAAGATCTCCTCGAAAAACTTTAAATTTCGGTCGCTCAGCCCTTGACCGCACCAGAGGTGAGGCCTGAGACGAAGTACCGTTGGAAAATGAGATAGACGAGCGTTGCGGGCAGGACCGTCATCACGATGGCGGCGTTCAACTGGCCGTAATCGCTGGAGAACTGGCCCTGGAAGGACATCAGCCCGAGCGGCAGCGTCCACATGTGCTGGTCCTGAAGAAGCACGAGCGCCATCGCGAATTCGTTCCAGGTGGACACGAAATCGAGGATGAGGAGCGCAGCCAGAACCGGCAGGCAGACCGGCAGGAAGATGCGCCGGAAGATGGTGAAGTGAGTGGCGCCGTCGATCAGTGCTGCCTCGGACAGCTCTTTCGGCAGGCCCTTGAAGAAGCCGTGCAGGATGAAGACCTGGTAGGGGACGCCGAAGGCAATGTAGGGCAGGATGACGCCGGGATAGGTGTCGATCAGGCCGAACGAATTGACCAGCGTGAAGAGCGGCGCCAGCATCACCTGGAAGGGGATCATCGTTCCGAAGACGATGATAAGCAGCAGGAGCTTGCTTACTTTCATCTTGATCTTCGCCAGTGCGTAGGCCGCCATCGCCGACATGGCGAGGCCGAGCGGCACCTTGAAGACGGTGATGATCACGCTGTTCATGAACGACTCGGCAAAGTTGCCGCGGCTCCATGCACTGGCGTAGTTCTCGAATGCGAACTCGACCGGCGGCATGAACGCGCCGGTGCTTGTCACCGCAGCCTTCGTCTTCAGCGATGTGAAGACGATGAAGACGAAAGGCGCGAACCAGACGAGGGCTACGATGATCAGCGCGATCCACAGGCCGATCAGGACGGGGTCACGGCCGGGCTTGTTCGTGGTGGTGATGGTTTCAGACACAGAGATCGGTCCTGATGATGTCATCGTCATTATTCGGTGTCCTCATGCTTCTGCGTCCAGCGCAGGTACGGCACGACGATCGCGATGGTGATCAGCAGCAGCACGACGGAGATGGCAGCGCCCCTACCGAAATCGAAGATCTGCATGGCCTGCGTGAAGGCCCAGAGCGCCAGCATCTGCGTGGACTGCGCGGGTCCGCCGCCGGTCAGGCCGTAGACGATGTCGAATGCCTTGAGCGACGAGATGATCGAGAGCACCAGCACGATGGTCATCGTTGTACGAAGCGCGGGAAAAGTGACGTGCTTGAAGATCGCCCAGCGTCCGGCGCCGTCGATCCGGGCGGCCTCGACTAGGGTCTGTGAAACACCCTGCAGGCCGGCCAGGAACAGCACCATCGAAAAGCCGACGGACTGCCAGAGATAGGCGATGAAGACGGAATAGAGCGCGATGTTGCGGTCGCCAAGCCAGTCCTTGATCCACATCTGCAGACCCATATTGGTCATGAGCTGGCTGAAGAGACCGAAGAAGGGGTCGTACATCCACTTCCACATCGTTGCGACGGCGATCGGCGCGATGATGACGGGCAGATAAAAGATGGCGCGGAACGTGTTGCGGCCGAAGATCTTCTGATTGAGCGTCAGCGCCAGAAGCAGGCCGACCATCGGCGGGAAGATGACGCACATGACCGTCCAGATGACGGTGTTCTTGAAAGCCACCCAGAACACCGGATCGCGCGTGAAAATGTACTGGTAGTTCGCCAGGCCGACGAAGGGGCGTTGCGGATCTAGTCCGTTCCACTTCTGGAAGCTGAGGACCACGACGTTTAGCATCGGGTAAAGCGCGAAGACCGCGTAGATCGCCATGGCAGGCGCGAGCAACAGGAGTGCTTGGAAGCGCGGGTCGTGTGTTCGATTTTTCAATGACATGGGTATCTGCTCCGCGCGACGTGTGTCTGGCGAGTGGCATTGGATTGAGCGGTGGTCGGTCCCAGCAAGGTGCGGGACCGACCGATGTCCTGGGAGGACTTAGGTGCGACCGGCGATGAACGTCTGCAGCTGCTTCGCTGCATCGGCAGGTGCCGTGTTGCCGGCTGCGACGTCATTGATCACGCGGAAATACTCGGTCGTGACGTCAAGCGGGAAGGCCTGGTCGCCGTTCATGTAGACCTTGCCGTAGGTCTTGAAGACATCGAGCCATTCGGCTTCCAGCGGCTTCTGGTTCGCGTACTGGACGTTCTTGTTGACCGATGTCGAGCTGATCTGGCCGACAAGATCCTGCTGAACCTTGGTGGACAGGAAGTAGTCGAGGAACTTCGCGGCGAGATCCGGATGCGGGCTCTTGGTGCTGATGTAGTTATACTCGGCAAAACCGTAGAGGCGCTGCGTGTTGGTCGGGAACGGGAACATGCCGTAGTCGTCGAGGTTGGCGCCGCTGGTTTCCAGCTGGCTGACCAGCCAGTCGCCTTCAAGCATCATCGCCGCGCGTCCTGCCGTGAACAGGCTGTAGGACTGCTTGTTGTCGATGCCCATGAAAGGCTGCAGCGTATAATCCTTCGTCCACTTGGCGAATTCGGTGAAGGCGTCGGTGGCGCAAGGTTCCGTGGACCAGTCCGCCTTCATGGCCTTCAGCGCGTCGTGCTTTTCGGCACCGCACTTTGTTTCCAGGATGACGTCCATCAGGCGCATGACGTGCCAGTTGACCGACCCGCCGAAGGTGAAGGCGGGAATGCCGGCGGCCTTCAGTTTTTCAGCGGCGGCCAGAAACTCTTCGTAGGTCTTTGGCTCTTCGGTGATGCCGGCCTGCTGGAACAGCTTCTTGTTGTAGTAGACGGCTTCGCCCTTGAAGGTGAAGGGAACGCCATGCTTGCCACCCGGATAGAGGTCGGCGAATGCGGCGGCGGCCGGCAGCAGCTCGTCGTTCCACTTGTATTCGGTGTAATACTTGTCGAGCGGCGCCGAGAGGCCGGCCTTCACATATTCGCCGCCCAGGCCAAGGCCTGCCCAGCTGAAGTAGATGTCGGGGCCCTTGTTCGAGCCGGCTGCGACACGCAGCGCGGTCTTGTGCTCATCGATGGCGCGCTGAACGATTTCAACCTTGGTGCCGGGGTTTGCAGCTTCGAAGTCGGTTGCGACCTTCTTGAGCGCGACGTTGGCGGCGTTGTTGTCGAAGTTCAGCGTCCAGAGCGTCAGGTCTTCCGCTTTCAGGCTCGTCGCAGTGATCGCGAGCACGGATAGCGTGGCCATGAGTGTAGTCTTGATCGTCATTAAACCCTCCCTTGTGCGGTCCTCTCCGCTAATGTTCACACTCTCGAAAATTCCGATTGGAGTCAAGACTTATTTCGTAAATGAACAAAGTCGATTGCACAAACGCCCGAAGTTGGGCTTAATGTTTCGAGGCCACAGGTTTTGCTCGCAAAATAGGCGACAATATTTTCTGATCAGAAATATGTTGCGACCTCGCGGCGAGTCAGGGCTATTTCATGGGGAGGAGCTATGAATGGTTGGCATCAGGGAACTTTTCGAGGATCAGGCCTCGCCGGCAGGGCGCATCGTGCGTGCCATCGCCGCGATCGGATCCGCGACCGCGACACAGTTGGTGAAGTCGACAGGCTTGGCGCGGTCAACCGTCTCCACGCTTCTCACCGAGTTGAAGGACAGTGGCGTCGTTCTGGACGTCGACACGAAGAGCAACGGTTTTGGGCGACCATCGCAGCTCTTGTCCCTGAACCCGGCGGCAGGCCGATGCGCTGGTGTGCTCCTAGGCCTTGGTGAAATCCGGATCGCGATCTGCGACCTCGCCCACACCGTATTGTCGGACATCTGGTTCGCAATGGATACAGACTATACGCCCGAGGACGCCGCCAGACGCGTGCGGGCCAGTCTGGAGGAGCAATGCGCCTTGCTCGGCATTGATATGTCCGAGCTGCTGGGCGTAGGGTTGGCGATTTCCGCGCCCGTCTCCTATGATGGTGAGATCCTCAACGGCTCTATCCTGCCGACATGGTGCGGCACCAACATCGCCGATGTGTTTTCCGAGCAGCTCGGCTGCCCGATCCACGTCGAAAACGAGAGCCATTGCGGCGCGCTCGCGGAAATGACCTGGGGAGCCGCCATTGGGGAGACGAATTTCGTCCTCTTCAAGTTCGACCTCGGTATCGGCGGCGCCATCGTCATCGACAGCACGGTGCAGCGCGGGGCTCATGGATATGCCGCCGAGTTCGGCCACATGTCGCTCGATCCGCGTGGACCGCTATGTCGCTGCGGCAATCGCGGCTGTCTGGAGACCTTCGCCGGCGGGTTCCAGCTGCTGAGATATGCCGAGCAATCCTTCGGCGCGCCCGTCAGCATAGAGCAGTTTGTCGAACGCGCGCGTAATGGCGATCCCGGATATGCGCGGCTTGTCGATGACGCGGCCGAAATGGCGGGCTGGGGAATGGGAATCGCCTTCACCATCCTCAATCCGCCCCTGTTCATCATCGCCGGCAAGCTGGCGGAGGTGGGGGAGAGCTTCATCGATGGCCTAGAGCGCAGTTTCGCCCGCCACTCCATCGCGCCGCCCGCCCATTCGCCGGAAAAGCGCAGGCCTCGCTTCGTGGTCGGCACGTTCCGGGGCAATGACGACACGGTCATGGGCGCGGTGGCGCTCGTGCTGAGGCAACACGGGCGGATCGCCAACGAAGCGTCGCCCGTTTCCTGATGGCCGAAACAGCGGTTCAGCGGACGCCTATTCCGCCGACAGGGCGTTTCTGATGCTCGATATGACCATGGTGGCGGATGCTGCTCCGGGGTCTATGTGGCCGAGTGACCGCTCGCCAAGCCGCGCCGAGCGCCCTTTGCTGGCAACCATGTCCTTGGTCGCATCGCGACCCTGTTCGGCCGCTTGCAACGCCTGCGAAAGGCATTGCCGCACGCTGTCGCCACGTGCCCTGGCCTCTTCGCAAGCCGCCGCAGACGGCGCCCAGGCATCCACCATCGTCTTCTCGCCGATTTCGGCCTTGCCGCGGTCCTGAATACCCCTCGCGAGCGCGGCGAAGACGTCGAGCAGATCATCATCGCCAAGTGTCGCCTTGCCCTTCACCGCTGCGCCGGCGCGCATGAAGGCGGTCGCGTAGAGCGGGCCGGAGGAGGCGCCGACAGCATTCAGGAACGCCTTGGCAGCGGTGTTGAACACCGTCGTCGGGTCTGTAGCGGCAGGGTCCAGTGCCTCGGTTGCCTTTGCTGCAGCCGCAAAGCCGAGCTCCATCGCGATGCCGTGGTCAGCGTCGCCAATGACGCCGTCCAGCTGGCACAGATTGTCCCGCTCGGCGGTCATCACGCCGGCGATGTCCTGGAACAGGCGCTGAAGGTCCTTCGTGGTCACGTCACCCATCAGATCGCCTTTCCGCTGCGAAACATCGCGCAGTCGCACGGATGATCAATCAGCGTCTGCAACTCGTCATCGAGCGCCATGAGCGTGACTGACGCGCCGGCCATCTCGAGAGAAGTGCAATAGTTGCCGACGAGCGAGGTGTGAATGATAAGGCCAGCCTCGTCCAGTCGCGCCTTGACCCGGCGCATGATGATGTAGAGCTCCATCAGCGGCGTGGAGCCGAGCGAATTGATGAGCACGGCGACGCGCGTGCCCGACGCGATGTTTGCATCCTTCAGGATCGCATCGAGCAGTTCGTCGGTGACAGCATCGGCCGGTCTCAGCGTTTCGCGCGAGACGCCAGGCTCACCATGGATGCCCATGCCGACTTCCATTTCATCGCCGCCGATGTCGAAATTCGGCCGCAACGTCTGCGGCAGAGAGCAGGGGGATAGGGCGACGCCCATGGTGAAGGTGTGGTCGTTGGCCTTGCGCGCGACACGCTCGACCTCGTCGAACGAGTACATCAGATCACAGGCAGCACCGGCCGCCTTGAAGACGAAGACATTGCCCGCCACGCCGCGGCGCTTTTCTCGCTGGTCGCGCGGTGCGGAGGCGACGTCGTCGTTGGTCACCACGGTGCGCACGTCGATATCGTCCATGGCAAGCATTTCCGCCGCCATGTCGAAGTTCATCACGTCGCCGGCGTAGTTGCCATACATGAAGAGAACGCCTGCGCCGTTATCGACCGCCTTTGCGCATTCGATAATCGGATCGGGCGGAGGCGAGGCGAATACGTTGCCGACAGCGGCCGCGTCCGCGAGCCCCTTGCCGACGAAGCCGAGGAAGCTCGGTTCATGGCCGGAGCCGCCGCCGATCACCAGCCCCACCTTGCCATCGCGAGGCCCGTTTTTGGCAACGATCGATCGAGGCGATCCGTCGATGGCGTAGAGATGATCGGGATGTGCCACGAGGATACCCTCGAGCATTTCGTCGACCGCCGCGCCGCCGTCATTGATAAGCTTTTTGGTCTTCACGCTGGTCCTCCCGATTGCCGCGTCTGGAAGGCTATAGCTACGCCTTCCAGACGCAAGATCAATCCGAAAGCGCGACGGATGTCGCCTGATATGGGGAAAGAGTGAGCACGCCGCCCATCAGCGCGTCGGAGAGCTTGAGCGGTCCGAGATCAACCTCCTGCTCTTGGCCGGTGATGTTGACGATCCAGAGCGCCGACGCCGTCGCCGCCTTCGTCGCGAACGCCAGAACGCGCGATGGGTTGGAAGATAGGCACTCTCGCCACTCGGTGCCGGCGAGACCGGCGAGTGCCTTGACCGCGTTGAAGAGCGGGCGGCGTCCTTCGGCGGTGAAAGGCTCATCCTGTCCGGCAAGGAGGCCGAAACTGCCGGTCACAGCCGACAGCGTCAGGCATTCCAACTCGGCGTCCAGCACCTTTGCCATATAACCCATCGCGAAGGCTTCCGCAAAGAGAGCGTTGTGACGCGGATCGGTGTTGGCCATCGGTGTGCGGCCGCCCTTCGGGTTGTCCATCGTTCGGCTTCCGTAAGGATTTTGCCGCATGGGAATGGTCGATGGACCAATGCGATAGGGCTTGTCGCCATAGATGGCGCGGACCGATCGGGTGATGAAGGGCAGGGCCTCCAATGTCTGCATGACACTGAGGTCGTCAGCGGCATGGACGATCGGGTTGGTGCAATGGCTGATGAAGGAAAGCGGAGCGGAAGGCACACGCTTGCGGTTGAGCTCGGTGAAATAGCTCAGCATGCCGCCGCCGATGCGGATATCGGGGAATGCCGCATGCGCGGCTTCGTAGACATCCTCGAGCGGCGGGCATTCTGGCCATTTGCTGCCCGGCGGGGTGGATTGGCGATCGACCGACGGCGAGATGATGATCGCGTCCGGCTTGAAGCCAGCATCGCGCATCTGCGTAGCGATCAGCCTGGTCTCGTCGAGGAGCGGCTGCTTGCACGGCAGCGCGATCTCGAGCGTCGACGTACCGGGATGAAGTCTGGCCACCTCGGCGAAGCGGTGGAAGGCTTCCACTCCATGTCCGGCTGCAGGGTCGAAGTGGAAGAGCAGTTCCTGCGGCTTGATCTCAGCGAGCACGGCGCTCGCCTTGACCACGGCGTCCGCCTCTTCCGGCGTTACGATCATGCCGATCGCTGGCATGCGCCCGCGACGCTCGCCGAGCGTCAGCGTCGTCAGCGACGAATGCCCAGTCGTTGTCGCGGCCAATGGCTTCGGACGCTTGTCAGCAATATCGAGGACGATGCGCTGTTTGACCGTTTCACCCGCCGGGATCTGGTAGGGCCAGGGCAAAGCGAGCGGGCGCACATAGGTCTTGTAGGAGGCATCCGACCAGTTGCGCTGGTCTTCCATCTCGAACACGTCGCCTTCCATGCCGCACCGCGCCGTCACATTGGTCATGACGGTGTGGGTGATCGCGCTCATGTTCATGAACGGCTGCCACGGCTCGATCTGGTCAGGGAACCGGGTCTCGACGCGCTGTCCGTCGGCATGCTCGACGGTGACGGGTGTGCCGGCCACGCCGACGATCGGGTGGAGAATGCAAAAGCCGCAGCGGTTTGTCTCGAAGCCCGTGCCGGAGATCGCATCGGCTTCGAAAACGAGTGGCGAGCCGGCTTGCGCCGAAATGCGCACGCCGATCGCCAGTTCGGTCACATCCGGTCCCTTGCAAAGTGCGGTGTAGCGGACCGAAAAGGCATCGTCTCCCCGCTCGATCTTCAGGTCGGCGATTTCGGGGGCGTAGGTGCCCCAATCACGATCGCGCACGAGATAGGAGACGGCGCGCAGTACCTCCACACCGTCATAGGCGATCGTGCGCAGATTGCCGTCGCTGAGATCAGCAGTCAGCCTGCCCGCGGTGAGGCGGACTGGCTTCTGCTCAAGCGCATGCGTTCCGTAGATCCGGAAGCTGTCTGACGGCGTGCTCATCGCAGCATCGCCTTGACATCGACCGTCTGGCCGCTGGCTGCGCTGTCATAGGCGGCCTCGACGAGCGCGAAGGTCTTGAGATTGTCGGCGCCCGAGGTCGAGGTCTCGCCGCCGGCGGCCAGACGCTCGGCCCAATGCTGCTGGATGGCGTAGACGCTTTCCTGGATATTGTGCCAGGGGCGCGATGCCCAGGAGAGCAGCGTCGGCGACACGTCCGAGACCTCGGTGCCGTTCTTGCCGGTCACTTGGAGCTTGTAGCCCTGCGACAGGCGGATGCTGCCTTCGGTGCCGTCGAGTTCGATCAGCGTTTCGGGGAAGGGCTCGGTGGAGAGCTTGGAGGCATAGCTGACATCGACGATCGAGGTCGCGCCGTTTTCGTGGTCGAGCAGGATGGTGGCGACGTCCTCGCCCTTGATCCTGGGGTTGACGCGCTTCGTGCGGGCGCTGAGCGCTGCCACGTCGCCCAGGATATAGCGAGCGATATCGAGCGTATGGATGCCGAGATCCTCGATGATGAAGCGCTCGCCCTCCGCGAGATAGGGCTGGCCCGAGAAGACGTCATAGCCCGAACGGAACGAGAAGCGGCCCCAGAAAGGCTGGCCGATCGCGCCGGATTCCAGAACCTTCTTCACGGCCTGGATCGGCGTCTGCCAGCGGAAGTTCTCATGCACCATCAGGGGCAGCCCGGCATCGGCGCAAACCTTGACCATGGCCTTGGCGTCGTCGAGTGTCTTGGCGAATGGCTTCTGGCAGATCGCCGGCACATTGTGCGAGGCGGCCATCTCGACCAAAGCGCGGTGGCTCTGGACGGTGGTGGCGATGTCGACGAAATCGAAGCCGCCATCGGCAAACATCTGGGCGGCATCGCTATAGCGCCTGTCGATGCCGAACTGGTCACCGACGATCTTCAGCCGCTCGGGGTCGCGATCGCAGATCGCCACGATCGAAGCCCCGGCCACGTCCTGCCACGCATGCATCTGGTTGACCGCGAAAAAGCCGCAGCCGATGAGTGCGCCATTCAATTCCGTCATTGCTTATCCTGCCTTTGCCATTTGCATGAGAGTCACGCGCTGTTGCAGACGGCGCTGCGCCTGATCCACCACAACCGCGATAATAATCACCAGCCCCTTGATGACCATCTGCCAGAAGGACGAGACGCCCATCATGACCAGTCCGTCCGACAGGATGCCGATGACGAAGGCGCCGATGATCGTGCCGCCGATCGTGCCGCGCCCGCCCGACATAGAGGTCCCGCCGAGCACCGCCGCGGCGATCGCGTTCAATTCGAAGCTTTCGCCGGTGGCCGGATGCGAGGCCATCAGTTCGGACGAGATGATGAGACCGACGATCGCCGCGCACAGGCCCGAGAACATGTAGACGAAGATCTTCACGACATCGACCCGGATGCCGGACATGCGCGCCGCTCGCTCGTTGCCGCCGACGGCGAAGATATGCCGGCCGATCGGCGTCGAGCGCGCCACGTAGGCGGCAATTAGGGCAAGCACGATCAGAATCCAGATGGAAACAGGCAGGCCCAGCATGCGGCCGGCGCCGAAGACGTCGAAGCCCGTCGTCATGTATTCCGGCTTGCCCACGAGATTGGGGAAGGTCTGGCCGTCGGAGGAGAGCAGCGCGAGCCCGCGTGCGATATAAAGCGTGCCGAGCGTCGCGATGAACGGCGCGACGTTGAGCTTGGTGATCAACAACCCGTTGATCAGGCCGATCGCCAGGCCGACGGCCAGCGTGATCAGCACGATCTCATAGATGTTGAAGAAGATCGTGTAGCCGATCGGCAGTTCCACGCCGTTGAGGATCAAGGCGCCCGCGACCATGCCGCACAGGCCGACGATCGAGCCGACTGAAAGATCGATACCGCCGGTGATGATGACGAAGGTCATGCCCATGGCCAAGAAGGCATTAAGCGCGACGTGCTTCGACATCAGGATCATGTTGGCCGTCGATGTGAAGTTCGGCGCGAAGATCGCGAAGAAGATGATCACGGCAAAAAGGGCGATGAAGGTTCTGAGCTTCATCAGGGTGAGGAGAATGGAGCCGCTCGAACGCTTGGCCCCGAATGTGGATGAGGTGTCCGCCGTCATGACGCGAGCTTTCCCTGGTGTCCGTGACCTTTGGCCGATGCCGCGATGATAGCCTCTTCCGTTGCTTCGCTTCTGTCGAAGACGGCGACCAGCTTGCCGTTGCTGAGAACGGCGATGCGGTCGGAAAGGGCCATGACCTCTTCAAGGTCTGAGGTTGAAAACAATATTGCGAGGCCCTTGGCGGCCAGCCTGCGCATGGTGCGGAACACGTCCGCCTTGGCGCCAACGTCAATACCGCGGCTGGGCTCGTCCATCAGGAGAACCTTTGGATTGGTCATCAGCGCCTTACCGATGACCACCTTCTGCTGGTTGCCGCCGGACATCGAGGTGACTTCGAATTCCGGGTTCGGCGCCTTGATGGAGAGATCGCGGATCATGTCGTTAATGCCCTGCCTTTCGGCACCGGCCTTGATGTGAAAGATCCGCGTGAAGTGATCGAGGCTGGCGAGCGTCAGATTGCTGGCGATGGAGAGCACCTGCACCAATCCTTCGCGCTGCCGGTCCTCGGGGATGAGGGCAAGCCCCTTCCTGATCCGCCCCGTCGTGTCTTGCGCGCGCACTTCCTGGCCATCGATGAAGATCTTGCCGGTCGAGTGCTTGTGACGTCCGATCACGCATTCGAAGAACTCGCTGCGTCCGGCGCCCATCAGGCCGTAGATACCGAGGATCTCGCCCGCGCGCACCGAGAGCGAGACGTGATCGACTGCCAGGCCGCCGGTTCTGCGCGGCAGGCTGATCTCTTCGGCGCGGAAGGCTTCCGGCCCGAGCTCATGGTCGGCCGCCTTGGCGAAGTCCTTGGCGTCGGAGCCGATCATCGAGCGGACGATCCACTTGGTGTCGATGTCGCGAACCATCGCATGGCCGGTGATCTGGCCGTCGCGCAGCACGGTGATGTAATCGCCGATCCGCATCAGCTCTTCCAGCCGGTGCGAGATGTAGACGATGGCGACACCCTGCGCCTTCAGTTCGGCGATGACCTTGAACAGGATTTCGACCTCGGCCGCAGATAGCGCCGATGTCGGTTCGTCCATGATCAGGATGCGGGCGTTGAGCGACATCGCCTTTGCGATCTCGACAAGCTGCTGCTGGCCGATCGGCAGGTCCTCGACCATGGTTTCGGCATTGATGCCGGCATCCAGCCGTTTCAGAAAGGCGTTGGCCTTTTCGATCTGCGCCTTGTGATCGATGCCGCGAATGCCGCGGGTGATCTCGCGGGTGGCGAAGATGTTTTCGGCCACCGTCATGTTGGCGAAGAGGTTGAGCTCCTGGAAGATCATGCCGATGCCGTGGGCCTGGGCGTCGGCAGGGCTATCGAAGGAGACCGTTTCGCCATCGAGGACGATGCGTCCAAGCGTTGGCCGCTCGACGCCGGCGATGATCTTCATCAGCGTCGATTTTCCAGCGCCATTCTCGCCCACCAGCACATTGACCGCGCCGCGCCGGAGCTCGAGGTCGGCGCGCTTGACGGCGATGATGCCGGAGTAGACCTTGGACACCTCTTCGAGGCGAAGGATAACGTCGTGTTCGATCGTTTCGCTCATCGCTACGGCCCCACCGTCAGTTCGGCCGGGGTCACCAGCGGCAACTGGCCGGATGCCGGCAGCGGGAAGGCGCCGGTGACCGTCACGCTCTTGCCGGTGAGGCCGTCGCGCGGCAGGGGCGCCAGGAGGGCGGTGTTGATCTTCTCGTTGAACGCCTTGCCGAATTGTGCCCACTCGATCTGGTTCTTGAACTCGTTGAAATTGACGAACTCAAGCGTGTCGCGCAGCGCCGTTCCTCGCACGGCGGGGCCGATCTGCACCTTGGCGTCGGCCTTGCCGTCGCCATCGGCGTCCACATCGATCGTGGCCGCGCGCGATGCGGTATCGGCGGCGACGACCTTGCCGCTCAGCTTGACCGCATAGGTCCACGGCGCGCTCGCCTGTTTGCGTGTATTGCCGTATTTCTCGCCGGCCTGATCAGGGCTCGACGCGGCAAGCGCCGCGACGTCCTTCAGCTCGCCGGCCCGTTTTTGCAGATAGGGAATTGCCTGCGACTGCCAGATGGCCTCGACCTTCGCCGCGGGATCGAAGGCGCTCTTGGCGGTTTCCGCCGCCTTTTCTTCCGCCGTCGGCGTTTTGATGATTTTGCAGCCCGGCAGTGCCATCGCAAGCAATGCGATCACAACCGCGCTTCTGACCCTCGCCATCCACGAAACTCCAATCTTATGGAATAGGATAAGAAACGAAGAGCGCGGATGATCGCGCTCTTCGCCAGTGGTCTCAAGCTGTCGTTACTTGGCGATCGCGAAGGTTTCGAGCTTGGAGGCGTTGTCGGCGTTGATGAGAATGCAATCCATCAATTGCTTTTCTTCCTTGGAAAGAGTCTTATTCTTGATGTAGGCGTCGGCCTGTTCGACAGCCATCTGCGCCTGTGCGTAGGCGGGCTGCAGTACGGTGGCCTTGATGCCGCCGGACTTGATGGAGTCGCGGACGTCGTTCGAACCGTCGAAGCCGACGACGATCACGTCCTTGCGGCCGGCGGCCTGGAGAGCGGCGATTGCGCCCATGGCCATCGTGTCGTTGCCGGAGATGACGCCCTGGATATCCGGGTTTGCCTGCAGGATGGTTTCCATCTTGGCGTAGGCTTCCGTCTGGCTCCAGTTGGCCGACTGCTTGGCAACCGACTTCAGATCCGGATAGTCGTCGATGACGTCATGATAGCCCTGCGAGCGGATGCCGGCATTGGTGTCGGATTCCTTGCCGACGAGCTCGACATAGTTGCCCTTCTCGCCCATCAGCTTGACGAACTCCTGCGCACCCAGCTGGGCACCCTGGTAGTTGTTGGAAACGATCTGTGCGGCGGCAACGCCCGTGGCGTTGATTTCGCGGTCGATGAGGAAGGACGGAATGCCCGCGTCCTTGGCCTTCTTGACGGCGGCAACGGTCGCATCGGCACCGGCATTGTCGAGAATGATGGCCTTCGCACCGCGGCCGATGGCGGTGTCGATCATCTGGGATTGCTTGTTGGCGTCGTCGTCATGGGTCATGACGAGCGCTTCATAGCCCAGTTCCTTCGCCTTGGCTTCGGCGCCGACGGCTTCAGCCTTGAAGAACGGGTTGTCGTGTGCGGGGGTGATGATGGCGATCAGGTCCGCCGAAAAAGCGGGCATGGCAACGCCAAATGCGAGCGCGCTGGCAAAGGCAGCGACGGTCAGTCTGCGTGTCAGTCTCATTGGTTTCCTCCCAAAAGAAGCCCTGTTCCCAGCAGGGCGGTGAAAGGGGAGGGGTTGCCCCCTCCCGGGATCGGTATCAGGTGATGCGCTTGATGCTGTCAGCGATCTCCTGCGGTTCGAACACGCGCTTCCAATCGTCCTTCATAAGGGCGGGAATGCCGAATTCGATAGCCTTGTTGCAAGCGTCCGAGAACACGCCCTGGACTTCGCCGAAGATGACGGCGCCGAGTACGTTCAGGTGACCGAGCAGGAAGTCGCGGGCAGCTTCTTCCGGAACGCCGCGCGCGACGCACTCATCCATGGCCTGCTTCATGACGACGAGCAGCGAAGCGGCAACGGTCTCGGAAAGACCCGGCTCCAGCATCGCCATCTGTTCGACGGTGACGCGGTGTGAACGCATGACCGGTGCCCAGATCGTCTTAGCGATTTCTTCGCCGACCGCGTAGGCTTCTTCCGGACCCTGCATCAGCGCCGAAACGATGTGCTGCTTGGCGAAGAGGCCGCCGAAGTGGTCCTTCTTGGCCTGCATGTCCGTTTCGTCGTTGAAGATCGGCGGGTGGCACGGATGCGTGACGAAGTACGTCAGGTCAGGGCGCTCCGGGAAGTGGCCAGCGAAAGGTGCTGCAGCGTCGAGCGCGACAACCATGGTGCCGGCCTTGAGCTTGTCGTTGATGCCGGCGGCAACCTTGCCGATATGCGTATCCGGGACGGCCAGGATGACGACGTCGACACCGTCAAGCGCTACGTCCACGTCAACAGTCGAGAGACCGAGATCGTCCTTCAGGCGTGCCTTGCCGACATCGCTAATTTCGACGTGGCGAACGTCGTAGCGCGAACCCTTGAGGTTCTTTGCAAGCCGGTAGCCCATTTTGCCGCCGGCGCCGAACAGAGCAATGGAAGTCATGTTTCCTCACTTCGTGTTTTGATGAAATTGTTAACGTTGCTGGTATGATGAGTCAATCACCATCCCAGAATAAGTATCACTTAACCGCGTCGAGCCTGTTGATGGCGGCGACGTAGCCTGCGGAAGCGCCTCCCGGGTCGAAGTCTGAAGCGAGCGAGGTGTCGACGATCGACTTGGCAAGCTCCGGACCGATCACGCGTGCGCCCATGGTGATGATCTGTGCATTGTTGGATTTTGCAGCGCGCTCGGCAGAATAAGTGTCGTGCGTCAGTGCGGCGCGGATGCCGGGAACCTTGTTGGCGGAAATCGAAACGCCGATGCCGGTGCCGCAGATCAGGATGCCGCGCTCATGCTGGCCGTCGACGATGGTCTGCGCGAGGTTCTGCGACAGGTCGGCGTAGAAGCCGGCCTGGCTGAGATCGTGCACTTCGAGGCCCGCCTTGGTGGCGAGGTGGGCGGCGATCACGTCAAGCAAGGGCTTACCGGCGCTATCCGCTCCGATGGCGATTTTCATGGTCCGTGTCCTTTCAATCTTTCGGGGGCTGGATGGATGGAATTGGTCGCTGCGATCAGATGACCGCGGCAACGCGCTTCAAAATGTCGAGATAGCCTTCGACGGCCCAGGCAGAGCGGCCGATGAACAGGCCATCGATGTGCGGCTGCGTGATCAGCTCCTCGCAATTGCCTGGATTGACGCTGCCGCCGTAGAGAACCGGAACCGCGCGACCGAGCGCATTCGCTGCCACATCGGCGATGCGCGCGTGGCGCTCGTCGGCATAGTCGGCGGTCGCCGGAATGCCGTTGACGCCGATCGCCCAAACGGGTTCGTAGGCAAGAAGAATTTCCGCGTCCTTGTCGGAGCTGTTGACGCGCGCCAGCGCGCCCTCAACCTGGCGCTTCAGTACCGCATCGGCGTCACCGGCATTGCGCTCAGCAAGCGTTTCGCCGATGCAGATCAGCGGGATCAGGCCGTGCTTGACAGCGCTCTCGACCTTCAGGCCGACGGTTTCGTCGGTCTCGCCGAAGTGCTCGCGGCGCTCGGAATGGCCGAGTTCGACGATGTCGAGGTTGCAATCCTTCAGCATCGGGGCCGAGATCTCGCCGGTCCAGGCGCCGGCGGCGTCCCAGTGCATGTTCTGCGCGCCGACCTTCACCGAGCTATCAGCGAGAGCCTTCTTGACTTCACGCACCGCCGTGAAGGGCGGGATGACGAAACGCTGGATATCCGCGTGACGATCGCCATCGGCAGCCGCGAGTTTCTCGGCGAAGGACAGAGCCTCGCCAAGCGTCTTGTTCATCTTGAAGCTGGTGCCAACCCAGTAGCGCATGTTCAAGCCCTCCGTCCGTCGCGGATCTGTGCGAAATAGCCGTCGGTCCCGACCTGGCCGCCCTTGAGCGCGATCTGCAGACCGTTGGTCGGCGCGTAGTTGCCGTGCGCGGCGCAGAGCGGCGAACCGGGGGTCTGCGGCAGTGGCAGCAAGGTCGTCAAAGCGTCCACACGCAGCTGCTGCAACGCGTGGCTCGACGTGTCGCCGCCGGCGATGACCGCGCGGGGCAGCTTTTCGGTTTCGATCAACCGGCGCAGGATCGTGCCGAGAGCGGAGCCGAGGCGATGGCGGGAGCCGGGAATGCGATCGATATCGGTTCCCATGTCCGACGATGAGCCGAGTGCCGTATGAAGGATAACGCTGCGGCCTTCCTTCAGGCGCTGGACGCCATCGGCAACAGCCGCGTCGATGGCGCGGTCACCGCTTTCGCCAACGAGATCGAGCGGATCGACGGCAATGCCGTCAAAGCCGTTTTCGGTCGCGTTGCGGATCTGCCGTTCGGTGGTTGGCGAAACGCTTCCCGAGACGACGGCGAGGCGATCGACCTTGCCGGGCTCGGCGAAGGTCGTCGGTTCTCCAAGCAGGCCTTCAGCCTTCCACGCCTGCAACAATGCGTATTCGACGCCTGACGAGCCGGCTGTGAACAGGCCGCCGTCGCGCTTGGCCCGCCAGACCTGACGGCCGGCGAGAGCCTGCGACTGGGCGCTGTCCACGTCGATCAGCAGGATGCCATCGAGGTCCGCGATCGTCTTGTCGATGCGCTGGTCGGCATCGGCAGCCGCGGTGGTGACGATATCGGCGAGCGCTACGGGCAGCGCCGTCTGCTTCGCCAGATGCAGGGTGAGGTCGGCTTCCGACATCGGCGTCACCGGATGGCGGCTCATGACGGGATGGCGGTCGATACGGTAGTAGCGATCCTGGTAGGCGGCGAAGAGATTGCCGAACGCCGTGAAGCGCTTCAGCTGCGGGGCGCCGACGACAACAGGCACGACAGGCTGTCCATAGAGCGCCTTGCCGATTTCGATCGCCTTGCCGATGTTACCGATCGCAGGGCTGGAATCGAAGGTCGAGCAGACCTTGTAATGGCAGATGTCGGCATCGAGTGCCTTCAGCCATTCGAAGATCGCCGGCAGATGCTTTTCCATCCATTCCGGCGTTTCGCTGCGGCTGGTGCCGGCGATGCCGAAGGCGCGGTAATCGGCGAAACGCTTGGCGGTCTCAGCGCTCGGGATGCCGAGAAAGAGCACGGTCGGCACGCCATTGGAAGCGAGCGCTTCCATAACGTCGGCCGAGCCGGTGAAATCGTCACCGTAATAGGTAAGGAGAGGTTTGGTCATGGTCTCAAGCTGCCTTGCCGTCGCCGAACTTCGCGATCGAGGCCGCGAGTTCCGGGTGATCCTTGGCGTATTCGTCGAGCGGGATGTCGGCGACCGCCGCCTGCCAGGCCTGCTGCACGGCGCGAACGCCGGCCGCCGGGCCGCCCGGATGACTGACGATGCCGCCGCCGCATAGATAGAGCAGGTCGGTAGTGCGGCCGGTGCGGTTATAGGTGTCCGGCGCCTGGCCACCCCACTGGCCGGAGCCTGCGACTGGCAACGGGCAATCGGCCTTGCTGAACAGCGGAGTGCTGACGGCCTTGAAGGATTCGACGAAACTGTCGTCCGGCTCCCAATACTTGATACGGATGCCGTTGATCTGGAATTGGTCGACGCCGAGCAGGCGCCAGAACTGCTGGTAGACCTTGAAGTCGAGACCGGCGCCTGGATCGCGGGTCAGGATGTCCCAGCCGTTGCGATGCGCATGCAGAACGAGGCCCGAGCGCTTGCGTAGGAAGCTCATACCGCCGAAGCCGATGGAATTGATGTTGACGACGGCGCAGTTGCCGCCGGCTTTCAAAACGAGATCGTGATTGCGCATCATCTCGTCCGGATCGGCATGCGAAATGCCGAAAGCGTACATGACCTTCTTGCCGGTCTTCTGCTCGTGATCGAGGATCTTCGGCATGATGGCCGCGACGCGCTCCTTGAGCGGCGAATAGGCCGGGCTCATCAGCTTTTCGTCGTCCTTGATGAAGTCGACGCCGGATTCGATCAGTTCGCCGACGAGCTCCGCCGTCTCATGCGGACGCAGGCCGAGCGCGGGCTTGACGATCGTGCCGATGATCGGACGGCCTTCGACGCCGGTGAGCTTGCGGCTGCCGGGCAGGCCGAATTGCGGGCCGGGATGGGCTGTGGCGAAGGCTTCAGGCAGCTTCATGTCGACGATGCGGATGCCGCTCATGCCCTTGATCGAGAATACGCCGCCGATGGCGATGGTCATAAGTGCGGAGAGATCCGTGCCGATCGCGTCCATCGGGAAGGCGATATCGGCATCGGCGCGGTGAATGGGGCCGCTGCCGGGTGCTACTTCCGGCCAGGTCGGGTATTCCGCATCGGGCAGGTGACGGATGGCGATAACGCGCGCCGCGACGCGCGCCTTCAGCTCTTCCGTCTCGCCGGGAACGGGGACGAACGTGCCGGTCGACTGATCGCTGGCGATCTTGGCGGCCATGGCCTCGACACTGCCAGTCGTTTCGATGCGGTAGGTAACTGTGATCATCATGAGGTTTCGTTGCTCCTCCTGCCCAGGCCGAAAGTTTGCCATGGCGTCAACTCGTAAAACTGGTATAATGAGTATTCCAATTTGTGCAATGAGAATTTTTTGAAAGAGCACAGACCGATTTGAGACGACGGCCTTTCGTGCCGGGACGTTAGCATGCATAAAGGAGGGATATTGTGAGCCAGCGAGACACCATGAATCAGCCAATCGAACAGATCGTGCGTCGCAAACTATCCGATGAGGTTTTCGATCGGCTGGAGAGAATGATCACCTCGGGCGAGCTTCGCCCGGGCGACGAAATGCCTTCGGAGCGGGTGCTGATGGAGCGCTTCGGGGTTGGGAGGCCGGCTATCCGCGAGGCGATGCAGTCGCTGGCCAACATGGGCTTGGTCAACATCTCGCACGGGGAGCGCGCCAAGGTTCTGCAGCTGACAGCAAGATCGATTTTCCGCCAGGTGGACCTGACGGCGAAAATCATGCTGGCGCAATCTGCCGACTCGCTCGATCACCTCAAGAGCTCACGCATCTTCTTCGAACGCGGCATGGCGCGCGAGGCGGCGGTCAAGGCCACGCCGGCCGACATCACCGATCTTCGCGATATCATTGAGGAGCAGCGCCGCTCGCTCGGCAACGCGGAAGAATTCATCGCCGCCGATATGCAGTTCCATACACGCATCGCGCAGATCTCCGGCAATCCGATCTTCGTCGCCGTCAGCGAGGCAATGCTGGCATGGCTGAAAGCCTATCACACGGACATGCTGATCTGGACCGGCAAGGAAAAGTTCACGCTGGTGGAGCATGAGCAGATCCTCGACTGTCTCGCCGCTAACGATGCGAATGGCGCGGAAGCTGCGATCTTGAAGCACCTTGAGCGCTCCAGCGCGCTCTATACCAATCGCGACTGACCTCGCTTTCATCGGCGAATACGAAAACAGCGACCGGCCTGCGAGACGGTCGCTGTTTTCGTTTTGAGATCGGGAAGGCCTCGACCAGTACGGCCGAGACCTTCGTGAGCGCTGAATCAGATCTCCTTGATCAGCTGCTCGGCAATACGCACGCTGAGTGCCGCACCCGTCAGCGTCGGGTTCATGCAGGATGCCGACGGCATGACGCTGGTGCCGGCGATGAACATGTTCGGGTGGTCATGCGTACGGCAATCGCGGTCGACGACCGAGTCCTTCGGGTCGTCGCCCATCCGGGTCGTGCCCATGACGTGCTGGCGGTTTTGCCACTTGACGTCGGTCGACAGGACTTCGGCATCGAGCAGCTGCGCGATCTTGTTCAGGTCCTCAAGCCCCTTGTCGCGGCCGGCGTTCCAGTAATCGGTGACCGAATAGTAGAGCACCGGAACCGGGATGCCGAGCGCGTCGAACTTGGTCTTCGACGGCGTAACGCGGTTTTCGGCGAGCGGCAGAGGTTCGAAGTCGATCGCCCAGTTGAGGGAGCGGGCCGAGTATTTACGGATCTGTTCGTCGAGCTTGGAGCCCATAATGCCCTTCTTGATGAAGCCTTCGGTCATCTGGGCTGTCGGTACCGTGTTGCGCACCTTGATCTTGTAGCTCGGGTAATCCTTGCGGAAGGCGCCGTCGCGCTGGTTGAGGTAGACCAGCAGTTCGGTCGGGCCTTCGCCCGGCCACATATCCTCCTTGGTCAGCATGTTCATGCTGATGCCGGTGTGGTCCATGAGGTTGCGGCCTACCTGATCCGATGAATTGGCGATGCCATTCGGATACTTGTCCGAGGTCGAGATGAGCAGCAGCTTGGCGGACTCGATGCCATAGGCGGCAAGGACGAAATAACGCGCGGTCAGCCGGTGCTCTGAATTGTCGGGCTTCTTGTACCAGACCGCGGTGATCTTGCCGTCGTCGCCGGCTTCCACCTTGTAGACGGGCGAGTTGTCCAGCAGCTTGGCACCATGGCGTTCGGCTTCGTCGATGTGCATCGAGCCATCATACTTGGCGCCGATCGGACAGACCGGGTTGCAGTTGTTGTTGCCGGCGCAGACCGGGCGATTGCCATAGGGCCGCGAGGCGCGGCCGTGTGGCTCAAGCACGGGGTTGAACCCGCCAACCGCAAGCTTCTCGGCGAGCGTCGTGAACATGTAGCTGGAATTCAGCTGCTTCATCGGGAAGGGCATGGAACGCGGCGGCATCGGACCGCCGCCCTGGCCGCTTTCGTCCTGGCCGTCGGTGCCGGTGACGCCGAGCTCCAGCTCCGCCTTGTTGTAATACTCCTCCAGATCGTCATAGCCGATTGGCCAGTCGCGGCCGCGGCCGTAGAGCGACTGGATCTTGAAGTCGTTGGGGATCATGCGCCAGAGCGCCGAGCCGAAGTGCCAGGTCGTGCCGCCGACGACGCGCAGGTAGGAGGTGTTGTATTTCACCGGGCCTTCATACTGCAGATAGTCGCCATAGGTGGATGGCGCCCAGGGCATGCTCGGGAAGGGGGAGCCTGCACCCTGCAGCTTGGCGTTTGCCAGCGAGAGCTTAACGGGAGCGTTGCGGAAGGTCTCGACGATCTCGCGGCGATCGACACGCGGGCCGGCTTCGAGAATGATCACCTTCTTGCCGGCCTTGGCGAGCTGTGCGGCGACGATGCCGCCCATGACACCCGATCCGATGACGATCAGGTCCGCATCATATGCGTCGTTTGCCATTGTCTATATCCTGTCAGATCTTGCTGCCGGGCTTCGGTCCCCAGGCGTTGGGGCCGGGACCGTAGGTCGGAATGGGAAGGAGGCCCTTGGTCGGGCGGTACATGAGCGATTTCTCGTAGGTGATGAGCTCCGCGTCCTGTGGATCGCCGACCACGCCGAGATACCAGGCGGAGACGATCTTCGCGGAAGTCTTCATCTCAGGCTCGGCGGGCTTGGAGGCGAGGAAGCCATCCATGTCCTTGGCGCCGGACTGGCTCACGGCCTGTTGCAGGGCCGCGATGTCTGCTTTCAGCGTCTTGCTGCGCTTGGAGAGTGCTGCAAGGAAGCGTGCACCGAGCACGGGGTCGAGCTCGTAGCCGGTCAGGAATTCGGAGAGCTTGGTAAAGCCCTGCACGTCGTCGTCGGCCGCAAGCGCCGATACGGGCGCTGCGAAGGAGGAGAGGACGGCTAGTCCGCTAACGGCCACGGTGGCGCGCAGGAGGTCTCGGCGGTGGAGGGGCCGGCTCATGAGAGAGCCCGCATTGTTCGGGTCGATTGGCATCGCTGATATCCTCGATGAGGCAGTCAGAACTGGGAGAAAGGGTGAAACGATCAGGCGTGGGCCGGCTGCCGCCTGCGGCGAGCAACGAGCAGCGCGATGACGAGCGCGGCGAGGATCAGCGCCACGGCGACTGCCGGAACGATGAACGGTGCAACCGCGGCCAATACCGGCTTCTCTCCACCTTCGCGGACACGCAGGACATCCGCCGCGGTGACGGTCATCTTGCCGTTGCCGAAATGAGCAAGCACATAGTTGCTGACATCGGCGACGTCCTTGTCGGAAAGACGATCCGTGAAGGAAGCGTTCTCGCCGAAGGCCGGCATGAATGTCGGTACGCCGTCGATCGTGCGCGACAGGCCGAATAGGATCGTTGCGATCAGGTTGTCCGGGTTGTTGCCGCCGGTCGCGGTGTTGTGGAAGAGCGAAGGATAGTGGTCGTTGCCCTCGCCATCGACCTGATGGCAGGCGGCGCAGGAGCCGCTGAAGATATGGAAACCCTTTTCGTTGATCGCCTGGCCAGGCAGGCCGCGCAGGTCGAGTTCGGCCGTGGAGGGCTTGCCGACGTCGTAGCGCGGCGTGGCTTCGCCAGTGGTGATCGGCTTCGTATCCTTCAGGTAGACGACGAGCGACTTGAGGTCCGCTTCGGTCAGGTGCTGCATGCTGTGCTCGATGGCTTCCGCCATCGGGCCGGCCGCCTGAGCCTTGCCTGCGACATGGCCGGTGCGCAGATACTGCACGAGTTCTTCGTCGGACCAGCCACCGATGCCATCAACCTTGTCGGAGGTGATGTTCGGCGCGAACCACGAGCCGATGGACGCGCCCGAAAGCGCCTGGCTTCCGCTCTCCGCCAAGAAGAGATTGCGCGGCGTGTGGCAGGTGCTGCAGTGCTCGAGAGCCTCGGCCAGATAGGCGCCACGGTTCCACTCGGCGGACTTGGATGCATCCGGCTGGAAGCGGTCCTTGTCGAGGAAGAGCAGGTTCCACACCGACATCGAGGCGCGGATGCTGAACGGGAATGGCAGCGCGGTCTTCTCCGGCGCGTGATCGATCGGCTTCACGTCCTGCATGAAGTAGGCGTACAGCGCCGAGATGTCCTCGTCGGAAAGCTTGGCGTAGGCCGTGTAAGGCATCGCCGGATAAAGGTGGCTGCCATCCTTGGCGACACCGTCGCGAATGGCGCGCGCGAAGTCTTCTTCGCTGTAGTTGCCGATGCCGTCGGTCTTGGACGGCGTGATGTTGGTCGAAAAAATCTTGCCGAGCGGCGATTCGATCGCATAGCCGCCTGCAAAGGGCTGCCCAGAGTTCGGCGCGGTATGGCAAGCGGCGCAATCGGCCGCGGTCGCGAGATACCGTCCCCTCGTGATCAGGTCGTTTGGCGTCGCGGTCTGATCTTGCGCCGAGGCTGCGCCAGTGATCGAAACCAGCGCGGACAGACAGAGTGCGATCAATCGCAGGCGTTTGAAGGGAAGCCGAGAGGGTGCGGTGTGCAAGTGCATTATCGACGTGCTTTCATCAAGCATGAATAAACGACAACAGGCTTTGCATCACCTCCCACGAGCGTAGCCGATCCACGTCGCCGCGAGGGTTAGTTGTGACAAGCGCCGATTAAAGCCAATGTTGGAAAAGCAAATTTCTGATATCGCTTTACATATTCACTCTAAATGAGGGTATGGCTTTATGCGTCGATGTGTCACGTTCGCGACTTGGCAATCGTCATAGCCGCGCTATACTGCCTTTGAAAATCAATTTGTCATACAAACAGTTTTCACAAAAAATGAAAGCTTGATAGTGAAATTCGATCTAATCGATTTGCGTATGTTTCTGGCCGCCGTCGACGGTGGAAGCCTGACCTCTGCCGCTCGACAAAACCACGTCGTCGTGGCGGCCGTGAGCGCGCGCCTCAGGCGGCTTGAAGAGGCTTTTGACCTCGATCTTTTCGAGCGCACGGGGCGGGGAATCAAGCCGACCTTGGCGGGCGAGATGCTGGCGAGCCATGCCCGTCAGATCCTGGACGATGCCCGCAGGATCGAGGCCGATCTCGACGCTTTCGCGGATGGTCGCAACGGCCATGTCCGGTTGCTGTCGAACACCAATATGCTTGCGGAGCATTTGCCGCAGGCGCTTGGCGCCTTTCTTGCCGCAAGCCCGGATATCAGTGTCAGCGTCGAGGACAAGCCGAGCCTCGAGGCCGTGAACCTGCTGAAGCAGGGGCAGGCAGATATCGCCATCGTCGCCTCTTCAGCCGATATGACGGGCCTTGAGCGCTTTCGTTTCGTTCCCGATCGTCTGGTTCTGATCGCGCCGCGCGACTTGGACGTGCCGTCCGATAGCGTCACGTTTCCGCGCATCCTGGATTTCAAGCTGATTGGCCAGCAAGGCAATCCCGCCTTGATGCAGTTCATCGGCCGCCACGCCAACGAGCTTGGTCGCACGCCGCACTTTCGGATGCTGATCGCGGGATTTGAAGCAACGTGCCGGGTTGTGGAGCAGGGTGCTGGCGTATCGATGATTCCGGAAAGTGCTGCGCGACGTTACGCGCGCTTCATGGATTTCAAGATCGTGCCGATCGCGGAGCCCTGGGCGGACCGCGAACTGTACGTTTGCGTCAGGAACGAGATGCAGCTCCCGGGCTATGCAAGGATGTTGCTGGCGCATCTGAAGCAGTACGTGCAGACGTTTGACGATGGCCGCTGAACATCGCGGTGGGTTTAATGAAGCGTCAGCGTCTCGGGCCGGCGCGGGTCGCGGAACCGGAACTGCTCTATCAATGTCATGGCTTGCTGCAACAGGAACTCGGCGGCCTTGAGGTCGGTATTGGCGAGGCCATGCACGCTGCCGCGGATTGTCAGCGCCAGGTTACCTGAGCTTGCGGCGAAACTCGCGTTGCCTTCGATCAATGCCTCTTGGGCACTGGTCTCCAGCGCATCGGCGACTGCGGCCAGTATGTCCTGCCGCTCGCGGACACTCATTTGCACAATCGTCTTTGATCCCTTCATGATTGATGACCCTCTCTTCTGAAAGGCGTGCGGTAGGAGCAGCCAATACTGCTTGATGTAGGCGCAATCGCGGGTTCATCAATGCACCCCTGTTTCTCCTCGCGCGGGTCGGCTCCGATCGGACTGCCGCGGTTTGGGGCTTGCGTCATTATCGGTTGTTGCCCGCTTACTTATGATCTAAAAATATAAGTCCATGCCGAGATCATGATCTAATGCACTGCAAGGTCCGGTGCTACCTTAACGGCTCAGGGTATCTGCGTGGTTGGGTCGTGAGAATGCATCTCAGCGCTCGCTCGGAAGCACCAGAGGCACTCCTGTTTTATACCGACGTGAGACGGCGAATGCCGTCCGGAAGGAGCGTAGAATGCAAAAGCGGATAATTGGAAAAAGCGGACTGGAAGTCTCTGCCCTCGGCTTTGGCTGTATGGGTCTGAACTTCAGCTATGGCCATGCGCTGAGCAACCAGGAGAGCGTGACGCTGGTGCGCCAGGCCGTCGAGCGCGGCGTGACGTTCTTCGACACCGCCGAGGTCTATGGACCCTACACCAACGAAGAGATCGTCGGCGAGGCGCTCCGGCCGATGCGTGACCGGGTGGTGATCGCCACGAAGTTCGGCTTCAATATCGTCGATGGCAAAATGGCCGGCGTCAACAGCCGCCCCGAGCAGATCCGTAAGGCAGCCGAGGGCTCGCTGAAGCGCCTCGGTGTCGATGTCATCGACCTGCTCTACCAGCACCGCGTCGACCCCAACGTGCCGATCGAGGACGTGGCCGGCACGGTCAAGGATCTGATTGCGGAAGGCAAGGTGAAGCACTTCGGCATGTCCGAGCCGGGCGCACAGACGGTCCGCCGCGCGCACGCGGTGCAGCCGGTCGCCGCGCTGCAGAACGAATATTCGCTGTGGACGCGCGGGCCGGAGACTAACGGCATTCTCGAAGCCTGCGAGGAACTTGGCATCGCGCTGGTGGCCTATAGCCCACTCGGCAAGGGCTTCTTGACCGGAGCCATGAACAAGGACACGAAGCTCGGCGAAGGCGATTTCCGCAAGCTGCTGCCGCGCTTCACGCCGGAGGCGATGGAGAAGAACCAAGCGCTGATCGATCTCCTGAAGCGCATCGCCGAGGACAAGAAGGCGACGCCGGCGCAGATCGCACTGGCCTGGCTGCTGGCCCGGAAGCCCTGGATCGTGCCGATCCCTGGCACGACGAAGCTGCATCGCCTCGAAGAAAACCTCGGCGCGGCCGACGTGGCGCTGAGCGCCGACGATCTCGCGCAGATCGAGACGGCTGCCGCCGCCATCCAGGTCGAGGGCGAGCGTTATCCGGAGCAGTTGATGAAGACGACCGGTCTCTAAGATACGAGCCCGGAATTGGAACTTGGAAACGGCGCGCTTCGGGTGCGCCGTTTTCGCATGGTTGGCTGACGCTCGCGGCTAGATCCGTTCGGCGAGAAAGTCGATCAGGGCCCGGATCCGGCTCGCAAGATGCGGGTGGCCGGGATAGACGGCGTGGATATGCTCGATATCCTCGGGATTGAACGCTTCCAGCACCGGCACCAGGCGGCCTTCGTCGATATGCTCCTGCACGTGAAAAGCGCCCACCCGGATCAGCCCGACGCCCGCAAGGCAGAGACTGCGAATGGTCGGCCCGTTGTTCACTTCGACATTGCCGTGAACCGCTTTCGAGAAGGTCTGCCCGGTTGCGGGGTCCCGAAACGGCCACTCCTCCCATGTCTGCCGGAAATTGAACGTCATGCAGTTGTGCCGGTCGAGATCGGCGGGCTTCTCGGGAATTCCCATGCGCTCAAGATAGCTGGCGGCCGCCACGACCACGCGCCGGCTGTCCATCAGCTTGCGGGCCTTCAGCGACGTGTCCCGGAGATTGCCCGAGCGGATCGCGACATCGGCGCGCTCCTCGACGATGTCGATGATCCCGTCGGTCAGCGAAAGATCGAGCTGGACGTTCGGGTAGCGGGCCAGGAACTCCGGCACCAGCGGGACGACATGGCGAACCCCGAAGGCGACCGATGCGCTCACCCGCAGACGTCCGCGCGGCGCGGCCTCGCCGCCTGTCGAGACGATCTGCTCGGCGTCCTTGATGTCTTCGAGAATACGCTGCGCGCGCTCCAGATAGACCTCACCCTCCGGCGTCAGCTGCAGACTGCGCGTGGTTCTGACGACAAGGCGGGTCTTCAAGCGCTCTTCCAGCCGGCTCACCAGCTTGCTGACCGCCGAAGGCGACATGCGCAGCAGGCGACCGGCGGCCGAAAAGCTCTGCAGCTTCGCTGTATGCACGAAGACTTCCATCTCGCCGACGGTGTTGTCCACAACTCACTCCTGTGAATTCAATTCATAACTATTGAGGCAATGTAGCCGCTTATCGCGATAATGTCAGTGGTCCATATTCCAGCCATCCCAAATCGCCGCTTGTCCGGCATCGTCACTGGATGGATTCACAATGCCCCTTGCCCTGTTTGCCTTAACGGTCGCTGCCTACGCGATCGGCACGACGGAGTTCGTCATCGTCGGGCTCCTGCCCACCGTCGCCAATGATCTCAACATCGATCTGCCGCTCGCCGGCCTGATCGTCAGCGTTTACGCGCTCGGCGTTACCTTCGGTGCGCCTGTTCTGACCGCGCTCACCGGTCGCCTCGATCGCAAGCTGCTGCTTCTCGGCCTCATGGCGCTGTTCATTCTCGGCAATACGATGGCCGCCCTCAGCCCGGGCTACGCGCCCCTGCTCGTCGCCCGCGTTCTCTCCGCCTTCGCGCACGGCGTCTTCTTCTCGGTCGGCTCGACCATCGCGGCCGACCTTGTTCCGGAAAACAAGCGCGCCTCAGCGATCGCCATGATGTTCATGGGCTTGACGGTCGCGATCGTGACCGGCGTTCCCCTCGGCACGCTCATCGGCCAGACCTTCGGCTGGCGCGCGACATTCG
Organism: Hyphomicrobiales bacterium; assembly: GCA_900465665.1. Lineage (GTDB taxonomy): Bacteria > Pseudomonadota > Alphaproteobacteria > Rhizobiales > Rhizobiaceae > Rhizobium. The sequence goes on from UBJO01000016.1 coordinate 151,959, forward strand.
CGGCTGTCGCCGGCCTCGGCGTCATTGCCTTCGCGGGTCTCTGGATACTCCTGCCGGCAAACCTCAAGAAGGCGCCGGCGACGACGATCGGCGAGCAGGTCAAGGTTCTCGGCAGCGGCCGTCTGCTGATCGTCTTCGCGATGACTGCTCTCGGTTACGGCGGCACCTTCGTCACCTTCACCTTCCTGGCATCCATTCTTGAGCAGGTCACCGGCTTCCAGGCCTCGGCCGTCAGCCTGATCCTGGTGCTCTACGGCATCGCGATCGCCATCGGCAACATCGCCGGCGGACGTCTGGCCAACCGCGATCCGATCAAGGCGCTGGCCTGGCTCTTCACCGCGCAGGCCATCGTTCTCGCCATCTTCAGCTTCACCGCCGTGTCGCCTTGGCTGACGATCCCGACGTTGGCTGCCCTCGGCTTCCTGTCCTTCGCCAACGTGCCCGGCCTGCAGATCTATGTCGTGCAGCTTGCCGGCGTGGTTCGCCCGGCAGCGGTCGATGTCGCCTCGGCCTTGAACATTGCCGCCTTCAATCTCGGCATCGCGGCGGGCGCCTGGGTCGGCGGCCTCGTGGTTGCCTCTTCGCTCGGCCTTGGGGCAACGCCATGGGTCGGTGCCATCTTCGTCGTCGGCGCTCTCGTTCTCACGCTCTGGAGCGGCTCGCTCGACCGCCGCACGCTTGCTTCAACCAAGACCGCCGCTTCCGCGGCCTGATACTATCGAAAGGAAAATCCTCATGAAACTCGTCAATGCCAATGGCGCCTCCATTTCGGCGCTCGGGTTCGGCACTTTCCGCATGGAAGCCGCCGATACCGAACGGATGGTCGCTCATGTGCTGAAGACCGGCTACCGCCACATCGATACCGCGCAGATCTATGGCAACGAAGCTGCCGTAGGGCAGGGGATCGTCTCGTCGGGTGTCGCCCGCGCCGATATCTTTCTCACCACCAAGGTCTGGGTCGCAAACTACGAGCGCAACGCTTTCCTGGCCTCCGTCGATGAAAGCCTGTCCAAGCTCAAGACCGACTATGTCGATCTCCTGCTGCTGCATTGGCCGAACACCGCCGTCAGCCTGGAAGAGCAGATCGCCTCGCTGAACGACGTCGCCAAGGCAGGCAAGGCACGCCACATCGGCGTCTCCAATTTCAACACGACGCTGATGAAAGATGCCGCGCGTCTCAGCGAACGGCCGCTCGCCAACAATCAGGTCGAGTATCATCCCTATCTCGATCAGCGCCCGGTCATCGAGGCTGCGCGCCAGTTGGGCATGTCGCTCACCGCCTATTACGCGATGGCCGATGGCAAGGTTCTGAGCGATCCCGTCCTCAGCGACATCGCCTCCGCGCATGGCCGCTCGATCGCGCAGATCGTGCTTCGCTGGATCGTTCAGCAGGGCTTCGTCACGCTGTCGAAGACCGTCTCGGAGACCCGCGCCGCTGAGAACGCCGCGATCTTCGATTTCGCCCTGAGCGATGAAGACATGGCGCGCATCCACGCGCTTGCTCAGGCCGATGGCCGCATCGTCAGCCCCGACGGTCTGGCACCTGAATGGGATCCAGCAGCCTAATCTGGCCGCTTTGCCCGCCTGATCTCGCGATTGTGATGGCCTTGCGACATTGGGCGGCCAGCCATGCTGAAAACGCTATTGCAGTGCAGCATGAGTGGGCCTAGGTGAACCCTTGTAAGACAAACCAGCATGAATGGAGACACACATGTCTTGGCACGCCCCTAAGTTCATCGAAGTCAGCTGCGGTATGGAAATCAACCGTTACGCTCCTGCCGACGGCAATCAACCGATCCTTTTCTAAGGTCGGCTAAATCCAATTTGATTTGTAATGTTTGAGGTCCGCGCGTGACAGATTCATCTGGCTTTCGCGGTCTGGTTCTTGGGGCCGCCGCGGGCGGCGGCCTTCCGCAATGGAATTGCGGTTGCCAGAATTGTCGCCTTGCGCGCGATCCGGCATCCGGTGTCAGGCCACAATCGCAATCATCGCTTGCTGTCAGCCTCGATGGCAACAGCTGGGCGATTTTGAACGCTTCTCCCGATATCAGGCAGCAAATTATCGACAATAGCGCGCTGCATCCTAATGCGCTGCGCGACAGTCCGATCAAGAGCGTGCTGATCACCAATGGCGACATCGACCATCTGGCCGGCCTGCTGATCCTGCGCGAAAAGCAGCCGCTGCACATCTTCGTGACAGCGGCGATTGCCGAAATCATCGACGACAATCCCGTCTTCCGCGCGCTTGATCCCAACTTTGTAAAGCGCCACACGATAGCGCTCGAGCAGTCGTTTTCGCTGCTGCCGGGCGTCGAAGCACGGTTGTTCGCCGTGCCCGGCAAGGTGCCGCTGTTCATGGAGAACGGCGAGCCCGAGCTTCAGCTGGAAGGCGAACAGACTGTTGGTGTCGAGCTGATCGCAAAGGGCAAGCGCGTCTATTACATTCCGGGCTGCGCCCATATCAACGATCGCCTCATCGAGCGGATCGACGGCGCCGACGCCTTGTTCTTCGATGGCACCGTGTTCACCGACGACGAGATGATCACGCTCGGCGTCGGCCAAAAGACCGGGCAGCGCATGGGCCATATGGCGATCAGCGGGCCGGATGGCAGCTTCGCCACTCTGTCGAAGCTCGATATCGCCAAGAAAATCTACGTCCACATCAACAACACCAATCCGATCTGGCGGGCCGGGCCCGAGCGCGACATGCTCGAGGCGAGCGGCTTCCAGATTGGCCATGACGGCATGGAGATCGACTTTGACGCAAACACCTGACCGGCAGGCATTCGAAGCGCGGCTGATGGCGATCGGCGCGGATCGTTATCACGACAAGCACCCGTTCCACAAAATGCTGCACAGCGGCCGATGCACAATGACGCAGGTCCGCGCCTGGGTGATCAACCGCTACTGCTACCAGAGCCATATCCCCATGAAGGACGCCGCCTTCATGTCGCGCCTCACGGATGCCGACATGCGTCGCGCCTGGCGCTCGCGCATCGAGGATCATGATGGTGGGCTCACCGAGGGTGGCGGCATCCGGCGCTGGCTGAAGCTCGCCGAAGCCGTCGGCCTCGATCCCGATTATGTCGCCTCCGGTCGTGGCATCCTGCCCGCCACGCGCTTTGCCGTCGAAGCCTATGTTCACTTCGTCCGCGAAAAGCCGCTGATCGAGGCCGTTGCCTCATCGTTGACTGAGCTTTTCGCGCCGAAGATCCATGCCGATCGTATCGCCGGGCTGTTGCAGCACTATGCCTTCGCCGACGATCAGGCGCTCTCCTATTTCCGCCAGCGTTTGAACGAGGCACCCGTCGATGTTGCCTTCGGCCTTGCCTATGTGCTCGACAACGCGAACACGGTGGAAAAGCAGGATGCGGCGGCGGCCGCATTGACGTTCAAGACCGAGGTGTTGTGGGCGCAGCTCGATGCGCTACATTTCGCCTATGTTACGCCGGGCCTGATCCCGCCGGGTGGCTGGGACGGTCGCGAGGGCGTAATCGGCGAGCTCGAGGAGATCGCGTGATGAGCGAAGACACGGTCGCGATATCAGGCAGCATGGTCGTCAAGCTGGCCCGTGGCGTGCGTTTGCGCCACGATCCGGTGCGCGGGCAGACCGTTCTGCTCGCACCCGAACTCGCGATGGCGGTCGACGAGATCGCCGTGAAAATCGTCGAAGCGCTCGATGGCAAGCGCGATCTCGACACAATCGCCGACGACTTCGCCGCCGAGTTCCAGGCGCCGCGCGAGCAGATCGCGACCGATGTCCTGGCGTTCATCCGCGAACTCGCCAATCGTCGCATGCTGCAGGTGCTGTGATGGGCGTCGAGGCAAGGGTCGTCAAGCAAACGGTCGCTCCGCTGTCTTCAGTCGCGCCGCCGCCGATGGCACTGCTCGCAGAGCTAACGCATCGCTGTCCGCTTGCCTGCCCCTATTGCTCCAATCCGCTGGAGCTCACGGGCATCAAGGAAGAGCTGTCGACCGACGACTGGATCCGTGTCTTTCAGCAAGCCGCCGAAATGGGCGTGCTGCATCTACATCTTTCCGGCGGGGAGCCGGCATCACGGCGCGACCTTGTCGAATTGACGGCAGCGGGTTCTGCCGCCGGCCTCTACACCAATCTCATTACCTCGGGTGTCGGCCTCACCGAAAAGCGGCTGCTTGAGCTTGCCGATGCCGGCCTCGACCACGTGCAACTCTCGCTGCAGGGAACAAACCCCGCGAGCGCCGATCGCGTCGGCGGTTACAAGGGCGGATACGATCGAAAGATGGCCGTCGCCGCCTGGGTCAAGGCAAGCGGCATACCGCTGACGGTCAATGCCGTCTGCCACAAGCAGAAGATGGACCAGCTGGACGATATGCTCGACCTTGCGGTGAAGCTTGGCGCGCGGCGTATCGAGATCGCCACCGTGCAGTTTCACGGCTGGGCCGAAAGAAACCGCGCCGCGCTGATGCCGACGCGCGAACAGGTCGAACGGGCCAACAAGACCGTCATCGAGGCCCGCAAGCGCCTGGAAGGCATTCTGGTCATCGACTACGTGCCAGCCGACCACCACTCGTCCTATCCGAAGGCATGCATGGGCGGCTGGGGACGGATCGGTCTGAACGTCACGCCATCGGGGCGGGTCCTGCCTTGCCACGCAGCGGAGACGATCCCGTCGCTGACCTTCGACAATGTTCGCGAGAAGTCGTTGTCCGATATCTGGTATCACGGCTCCGCCTTCAACGCTTATCGCGGCGAAGACTGGATGCCGGAGCTTTGCCGCAGCTGCGATCGCAAGGCGATTGATTTCGGCGGCTGCCGCTGCCAGGCAATGGCGCTTGCCGGCGATGCAAGTGCCACCGATCCCGTCTGCATTCGCTCGCCGTTGCGCGATGCGCTGACATTGCAGGCCGACACGGATGCGGCGGCTATCCCTGGCGAGTTCGTCTATCGCCGTCGATAGAGGGTTTTCCTCAAGCTTTGTGGAACCATCCGCTGTCGGAAACAAAGCTGTGCCGATTTCGGCCGCCCGCCCGAATGCGGGCGGTTTGCCGGGCCACAACTCTGTGATCTCATACATCCCACGTTAACAATTGTGTCACGAAAGTGTCATTCCGTCTGACTATAAGCGGCTAAATTTCTTTCCGTTGATAGTCATGATAACCAATTTTTCTGCACAACCAGCCGCCGTGTCGGTGTCGGGTCTCAGCCTGCATTTTGGCTCAAACACCGTTCTTGATAACGTCGATCTCGCGCTTGAAAAGGGCAAGGTTCTTGCGCTGCTCGGCCCGTCCGGTTGCGGCAAGACCACGCTTCTGCGACTGGTGGCCGGCCTCCTGGCGCCGACCAAGGGCAGCGTAAAGATTAACGGAAGCGTGGTGGCCGATGCTGCCGGTGGCCTGTTCGTGCCGCCGGAAAAGCGTGGCCTCGGCATGGTGTTTCAGGACTATGCGCTCTGGCCGCATTTGAGTGTCGCGGACAATATCGCCTTTCCGCTGGAGATGCGCGGCGTCGGCCGCAAGGACTGCGAGCGGCGTGTCGCGGCAGCGCTTGAGCGGGTTGGTCTCGGCGGTTTCGGCGCCCGGCGCATCAGCGATATGTCCGGCGGGCAGCAGCAGCGCGTTGCAATCGCCCGCGCCATCGTTGCCGAGCCGGCTATCGTCCTTTTCGACGAACCCATGTCGAATCTCGACCGCGAGCTTCGCGAGACCATGGTGCGCGAGATCGGCGCCTTGATGTCGGATCTCGGCCTCACCGCCATCTATGTCACCCATGACCAGAGCGAGGCGTTTTCGCTGGCCGATCAGGTTGCCGTGATGCGCGGCGGCGTCATCGAGCAGATGGCGGCGCCCGAGACGCTGGTAAGCGCGCCGGCGACGCCTGAGGTTGCGGAGTTCCTGCGCCTCGGCTGCGTCGTTCCCGTCGCCCGCGATGAGGGCGGTCTTCGCCTCAATCAAACCGGCATCGTCCTGAAGGACGACAATGCCCCCGCCGGCGCGACCCATGTGTTGCTGCCGTCTCAGGCCGTGCGCCTGACATCGGGCGAAGGCTTTACGGCCGAGGTCGTCCACTCGCAGTTTCGTGGTGATGGCTACTTGACCACAGTCGCGCTGGGCGCCCGGCCCGCTGCAAGCGAACTCACATTCCTGGCGCGTCAGCGCGCTGTCGCGGGTGAGGTGGTCAACCTCGCCATCGATAGCGCCGACATGCGCTGGTTCACGCGTAACTAAAGCATATCAAACACTTATGGAGGCACATATGAGCAGATCATTTTTTGGTGCGGGCTTCGCCCTCATCGCCGGCGTACTCGCAGCAGGCGTCGCCCATGCTGACATCACCGTCTACTCTGCCGGCCCTGGCAGCCTGATCGAGAAGCTTGCCGCCGGCTACACCAAGCAGACCGGCCACAAGGTCGAGGTGTTCCAGGCAACGACCGGCAAGATCATGGCGCGCATCGAAGCCGAAGCCGCCAATCCCGTCGTCGACGTGCTGATTTCGGCCTCTTGGGATACGGCGACCGATTTCACCAAGCGTGGCTGGCTGGTGTCCTACACGAGCCCGAACGCCGCCAAGGTTCCTGATTTCCTCAAGTCCGAGACGGCGGTTGCCCAGGGCGTTTCCGCGCTCGGCATCGCCTGGAACCCGGCAAGCAACACGCCGAAGCCGACCGAATGGGCCGATCTCGCAAAGCCTGAATACAAGGACCTCGTCAACCTGCCGGATCCCGCGCAGTCGGGCGCAAGCTTCGAACTGGTGGCCGCGCTTGCCGGTAGCCAGGGCTGGGACCTCTTCACCAAGCTCGATGCCAACGGCGCCGTTGTCGCCGGCGCCAATGCCGAAGCCCTGAACCCGGTTCTCCAGGGTGCAAAGGCCGCCGTCTTCGGCGCGGTCGATTACATCTCGCTCGCCGGCAAGGCAAAGGGCGAGTCGATCGACGTCATCTTCCCGGCTTCCGGCACCGTCGTAGCGCCGCGCCCGGCGATGATTCTCAACTGGTCGAAGCATCAGGATGAAGCCAAGCAGTTCATCGACTACATGCTGTCCGACGAAGGCCAGAAGCTGGTCGCCGCCACCTACCTGATGCCTGCCCGTAGCGACATCCCTGCAAACCGTCCGCTGGTTGCCGATCTCAAGGTTCTGCAGATCGACGCCGCTGCCGTTTACGGCAAGCGTGACGAGACGCTGAAGGAATTCGGCAAGATTTTCGCTGCCGGCAACTGAGACTGAAGAATAATCGAGACTGAAGAGCATGAAAGCGAACGGCGCAGCCGGCACCGGGCCGATAGCATGGGTGGCGACATCGAGTTTGATTGTCGTCGTGGCCGTGCCGTTCGTCTTCATCGTCCTCCAGGCGATTTTTCCTGAACTGGGGCGGAGTTCTCTCGCCGCCCCGTTCCTGCACCTTCCCGAGATGCTGTCCGATCCCAAGCTTTTGCGGATGGGTGGCAATTCGGTTATTCTCGGCATCTGCGTCATGCTGGCGGCCGCCTTGCTGGCCGTGCCGCTTGCCGTCTTTCGCGCCTTGTTCAAGGTGCCCTTTGCTATCTTCTGGGACGTGGCGCTGCTCGTTCCCTTCATGATCCCGCCCTATATCGCGACGCTCGGCTGGATCATGACGCTGCAGCCGCGCGGCTACTTACAACAGTTGACCGGCATTCACCTTGCTCCCTTCCTGTTTTCCCTGGCGGGGATGACGACGGTGATGGCGCTCAACACGTTTCCGCTGGTCTATTTCGCGGTCTCGCGCACGATCGAAGCGGTCGGAGCACGCTATTCCGATGTAGGTCGCGTGTTCGGCGCCTCTTCTTGGCGCGCCTTCTGGCGCATCACGCTGCCGCTTTCGACGCCGGGGCTGACCGCCAGCCTGCTTCTGGTCTTCGCCGCGGCGATCGAGGAATATGGTACGCCGGCGGCACTTGGGCGGCGTTCCGGCTTCGATGTGCTGGTGACCGAGATCGATCTGCGCATTTCCGACTGGCCCATCGACCTTGCCGGTGCCGCCGTCTTCTCGCTGATGCTGGTGATCTTGTCGCTTGCCGCCTTTATGGCGCAGCGGTGGATCCTCGCCCGCCGCTCCTATGTGACGACAGGCGGCAAGCCGCAGGCCAAGGACAAGCGCCCGCTCGGGATGCTGACCATTCCGGTTCTCATCCTCTTCGGCCTCGTGACGACGCTTGCCACGGTGATTCCGCTTCTGGCGATTCTGGCCACCGCGCTGTCGAACACGATCTCCGGCGGCCTTGCCGTTAGCAATCTCGGCTTCTCCAATTTCGCCGCGATCGTCGATAACAGCGCGGGCGCGTTGCGGGCGCTCGGCAACAGCTTCGCGCTCGGATTGGGAACGGCCTTGCTAACCGGCATCCTCGGCGCCGTCTCGGCCTACGCAGTGGCAAAGACCAGGTTCCGTGGCCGCATGATGCTCGATCTTTTGACGGCCTTGCCGAACGCCTTGCCCGGTGTGGTTGTCGCCGTCGGGCTCATCCTGGCGTGGAACCAGCCGGTGCTGCCGATCACGCCCTACAACACGCCGCTTATCCTGCTTCTCGCCTATTGCTGTATCCTGCTGCCGCAGCCGATGCGCTACACCACCGCTGCTCTGCACCAGATCGGCGACAATCTCGAAGCCGCCGCGCGCGTCTGCGGCGCCGGCGCCTTCACGGCGTTTCGCCGCATCCTGCTGCCGCTGATCGCGCCGAGCCTGGTTACGGCGATGCTGCTCGTCTTCGCCGTCGCCACCCGCGAGCTCGTCGCGTCGATCCTGGTTGCGCCTGTTGGCATGCAGACGATTTCGGTCTTCATCTGGCGGCAGTTCGAGCAGGGGTCGATCGGGCTCGGCATGGCGATGGCCTTCGTCACCGTCGTGCTGACGACGCTGATCCCGCTGGTTCTGTTGTCGCTTCTGAGGCGAAGCGGGCTCGTCGCGGAGTAGTCGCGCCGCCTTCTTTGTCGGCGCAGAACGCCATCCGCTCCCGTCACTTTGTCCACAGTGTATATGAGCTTCGGCAACGCCGCTCATCTCCGATTGCCGATTACCCTTGCCGATCGGCTCGATTTCCCCATTGTTTTTACGGGTAATCCACTCGATTCGTTCGCTGCTGCGGCGAAGCGGGACGACGGCAGAGATCAGGGATAATGGCAGAACAGTTCGACATGTTCTCGGGCGGCGCAAGCCAGTCCTCCGGACAGACGGCGCGCAAGGTATCGCTGAAGAGGCAACCTCCAAGCGATGTCAGCGAGCAGGGCATGGTCGATTGCCTGCTTGAAACAGGCCGCTACCGGATCTTGAAGAAGCTCGAGCCGCGCGCGGTCGCAGTAACGCCGCGCCCCGGCTTTCCTTTGCGTGGTGTTATCCTCGATACCGAAACCACCGGTCTCAGCCATCGCAAGGATGAGATCATCGAGATCGGCGTCATCGCTTTCAGCTTCGACCACGATGGCAATATCGGCGACGTGACCGGTGTTTACGGCGGCATGCAACAGCCGACGGTGACAATACCTTCAGAAATCACCAAGCTGACGGGCATCACCGATGCGATGGTCGCGGGCCAGGAGATCGATCTTGGGGCTTTGAAAGCCCTGATCGAACCCGCCGACCTGATCATCGCCCACAATGCCGGCTTCGACCGGCCGTTCTGCGAGGCCTTCTCGCAGATTTTCGCCGGCAAGGCCTGGGCATGCTCCAACGCGGAGATCGATTGGTCGGCCCGTGGCTTCGAGGGGACAAAGCTTGGCTACCTTGTAGGCCAGGCGGGCTATTTTCACGATGGCCATCGCGCGGTCGACGATTGCTTCGCATTGCTCGAAGTGCTTGGACAGAATGCGGGCGCCGGACCAGCGTTTTCGGAACTCTATGCGGCCAGCCAGCATGCGCGCATCCGCATCTATGCCGAAAACAGCCCCTTCGACATGAAGGATCACCTGAAAGCACGCGGCTATCGCTGGTCGGACGGAAGCGATGGCCGTCCGAAGTCCTGGTGGGTCGAGGTGGATGAGGAAGCGCTCGAGGGTGAACTCGCCTTTCTCCGGTCGGATATCTACCGGTGGCCGGACGCCGATCCGCCAATCCGGCGCCTGACGGCCTTCGATCGCTTCAGGGCGTAATTCTCGGATATCGCCGGTAGGTTGACCTCTGCATTTCATGCATGGGTGGCGTGATGCATTGTCGCTGTTTTGCTCAAAAAGAAGCACCTATATTAGCGACATCAAACGACGCCGGAGCCAATCACGGTTGCTGACGTCAATCGAACCTCAGGAAAGGGGATCATCATGAACGTAGCACGCAGCCTGAACAACTGGCGCAAGTACCGTCAGACCGTCACCGAACTTGGCCGCATGAGCAACCGCGAACTGAACGATCTCGGCATTGACCGCGGCGATATTCGCGCCGTAGCCCGCGCTTCGGTAGCGCTCTAAGCCTTTCGAAAACCCATTCAAATCCGGAAACGCCCGCTTGATCGCAGCGGGCGTTTCCGCGTTTTGGCCCGCGAAACATCTCACATGCACGTCGATTTTTATTCCATGCGTTATGCGCATAGCTGCACTGCACAATGATGCCTAGAAAATGAACAGGAATTGGATATAGTCATTTTCAACGAAGCGATGCACCTCCTCCCGCAAAGCTTCGTGGTTCAGGCGCCCCACTCCTCCTCCCAGGGTCGCCTGAGGAACAGCAGCACTCCTCCTCCCAGCTGTTGTTCGGTTCTTTTCGAAAGCCTGCCGCACCTCCTCCCGCGGCAGGCTTTTTCGATTCTGGGCCATACTTATCGACGTGAAACTGACGTTCAACGCGATGAAGCGTTGACACTGTGGTCACACCCGGACCGCTGTATCCCGTCGCCGAACTGTGCGATGAAGCATGAATTCGTCAATCACGCTTCAACGGTGCCATATCATGAAGAAAATCGGTTTCCTCTCGTTCGGACATTGGACACCGTCGCCGCAATCCGGGACCCGCTCGGCGGGCGACGCGCTTCTCCAGTCCATCGATCTTGCGGTCGCTGTCGAAGAGCTTGGGGCCGACGGTGCCTATTTCCGCGCCCACCACTTTGCCCGCCAGCTCGCATCGCCGTTCCCCTTGCTTGCCGCCATCGGTGCTAAGACCAGCCGTATCGAGATCGGGACCGGCGTCATCGACATGCGCTATGAGAATCCGCTCTACATGGCGGAGGACGCCGGTGCCGCCGACTTGATCGCAGGCGGGCGTTTGCAGCTTGGCATCAGCCGAGGATCGCCGGAGCAGGTGATCGACGGCTGGCGCTACTTTGGCTATCAGCCACCCGAGGGCGGCTCTGACGCCGATATCGGCCGCCGCCATGCGGAAGTCCTGCTCGACGTTCTGCGCGGTGAAGGTTTCGCCCAGCCGAACCCGCGTCCGATGTTTCCCAATCCGCCCGGCATGCTGCGTCTGGAGCCGCACTCCGAGGGCCTGCGCGAGCGCATCTGGTGGGGCTCGGGCTCGAATGCCACCGCCGTCTGGGCGGCCAAGCTCGGGATGAACCTGCAGAGTTCGACGCTGAAGGACGACGAGACCGGCGAGCCTTTCCATGTGCAGCAGGCCGCGCAGATCCGCGCTTACCGCGAAGCCTGGAAGGAAGCCGGCCACACGCGTACGCCGCGCGTATCGGTGAGCCGCAGCATCTTCGCGCTGGTGGACGATCGCGACCGTGCCTATTTCGGCCGCAGCGGGGAAGGCGACGACAAGATCGGCTTTATCGACGAGAAGACGCGGGCGATCTTCGGCCGCAGCTATGCCGCCGAGCCCGATGCCCTCGTGAAGCAGCTGGCCAAGGATGAGGCAATCGCCGAGGCCGACACCTTGCTGCTGACCGTGCCCAATCAGCTGGGCGTGGACTACAACGCGCATGTGGTCGAGCAGATCTTGAAGCACGTCGCGCCCGCCCTGGGCTGGCGCTGAACCACTTCGGCCCAACAGCTACCGCTAACAGAGATGCCGGACCTCCAGGAGGCCCGGCATTTTTCTTTGCGTCAATAAGGCCGGATCACTCGGCCGCCGCCGGCGGAGTGGCGCCACCGCCAAGTTGCAGCAGCGGAACCTTCGGCGAGAAGAAGCGCGGCTTGTGGAACTTGCGCGGTGCTTGGCGCCCATTCAGCGTATAGGGCTCGATGTCGCCGACCAGAACGGCCGGCCGTGCGAACATGCGTTGCATCAGCCCCTGAACGGCGAGCACAGGATAGGCGCGCGCCGGCATCACCTCCGGCATCTCGCTGAACATGCGCTGCACCATCTTGCGCCTGATATCCTCGGCGCCCTTCTTGATCTCGTAATCGTCGCGCCGGTCTCTGATGGCGACGATCGCGAGCGACAGGCCCGAATTCGCCCGGTCCATGCTGGTGATCTGCCCGGCGACGTCGAAATTGTCGAAAGGCGCGAAGATCAGGATGTCGCCGAGCCGCATCTGGCTGAGCGCATTCTCCTCGCGCATCGTGATCTTGGCCGTATCGACCGAGATCGTATCGATCATGCAAATAGCTGCCCGCCCACCGCTGGCGACTTGTCCTTCGCGCGCAAGCGCAAGCTCAAGCTTTTCGAGGGGCGGGCGGGGAAGTTCGATGCAGACGAGCATCGACACAAAGGCGTAGACCATGACCACCATGCCCCAGGCGACGCTGAAGCCGTCGAGGTCGTTATAGGTGCTGAGCAGAGGCCCGTTGAGCATGCCGACGAAGGTCAGCACGATAATGGCGAAGAAGGTCGCGGCGATCGGGTAGAGCACCTCCACGCGCCCGCGATCTTCGCCCTTGGCGGTGACCTTGAAGGGGCGGCCGAAGGGGTGGAAGAGGGCGTGGATGAGGGCGATGGTGATCGGGATGGCCGAAACCATCTGCGACACCTCGGTGAATAGCGGCAGGCTGCGCCGCCCGGAAACCCAGGAATGGAACGTCCACATGCCGGCAACCATCGGCAGCGCATAGAGAAAGAATGCCTCCGGCTCCATCAGAATGGCGGGCAGGCCGAGGAAGTAGAAGAGCAGGGGGGCGGCCATCAGCAGCAGGATGAAAGGTCGGCAGAACCAGAAGAGCAGGCCGTGGAAATAGTGCAACCGCTGCATCAACGTGTAGCCGCGACCGAGAAATGGGCCATCCTTCAGGAGCGCGACCTGGATCGTGCCCAGGCACCAGCGGCAGCGCTGGGTGATATATCCCGAGAGGCTTTCGGCCGAGAGGCCAACGCTGAGGCGTTCATTGAGCCAGCGCGTCTTCAGGCCCTTCTGCATCAGGCGATAGGTGAGGTGGATATCCTCCGTCACCGTTTCCTGCGGCATGCCACCGATCAGATCGAGCGCATCACGGCGCACGATGCACGACGTGCCGACGCAGAAGGCAGCGCCCCATCCGTCCTTGGAGGGCTGCATGACGTCGAAGAAGATGCGCTGGTCGTCGACCCACGCCTTCGAGGCCAGCAGATTATGCTGCACGGGGTCGGCGTTGTAATAGAACTGCGGTGTCTGGATGAGGCCGATTTCGGTGTCGATGAACTGGCCCACCGTTCGTTTCAGAATGCCGCGCTGTGGCGCGAAGTCGGCATCGAGAATAAGGATGAAGGGCGCGTTGGTGTCCTCGGCCGAGCGTCTCACCGCATTGTTGATGTTGCCGCCCTTGGCGCCGACATTGTCGTTGCGGCGCAGATAGCGCACGCCGACCTCGTTACAGTAATCCTCAAGCCAGTCGCGGCGCCCGTCATCCAGCACCCAGACCGTGAAATTGCTGTAGTCGATCGCCTTGGCGGCAAGGATGGTGCGCTCAAGAATGGAGAGCTCTTCGTTGTAGGTGCAGATGAAGACATCGACGGCCGGGTGGCGCGAATGTTGCGCTATGAGCGCCTCGCTGGCGTCGGCGGCGCCGCTGTGGTCGGTCCGCTTGAAGAAGAAGACGATCGACAGCACGGTATAGAAGATGACGACCACTTCAAAGCCGAGATAGAAGCGCGGCCAGATGGCGTAGGGGCTCCACTCGAAATCGGGCAGGGTCTTTGTGATGCGGAAATAGAGATAGTTCAGTAGCATGACGACCAGGATCGTGCCGAAGATGACGCGGTCCTTGCCGCGATTGGCGTCGAGCAACCAGGCGCAGCCCACGATCAGCGCGATCGCCAGCAGAGAGAAGAGAATCGAGTCCGACAAGGTGACTACTTCGGGGGACATGGACTATCCTTGCTGCTGGCCTTCGCCTGGCCTTTCAGGCCAACGAAGGGGTTGATATCGAGAGCGGCAAGAACGGCCCAGCCGGTCGCGCCGATATGCGGCAGTCGGTAGTATTTGAAGTCGCCCGGCGCCGAGTTCGGCCCGACCTGCAGACCCGTCGTCAGCTGTTCGTTTTCCGTGGCGTAGACGAGGCCGCCGGGTTCGCGCTGTTTGGCGATGGTGGCAAAAAGCGGCTCGGCCTTCTCGGGGTGGCCGGTCTCGCGGAGCACGAGCGCCGCCTGCGCCGTGCCTTCCAGCCAGACGCCATCGCGGTCGTTGTTGAAGTCGTAGCCGCCCTCCACCCCGTGGTTCAGGTCGGTCCATTCCATCACGCGATCGGCCTTGGACTTGAAGTCCGGAACCGCGATCAGCGGCCAGAGTTCGGCGTCCAAGCCCGACATGCCGACATTCGGTGCATTGCTGTCAGGCACGCTGCCGATATAGAAGCGGCCTTCCGGCTCGTTCCACATGGCTTTGAGAAACTGCAGCGCGCTGTCGCCCTGGTGCGTCCAGTCGCCACCCGCATCCAGCCGGGCGAGCCAGCTGTCGGCGGCGTAGACGTCGAGGTTATGCTCCGTCGACTTCCAGGTCATCCGCTCCGGCGTCGGCTCATGACCGAAAAAGCCGCCGAAATAGCCGTCATTCTTCGGGTCGGCCGTGTTGCGGTGAATCCAGTCCATGATCTTGCGGGCGGAGTCGAGATAGGCCTGCTGGTTGGTCTCCTCATAGGCCATCAGGAGGGCAAGCGCGCCCCAGGCCGTGCTGCCGGTGGCGGTGCCGACCTGATAACCGTCCTCGATCCAGGAATTGCTTGCCGTGCTCCAATAGCCGGGAAGCAGCATGCCTTCCTTGCCCGGAATGACGGCGCCGGAGCGATAGGCGTTGCGCAGGCGGCCGTCGTGGTAGTGGCGGTCGGTTTCAAGCGCGACCACCAGCGCATCGGCAACGCGGCGGGCTTCCGCCGTGCGCTGGCAGCCGTAAAGCGCCATCATCGCAAGCGCATTGTCGTAGGTGAAGCCGGTATTCTCCAGCGAAGGATGCAGCGCCGAGCCGCCATTGGCCGGCTCGAAGCTGCGAAAGACGAAGGGCTGCTCGGGCTCGCCCGTCATCTTGGCGGCCAGCGCGTCGCACATCGAGCAGGCGAGCTGCTTGTTGCCTGTGTCATCGGCTCGCGCGGTGCCGATTACTGCCGCAAACAATAAGGCGGCCAGGAGTGATGCGACCACCGCGCGCCAAACCTCACCCATTGACGAGTTCATGCCCTTCATTTTCGCCCCTCGCGGTACGCAGATAAACGTTCAGCTTGGCTCTTCAGGGTGTCGCAGTCTTAGTAGTCGGCAGTCGCGGACCGGTGCCCTTGTCCAGCGATGTGGATGCCGAGAGAATGCTCGCCGGCGATGTCAGCCCGGCAACGACGGCCATCGAGTACCGCGCGATACGCGACGTGATGGTCTCGCCGAGAGAGACGATGACATCCTCGCCGACGTGGCATCCGAAGAACTTGTCGTTGTTCTGCTGGGCAACACTACCGTCCTGG
Source organism: Hyphomicrobiales bacterium (assembly GCA_900465665.1). GTDB lineage: Bacteria > Pseudomonadota > Alphaproteobacteria > Rhizobiales > Rhizobiaceae > Rhizobium. Next base: position 167,674 of record UBJO01000016.1, read on the forward strand.
GCGGTTGGCTCGTCGATCTTGACGAGGACATAGACCTCATGTCCCTCGGCCTCCGGGAATTTCGCGAAATAGCGGTTCTCGGGGCCGGAGTTGAAGTATCGGACGATTTTATAGATGTGGCCGCTGCGCTTGACGCCCAGGCTACGGAAGTTGACCATCGCCGGCGTGCCGATCTCGAGCGCGGTAACGTCACGGCTTCGATAGACTGCCGCGGCGAAGGCCTCGGTGCAGTCAAGCGACTTGGCGACAGGCTGGCCCTGCATTACGAAGTCGCCGAAGGATGCATCGACGCTGACGATCTGGCCGTGGCGTTCGGCGGTGACTTCGGCCGCGCCGGTCTTGCCGAGGCGACCTTCTTCGCGCGAGATCAGGTTTTCGACCTGCTGTTTGCGCTCCGTCATCTGGTTGATTTCGATATTGTCCTCGGCGATGTCGCCGGCGAGCTTCGTGCGCTGCATCTCGAGCGTCAGCAGGTTCGCGGCAACGGTACCGCCGGTATAAATATCGCGGCCGACAAGCGATTGTACAATCTCGTTGCGGCGCAGCTCGCCCTTGGCGGAATCAAGTTCGGCCTGAGCTGCATTGCGCTTCTGGCGCTGCGGCTCAAGGCTCGTGTCCGAGATCAGGCCCTTTTTCAGCAGTGTCTGCTGGCGCTGCAGCAGCGCATCCTGCTCGGCGAGGCGGGCCTGATAGTTCTGCACATTGAATTCGGAATTGACGATGACCGCCGATAGCTCGCTCAGCACGCCGGCCTTGACGCTGTCGATCTGCGTCTTGACCTTGTTCAGCTGTTCTGTGCGCTCGGCAGCCACGCTCGTCGTGTTGTTGAGCTTTTCGGTCAAATCCAGCTTCTCGAGCCTGAGCCCGGTCAGCGATGTCTGGTCCTGGTTGGGGTTCGAAACCGTCGCCATGACGTCGCCGAGATTGACGACTTGGCCGACCTGTAGCGAAATCTTATCGACCCTGCCGTAGATGGGCGAGGCGATCATCTGCACCGGTGCGTTGATCACCGCCCGTGTCGAGACGATGAAGAACTGGTTCGGTATCATCGCCATCGCGATGATGAAGATCAGCATAAATGCGAACGCATAACCCAGGATACGCGATACAGATAGTATCTTACGGTCCCTCGGATCGATACTCGTGGTTGCGGCCTTCATCTTCTTCAATCCTGACATCATCATGCTGCAGGTAACTTGAAGGGCGTTTCCGGGGTGGTGTTTTTTATTTGTAATGTCTTTTATAGCAGTCCAAATATTCAGGCAAATAAAATGTGTGCAGTCAAAATGATGTATTGACTGAAATTTTCTATTTGATTCGCTTGCTGTTGCATTAATGACAGCAATAGTTGAAGAACGTATTCGATATTGGCCGCTTTGTTCTCATTATTTGTGACGGTTTTATATCATTTCTTCTTGAGGTCAATCTGTAGTAGAATTTTCGCCACTCGCCCGTACGATGGCATCGAGAACGCGGTAGGCCGCCTCGATGTCAGCGTTGTCGATGTTCCGAAGCACCTTTTCTCGCAATGACGTCACGACGAGCTCGATGCGATCGGCCAGCTCCTGTCCCTCTCGGGTGAGCCATATGGTTTTGGCGCGCCTGTCGGCGGGATCGTCCCTGCGCTCGATATGGCCGCTGGCTGTCAGCTCATCCAGCAGGCGGACCAGTGATTGGCTGGCGAGCCCCAGGCTCTCGGCAAGCTGCACTTGGCGCACGCCGCCACCCGAGCGGCTGACCAGAATGAGCAGATTGGCGCGCGATGCGGAAATTCCGTCTTCGGCCAACGCCTTCTCCGCCATCCGTTTCCAGATGCTTCCTGCCTGCAGCAGGCTGGATGTGATCGCCGCCCTGCGGCTCAAGGTTTTTGTGTGCCTCGTCATCCTGCCTGTCCTCCCCGCGCCGATCTTCGTTGGAAGAGCGCTAAAGGCGCGCGGTCGCGCAGTAAAGCATATTGTTTTATTTTAATTCGTATGCGAATAGTACGCAAGCGATCTAATTCATGGCGAGCGGCTGCGCTCCCTCCGGTTTTTCATGACAAGCAAGAAGCTCACCTGGCTCCCCGATACGTGGGACATGGTCTTTTCGATAAAGACATTCATGGCAGCCATGCTGGCCCTGTTCATTGCCCTGTGCTTTGACCTGCCCAACCCCTATTGGGCTGTCACGACCGTCTATATCGTTGCGCATCCGCTATCCGGCGCAAGCACGTCCAAGGCGGTCTATCGCCTGGTCGGTACGGCGGTGGGTGGGGCGATGAGTATCGTGCTCGTGCCCAATCTCGTGAATGCGCCGGAATTGCTGACCTTGGCGATCGCGCTCTGGGTCGCCTTCTGTCTCGCAATCAGCCTGCTTGACCGTACGCCGCGCAGCTACGGGTTCATGCTGGCCGGCTATACGACCGCGCTCACTAGCTTTCCGCTGGTGAATAACCCGGAGACGGTCTTCACCTATACCACCTCGCGCGTCATCGAGATTTTCGTCGCCATCATCTGCGCCGCAGTCATCAACAGAGTGGTTTTCCCGCGCCACGCCGGGCCGGTGCTGACAGCGCGCATCGATGCCTGGCTGGGCGATGCTTCCGTTCTGATCTCGGCAGCGCTCGACAGGCGCCCCGAGGATCCCGCACTGGTGCGGACCTCTCGCCGCCTTGCGGCAGAGGCCGCCGATATCAGAATGTTCACAACCCACGTGTCCTACGACACCTCAAGCCACAGCGATCTCGTCGGGGCTTCGCGAGAGTTGCAGGGGCTGATGATCACACTCCTGCCGGTGGTTTCCGGCCTCGTGGACGTGGATGCCGCACTCGCAAGGACGGGCTATGAGCACGCACCCGCCGTTAAGGCGCTCGTCGCCGATGCCGGGAAGTGGATGCGGACGAAAGAGCCCATGTCCGCGGAGCGCTACCGGGAACTCCTTGCTCCGCTTGAGCATATCGAGGCCGAAGCAAAATCCTCAAGCCGTTGGCAGGACCTCCTCGTGCTCGACTTCGCCGCCCGGCTGCGCGACCTCCTGGAGATATGGAAAGAGTGCGTCGCCCTGCGTCAGGATATTGCCTCGGGATCACGATCTGCCCGAAGAATGCAGTCATCCGGTTTTGCACAGGCGACAACGCGCCCTACTCACAAAGACTACGGCATGGCCCTCTTCTCCGGCTTCTCGGCGGCGCTGGCTATCGTGCTCGGAACCATTTTCTGGATCATGACGGGCTGGAGCAGCGGCGCCGGCGCGCCTGTGATCGCCGGCATCCTCATCTGCTTCTTCGCCGCCATGGACAATCCGACGCCGATGATCCGGAAGTTCACGATCTTCAGCATGAACGCGATCGTCTTGAGTTTCATCTTCGTCTTCGCGGTCATGCCTGTTCTCACCGGGTTTTCCTCGCTGGTGCTGGCGCTGAGCTTCTTTTTCCTGCCGCTTGGCGTGCTGATCGCCCGGCCGTCGACCTTCCTGCTCGGCATGGCCTTGTCCGCCAACATCCCGACCATGCTGACGCTGCAATCGCGGCCCAGCTTCGATCTCGCCTCGTTTTTGAACACCAATCTCTCGACCATCCTCGGAACGCTGATGGCGATCGGCATTGCCGCCGTGGTCCGATCGGTCGGCGCGGAGTGGAGTGCGCGCCGGCTCTTGAAGTCGGCGTGGACGGATATCGCCGCGGTGGCGCGCAAGTCGCAGAAGCGCGATCCTCAGGCTCTACTCTATACAATGCTGGATCGGCTCTCGCTGATGGTACCGCGTCTCGGTTCGATCACGGAAGGTTCCGCCGTCATCCAGGCGGATATGCTGAAGGACATGCGCGTCGGAACCAGCGTCGTCGATCTGCAGGCTTACAAGGGCCTGCTTCTTGCCGATCAGCGCGCGACCGTGGACGAGGTCCTCGATGCCGTTGCGTCCTTCTACACGGAACGACGGCGCAAGCCTGAGGCGCAGCCAGCCGCATCGCTGCTGCAGGCGGTCGATACCGCGATCGATGCCCTACGCGACCCGGTCAGGTCGTCGACGGCGCGGAAAATCCTGATGGCATTGGTCGGTATGAGGCACAATCTGTTCCCCGATGCCGATCAGTTGCAGGACATAGAGCCGCTGGCGTTGCGCGAAGCGGCGGAATAGCGCGGGTCACCGGAAAATTGGCTATGCCCTTGCATTCCGCGACGCTGTCGTGAAAGGGATATCGAGCCCTCTATAAACCGGAAGATGTCTGTGAAACCCGGCCGCGTCACCGCCTACACTTTGCGTGCAGGATATTTCGTCCTTGGTATATTGATGCTGCTCCTCGCCTTTATCGGTGCGCTGCTGCCGCTGATGCCGACGACCATCTTTCTGATTTTGGCCGTCTGGTGCTTCACCCGCTCGTCGCCGCGCCTCGAAGCCTGGATGCTGAACCATCCAACGTTCGGCCCAACATTGCGGGCATGGCGCGACCAGGGCGCGATATCGATGCGCGCCAAAGCCATGGCGCTGACCGGCATGGCCGGCGGTTATGTGGTGTTCTATCTGGCGGCAAGCCCCGGCATATGGCTAGCGCTGTTCGTCGGTTTGGTTATCGGCGGCTGTGCTTATTATGTCGGGTCGCGGCCGCTGCCATCCGCACCGGCGCCCTCGGACGCGGATCACGGCGCCGCAGCGGGAAAGCCTACAGACTGATCCGGTCCGATTGATCTCAGCGCGGCTTGCCGACACTGGCATACATGCCAGTGGTGCGGAATTCCGTCGGGTTGGTGCCATAGACGCGGCGAAACACCTTGGAGAAGTAGTTGGCATCCTCGAAACCCGAGCGGATGGCGACCTCCTTGACCGGCATGTGGGCGGTTTTCGTCAGCAGCTTGACGGCCCGTTTCAGCCGCTTCTGCAGCACGTATTCCGCCGGGGGAAGGCCTTCGTTTGCGGCGAACATGCGCGAGAAGTGCGCACGGCTGAGGCCGGCCACCCTTGCGAGGTCTTCTACCGGTAGCGGCTTTTCCAGGTTGTCGGTGATGTAATCGATCACGTGCTGCATGGTCCGGTATTCCTCGCTGAATACGGGATGCGAACCGAACACGTCGTCATAGAGCGCCATCGCCGCCTCATAGGCGATGGAGGATGCCAATCCCGGCGTCTCGCCCCCAGTGATAAGCCGCAGGCTGCAATCGGCAAGGTGCTCGATTGTCTGCGGCTGCAGTTTCAAGATTGGCCCGGTGACGGCGAGGATGGACCGGTGGATGCGCAGCGCCTCCTCGCCGTTCATTGAGATCCAGAAGAACTCCCAGCGATCGCCATCCTCCAGCCAGTAGCGGTGATTGTGCGGCACCAGCACCAGCAGCGTCTCGCCCTCCTTCACCCGCAACTCGCGATTCTCGTAGCGCAGATTGCCAGCGCCGCTGATCGTATGCTGCAAGACGGTAAAAGGCGTCTGCCCGCGCTTGCGGCCGTCCCAGTCATAGGTGGCATTCTCACGCACCTCGTAACCGGTGCTTGTCGGCATGGTGTGCAGGGATTGTCGACCGCGCGGCAGCGAAACCGTGCGCATGGACGGCCCGCGGTCGATCAAATCCTGCAGCACAGAATTACCCATGAAAGCATAATCCTTCTCTGGCGGCCCGGAATTTTTTACGCATAATCCGCCCCAAGAGAGAGAACGCCGCCGGGCTCATGGAGCGGCGGGGAGGAGAATAAGCCGGATTTCTGGCCTTTTTCGGTGTCGGACGCAAGTCCGCGGCCTATTCTTCTTCCTGTTATCCAGTCCCGACATTCTAATCGCATCGAGGCTAGGATCATGAGTTTCAAAATCGCTATCATTGGCGCAGGCAGCGTCGGATTCACGAAAAAGCTGTTCACCGACATTCTGTGCGTTGCGGAGTTCCGGGATATCGAGTTCGCGCTCACGGACACGAGCGAGCACAATCTGCAGATGATCAAGCAGATCCTCGACACGATCGTCTCCGCAAACAAGTTGCCGACCAAGGTGACGGCGACCACCAACCGCCGTGAAGCGCTGACCGGCGCACGCTATATCATCAGCTGCGTGCGCGTCGGCGGTCTCGAAGCCTATGCCGACGACATCAGGATCCCGCTGAAATACGGCATCGACCAGTGCGTTGGTGATACGATCTGCGCTGGCGGCATTCTCTACGGCCAGCGCAACATCCCCGTAATCCTCGACTTCTGCAAGGATATCCGGGAAGTCGCGGAGCCGGGCGCTAAGTTCCTGAACTATGCGAACCCGATGGCGATGAACACCTGGGCCGCGATCGAATACGGCAAGGTCGATACCGTCGGTCTCTGCCACGGCGTCCAGCACGGCGCCGAACAGATCGCCGAAGTGCTCGGCGCCAAGTCGGTCTCCGAGCTTGACTACATCTGCTCGGGCATCAACCACCAGACCTGGTTCGTCGACCTTAAGCTCAACGGGCGCCAGATCGGCAAGGATGAGTTGGTCGCCGCCTTCGAGGCGCATCCTGTCTTCTCGCAGCAGGAAAAGCTGCGCATCGACGTCCTGAAGCGGTTCGGCGTTTATTCGACGGAGAGCAACGGCCACCTTTCGGAATACCTTCCCTGGTATCGCAAGCGGCTGGATGAAATCACCAAGTGGATCGACATGTCCGACTGGATCCATGGCGAAACCGGCGGCTATCTGCGCCACTCCACTGAAACCCGCAACTGGTTCGAGACGGAATTCCCGCAGTTCCTCGCCTCGGCCGAAAAGCCGATGGATCCGGCCAAGCGCTCTAACGAGCACGCCAGCCACATTCTAGAAGCGCTTGAAACCGGCCGAGTCTATCGCGGTCACTTCAACCTGAAGAACAACGGCGTGATCACCAACCTGCCTTCTGACGCAATCATTGAATCGCCCGGCTTCGTCGATCGCTTCGGCATTAACATGGTGTCAGGTATCACCATTCCGGAAGCCTGTGCCGCGACCTGCATGGCATCGATCAACGTCCAGCGCATGTCGGTTCACGCCGCCATCAGCGGCGACATCGACCTTCTGAAGCTCGCAGTGTTGCACGACCCGCTGGTCGGCGCGGTCGCGACACCGGAAGAAGTCTGGCAGATGGTCGATGAAATGGTCGTCGCCCAGGCGCGCTGGTTGCCGCAATATGCGGATGCAGTCCCGGCCGCCAAGGAACGTCTGGCGAAGTCGACCGTAAAGACCCGCGAATGGGCAGGTGCGGCACGCCGCAACGTCCGCTCGATCGACGAGCTCCGCGCCGAGAAGGCGGCGCTCAAGCAGGCGGTGTAAGTTCCCCCGGTGGACGGGTGGCGTTGGCGTTCCAAGGAGGGGATACCATCGCTGCAAGCCCGTTTCCGGGTCGTTGAGGAGAACCGGGGCAGCCGACAAGCGTCCCGATACAAAGGGAGAGACGATGAGACATTACCGCAACCTTGGCATTCTGGCCGGACTGGCGCTGAGCGTCTCGGTCCAGGCTTTGAGCGCCTACGCCTCCGAGCCGACGACACCGCCCGTTCCGCCGCAGTTTCCGGCGGAAGGCAAGATCAATTACGTATCGAGAGACTCCATTGAAGAGTTCAAGGCGCTTCCTTCGTATAACGAGCCGGATTGGGTGAAGAAGAACTTTGTCGATACCGGCAAGCTTCCTCCCGTTAAGGATCGTCTCCCCAAGGAGCCGCTGGTCTTCAAGACCGACAACATGGTCGATGGCATCGGCGTCTATGGCGACACGCTGCGCCACGTCATCGGCGGCCGGCCTGAGGGCTGGAACTACGGCGCCGGCCAGACTCAAGGCTGGGGCGGCATCGATATCGGCCTTTCCGAATGCCTGACGCGCACCGCGCCTCTCTTCCAGGTCGAAGCCAAGGACACCGAGCCCCTTCCGAACCTCGCCAAGAGCTGGGAATGGTCCGAGGACGGCCACAAGCTCACCATGCACCTGATCGAAGGCGCCAAGTGGTCTGACGGCGTTGCCTTCAACGCCGACGACATCATGTTCTACTGGGAAGACGAGGTCGTCGATCCAAACGTCTCGCCGCTCGGCGGTGGCGCTTCGCCCGAGGCCTTCGGCGAGGGTACCACGCTGAAGAAGATCGACGACTACACCGTCGAATGGACCTTCAAGGAAGCGTTTCCGAAGCAGTATCTCTACACGATGGCCTATCCGAATTTCTGCCCAGGCCCATCACATATCCTGAAGCCCCAGCATCCGAAATATTCCAAGAACACCTACGATCAGTTCAAGAATGCCTTCCCGCCGGAGTACATGAACATGCCCGTCATGGGCGGCTGGGTGCCGGTCGAGTATCGTCCCGACGATATCATCGTCATGCGCCGCAACCCCTACTACTGGAAGGTGGACGAGAAGGGCAACCAGCTGCCTTACCTCAACGAGCTGCACTACAAGCTCTCCACCTGGGCGGACCGCGACGTGCAGGCCGTTGCCGGATCCGGCGACATCTCGAACCTTGAGCAGCCGGAAAACTTCGTGGCATCGCTGAAGCGTGCCGCCGAAAAGACGGCGCCCGCCCGTCTCGCCTTCGGCCCGCGCCTGATCGGCTACAACCTGCGCATGAACTTCTCGGCCAATGGCTGGGGCGAACCGGATGGGCGCAGCCAGGCGATCCGCGAGCTGAACCGCAACGAGGACTTCCGCAAGGCGGTCACCATGGCTCTCGATCGCAAGGCGATCGGCGACTCGCTCGTCAAGGGTCCGTTCACGGCGATCTATCCAGGTGGTTTGTCCTCGGGCACGAGCTTTTACGACCGCAACTCCGTCGTCTATTATCCGTTCGACCTCAAGGGCGCCAAGGCACTGCTTGAAAAGGTCGGGTTGAAGGATACCGACGGCGACGGCTTCGTGAACTTCCCCGCCGGCACCGAAGGCGGCAAGAACCTCGAAATCGTGCTGCTCGTCAATAATACCTACAGCACCGACAAGAGCCTCGCGGAAGGTGTTGTCGGGCAGATGGAAAAGCTCGGGATCAAGGTCATTCTCAATGCCCTCGATGGTCCGAAGCGTGACGACGCTCATTACGGCGGTCGTTTCGACTGGCTGATCCAGCGCAACCCGACGGAACTGGCCTCCGTGGTGCAGAACACTGAGCAGCTCGCTCCGGTTGGACCGCGCACCAGCTGGCAACACCGCGCCGGCAAGGACGACAAGGTCGATCTGATGCCCTACGAGCAGCAGCTGGTCGACATCGTCAACAAGTTCCGCACCAGCCAGGACAATGACGAACGCGTCGCCTTGATGAAGCAGTATCAGAAGATCGCGACCGAGAATGTCGATACGGTCGGCCTCACGGAGTATCCGGGTGCGCTGATCATCAACAAGCGCTTCTCGAACGTGCCAGCGGGAACGCCGATCTTCATGTTCAACTGGGCTGAAGATTCCGTCATCCGCGAACGCCTTTGGGTGGCTGCCGACAAGCAGGGCAAGTACGAGCTGTTCCCTGAGCAGCTGCCCGGCAAGCCCGGCGAAAAGGGCCCGATCAACTAAGTTCTCCTCCCGAAGAAACGGACCGGCCGCGCGTGATGCGCGGCCGGGCAAGATCAACAAGCCGGCCGCACCGAAAGGCGCGACTGGCAGCAAGGAGAAACGAGCCCGATGTTACGCTTCCTGCTCGTGCGCACAGCGTCCGTCATCCCCGTACTGATCATCCTGAGCATCGTGACCTTCGCGATCATCCAGGCTCCGCCGGGCGACTATGCCGATTACATCCGATCGCAGCTGATCAACCAGAGCGGCGCGTCCTTCGAAGCCGCCGAGGCGCAGGCCCAGGCCTACCGCGTCGCGCATGGCCTCGACCAGCCGATGGTCATTCAGTATTTCGCCTGGATCAAGGGCATCATCACCCAGGGTGATTTCGGCTACAGCATGTTCTACAACAAGCCGGTCGCCGACGTCGTTGGCGAACGCCTGCCGCGGACGCTGCTTCTCGCGCTGGTCTGTCACATATTCGCGTCGATCCTTGGTATCGGTTTCGGCATCTGGGCGGCCACCCGCCAGTATAGCTGGATTGACAGCCTGCTCTCCGGCATCTCCTTCCTCGGCATGACGGTGCCGCGCTTCCTGATGGCGCTGATCATCGTCTATCTGATGGTGTTCCATTTCAACGTCTCGGAAATCGGCAGTTTCTTCTCGCCGCAATATGGCGGTGCGCCGTGGTCCTGGGCGAAGTTTGCCGACCTCGTCCACCACGTCTGGCCTGTCGTCGCGATCGCCACGTTCGGAGGGCTCGCCTACAACATGCGCGTCATGCGCGGCAATCTCCTAGATACGCTGAACGCGCAATATGTCGAGACGGCCCGGGCCAAGGGTCTGTCCGGCAGCGCCGTCGTCATGCGCCATGCCGTGCCCAACGCGCTGCACCCGCTCGTCATGTACCAGGGCGTCGTGCTTCCCTACATGCTGACCGGCGAGATCGAGACGGCGATTATCTTCTCGCTACCGACGGTCGGTCCCGCGATCGTCGGATCGATGGCGGTCGGAGACGTCTATGTCACCGCCACCTTCATGATGGTTCTTTCCGCGACGCTGGTTGTTGGCAACATCATCGCCGACATGCTGCTTGCCATGCTGGACCCGCGCGTCCGTCAGTACGGAGGAGCCTGATATGCTCGCCTTCGATTCCGCTCCCCCGCCACCGCACGAAGAGACCGTCAAGGGTCTGCATAACGGCAACGAAAGCTATCTGTCGCTGGTCTGGCGTCGCCTGCGCCGTTCCTGGACCGGCATGATGGGCCTCGTCCTCGTCGGCCTGCTCCTCTTGATGGCCGTCTTCGCCGATTTCTTTGCGCCGATGGACCCCAAGGCTACCGATACAGGCTTCGCGCCGCCACAAATGGTGAGCTTCCATGACAAGGACGGCAATCTCACCTATCCGCCGCGCGTCTATGCGCTCGGCGAATCCGAGGAGCTCGATCCGGTCACGTTCCAGCCGATCGTCGGCCCGGACTACGACAATCCGCGCGTACTCGGCTTCTTCGTCAAGGGCTCGGATTACAACCTTCTCGGCCTGATCCCGACCGACCGCCACTTCTTCGGTTCCGTCGATGGGCAGCCGGTACACTTCCTCGGCACCGACAAATTCGGTCGTGACGTTCTCTCCCGCGCCATAATCGGCTCGCGCATCTCGCTCACCATCGCGCTGACTGTCGTCTTTATCGTCACCGTCATCGGCACTACCGTCGGCATGGTCTCCGGCTATTTCGGTGGCTCGTTCGATGCCTGGGTACAACGCTTCGTGGAGATCGTGCTCGCCTTTCCGCAGTTGCCGCTCTATCTGGCGCTGACCTCGCTGATCCCGGTGACGGCGCCGACCAATGTGTTCCTCGCCTTCGTCATCGTCGTCATGTCGGCGCTCGGCTGGGCGCAGATGTCGCGCGAGGTGCGCGGCAAGACGCTGGCGCTCGCCCGCATCGATTACGTCCGTGCGGCGATGGCCGTCGGGGCCACCGACCGGCGCATCATCTTCCAGCACATCTTCCCGAATGTGATGAGCCACGTCATCGTTGCCGTCACGCTGCACATCCCGAGCGTCGTGCTGCTCGAATCCTTTCTCGGCTTCCTCGGCTTTGCCGTGAAGCCGCCGCTGATCTCCTGGGGGCTGATGCTGCAGGACACCGCCAACTATTCGGTGATCGGCACCTATCCCTGGATCCTCGCTCCCGTCGGCTTCGTGCTCGTCACCGTCTTTGCGTTCAACGCGCTCGGCGACGGTCTGCGCGACGCGGTCGATCCCTATTGATTGAGGTGAAGAACATGGCTCTCGCACTCGTCAACTCGTTTGCCCCGCCCGTGCGCTTCGATCACGATGCGCAAAAGGAAAGCCCGGTCATTGACGCCCGCAACATCGGTGTCAACTTCAAGGTCGAGCATGGAACCGTGGAAGCGGTGAAGGATATCTCCTTCCAGCTCTACCGCGGGGAAACCATCGCGATCGTCGGCGAATCCGGTTCCGGCAAGTCCGTGACGGCCCGAACCGTCATGGGGCTCCTGTCGAAGCGCGCCGTCGTCGCGCCGAAATCAACCGTAGACTATGACGGCGCCAATATCCTGAAATATCCAGAGCGCGAGCGCCGTAAGCTGCGCGGCGACCGGATTTCGATGATCTTCCAGGAGCCGATGAGCTCGCTGAACCCGATCTACACGATCGGCAGCCAGATCATCGAGGCGATCCGCGTCCACCGCAAGGTCAGCAAGAAGCAGGCGGAGGCGCGCGCGCTGGAGCTCTTGAAGCAGGTGCAGATCCCCGATCCCGAAGCACGCCTGAAGCAGTATCCGCACCAGCTCTCCGGCGGCCAGCGCCAGCGCGTGATGATCGCCATGGCACTCTCCAACGAACCCGATGTCTTGATCGCCGACGAGCCGACAACCGCGCTCGACGTGACGGTCCAGGCGCAGATCCTTAATCTCATCCGCAACCTGCAGAAGGAAATGCGGATGGCAGTGATCCTGATCACCCACGACCTCACCGTCGTCAGGCAGTTCTCCGACTATGTCTACGTGATGCAGCACGGCGAGATGCGCGAGCACAACACGACCGAAAGGCTCTTCGCCAATCCGAAGCACAGCTACACCAAGCATTTGCTGAGCTCGGAGCCGCGCGGCCAGGCGAACCCGCTGCCGGAGGGCTCCGAGGTCATCCTCGACGCCAAGGGCGTGCGTGTGTCCTTCATGATGCGCCACGGCAGCTTCTTCAAGCCGGAGCTGAAGGAGCTGGTGGCAGTCGACAGCCTGGGGCTGACGCTGCGCAAGCACGAGACGCTCGGCCTCGTCGGTGAATCCGGCTCCGGCAAGACGACTTTCGGACAGGCTCTGCTCAGGTTGAACGATGCCGACAATGGCGAGATTTATTTCGACCGCCAGCCGATCCACGGCAAGTCGCGCACCGAAATGCGGCCGCTGCGCTCACGCATGCAGATCGTCTTCCAGGACCCATTCTCATCACTCAATCCGCGCATGACAATCGGCCAGATCATCGAGGAAGGGCTTGTGGTCAACAAGCTCGGCGCGACCAGGGCCGAGCGGCTGGACCGCGTGCGCGAGGCACTGATCGCGGCTGGCATGCCGGGCAATATCCTGTCGCGCTTTCCGCATGAATTTTCGGGCGGCCAGCGCCAGCGTATCGCCATTGCCCGCGCCATCGCGCTTGAGCCGGAATTCATCCTGCTCGACGAGCCGACGTCGGCGCTCGACCTTTCGGTTCAGGCGCAGATCATCGAGCTCTTGCGCAAGCTGCAGGACGAGCGCGGCCTCAGCTATCTCTTCATTTCGCACGACCTGAAAGTCGTGCGTGCCCTCTGCCACCGGGTGATTGTCATGCAGCATGGCAAGATCATGGAAGAGGGACCCGTCAACGAAGTTCTCACCAATCCCAAGACTGCCTACACCGAACGGCTCGTCAAAGCCGCTTTCGAGGTAGCCTGATTGCCAATGCCGGAGGATATTATGGCAAGAAACCCCAAGATCACCTTCATCGGAGCTGGTTCCACCGTCTTCATGAAGAACATTATCGGCGACGTGCTGCAGCGGCCCGCTCTGTCTGGCGCGACCATCGCGCTGATGGACATCAATGCGCAGCGCCTGGAAGAAAGCGCCATCGTCGTCAACAAGCTGATCTCGACGCTGGGCGCAAAAGCCAAGGCCGAGACCTATTTGGACCAGCGCAAGGCGTTGACAGGTGCCGACTTCGTCGTCGTCGCCTTCCAGATCGGTGGCTATGAGCCCTGCACGGTGACCGACTTCGATGTTCCGAAGAAGTTCGGGCTGCGCCAGACGATCGCCGATACGCTCGGCGTCGGCGGCATCATGCGCGGCCTGCGCACCGTGCCGCACCTTTGGAAGATTTGCGAAGACATGCTCGCGGTCTGCCCGGAAGCAATCATGCTTCAATACGTCAACCCGATGGCGATCAACACCTGGGCGATCGCGGAGAAATATCCGATGATCAAGCAGGTCGGCCTCTGCCACTCGGTGCAGGGCACGGCGATGGAGCTCGCCCACGATCTCGATATCCCCTACGAGGATATCCGCTATCGCTCGGCCGGCATCAACCACATGGCTTTCTACCTGAAGTTCGAGCATCGCCAGCCCGACGGCTCCTACAAGGATCTCTATCCGGATCTCGTGCGCGCCTACCGCGAGGGACGTGCGCCAAAGCCGGGCTGGAATCCGCGTTGCCCGAACAAGGTGCGCTACGAGATGCTGACCCGGCTCGGCTATTTCGTTACCGAGAGCTCCGAGCACTTCGCCGAGTACACACCCTATTTCATCAAGGAAGGCCGCGAGGACCTGATCGAAAAGTTCGGCATCCCGCTCGATGAATATCCGAAGCGCTGCATCGAGCAGATCGAACGCTGGAAGGGCCAGGCGGAAGCCTATCGCTCGGCCGACAAGATCGAGGTCAAGCAGTCGAAGGAATATGCGTCCTCGATCATCAATTCGGTCTGGACCGGCGAACCCTCCGTCATCTACGGCAACGTCCGCAACAATGGCTGCATCACCTCGCTGCCTCATAATTGCGCCGCTGAAGTTCCCTGCCTGGTCGATGCATCCGGCATCCAACCGACTTTCGTCGGCGATCTCCCGCCGCAGCTGACCGCGCTGATGCGCACCAACATCAATGTTCAGGAACTGACGGTTCAGGCGCTGATGACTGAAAATCGCGATCATATCTACCACGCCGCGATGATGGACCCACATACCGCGGCCGAACTCGACCTTGACCAGATCTGGGCGATGACGGACGAACTGCTGGCTGCGCATGGCGACTGGCTGCCGGCTTGGGCGCGCACAGCCCGCAAGGTTCAGGCCGCCTGACCAACTCTCTCCCGGTCACGGCCTCAAGAAGTCCCGCGGTTCAGCCGCGGGACTTTTTTAGCGTCTCTGAACTGGCGGTGGCTCTGGACGGGGCAGTTGCTGACGTTGATCCAACGGCAGCACATCCTGGAAGCCGATCTCGGGGCAGCCGCGGATATTGGCGAATATGATGTCGCGCCGTTCGCCCCATTCCGTCAATCCCCGGAGCGTCAGCGTATCGTTGTCCTGGTAGACGACATTGGTGCGGATGATGCCGGCGCGCCTGGCGAGGTTCTTCGCCTGGCTGAGATTGCACTGCCCCTCGGACGGCGCCGCGCTCCAGATAGAGGTTCCCCGGCCGTCGTTCTGCCAGCCTTGAGCTGCCACGAGCGTCGGCGCCAGCGCGGCGAGAAGCAGGAATGTCGTGCGGAACGTCGTTTTCAAGAGCGGCGACCCCATGTTGCGATGTTTCGCTCTTAGCATGGGATCATGACCACGACGCAAACGCAGCCGGTAAAATTAGCCGGGAATGAAAACGCATGTACAAGCTGGGTGTGTCCCGCAGAAAAGTCACGAAACTTTTAAAAACACCGTCTTCTCAACGAGGGGATACTCATTGATCGCGATGGTAAGCGATCTTGCTGTATAACAGATGCCGGAGTAACCGTAGGCGCTGGCTTGCTACCACATATGCCTTGGCTCGATGCAGGAAGTCTTCGAGGTTGAAGACCCCGCTTTCCAGGTCGTCGCTCTCTGCGAAGGATGGAATTGCCTTGAACTTAGTATTCGATCGTAAGCCACTTCCCTGATCGGGAGGTATCCTCAGTCCAGGCGTCCACATTGAGCCATGACGTCTGACAGCCGCAAGAGCAGGCTCCCAATTAACCATACACGCTCCAGCTCCTGTAAATCGATAGCCGCAAGAGGTCTCCCTGCATGATCTTGGCGATTTCCGCGGCCCATGTCAGTGGGACCAGCCTGTCATCGTCAGTGAAGGGGCAAGTTGGAATGACCGTGGCCAAAAGGGCGTCGACGTCACTGAGGGAGTAGTCTTTCCCCAGATTGGTCTCATCGTTGGCTTCGATACGAGGAACAAGAAAATGCTCGCCCATGATCACATTCGATGTGCCTCTGCGAACTCCTAACAGTTCGCCAACTTCAAGTCCTCCGCTTGACGGGTTCCGACAGAGGTGAAAGCCTCGCTCAGCGATGAGCGGTCTTCCTCGTTTTATCGGCAGGCGCGATGAGTGTTCGCGTTATCGAGGCTATTTGGTCACCTTGCGGGCAGGAGAGATGAAGCTGCCGATGAGCGAATGCGTGCCGTTTGCTCCCCGCTTGCTGCTTCAAATATCGACAAATCAATAATGTAGTCCCCAGACTTACTCAACTGATCTAGGATAGTCGCGGCCAAGCGCAGTGCGCAGATGGGATTCATCGACACATCAAATGTCTCGTCGCTGGTCAGAGCAAAACGGGCCAAGAGATTTCCGTCGTCGAGCGGCGCAAACATACCAAAGCTCTCGGCTTCGAGAAATACGTCCGCATCTTCTTGTAGATTTGGCACTCGTTGAGCAAATCGGCTAGAGAGACCGGCTTGTTTGTCTGGAGTCATTCGAACCAACAGATTACCTCGAGTGTTTTTCCGACCGTCGTACACAAGAACTGCGGATCGCGGAAGGCCGAAGCGATGTAATTTCGATAGCTCACGTTCGCCGTCGATCGATAGTTGCAAGACTGGGGGTGGCAGCACCTTCCAGTTCAAGAGCTCGAAAAATCTTCGGTGACGCGGTGGCGATATGGCTCGAGTTGGCATCGAATATGACCTGCTTTGCCATCGACAGCGGCCATCACGTGGTAAGCCAGCGGCAGCGATCCACGATTTCCTTCGGTTTTAGGCGTGAACGGCGCTCCTCGCCCCATACGCAAAATTCCGTGCCAGTGTCACCGAGAGGGACTTGCTATCGAAACGAGGTCGAAACCGATGTTTCTCTTCGGAACAAGCTCTCTTCGTGGAGGTTGTGCTGTTTCCCGCAACGGAGCGATCTCATTGTCAAAAGCTCAATATCTCAAGACGGCTGAGATTTCTGACCCGATCGATATCCGGCGTCTGATCGTCCTTTGAAAGGAAACCTATGCAGCGCCACCACCTGCTCACGACACGACGGTCCGTGCTTGCAGCAGCGAGCGCCGCGCTCGCCGCCTCCGCTTTTCCTTCAATAGCCCAGACCCTCCACCAGAAGGAGTTCATTCCAATGGAAAACCCGACCACCAAGTATCCCAAGCCGCCGTTCGAAAAGCAGAGTCAGCCGTTTCCCGGCCTTGCAGGAAAAATGAACCCGAAGCCAGATCACGGCGAGACTTCCTACAAAGGCTCCGGCCGTCTTGCCGGGCGCAAAGCTCTGATCACGGGTGGCGACTCCGGCATGGGCCGCGCGGCTGCGATCGCGTATGCGCGCGAGGGTGCCGACGTCGCAATAAACTATCT
The DNA here is from genome assembly GCA_900465665.1 of Hyphomicrobiales bacterium. Lineage (GTDB taxonomy): Bacteria > Pseudomonadota > Alphaproteobacteria > Rhizobiales > Rhizobiaceae > Rhizobium. The sequence goes on from UBJO01000016.1 coordinate 184,897, forward strand.
CCCGGAGGAAGAGCCGGACGCAAAGGACGTCATCGCCCTGATCGAGAAGGAGGGGCGCAAGGCCGTCGCGCTTCCCGGGGACCTGCGCGACCATGCCTTCTGCGAAAAACTGGTCGAAGACGCGGCAAGCGCGCTCGGTGGGTTGGACATCCTCGTTAACAACGCGGGACGGCAACAGCAGGCGCAGTCGATTAATGACATCACCTACGATGCCTTCGACGCGACGATGAAGACAAACATCTACGCTACTTTCCTCCTGACCAAGGCTGCCCTCAAGCACATGCAGCCTGGATCGGTCATCATCCAGACGACTTCGGAGCAGGCCTACGATCCGTCGGAAAATCTTGTCGACTACGCCATGACCAAGGCTGCGGTCATGAACTTCACCAAGTCGATGGCCAAGCAACTCGGCCCGAAGGGCATCCGCGTTAACGGTGTCGCGCCCGGTCCCATCTGGACGCCGTTGCAGGTCAGTGGTGGCGCGACCATGGAAAAGCTCGAGAAGTTCGGTGGCGACACGCCGATGGGTCGCCCCGGCCAACCGGTAGAACTTGCCTCGATCTATGTCCAACTGGCCGACCCACAAGCGAGCTACGCGACTGGACAAGTCTACGGCGCGGCGGGCGGCGGCGGACAGCCCTGAGCCGATCTCGACGCAGCGCAATTCAACGAGGACAACGAAATGAAAGCACTCACTTGGCACGGCAGCGGCGACATCCGTTGCGAAGAGGTCGATGATCCAATCATCCAGGACGACCGCGACGCGATCATTAGGGTGACGAGCTGCGCGATCTGCGGCTCCGACCTGCATCTCTATGGCGGCTTTGTGCCCGGTATGCATGCCGGCGACGTCATGGGCCACGAGACCATGGGCGAAGTCGTCGAAGTCGGCCGCGGCAACTCGAAACTCAAAATTGGCGACCGCGTCGTCGTCCCATTCACCATTTCATGCGGAGAATGCCGCCAGTGCAAATGGGGCCAGTTCTCGCTCTGCGAGCGCTCGAACCCCAACGGTGCCGAGCAGGCCAAGCAGGTCGGTTATCCGACAGCGGGCCTGTTCGGTTACTCCGAACTCTACGGCCGCTTCCCCGGCGGGCAGGCGCAGTATCTGCGTGTACCTTATGCAGACGTAGGCCCGATCAAGGTTCCTAATGGGCTTTCCGACGAACAGGTCCTGTTCCTCTCCGACATCTTCCCGACAGGCTACATGGCGGCCGAGAACTGCGACATCCAGCACGGCCAGACGGTTGCTGTGTTCGGATGTGGCCCGGTGGGGCTCTTTGCGATCAAGTCTGCGTTTCTACTCGGGGCGGAGCGGGTGATCGCCATCGACACTGTGCCCGAGCGACTGGAACTCGCACGGCAGTCGGGCGCGGAGACGCTGGACTATACCGACGCCGACCTCCAGCAGCGCATATTGGAACTGACCGGCGGCCAAGGCCCTGATGCCGTGATCGAGGCAGTCGGTATGGAAAGCCACGGTACAGGAAGCATGATGGAAACCATGCAGGCAAAACTGACCTCAACCGAGCGCCCATATGCTCTAAGCCAGGCGATCATGGCTTGCCGTCCCGGAGGCGTCGTCTCACTACCAGGTGTATTTGTCGGCCCGGCAGTTCCAGCCCCTCTTGGCGCTTTCGTCGGCAAAGGCCTGACGTTGAAGACTGGCCAGACTCATGTTCAGCGATACTTGAAGCCGCTCATGGACTTGATCGAGGAGGGGAAGATTGATCCGTCATTCCTGATCACTCACCGCATCGGGCTGGAAGAGGGGCCTGACGCCTATAAAAAGTTCCGCGACAAGGAGGATGGATGCGTCAAGGTCGTCATTCGGCCGAACGGATGACGGTCACCCGTTGCCGATAACTGATATAGCGATAACCTGCGGTACGTTCTCCTTCGCTGCATTCGATCGGCGAGGGAGAAGATATGTGCTTGAGCGCGGGCCATCCCGCGCTCTACGTTGTGAACACGATAACCGTTCCGGCTAGGCGAAGGGCTTACCCCCACCAAGACCGACGCCCACATCTGCGACGAGGTCACAAGAAAGCCAAGCGCCATATCTACCAGAAGACATCCCGCTATCACGAGGTGAAAACCAATCATGATGACCTCAGCGCCGATTCCGGTTTTTGTCCAAGAGGTCGTAGACACAGGCTGCAATTTCGTCGCCGTGACGGGCGGCACGGGGTTCTGCGACGGATGCTTAAGGAACCATTGCGGGTTCGACGTCTGACTAGCTTTGCCTGGACACCCAGGTCAAAGCTGACACCCTGCTTCGACTGTCATATTGATCTTTGAGCGTTTCCGCCGCCACGCGCTCGGGCGTCCGCACGAGGGCAGGTTTTTATCAACGACCTTAATCGCGAGAGGCGCATTACAGCGGCACGACGCCTCTATCGTTCAGCAATTCACTCGCCACCCGAGGCGACTGGATGAAAACGACTGGTATGCGCGCCCGGTCGAGCGCTGGTCGGCTCGGACATGTTTTAAAGAGCAGTGTGGTTCGTAGCTCTGTGACATTTGTGCGGGAACATCCACAAGCAGGCGATTTCTGCTTGGGCAATTGAATAAATCAAAATATTCGATATACAACAGCAATACGCATTTCATCGTCCGCGCACGGGATCAAAATGAGCCGCAACTTTCTTGTCGTTGATCCCGAGGAGGGCATGCCAATCCTAAAGGGGCTGGCATCGCCGGCAAGGGTTTCGGTGTTGAAGCTCCTGCATGAAAAAGGGCCGCTCAACGTCAACGAAATCGCCGATATACTTGATTTACCGCAGTCCAGTGTATCGACCAACGTGCAAATGCTGGAAGAGGCGGGGCTGATCCGCACCGAGACCCAGAAGGCGCGCAAGGGTAACCAAAAGGTCTGTTACAGCGTTTATGACGAGATTCTCGTCGTCTTCAAAAATGAAATCAAGGAAACCGAACCGGATGCGATCGAAGTGGCGATGCCGCTCGGCCTTTACACCAGCTACGATGTGACCGCACCTTGCGGTCTGTGTTCCGTGGATGGCATCATCGGCCTGCTCGACGTGCCCAACACGTTCCTTGATCCGGATCGCATGAAGACGGCGCTGATCTGGTTCACGCGGGGACATGTCGAATACCAGTTTCCCAACAATGCCAGGCTGACTAACACTCGCGTCCGCGAGATCGAGTTCATCATGGAACTGAGCTCAGAAGTGCCCGGCACCAGCGCCGACTGGCCCTCCGATATCACGCTCACAGTAAATGGCATTGACGTCGGTACCTGGACATCTCCCGGCGATTTCGGCGATAAACGCGGGGTTTTCACGCCGGATTGGTGGAAATTGAAGGGTTCGCAGTACGGCAAACTGAAGAGCTTCCGCATCAACGACGATGGCGCTTTCGTCGACGGATTGCGAATTTCCGACGTGGCGCTTTCGGACCTGAGGCTCGACGAACACCACTCGATTCGCTTGCGCATCGGCGTCCGTGACGACGCCAAGCATCCTGGCGGCATCAATATTTTCGGTCGCGGCTTCGGCAACTACGACCAGGACATCTTGCTGCGTATCAAAACACGCTAGGCTGTGCCGATTTTGTGAATTTTGCCCCTTGACCCCGCCCAAGCCTTCCGATTTATTCACCTCAAATTGTGATATAGATCACAATCAGTGATATAGTGGAGGATATCATGAAGGCTGCGGTCACCGCGCACAGCAGATACACGATCTCGGACATCGACCCGCGCCTTTACGGCTCATTTATCGAGCATCTGGGCCGCGCCGTTTATACCGGTATCTACGAACCCGACCATGCAACCGCCGACGAAAACGGCATGCGCAAGGACGTGATCGATCTCGTCAGGGAACTCAATGTTCCGATCGTGCGCTATCCCGGCGGCAACTTCGTCTCCGCCTACAACTGGGAAGACGGCGTCGGCCCAAAGGAAAGCCGCCCGACGCGCCTCGACCTTGCCTGGCACACCTCGGAAAGTAACCAGGTCGGCATGCACGAATTTGCCGAATGGTGCGTATCGGCCAAGACCGAGATGATGCTGGCCGTCAATCTTGGTTCGCGCGGTTTGGATGAAGCCCGCAACTTCCTTGAGTATGTTAATCATCCCGGCGGCAGCGAGTGGAGCGACAAGCGCATCGCCAACGGCCGCTCCGAGCCATGGGACGTCAAGCTCTGGTGCCTTGGCAACGAAATGGACGGCCCCTGGCAGATCGGCCACAAGACGGCCGACGAATATGGCCGCCTGGCGCACGAAACAGCAAAGGCCATGCGCGCCTTCGATAGCTCGCTGGAACTCGTGGTCTGCGGCTCGTCCAACGCCCACATGCCGACCTATCCCGAATGGGAAGCGACCGTTCTCGATCATACCTACAACGAGGTCGATTATATCTCGCTGCACATGTACTTCGAGAACCGCGCCAAGAACACAGCCAATTATCTCGCCCGCAGCATCGAGCTCGACAACTACATCGGCACGGTTGCCGGCGTCATCGATTATATCAAGGCGAAGAAGCGCTCGACCAAGGACGTCTACATCTCGTTCGATGAGTGGAACGTCTGGTACCACTCAAAAGAGCGCGACAAGGCAACGCTCGCCGGTGCGAACGGCTGGCCGCACGCACCGGCGCTGCTCGAGGACGATTATAACTTCGAAGACGTGCTACAGGTCGGCTGCATCCTGAACACCTTCATCAACCGGGCCGATGTGGTGAAGATCGCCTGCCTTGCGCAGCTGGTCAACGTCATCGCTCCGATCATGACGACGCCGGGCGGTGCCGCATGGCGCCAGACGATCTTCTATCCCTACTACTTTGCTTCGGTCTATGGTCGCGGCACGGCGCTGAAGCTGATGGTCGACAGCCCGGCTTACGACGTCGAGGACGTGGGCAGCGTGCCGTATCTCGACGTCTCGGCCGTCCACGGCAAGGATGCCAAGACCGTCACCTTCTTCATCGTCAACCGCCACGGCACGGAAGCGGTCGATCTCGACGCCAGCCTTCTCGAATTCGGCAACCTCAAGGTCATCGAAGACCAAGTCGTCGCGCATTCGGATCTCACCATCACCAACACGGCCGAAAAACCAGACAACGTGGTGCCGGTCAAGGCGAGCGGTTCGGTATTCGCCGATGGAAAGCTGACGGCGAAGATTGCGCCTTTGTCCTATCGGATGATCCGGCTGCGAGCCTAATCAATTAAATCAAGATAGCTGATACATATCGAAGATATGTTGACATCGTAATTGTATGATCTAACGTCAGCGCACCAGATTTGACGTGCCACTGGGAGGAGAAGATGGAAGCAACCGCTTCTGTTTTGGCACTATCATGGACGGAAGGCCGCCTGCTTCGCGAAGCGGGCACCATTCGCGCCGTTTCGTGTCAGCCATGTGTTCATATCGGATTTTCGGATTCTGACTGCAGCTTAGGAGCAGCCGGATGACGGCCAACATCGAAATCAGCAATGTCAGCAAGCGCTACGGCTCGATGACCGTACTCGACGCCCTGTCGTTATCGATCAAGGCCAACGAGTTCATGGTCTTCCTTGGACCGTCAGGCTGCGGAAAGTCTACGCTTCTAAGGATGATCGCCGGGCTAGAGAGTGTCGATGAAGGCACGATCTCGATCAATGGCGAGCGTATCGACACACTCCCACCTGGCCAGCGCGACATCGCCATGGTGTTCCAGAGCTACGCGCTCTATCCGCACATGACGGTTGCCGACAACATGGCCTTCGGTCTGCGCAACATCGCGGTCCCCACAGATGTGATCACGGCACGCGTGGCGGAAGCCGCCCGCATGCTGGAGATCGGTCATCTCTTGGAGCGCAAGCCCGGCCAGCTCTCCGGCGGCCAGCGCCAGCGCGTCGCCATCGGCCGCGCCATCGTCAAGGAGCCGAAGGCATTCCTCTTCGACGAACCCTTGTCGAACCTCGACGCGGCGCTGCGTGTGCGCACCCGCGTTGAATTGGCCCAGCTTCGCAACCGTGTGAAGTCAACGATGATTTTCGTAACCCACGACCAGATCGAGGCGATGACGCTCGCCGACCGCATTGTCGTCATGAACAACCGCAAAATTGAGCAGATCGGCTCGCCCATGGAGATCTATTCACGTCCGGCCAGCCGCTTCGTCGCCACCTTCGTCGGCTCACCGACAATGAACTTCCTCGACGTTGGGATTACCGAAGAAAACGGCTTCATAAGCGCTAAGCTGCCCGATGGCACGCAGCTCAAAACCGCTATCCGCGCCGCCGGCGTCAATGGCGTCAGCCATGCGCTCGGCATCCGCGCCGAGGCGGTGAAGCTCGCAAACGGCGTTCCCGCCACGACGACGGGCAAGGTCGACGTGCTCGAACGTCTGGGCGACCGTACGCTGCTCTACACCAGGCTCACGGATGGCAGCGTCCTCGTCGCCGAGGATATCGGTAACAGCCGCGTTGCGATCGGCGACGAGGTGGCGCTGACGCTCGATGGCAGCAGGACGCATCTCTTCGATGCCGAGGGCCGCGCATGGCACAATGAGGAGCCGGGCCATGGCTGAGGCAACGCTGTCTGGCGCCACCACGCCCGCCAAGTCGTCCGCGCGCCTGAAGGTGCAGAACATCAATGCGCCGCTTTGGCGCAACGCCATCTTCGTTCTGCCCTATCTCTTTTTCTTCGTCACATTGCTGGTCGTGCCACTGTTCTGGGGCATCTGGCTGAGCCTCCACAAGGCGGATGCCTTCGGCGTTGGTCGCTTCGTCGGCATCGACAATTACTTCCGGCTGTTTCGCGACAAGATCTTCATCCAGGCGATCGGCAACACCTTCTACTTCGTGCTGCTCACTGTGCCTGCGCTTGCCATCATCGGCCTGATGCTGGCACTCGCATTGAACCGCAAGACGCGGACGGCTGCCGCGCTACGGACGATCTATTTCTCGTCCTCGGTCCTGTCGGTCACAATCGTCACGCTGATCTGGCGCATTGTCTTTATCGGCAATTTCGGCCTGCTCGCCACCATTTACGGCTGGTTCGGGGCCACGCCGCCGGCGTTTTTGTCCGATCCGAAGCTGGCAATGATCGGTATCGCGATCGCGACGATATGGTGGTGCATCGGCCTGCCGATGATGCTGTTCCTCTCCGCTTTGCAGCAGATCCCCGGCGATATCTACGAGGCAGCGGCGCTCGATAATGCAAGTCGTTGGCGTACGCTCTGGTACATCACGCTTCCGTCAATCCGCCGCACCTTCGCGCTGGTCGTGATCATCCAGATTGTCCTGCAGTTCCAGCTGTTCGGTCAGGCCAAGCTGATGACCATGGGCGGCCCGAACAACGTGTCCAAGCCGATCGTCTTCTACATCTACGAAGCGGCCTTCACCAAATGGGATCTCGGTCTGGGTGCTGCTGCCTCCGAAATCCTTTTCATGCTGATCCTCATCGCTGCCATGGCGCAGTACGTCATTTCGCGTCGGAAGGGAGAAGAAGGATGAGTGTCGCAAATGGTGGCAACATGGTCGGCCGTTCGCTGGGCGACCGCGCGATCCTTTTCCTCGCCATCCTCTGCGCGCTGGTGATGCTCGCGCCGGTGCTGTGGGTGATCGGCCTGTCGCTGAAGGATAACAAGGAACTGATGGCGGATATGAACTCCGTCTTCAATGCTCCCTACACGATCAACAACTATATCAACATCCTGGCGACCTCATCGGTGTTCCGCTGGGTGCTGAATAGCGTAATCGTCGCAGGTGGGCTTACCATCGGCACGCTGGTGCTCTCGTCGCTAGCGGGCTATGGGTTCGCGCGGCTCAATTTCCCCTATCGCAACACGCTGTTCATCATCGTGCTGCTGGGGCTTGCGGTGCCAGAGCAGGCGGTGCTAATCGCCCGCCACCAGCTGTTCAGCTGGCTGAAGTTCCACAACACCTATCACGGGCTGATCCTGCCCGGTTTGTCGGCGCCCTTCGGCGTGTTCCTCATGACACAGTATTTCCGGGCCATCCCCAAGGAGCTTGACGAGGCAGCACTGCTCGACAATGCCAGCCGCTTCAAGATTTTCTGGAAGGTGCTCTTGCCGCTGACGGTTCCCGCGCAAGCGACGCTCGGCATCTTCACCTTCCTCGGCGCCTGGAACGATTACTTCTGGCCGCTGATCTCGGGCACCAGGAAGGAAATGTATACGCTGACGGTCGGCATCGCCTCGACACAGACCAATTTCGCGCAGTCGGAAGGCCTCGGCTTCCTGATGTCGCAGGCGGTCTTTGCCAGCGCGCCGATCCTCGTTCTCTACCTGTTTTTCCAGAAATACATCGTGACGGCAGTCTCTGGCGCCGCCGTGCGCTGAAGCTTGACGCGGTGACGTCGCAACCGGCTTCCGGGGAGGAGGCCAGCCAAAGGGGCAAGGCCCCGAAGAGGAGGAGAAAGGCATGACAAATCACTTCAGGAAATACATGCTAGCGGCGGCGTCGGTGATCGCGCTCGTCGGCGCGTCGCCGGCATTCGCCGCAACCGAGCTCACGGTGCAGCGCTTCTTCGGCGCCTGCGATGCCGATTGGGGCAAGAACACCGATGTCAGCAAGGCGGTCGGCGAGTGCGGCATCATTACCTCGCTCATCAACAAGTTCAACGCCGACAATCCCGATGTGCACGTCACCGTGACCACGGTTGAGTGGCCGGGCTATGACCAGCTCACCGCGCAGTTTGCCGCTGGCGATCCGCCCGATATCGTCACCATCCACCAGTCGGTCCTCGCGGACTATCAAAGCAAGGGCCTGATCATGCCGCTCGACGACGTGCTGAAGTCCGTCGGCGTCGCGCCGACCGATTTCACCGATGCCAGCCTCGGCGGTGTGACCAAGGACGGCAAGATTTACGGCCTGCCGATCGACAACTGGACCATGCTTTACCATATCAATATGGACCTCTTCAAAAAGGCGGGACTGGTCAATGCCGACGGCACGCCAATGCTGCCGACGAGCCCGGAAGAACTGCTGGCGCAGGCCAAGCAATTCAAGGAAAAGACCGGCAAGCCCTATTTTGTCCAGAACCTTGCCAACGAGGTCGCGCTCTATACGCGCAACCTCTACACCTACCTCTTCCAACAGGATTCCAACTTCTTCGCGGATCCGAAGCAGGTGAAGATCAATACGCCCGAGGCCAAGACGGTCCTCGAGATGTACAAGGCGATCTATGACAACGGCGATACGGTCAAGGATCTGGACTACGCCGCCAGCATCAATGCCTTTCTCGCCGGAGAGGGTGGCGTGCACCTGAATGGCACCTGGGTGATCGGCGATTACAATGCTTCGTCCGAGACGGCGGGCACAGCGCTCAACAAGGGCGGTTATGCCGTCTACCCGTATCCGCAGCTCTTCGCTGGCAAGAAGGCGCAGTATGCGGATGGTCACAGCTGGGCCGTGTCGACCAAGGATCGTTCCGACGAGGAAAATGCCGCGATCGGCAAGTTCCTGAAGTTCTTCCACGACAATGATTTCGACTGGTCGCGCACCGGGCATCTGCCAGCGGTCAAGGCCGTTCTCGATTCCAAGGAGTTCAAGGCTCTGCCGCATCGTGACACGATCGCCTCGATCGCAACGCTCGGCACCGCATTGCCCTCGACCGTCCAGCGTCAGTTCGCGATCCAGGACATCATCGGCCAGGAAATGAGCGCTGCGATTACCGGCCAGAAGGACGTCGATGCCGCGCTTGCCGACATGGAGTCGCGCATCAACGAGTTGCTCGCCAACATCTAACGCGCTTCGCGATCCTTTGGATTCGCTCGCCTCGCTTTAGGTCTCTGCTTGTCGTGTGTGGCTGACGCACCGCCGCGCTTTTTTTGCACAACATGCTTTGAGGCTCACTCTCTCCCGAGCCGAAGAGCAGATGCCCGCCGCGGGTCTCGCGGCGGGCATTTTCATGCCTGTCTACTTGCCGAGGCCGACCTTGCCGTCCTCATAGATCCGGACCTTCACGTGTTCGTAGGAATGGAGCGTGGAATGCGAGGTTTCGAGGGCGTGATGCTGCGTCGCGGTGATGACCAGGACGTCGGAGCCGGCAGCTTCTCCCGCCAGAATGCCCGCCTGCACGTCTTCGAACACAAGGCATTCGCTCGGGCTGAAGCCGAGACGTTCGGCGCCCAGGATGTAGCATTGTGGATTGGGCTTGCCGATCTCCACATCCTCGGCAGTGACGATGAATTTCGGGATCGGCAGGCCAGCTGCTTCCAGGCGCTTGTGCGCAAGCCGAAGCGGCGAGGAGGTAACGATCGCCCAGCGATCCGACGGCAGAGCAGCCAGGAATGACGCTGCACCCGGCAGAGCGAATACGCCCTCGACATCATTGACCTCGGCCTCCGTGATGGCAGCTGCTTCGGCAACCGGATCAACGCCCGGCAGGTTCAGCTTGGCGATGGTGTCGACACCACGTGAGCCGTGCATGGTCGGCAAGAACGTCGCGACATCTAGCCCCTGTCGCGCGGCCCATGCGCCCCAGACGCGCTCGGCGGCCAGAAGCGAGTTCAAGATCGTGCCGTCCATGTCGAAAAGGAAGGCGGAGTAGGGACGGTCGAAGCAGGAAGGCGTGGTATCCGACATTGGACGAGCTTTCTCATCTGTGACGGACAAACGCGCTCACCCGTCTTCGTTTTCTCGCCAGCCGGGATACCTGATCCGGCCTGACATTGAAACCATCAGGGAAGAGAAAACCCGCATGCACAATTTCCGATCAGTGGAGATCGAGGCTGAGCTGCTGGCCCTTGATCTTGGGGAGCGGCAGTCCAATTCCGATCTTGCCGAAGACGCGGCGGCGGCGTTCTGCATCGCGTTCCCGCTCCGCGCGCGACGCGGCCACGACCGCCAATGCGTTTGCTATGACTTCCTCAGTTCTTGTCATACGCTTACCTCGCTATTTGTTCTTATTATGTTCTATTTTTCGGAGAACGTCAAGAGCGATGTCGCGCAAGCCTCCGCGCATGTCAGCCGGTAGGGTGGGATGGTGTCGCGGGGTTACTTGGTTTCCGGGTGGGTCGCGGCCTGCAGATCGGCCAAGCCCCGATACCCGTCTTTGCTGCCAACCGATGCGGCGGCGGTGAAGATGCGTTCCGCATCTCCATACATCTGCAGATTAAGGTAGCTGTAGCCCCTGAGGACCATAAGATCGATCCGCTCCTGCTGCAACTGTGCGCGTTGGTCCAGATAGACAAGCGCTTCGCGGTAGCGCTTGGCGGAGAATGCGGCGAGCGCGCGGTCGGCAAGGATCGAAACCTGCAGTTCTGCTGCCCGCTGGCGGGTCTGTGGCGCCTTGGTCGCTGCCACGGCGGCGTTGTTGGACAGGCCTGCGCGCAGATAGGCGAGGCTCTGGCCATAGGCCGCGTCTTCACGAACCTTGCGGGTCGGGCTGGCGAGCGCGGCTTCGAAGGCCTCGACTGCCTCCATCGGCCGGTTCAGGTCCATCAGGCACCAGCCACGGGTCAGCGCGCTCTGGGGATCGAGCAGGCGGGCGTCAATTGTGGTCAAGCAGCCGCGCGTCTGGCGAGCGCCGCGCGCAACGGCGGGCTGCGACGCCTGCTGCATTGGTTCGGCCTGGCGCGGCAGCGAGCGCTGAACCGGAGCGGCCACCAATGGAGCGGGCTCGGCGATTACCCGCCGCTGGTAGGATTGCGGCGGCGATGGTTGAGCCTGTTGCGGTTGGGCCTGCTGCGTCTGTGGGGCTTGGCCGGGTCCGGGAAGGGGGGCTTGTGCTTGCGGCGTCAGCGCCGAGGTCTCGCCAAGCTGAGCGATGCGCGCCGAGCGTCCCGCCCAGAGACGCTGCAATTCTGTGACGCCCCGGCGGTCGTTCAGTTGCTCGCGCGTGATCGCTAGGCCGTAGGCCGAGGGTTCGTCATCCGGCTTCCAGCGCAGCGCGGTTTCAAACCAGCGCGCTGCCGTTTGTGGTTGGTTAAATGAGCGTGCGTACCAGCCGAACTGCTGTGCTGTCGGCACGTATTTCTGCGCGATGATCTCGGTCGCAATGCGACTAAGCACGTCCTCGGGAATACTGGCCGGCGGCTGCAGCGCCATCAGGTTGGCGGTGGCGGCGAGATAGGTCGCGGTCGCGTCCTTGGAATCGCCTCTCCACTTGTACATGACGTCTTCGGCTTCTTGTTCCTTCTTCTGTGCGATCAGCGCCAAGGCGAGACCTTGCGATGCGCTCGCGGAATCCTCTTTTGCGCGCGCGGCACGGAACCACTTTTCCGCGTCGGTGTGATTGTCGCGTCGCAGGTGATACCAGCCGAGAAGGAGATCGTCTGAGGCGAGACCCTGTGTTTCGGCCAACCGTTGCACCAGCTTCAGGTAGTCAGGGGAGATGGCAAGGTTGGGATTGGCATTGCCGGCGGCGACAAAATTGCGCGCGAGGTCGTTGCGGATGCTGTCGAATTCGCGACCGCCGTTTCCATCCGGCCGCTCGAGTCCCAACAGCACTTGCATGGGCGCGTATGGCAACAAAGCGGACGCCTTCTGCACAGTCGCCAACCGCTCCTGCGGATTGGTGCATGCTTTCAGGATGTAGCTGTAGGCGTCCTGCGCACGCTGCATGCGGTCCGTGCGGGCAAAGGCTTCCGCCACGCGCCACAGGACGTCGATGTCGGCGCAGGTTAGCAGGCTGGGCGTCGCCGCGCCAATCTGCACGACGGTCGCATATTGTTTCAAGTCGGATGCATTCACCAGACGTGCACGCGCTTCTGCAACGTCCAGCCGGTCAAGCAGGTCGGCCGGCGGTTGCCAGCCGACTTCGGCGGTCTGCCGGTCAGCAATCGATTTGCGAAGTTCGGCGTAGCGGCCCTCGGAATAGAGCTGCCACATGGCCTCCAGCTGTTTGTCCCCGCTTTGAGGAACGGCGAGCGGATCCGCCGGAGGCACCCAGTTCGGATAGAGCGCCTGTAGTCTCGATATCTCTGCCTGCAGTCTTGCCTTGTCGCCACGGCTGGCGAAATAGCGAAGCGCGCTTTCATCGACTTTTGGCGCTGTAGGCTGGGCGTTCGGAGCCGCAGAGGCTGGTTTCTGCGGTGCCGGCGGTTGAGGCTGCGGCTGTGCTTGGGCGACCGCATCTGGTTGCGGAGCGGCCCTTTCGCCTTGCGGCTGCGCGTTGATCGGGGTTTGCGCGCCTGCTGCTGCCTGTATCCGCTCGGCGATCGATTGAATATCGCCCGGCTGCTTGGGTGGGCCGTCGGGACCGCTGAACCGCCCCATCAGCATTAGTTGGGCCGTTGCGGGCTGGTTGAGGCCGAGCATATCCTGAATGGCGGCGCGATCTTTCAGCGCAGTGACAAGACCTGCCACCACCACTGCGACCGACACTGCGACAAGCGAGGATTTCAAAGGCACTCTGGATGTTTCTCCGCGACGAAGGCCAACCCCAGGAGTTGAAGGGTCGATGGATAATAGAGCGATGGCGCGAACTGCCGGGACGAGGCGGGCAGCTTCGTTCCTTGTGCTACACAGGCCACAACATCGTTAACAATTCGATAACCAGCGTCATCAAGTGGTTGTTTCGGCTGGCCGTCTTTCAAGTTAATCGTCGCCGGCGCACCATTGCCGGCGGTCATTCCCGACGATAACCGTAAGAGCAGTTCCTTGTCCGAAACTCCCGCCCGGGCGAGATAAAGCGGGATGCGGATGGCATTGTAGCCGAACTCCGCATCGAAACCCTCGGCCGGTTGCGGCTGACGGTGAAGGCTGACCCAATCTGCCGGCAGCTTGCGCGGTCCAAACTGCATGGTGCTGAGCAATGCCAGTCCATCCTCGGTTAGCGCACCCCACGCGTCGGAAGGGGCGAGCAGCGCCATCACGGGAATGGCCTCGTAAATCCAGTAGGACGGATTGATCACCGGCCCGTCCTTGCGGCCGGGAGCGTTGAAGCCCTCGACACCGGGCAGAAGGATCGTGCGCCCGCTCGATTTGACCACGGCGTTGGCCAAAAGCGCGTTGGCGATCTTGGCGGCAGCTTCGAGATAGTCGTTGTTCTTCCAGGCGGAGCCTGCCAGCGCCAGCGCATAGGCGATCAGCATGTCGCCATCGGTTGCATTATTGGCGTCGGCGACATGCGGCTTGGCCGACGGATCCCACTTCCAGACCGCGAGACCGTCGTCGCGCAGCAGCAATTCGGTCCGGGTAAAATACCAGATCTGCTCGAAATCCGCCTGATTGTTTGCGAGGTAGGAGAGCCAAAGGCCATAGCCCTGTCCCTCGCTGTGGCTTATATTGCCGTTGGCGTTGTCGACAATGCGACCGCTCGGGTCGAGGAACTTCGCCTTGTAAGCACTCCACGACTCTGCATCAATCTTTGCCGTCTGTGCGGATGCGGCCTGCTGCAAGCCAAGCAGCGATGCGAGCGACACCACCACCATTATCGTCAGCCATCCCCTCATTCGCGGCGGCCCAGTCTTCCAAGCATGCCGGCCGTCGCAACGCCGATCAGAAGCGACAAGATGACGAGCAACACCGCATAGGACAAGACGTTGGTCGAGAGCCAGTTGGCCGCAATCAGCCGATAGTTCGCGAAGGTCCAGCCCTCCGTCGCGATGAAGTCGAAACGGCTGACTGGCACGGTATCGATCTTGCCGGTCGCGGCCGAAAAGGTCGTCACGTGCCCCTCGATCTCAGGCCAGTTCAGCTGTGACGTCATGGCATCAGCACCTTCCCTCAGATCTTTGGCCGATGGCGCCGTCACGATCGTCCAGGTGCCGTTACCGGCCGTATTCGCGCCTTGCGCGATCAGGAAGCTGTTCGTGTTCGAGGGCGTAAAGACCTGCTCGGCGCCAGGTATGAACTGCAGCGTACTCAGGGAAATATCGAAGTTGCGACGCAGCCATTCCTGGAAGGAGGTGATCTGTCCCTGCCAGACGCCGCCGCTCACTTTGGAGCGCCATTCATCGAACATGACGTTGGTCTCGCTCGGCGTCGTCTGTGTCGCGGCGAGCGGTCTCCACATTGCCTGGCTGGTCGTCGCGATGTTGAGCTGTGAGAGGACGGCCTGCGGCATCTGCGAGATGGAGCCGACGAACATGGCGTCGCGTTCGCCGATCGCGCCTGGCGAGGCGGCGGGTTCGACGTCGATCGGCCGACCTGCCATCAAGGCCATCTGCCCGAGCACGGTCGCCGTGGCGGAGAGCGTGTCGGGATCTACGCGGTCGATGAAGATCGGGGTAGGGGAGGCGGCGCGGCTGTAGGGGTAACCGGTGCCGGCAAGCGCTGCGAGGTTCGGCCGCTGGCCGACCCGGGCGAAATCGGGCATGTGGAATTCGCTGGTGTCGAACAGCGCGAAGCGCGGTCCCGCGCTTGCTGCCGTTCCCGGCACGCAAACATTGTCCTCGTCCGTCTGCAGAATCGTTTCGATCGACACTGAGTTCAAGCCGGGCTTGAAGTGTCGCATCGTCACGCGGATTGGCAGATGGCGATAGATGCCGCCGCCTTTCGTGGTGATCGGTAGCGTCGAGGCGATGTTGCCGTTGACGTAGACATCGATGTGGCTGCCCGGTAGCACATTTTGGGTATAGGCGGCATCCAGAAGGACCGTCGCCTCGCCATAGGCGTTGGCGTAAAAGTCGGCCGGTACGGCGATGTTGAAGGTCGTGCGGAAGCGCCGTCCCGAGAACTCGGTCGATTTGACACCCAATTGGGAGAAGGCGATCGTCCTGTCCGAAAAGATCAGCGGCGCATCGGGCGCGGTCCAACGCTGCGTGGCGAGGACGTCTCGGCGCACCGTGACGGCGCGGTCGGTCGTGGACACGATGGTCTCGATTGCTGTCGCGATCGCCGGCCAGGACGGTCCGGTGATCAGAAGTACGGTCTGGCCAGAGCGCGGGTCGGTTGCAAAGGTTGCAAGCGGCGCCGTCTGCGCGGCGACCGGCACTGCAAACAGCGGCTGCAATTCGCTTGGCGTGCCAACCACGACCGTCATTCGGCCTGGAGACGAGGCGGACAGGGAACCGCTTGTAAACGACATGGTCTGGTTCGGCATGCCGCTCAGGATCGAGAGACCTTGAACCAGCCTTAGAAGCGGCTTCGTCGTCCCCGGCTGCTCGAGCGCGGGCACGACGAAGTTGAAGGCGGTCTGGCCGGCGTCGTCGACGCCGATCGCGCGGATGGCATCGGTGCTGGAGAACTTCGCCGCCTCTTCGCCGACAAAGGTGAGATAGGTTTGCGAGGGGTCGATATCCGACCAGAGTTCGTAGGTCGATTGCACGGTGCAATCGGTGCGATGACGTTGCTTCGCTTCGATCGTGAGAAGGTTTGCTCCTGGCTGCAGCAGGCGCGGCGGGATGCTCAAGGAGACGGTCGACGCTCCATCCGACGAGCCGATGGGCTGCTCACCGATGACCCTGTTGTTGATCAAGATGGTGAATTGCGAGCTCTCCGGTGCGACGACGATGGCGTTCTGGTAGGTGAAGTTGAAGGTCGCCTGTGCCGCTGCCTGCTCTGGTGTCAGGTAGACTGACCAAGACTTGCGGTCATATTCGCCGTCCAGCCCAAGCTTTGCGAAAGGCACGACGTAGCGGCGCGATGTGCCGGGTGGCAAAGGCGCGAGAGCCGCAGCGACCGCTGATTTCTGCGGCGGCTGTGCTGTTGGCGTTGCAGTCCGCGCTGCAGCTGCTGGCGGCGATGCTGGCCCTGGCTGGATGGGGGGTGCATCCGCCTGGGCTGGCGCAGATACCGGCTGTTGCGTGGTTGGTGTCGCTGGCGTGACCGCGAAAGGCTGCATAGGCGTCACGGCTGCCGGCGGGGCGGCGGGCGCGGGTGTCGCGCGCGGCTGTGTTGCGATGTCAGGCGCAGGCGCAGGCGTTGCTGTTGGAGCGGAAGCAGGAGGCGTCGCCGGAAGTGTCAAGCGCGGCACGGCGGGCATTGCCTCAGGCGGACGTTCGCCCGACATGTCGAAGGGCGACGTCTGCGCATAGGCGAGCGTGGTGGCGGCAAGCAGGAAACCGAGGGACGTGGCGGTCTTGCGCATCAGCCATTCACCTTCGAGACTTGCCGCTGCTCTTCTCGCTCCGGCCGCATGCTGCGGAAGAAATAGACCAAGCCGCGGCTCGTTTGATAAAATGCAAGGCCGACGAACCAGATCGTTCCGCGGATCAGACCGGGGTTGCGCCGACGGCCTTCCTGGAATTGTGTCCACTGCGCTGAGTTCGCAAACATCAGGTCGGCGATCAGCCGGTGATCGAGCGCGCTCTTCGGAACATACTGGCAGCCCACTGCAAGCAATCCGTCTGTCGGCTGAATGTTGCGCACCACCAGTGGCAGTGTTTCGAGATCGGCGCCGCTGAACGGCCGGAAGCGAACTTCGCCTTCCACACCCACCAACGATTGCTCCAGCTGCTTGTCGAACACATGCAGGCGGGCTCCGTGCACAGACACGTCCTCGATCGACGCCGTGTACCACTTGCCATTGATGCCGAACTCCGCCCGGCGGTTGACGCGCACGCGACGAGAGGAGGCGCGTTCGCCGCGTTCAGACACGACGCCAAGCGCGCAGCCGGCCATGATCAGGTTGATCAGGTTCCAGCCGCCGACGACGAGCGTGACGTCGGCTTTATAGGGCTCGGTATAAATGCGGTAGATGGTCACAATCAGCGCGATGATCTGCACCGCGAAAATGACAAAGAAGGGACGGCTGATTTCCGACAGGCGGCTGACGGCGATCGACTCATCCTTGGCGGTAACCTTGAAGGTGGGCTTCCTCGGGTTCAGCATCACTGAGATCACGGCCGGCAGCAGATGCACCGTCTGCACATATTCGTAGAGCTCGGAAATCCATGGCCAGCGGAACGAACCGTAGAGGTAGTTCTGCATGATGAGGTTCACGAGCATATAAGCGAGCGTATAAGCCAGGAACTCACCGCCGGAGGCCGTGAAGATCTCTAGGTCGAAGAACAGGTAGCATAATGGCGCAAACAGGAAGACCGTGCGCGGAAAGGGGAACAGCCAGAAAAGCGTCGACGACATGTAGCAGAAGCGCTGCGGAATCGTCAGGCCGCGCTTGAGCAGCGGGAAGCGAAACCTGAGGATCTGCATCATGCCCTGAGCCCAGCGGCTACGCTGGCCTATAAAGCTTGCGAACGTTGCCGGCTGCAGGCCGGCAATCAGCGGCTTGTCGACATAGATGCTGTTCCAGCCGCTTCCGTGCAACGCCAGCGCCGTCTCGCAGTCCTCGGTGATACTGATGCCGCTGAAACCGTTCTGCGATTCCAGCGCCTTGCGGCTCAAAACCGCCGCTGAGCCGCAGAAGAAGGCTGCATTCCACTTGTCGAGTCCGCGCTGGATGATGCCGTAGAACATCTCGTTCTCACTCGGCATGTTGTCGAAGGTGCGCAAATTGCGCTCCAGCGGATCGGGATTAATGAAGAAGTGCGGCGTCTGCACAAGGAAAAGCTTCGGATCGTCGTCGAAATAACCGACGGTTTCGAGCAGGAAGTCGCGCGCCGGTGCGTGGTCGGCATCGAAAACCGCGATCAACTCACCGGTCGAATGCTGCATGCCGTTGTTGAGATTACCGGCCTTGGCGTGCTCGTTGCGCTCGCGCGTCAGATAGCGGACGCCGATTTCTTCGCAGAGCTGCTTGAGCTCGTTGTGGCGTGCGACGGCGGCCTGCGCCTCCAGCAGCTTGTTCGAATTGCGCTTTTGCACCGTCCCGCCGTCGTCGAGCAGCCATACGGTCAGCTTGTCGGCCGGATAGTCCATCGCCTTCGCGGCCGAGAGCGTGTTGGCGAGAAGATGAGAATCCTCGTTATAGGTCGGCACGAAGACGTCGACATGCGGAAAGCGCTGGAGTTTGCCTACCCGCGAAGGACGTGGCGGCAAGGGGGTGGCGACGATGAAGAGGCTGAGCGCCAGCATCGCCACGCTGTACATCTCAGCAAGATAGAGCAGCAGGCCGGGAATGAAGTTTTCCGGCTGGTTGACCGGGGGCAATGTGTTGGTCGTCCGCCAGTAGACATAGCGCATGACGATCGCGGTACCGAAGGCTAGCGCAATCAGGCGCCATGTGCCTTCACCCTTCAGGCCCTTGATGATCGCCATCACGGCGACAACGGTGATGCTGGCGATCAACTGCGCCTGCAAATTCACCGGCAGGGTCACCAGCGCGACCACACAGATCGCAACCACTGCCCAGATCAAGATGCTGCGGGCCTTATGCATCGGCGTTCCTTCAAAGGCATTGTGCCGTGCATCGTTTCCGGTGCCGGCCTAGCTGATCGTCATCTTTGGCAGGCGGCACTTGCCGCCGTGTTGCCGATGCAGTCGGGCGACGGCACGTTCACGCCGCTTGCTGTCATCGTCTGCTGTGGAGTTTGCTGGCGCATCGACGTGCCCGTTAACGCGGGCGCGCTCATCGGCGCCTGCGGCAGGGTTTCGGAAAGGTCGGGTCCCGGCACGCGTGGGCCGATCGCTTGCGGCAACGCGGGGGCTATCGGTGCCGTGGCGGCCGGTCGAACGACTGCGCGGCGCACCGGCGCCGGCCTTGAGTAGGTCTGGGTGGGGGCAGGTTCGTAGCCGATCGCCATCGGCGTCGAGCGATAGCCGCCTTCGTCGGGGTAGATCGGGTTTCCGGGACGCCCGACGGTCGGGTCGCCGCCTCGCATCGTGCCGTAGGGGTTCCAGATTTCGCCGTTGAAGGTTCCGATCACGGTGTAGCCGTACATCACGCCCAGCAATTGGCGCTCGGTTGCGCGCGCATCACATAGGCGCAGGCGAACCTGGATCATGCCGAAATTGCGGGCTTGCGTCTGGGCCGAGCGGCTGGAACGGATCTGCTGCCATCCGTAAACGCAGGTATCGCCGCTACGGCTAGTGCCGGAGGCATAGCCGAAAGGACCATAGCTGTTTTGCAGGAACGTCGCGGAGCGCGCCATTCGCACGCCCGGAATAGAGGCAACCATCTCGCGCGAAATGGTGCTCTCATTGACCATTTTGTAGGGGGCGTTCCCGGCGCCTGGGTTCTCGCCGCGCCCGCCGAGAAACTGCACCTTGAGGAAGTTCTGGCCGGGCACCGAGGACGATGTGAACAGCGAAATGGATTGATCGACGCCATTGCCGCGCTTCTGCTCCACCACACTCACAATCGACGGCCCTCCGGGTGGCGGCAGGACAAGCGCCTTCTCGCTCGCGATTGTTTCGGCGGCGCTTGGTTGTCTGATATTTCCAGTCGATGCGCAGCTGGCAGCAAGGCCAGCCAACCCAGCAAGGGCCATCAATCTTAGCAAACCCATGTTTCCGATCGCCGCAATCGTATTTCTCCGTATCCGGCGCAATTTTGGCGCCCGGACTTCGAATCAACGACCCGACGGCCGTTAATCATTGTAAACGACGGATGTGGTTAACCAATCGTTAATTCGCGGTCATCGATGGTGGCGCGCGGGTTCGTGAACACAAAAAGTTGCTTGCGTCGATACGTCGCCATTCTGGCGATGATGCCCCGGCGTCCGGTATCTTCATTCCAGGAGATTAGACAGGGCTAATAACGAAGCTGGAAAAATACCTTAGAGCGCATTTATGGCGTCGAAAGCGCGTCTTGAACGAGGCGGAAGCGCACGGACAAATTCGCCGTCTCGCCGTGTAAAGTTGTCACCGCGCCCTTAAGACATAGCGTATTCTTTATGTATCAAGCGTGGCTACTCGCTGCAACGCGCATAAAAAAGCCCGGTGCGAGGGGCGGCACCGGGCTTTTGGTTGGACTGCATCGGGCTTGCTGATCCAGCAACGCGGATTTCAATACGTTGCGCAGGTAGAACCCGTCAGCTGCGAAAAGGTTCCCAAGGAATTTCGAGCGCAATTCTCGCTGATCGTCGAGTTGGCGAAGGAATGGCAGGCCCGTTACTCCTCGGCCACGCCGTTCATCAGTCCGTCGAATACTTCGAGCATGGCGTCGGCGATCGCCTGGCCGAGGGCATTGCCGGCCTGACCAATCTCCGTGTCGTCCATGCCTCGCGCCGCAAGGGCAAGCGCTGTGCCCTGTTCGCTGACGATCAGCTTGGCGCGTTCGATCGCCCAAAGGGAGAAGTCGTTGCGGTTGTCGATCGTTACGCTTTCCGGTTCCATGGCCAATTCCTCTCATTCGCTTGCGCACTTATTAGCCTCTTTGCCGGGAATATCGAAGCACAATCCTCGCTACGACAACAACGCGCTCAGGTCATGAGTGAGCGGCAGGGTCGACACTTGCCGCTGCCGCGGCAGGCGAGTGCACTATATGATAACAGTCGAACCCTTAGTTTGGATCGAGGTTTTTCATGCCGCGATGCCTATGCCGCAATTCGACGATCTGGCGCATCTGTGCCAGCCTGAGTTCCAGCGCTGTCCTGTCCATCGACGGGGGCAGCTTGCTGAGTTCATCCGCAAGGATATCAATCTCCTTGAGGAGGAACGGTAAATCGAAACCTTCATGTTCCATGTTTTCCGCCATGCCACACTTGCAAGCGATTCTTGCTTGCATCGATTTACATGCTTCGCTGCCACGGCTAGGCGAGTCTCGTACAACGTTCTTAATATTCAATAAACTATAGCCAGTAGCGTGCCGAAATGACACTGACGCGATGGCCGCGGGAGACAATTTTCAATGCCGAGGCCGAGCGGTCCAACACGCATCCAATATGCCTTCGACGTACAGACCGCCTATGGCGCTCAGGCACGCGAAGCGAAATCCTTGATGGTCGTCGATGCGACCGTTGCGTCGACGTGGCGGAGCGTGACGGGCAACGGGTTCATGGCAGGGCTTGCAGGGGCCGAGTTCGAGATTTTCCTGTGGGCCGGTTCGTTCCGGGCGCGAACTGGCTGGTCGAGCTCACGCGGCTCGCCAAGAAACAGACCGACAAGGAGCTCGCCGTTCCCGAGATGCTTGAGGACATGTGGCGATACCCAAGTTCTTTAAGGCAAATGCTGGCGAGGAAGGCGCTGAATGCAGGGTGGCGTTCTCCGATCAGCGGTCGCCGCAGGACGGCAGCGGCTCGGGCTGCTGCCGTTTTCCTTCAACACAGGAAATAGCCAGGACAGGTTTCGGCAGGTTCGACCGTGAAACGCGGACAGGGGGCATTCGCAGCGCCGGGCCTCGCGCTCCTCGCCGGTGTCACGGGCTTCCCACTTGCCTAATCGGCATCCTCACCATTTCAATGACGATGTCGCCGGTCAGCGTCGCATTTTGTGGAAGATGCTCCTCCAGCCCAATCCCGGCATCATCAACAGTCTCTTGGAGACGGCCGGCCTATCTCGCGCCGACTGGCTGGGCACGCCAATTTTACGCCCGCAAGCCAAACGCGCAAGGGTGGCGTTTCAAGAGCGCCACCTTTGCAACACGATGAAAATTTTCCCGCGAGGTTTCGAGGAAATCTGCGGCCGGCGCTTGGCTTATGCGGCATCGAGCGGTGTGTTGCTGAAATAACGCGAAAAGTCCGGTGCTGTGGCAATTGTCTTGCCGTCCGCGTCCTTCAGGATTTTCGACTGGAACAGATAGTTGCCGATCGCTGTCATCTTGGCCGGATCGAGGCGGCCGGTGATGCCATCTTGCGTGCGCAAGTAGTGCCCGTCGATCAGCGCTTTCAACGACGCCTTCACCAGCGTGGCATTGGTCAGTGCGTCGCTGTTGCCCGCAATCATCAGATCGACGGCTTCTGCGGGGTGATCGACGGCGAAGTCGTATCCCTTGCGGGTCGCCTGCAGGAAGCCTCGCGCCAGTTCCGGATTCTCGGTTAGAAATGCCTGGCTGGAGACGAGCAGCGTCGTGTGCTCGTCCGGAACACCATAATCGGCGTAGCGGAAGGCGCGTTGCTTCACACCCTCAAGCTGCGCCTGCACGCCCTCCCAGGTGTAGACCTCGAGGGTGAAATCGACACTGCCGTTGGCGAGCGCCTGGTAGGCGGAGGTGCCGAGCGTGACGGTCTCGAACTCGCCCTTGCCGCCGTCATGACGGATTAGCGAGCCGATCAGCGCGTTCTCCCAGGCGCTGCCGAAGCCGCCATAGGTCTTTCCGTCAAGATCCCCAGGCCTGCGGATGTCATCGCGATCGGCGTTGAAGACGAGACGGCCGGTCTCCGTCTGGACGATGGCGTAAGTCGCGACGAGATCGGCGCCGGCTGTCCGCTGGGTCATGAGGCCGATGGTGCCGTCAATGCCGAAGTCGGCGACATGATTGGCGACGAGTGTGCCGGCCGAGGTGTCCGTATAGGGCAGGATTTCCACGTCGATCCCCGCATCCCGGTAAAATCCCTTGTCGCGCGCTACGAAGAGGCCGATGTGGTTGGTATTGGGCGTCCAGTCCAGCGCGACCTTGACGGGGCGCTTCTCCTGGCTGCGGGCTGGCCGCGATGAAAGCGGCGACATTGGCAGTGTCAGAGCAAGCCCTGCAGCAGAAGCCAGGGCTGCGCGGCGGGTCAACATCGTGGTTTTCATCGTGGTTCCTCCGGGTTGGTCGTTGCAGTGTCGTGCGGGGTGTTGAAAAGCGTGTCGAGAATGTCGGCCTCGATTTCAGCCACGAGCGCCCGTGCGGGTCCGTCCAATATGCGCGGGCGCGGCAGATCGATTGCGATCTCGCGGATGACGCGGGCAGGGCGGGGCGAAAAGATATAAACGCGGTCGGAGAGATAGACCGCTTCGCGCACGTCGTGGGTGACGAGCATCGCGGTCCAATCGTGCTGCGACCACATTTCCTCCAGCCAGCGCTGCATGCCGGCGCGCGTCAAGGCGTCGAGCGCGCCGAAGGGTTCGTCCAGCAAGAGCATCGGTTTGTCCTGGACCACGGTGCGCAGCAGTGCCGCGCGTTGGCGCATGCCGCCTGACAATTCCGCCGGATAGTGCTGTTCGAAGCCGTTGAGACCGAACTTGGAAAACAGCGACAGGACTCGCCGGCGAGCGTCGGCACGGCGCATACCCTGAACCTCCAGGCCAAGCGTGGTGTTGTCGATTATGCGCCGCCACGGCATCAGCGCATCGCGCTGCGGCATGAAGGCGAACGGGCGGGTCGTTCCATCAAGCGCCTGCCCGTCGAAGCGCATGCCGCCGCCCTCAGGCCCGCGCGCACCGGTCAGCAGCTTGAACAGGGTGGATTTGCCCGAGCCCGACGGCCCGAGAATGGAGACGAATTCACCGGGCTGCACCGTCAGCGAGATGTCCGCCAAAACAGCGGTTTCGCCGTAGCGGCAGGTGATGTGGTCGAGTTTAAGACGTGGTGTGGTCATCGGGCGCTCCCTTTTGCGCGTCTCATCCATGGCATGGCCAGGTTTTCGGCGATGACGGCGAGGCCGAAAAAACCAAGGGTCAGCACTGCGCTGATGAACACGGCGGCCAGCACAAGGTCGGGCCGAAAATTGTTCTTGGCGTTCAGCATAAAGATTCCGAGCCCTTTGGCGGCACCGGCATATTCAGCAAAGATTGCGCCGACGACGGCGTAGGTGCTGGATATACGCAGCCCGGCGAAGAAGAAGGGCAGGGCAGATGGCAGGCGGGCGAGCAGAAACTGCTTCCAGCGCGACGCTCCCATCGAAGCAACCAGTTGCTGCAGTTCGTCCTCGGTCGATTGGTAGCCCTGGCAAAGCGCCACCAGCATTGGGAAAAAGGTGACGAGCGCGACCAGCAAGATCTTCGGCATCAGTCCGAAGCCGAACCACAGCACGATCAGCGGTGCGATGGCGACCAGTGGCAGCGTCTGACTGATGATGAAGAGCGGGAACAGTGCCCTGCGCAGCGGCTGGCAGAAATCGATAAGGACCGACAGGATGAAGGCGGCCGCAAGCGAGCAGCCGAAACCGGCAAGCGTTGCCCGCAATGTCGGGAGCGTGTTGTCGAACAGCGCCTGCCGGGACTGGAAGCTCTGCGCCAGCACGCGGGACGGCGATGGCAAGGTCGTGGGCGAGATGCCAGACAGGCGGGCATAGGCTTCCCAAGCCCCCACCAGAAGACAGACGGCCGCGATTGCCGGCAGGGCATGGCTTAGACCGGTGCGGATGTGATGGTGCAGGCCGGAAACGACCTGCCGTGAAGGCGGACGTGATGTCGACATGATGAAACCGTTGGGGGCGCGAGTGCGTGTCGGCGTTTAGCGCTTGGACGGGCTGTTTGCCGAGACGGTAAGGTCGATCGTCACATGGCCTGCCGGCGGGCCGAAGCGCACCAGCGCCTCGTGCACGGTCGAAAAAACCGCGCCGGTGTCGCCGCGCAGCTTCGTGCAGAAGTTCTTCGACTTCTCGAAGACGCCGGAATTCTTCAGGAAGTCGATGCAGCCATAGATCTCGTCCATGTGGCCGTCGATCCCGAGGGTGTAGAGCGAAAACTGCGCGGCCGCTTCCTGGCCGATGACAGGCGCGTCCTTGACCGCCTGGTGCGCCCTTGCCTTGCGCTCGTCGAGGGGCGCCATGGGGCCGATCAGTTCGGGCGTCTGGCAGATCGGGTCGTCAGGCTCTCCGGGGCATCCACGCGAGATGGTCGCGTGCAGCACGCAATGCTTGCCGCTGCTGGCGGCCGCCGCGAACAGATCGCGCATGGCGGCGAAGACCACGTCGGGCGTGCCGATGATCAGCGTCGAAATATCGTCGGTCTCGATCCGCAACCTGTCACGGTGGGGATCGAGCGCGCAAAGCGCGCCGGTGATGACACCGACGAAATCGTCGGTCATCGGATACAGTGAAATCTGCGCGCCGGAAAACATCGCTCTACCTCGCTCCGCTGGCATTATCCAGATCAGCTTGAGGGTCCACGATCATGCGACCGTATCTCAGCCCCGGCATTACGGAGCACCCCTGTGATGTCGGGGTGATACGCCAAAGCCTCGACGGGCGCAAGGGCTATGTATTGGGCCGGTGAGCCATGACTGCGTGGCGACTTGCATCCGATAGGCTCAGGTGCAATGTGCGCGGAAAGCGTTTGTTGGCAGAGGCTTAGGAACGCTTGCTAAGGATGCTCCTGCGCCGCATGAAGCAAATCCACCGCGAAATATGGCGAAAAAAGGACAGAATTTCTAAGCCTGTCCGCCAGCGGGGGCGGTGGTTCCTCGCGATCTGGATGCGGTCCGATTAGTTTCACCGCACAGTAAAACACCGGAGCGATAGATGAACCGCCTTCTGATTCTCGGCACAGCGCTTGCCGCCCTTTTCTCCGTTCAGGTCCATGCCGCAGAGCCGACGAAGCTTTTAAATGCATCCTATGACGTTTCGCGCGAGCTTTTCGCCTCGGAGAACGAAGCCTTCATCAAGCAGCATCCGGGCATTACTATCGACCAGTCGCATGCCGGAACCTCCAAACAGGCGCGCTCGATCATCGAAGGCCTCGAGGCCGACGTCGTGACCTTCAACCAGTCGACGGACATCGATTTCCTCGCGAAGAACGGTTTCGTCTCCAAGGATTGGACGAAGGCTTTCCCGAACAACGCCTCGCCCTTCTATTCCTTCCCGTCCTTCCTGGTGCGCGCCGGCAACCCGAAGAATATCAAGGACTGGGGCGATCTCGCCCGTGATGACGTACATGCGGTCTTCCCGAACCCAAAGACATCGGGCAATGCGCGCTACACCTATCTCGCCGCATACGCCTGGGCCAAGGAAGCGTACAAGGGTGACGAAGGCAAGATCGAAGCCTACATCTCCAAGATCTTCGACAACGTGCCGGTCTTCGACACCGGTGGCCGTGCCTCCACGACGACCTTCGTCGAGCGCGAGACCGGCGATGTGCTGATCACCTTCGAGGCCGAGACACGTGGCATCGAGAAGCAGTACGGTTCCGACAAGGTTCAGGGCGTGATCCCGTCGGTCAGTCTGCTTGCAGAATTCCCCGTCGCCGTCGTCGACAAGGTTGCCGCCAAGCATGGATCCGAAGCGCTCGCAAAGTCCTACCTCGACTTCCTCTACACCGAGGAAGGCCAGCGGATTGCTGCGCAGTTCGGCCATCGCGTTCGCGATGAGAAGGTGATTGGCGAGTTCAAGGACCAATTCCCGGCGATCCGCCTCGTCAATGTTGACGACACCTTCGGCGGCTGGGAAAAGATCAAGGAGGAACACTTCGCTTCCGGCGGTGTTCTCGACAAGCTTTATGGTAGCCGGTAAGCCCTAACCAGATATCACATCGCTTGGCCCGGCTGGCGTTTGCCTGCCGGGCCGCTTTCGTCATCGTGCTTGCTGAGCAGGACTTATGAAACAGGGAATGACCGCTTGAGACGCAATGTCCTGCCCGGATTACGCCTGTCGCTGGGCGTGACCCTTCTCTATGTCGGCCTTATCGTCGTCTTGCCTCTGGCCGCCCTGGTGTTTAAGGCGGCAAGCCTTGGCCCGGAGGACTACTGGCGCATCGTGTCATCCTCGCGGGCGCTCGCAAGCTATCGGGTCACGGTGCTTTCGGCGCTCGGCGCCACGATCTTCAACCTGTTTTTCGGCTTCGCGCTTGCCTGGGTGCTGACGCGCTATCGCTTCCCCGGCTGGCGGCTCGTGGATGCGATGGTCGATCTGCCATTCGCGTTGCCGACCGCCGTTGCCGGTATCGCGCTGACGACGCTGTTTGCGGCGAACGGCTGGTTCGGCTCGGTGCTTGAAGCCATCGGCATCAAGGTCGCCTATACGCCTGTTGGCATCATGGTCGCCATGTGCTTTACCAGCCTTCCCTTCATCGTACGCACCGTGCAGCCGGTCCTTGAGGATCTTGACCCCGCATATGAAGAGGCCGCGCAGTCGCTGGGTGGTTCGGACTGGACGATCTTCCGTAAGGTCATGCTGCCGCTGCTGACACCGGCGCTCCTTGCTGGCGTGTCCTTGTCCTTCGCGCGCTCGCTTGGCGAGTTCGGCGCTATCATCTTCATCGCCGGCAACCAGCCGATGTCGACGGAGATCACGGCACTTCTCGTCTTCATCCGGCTCGAGGAATACGATTACCAGGCGGCGGCCGCGATCGCCTCCGTCCTGTTGCTGACAGCCTTTGTCATGCTGGCACTGACCAACTGGATGCAGGCGCGGGCGCTGCGATACACGGTGAGGAACTGATCATGAGTAGCATTCCCACCCGCCGCAAACCGCCGCGCGTCGGCGATCAGCCGATCGTCCGACGGACCTTAATCGGCCTTGTGCTGATCATCGGCGCTTTCCTCATCCTGGCGCCGCTCGTTATCATCGGCGTCGAAGCCTTCGCCAAGGGCTGGCAGGTCTACAGCGCGACGATCAGCCATCCCGATACGCTGCATGCGATCATGCTAACGGTGCTGACCGCGTTGATCGCGGTGCCCATCAACACCGCCTTCGGCGTCGCAGCTGCATGGTCGATCACCAAGTTCGATTTCTGGGGCAAGCGCTTCCTGCTCGTGCTGATCGAGGTGCCGTTCTCCGTATCGCCCATCGTCGCCGGCGTTGCCTATCTCTTCGTCTATGGGCTGCAAGGCATCTTCGGGCCGGCGCTCGAGGCCTACGACATCAAGATCCTGTTCGCCATTCCAGGCATCGTGCTCGCCTCAATGTTCGTGACCGCACCCTTCGTCGCGCGCGAACTCATCCCGCTGATGCAGGCACAAGGGCGCGATCTCGAAGAAGCGGCGACATCGCTCGGCGCGTCCGGCTGGCGCACGTTCTTCTCGGTCACACTGCCGAACATCAAATGGGCGATGCTCTATGGTGTCGTGCTTTGCAATGCGCGCGTGATGGGCGAATTCGGCGCCGTGTCTGTGGTCTCGGGCAATATTCGCGGCCAGACGAATACGCTGCCGCTGCATATCGAGCTGCTTTATCACGATTATCAGGCAACCGGCGCCTTCGCCGCCGCCTCGATCCTGGCGGTCATCGCCATCTTCACCATCATCGCCAAGGTGGCGCTCGAGCGCCAGGGCGCCGGCCGCCGCTCCAGCAACGCCAAGCCCGCCGCGTCTCCGTCGCTTGGTGCTCAGCCAGCAGAGAAAAACTCATGAAGATCCGCCTCGACCACGTCGTCAAAACCTTCGACACGTTCCGCGCTGTGCGCGACGTCTCGCTGGATATCCGTAGCGGCGAACTTCTCGCGCTTTTGGGGCCATCGGGTTCCGGCAAGACCACGATCCTGCGCATGGTCGCCGGTCTCGAATATTCCGATGGCGGCCAGATCTTTTTCGGCGACCAGGATGCGACCGACATTCCGGTGCGCGATCGCGGCGTCGGATTCGTCTTCCAGCACTACGCGCTTTTTCCGCACATGACGGTCGGCGAAAACATCGCCTTCGGCATGAAGGTGTCGAAGGTCAAGCGCGACAAGGCTGCGATCGAAGCGCGCGTCACCGAGCTTCTGCGCCTCGTGCGGCTGGAGGGACTGGGCGACCGGTTTCCGGCACAGATTTCCGGCGGCCAGCGCCAGCGGGTGGCGCTCGCCCGCGCGCTGTCGGTCGATCCGAAGGTGCTGCTTCTCGACGAGCCGTTCGGCGCGCTCGATGCCAATGTCCGCCACGACCTGCGCCGCTGGCTGCGCGAGATCCATCACGAGCTCGGCATCACCACCATTTTCGTGACCCACGACCAGGAAGAGGCGCTCGATCTTGCCGACCGAGTTGTCATCCTGAAGGACGGAAAGATTGTTCAGGAGGGCACGCCCGAGCAGGTCTGCCGCGATCCGCAATCGGCCTTCGTGATGAAATTCCTGGGTGACGCGAATGTGTTGCCGGCCGAAATCCGCTCTGGCGTCGCCTATGCCGGCAGTGCTTCGGTCGCGGCGCCCGGTATCGCCGATGGCACCGGCGAGATCTATGCGCGCCCAGCCGATCTGGATTGGTCCGGAGACGGCCCCGGGATCGGCGCCAGCGTCGACCGTGTTCTCGACAGGCCGGATGGCCGGCGTATTCTGGCAAGCACCGAAGGTGGCGTGCAGCTGGAATTCGACGTCGAGCCAGAGCGTGCTGTTCGGGCCGGCGATCGCGGCTTCGTGACAATACGCCGCGCCAAGGTGTTTAGCGCAGCGCAGGCCCGCCTCTAAGCAGCTAGGCAATCACATGGCGCCGTCGACGATGACGAGCGGCGTTCCCTGCGAGCAGTGCTCGATCCGCGCGTCGATCTTGTAGATATCGCGCAGCATGGTCTTGGTGATGACGTCGCCGGTCTTGCCGCTAGCCGCCATCTTGCCGTTGCTGATGACGACGGTGTTCTCGCAATAGCGCAGCGCGTGATTGAGATCATGAAGCGCGATGAGGACGATCATGCCATCGCGCTTGGCGGTGGCGGAGATGAAGTCCAGGACCTCCACCTGGCGATGCAGATCGAGCGCCGAGGTCGGCTCGTCCATGAGCAGGACTTCCGGATTGCGAATGAGCGCCTGCGCAAGCGAGACCAGC
The DNA here is from genome assembly GCA_900465665.1 of Hyphomicrobiales bacterium. Classification (GTDB taxonomy): domain Bacteria; phylum Pseudomonadota; class Alphaproteobacteria; order Rhizobiales; family Rhizobiaceae; genus Rhizobium. The sequence continues at coordinate 215,129 of UBJO01000016.1, forward strand.
TGGCGCTGGCCTCCGGAAAGTTCGCCCAGCCCGCGAAAGGCGAGATCGTCGATGCGCAGCGCCTTCAACAGCCGGTCGATCGCCGCCAGTTCCTCATCGGCAACCCGCCAACCGCTGCCCTGCTTGCCCGACAGCAAGACGGACTCGTAGACCGTCAACACGGCGTTGGCGCCGGTGTCCTGCGGCATGTAACAGATCGTTCGCGGGCCGGCTTCGGCACCGGAAAGCTCGACGAGCCCCGGCCCCTTGATCAGCGAGGCAATGCGTTTGAAGAGCGTGGACTTGCCGGCCGCGTTTGGGCCGATGATCGCGGTGACGCTGCCGCCAGAAAGATCGTCGATCCCGACATCCTGGAGCACCTTGACCCGACCATAGGTCGCACCGACCTGCTTGAGCGCGAGCGCTACCATGCGCGTCTCCTGTTGCTGAAAATGAGGACGAAGAAGAACGGCACGCCCACCAGCGCGGTGATCACGCCGATCGGCAGGATAGCGCCGGGAATGAGCATCTTGCTCACCACCGATGTCACGGAAAGAAGAAGGGCGCCGCAGATGACGGCTCCGGGCAAGAAGAAGCGCTGGTCTTCTCCGACGACCATACGCGCGATATGCGGACCAACCAGTCCGACGAAGCCAATCGTGCCCACGAAGGAGACCGGTATGGCGGCGAGCAGGCTGACGATCATCATCGTTTGTAGGCGCAGGCGGCGGACATTGACGCCCATGCTTGCCGCCTTGTCGTCGCCGAGCCTGAGTGCGGTCAGTGCCCAGGCATCCTTCATGAACAGGGGTAGGGTCACGACAAGAATGCCGGCCGTGAACCAGACCTTCGGCCATGTCGCCTTGGTGAGGCTGCCCATGGTCCAGAATACCACGGCGGCAAGCGCCTGCTCGGACGCCAGGTATTCCAGCAGCGACAAAGCCGCGTTGAAGGTGAAGACCAGCGCGATGCCGAGCAGCACAATGGTCTCGACGCTCACGCCGCGCATTGTCGAGGCGAAATGGATGAAGAGTGCCGCGGCCATCGCCATCAGGAAGGCGTTGAGCGGCACCATGTACTGGATGGCGCCGGGAAACAGCGAAACGCCGCCGACCAACGCAAGCGCCGCGCCGAAGCTTGCCGCCGCAGAGATCCCCAGCGTGAACGGGCTTGCAAGCGGGTTGGAGAGGATGGTCTGCATTTGCGCGCCGGCAACCGATAGCGATGCTCCCACCGTGACCGCCATCAGGGCGATCGGCATGCGGATATCCCAGATGATCACGCGCAGCTGCGCAGCCACCGCGTTTGGGTCAGCAAGTGCTGCAAGCACGTCCGACAGCGCGTAGTTGGCCGGTCCGAGCGCCATATCGAGCGCGATGCTGAAACACAGCGCGATGGTGAGCGCGAGCAGGATCAGGATGCGGCGCAAGGCGAGGGCGCGATATTGCGCGCGCCCCGTAGCCGATGTCTCGATGGCGCTGACAGTCATGCTCACATGTCCTTCAGGGAGACGAAATAGCCCTGCTTGTAATCCAGCGGCAGGAAACGGGCGTGGAGTTCCTTGAAGGTCGCTTCAGGATCGAGATCGGCGAAGAGATCGGGATGCAGCCACTTCGCCATCTCCTGGATCGCGACAAACTGATAGGGATTGTTGTAGAATTGGTGCCAGATGGCGTGCACATTGCCGTTGGCAACGGCCGTGACGCCCGTGAAGGCCGGACGCTTGGTCAGGGCTTCGAGCTTGCGACGGGCTTCCTTCAGATCCGCGCCGTAGCCAACACCCACCCAGGCACCGCCGGGGACGTATTTGTCCCAATTGCCGCCGGTCACGATGATCTGATCCGGATTGGCGGCAATGACCTGCTCCGGATTGACCGTTCCGAACGTGCCGGGAATGATATCCTTGGCCATGTTGATACCGCCGGCGATTTCGACCATTTTACCGAAATTCTCGTTGCCGAAGGACATGCAGCAATCATCCGAATAGCCGCCGGCGCGCTCCACGAAGACCATCGGCTTCTTCGGATCGCTCTTGTCGAGCACATCGGTCACACGCTTGATGCTGTCGGCGCGGAATTTGATGAAATCCTCGGCGACCGCTTCCTTGCCCATCAACTGGCCCATGACGCGCATGCTCGGCTCGGTGTTTTCCATCGGCTTCTCGCGGAAATCCACGTAGACGAGGGGGATGCCGACCTTGCCGAGCTTTTCGATATAGCCTGCTTCTTCCGTCGCGGTCTTGGCGTCGATGTTCATCAGGATGACATCGGGCTTCAGCGCCACCGCCTGCTCGATGTCGAAGGTTCCGTCCTTCATGCCACCGAATGTCGGCAGCTTGGCAATATCGGGATACTTGGCGAGATAGGCGTCGTAGGATTCCGGATCAGCCTTTGGCAGATCGTCGCGCCAGCCGACCACGTGCTCGAACGGGTTCTCCTTGTCGAGAGCGGCGAGGAAGTAGATCTGCCGGCCTTCGCCGAGAATCATGTGCTTGACGGGCGTATTCACTTCGACGCTTCGGCCCGTCACGTCCTTGATGGTGACGGTGTCGGCCAGGGCCGGCAAGGCGGTCGAGAGGAAGAGGGCGGCGGCTAGTGCTTGGATCTTGCCAGTAAGGCGCATTGGTGGGTCACTCCCTTGGAATTGACCCCGTCTATGATTTTATGACTTTAACAGTCAAGTTATATCTTGCGACTTGTCTGCAATTGACGGACGCTCAGCGTCAACGCTCTCAGGGCAACGAGCGAAGACGGAAGGCCTGGACGATTTCGGCGATGATCGACACTGCGATCTCCGCCGGGTTGGCCGCGCCGATATCGAGGCCGATCGGGCCATGAATGCGCTCCAATTGCGTCGACTCAAAGCCTTGCTCGCGCAACCGCTGGCGCCGAGATTCCTGCGTTTTCCGACTGCCGAGGGCTCCGACATAGAAACAACCCGCGCGCAAGGCTTCCGCAAGGGGAAAGTCATCGATCCTTGGATCATGGGTCAGCGCGGCCAAAGCCGTGTAGCTATCGAGCGGTGACGTCTTCAGAACTTCCTCAGGCCATTCCGCGAGCAGATCTGCATCTTCGAAGCGTTCCTCCGTCGCAAAGGCGCTGCGAGGGTCGATAATTTTTATGTCGAAGCCGGCGATCCGAGCCATCGGCGCCAACGCCTGGCTGATATGCACCGCGCCGATCGCCACGATCCTGGGCGGCGGGACGTAGACATTGAGGAAGTAGCTCTTGCCGCCAATCTCCGCCTGGCTTGACTTGCCGGAGCGAAATGCGGCGGGCAATGCGGTCGCGAACGGACCATCGTAGGCGTCTCCTTCGACGATCACCGTGTCGGTGCCGTCGGCAATGTTCGTGATCCGGACAACCGATTTTCGTGCCTCACGGGCGGCATTTATGCGCGCCAGTTGTTCCGCCTTCATTGGCCAAGCCTTTCGACATAAATGCGAATCCGGCCCCCGCAGGAAAGACCCGCGCGCCAAGCCGTTTCGTCCTCCACGCCGAACTCCAGCATTTTCGCGTCGTCTCCCGCAATGACCGACATCGCTTCGGAGATCACGTCAGCCTCAACGCAACCACCGGAAACCGAGCCCTCGAAATTTCCATCGGCATCGACAACAAGGTGGCTACCGGCCGGGCGCGGTGCCGATCCCCAGGTTTCCACGACGGTCGCGATCGCAACGCGGCGACCGCTCTCTTGCCATTGCTGCGCCGTCTTCAGCGGATCCAGGCGATCCGATGCCTGTGCCATTTCGCAATCCTCGTTCGATAGACCTGCTCTGAAGCCTATCAACTACAACAGCCCCCTTTTCGTCGCAAACTGTTCTGAACCAACTTGGCGTGGAGTAGAAATCAAGCCGGTGTGAAGAAGGTTCCGAAGAGCACCAGCGGCGTTTTGAAAGTGCGAGTTTGCGATATATGAAGCGTGGCGGATGGCAAACGAAGGGCTGATGATGAAAGAGCGATCTGTCGCCATTGTGGTGCTGGCTGCCGGAAAGGCGACCCGCATGGGGGAGGGCGGTCCCCACAAACTGCTCGCCGAGTTCGACGGCATCCCGCTCGTTCGCCGTGTCGCGCTTGCCGCAGGTGGTGCCGGCGCGTCGTCGGTCATCGTCGTCGTGGGGCATCGTCAAGCCGAGATCCGGCAGGCGCTGCACGGGCTGTCGCTGCTGATCGTCGAAAACCCCGCCTATGAGAGCGGAATGGCGAGTTCACTCAAGGTCGGATTTGCGTCGGCTGATGTCGATGACACGGATGGGGTTCTCGTGATGATGGCGGATATGCCGGCGATATCCGCCGAGCACCTCGATCGTCTGATCGCGGCTTTTCGAGATGCCGATACACTCTCCATCGTTCGTTCGGTCGCCAATGGCCAGCCTGGCAATCCGGTCATCCTCCCGGGCACACTCAAGGATGCGATCCTACGTCTGGAGGGTGACAAAGGCGCGCGCGGCATTGTCGAGGCATGTGGCCTGCCGATCATCGACGTCGAGTTCGGCGATGCCGCGCGATTGGATCTCGATACCCCTGAAGCGATCGTCAGCGCCGGCGGTATTCTCAAGGGATAGCCGCGTTTGTATCGACTGCCAACAGACCTTTATTCGCAAGCCGATCTGTCGATCGGCGTAATTTGGCCATCAACCTCCAGCGTCTCTGATCAACAGGCTTCACGCTGCAAATCCAGCTTCGATTGTATGCCGTTCTGGCTGGACGCGTCGCGCGCGGCGAGTGCTGATCCAACCGCGATCAGCACCGGTTGATCATACCCGATGATCGCAATCCCCTCGCGGAGTTCCTCAAGCGACCCGCGCCAGTCACGCTGCGTGGCCCGGCTGACGTCGCTCATGACTATGACGGGTGTCGAAGGCGAAAGTCCTTCCGCAACTAGCCGCTCAGCAATCAGCGCCGCCGTCCTGCCGCCCATATAAAAGACTGTCGTGGTACGCGGGTCGGCGACGTTCGCCCAGTTCACATCCTCGGGAAGGGCGCCATGGCGCGAGTGGCCGGTGATGAAGCGCACGGATTGGGCGTGATCGCGATGGGTGAGCGAAATGCCGAGACGGGACGCCATAGCGCTTGCCGCCGTGATGCCGGGGACGACATCGACGGGGATACCTTCCCGATCCAGATGCGCGATCTCTTCGCCGGCGCGGCCAAAGATCATCGGATCGCCCGATTTCAGACGGACGACCCGCTTGCCCGCCTTTGCGAGTTTGACCATCATGTCGTTGATATCTTCCTGGCGGCAGCTTGCGCGGCCGCCGCGCTTGCCGACAAGCATGCGCTTTGCCTCACGGCGGGCAAGCTCCAGCACCTCAGTGGAGACCAGATCATCGAAGAGTATTACGTCCGCGGCCTGTAAAGCGCGCACAGCCTTCAGCGTCAGCAGTTCCGCATCACCGGGGCCGGCGCCGACAAGCGTGACCCGGCCTTGAAATATGTGGGCGGGCGCTTCGCAAAGCCTGGCTGCTTCCTCGATAAGCCACCTGTCAACGCCCTTCTCCGGCGTATCTGAACTGGAAAAGGCGCGATCGACGAACGTCTCCCAGAATGCGCGGCGCAAGGGCCCGGGCGCCAGCCGTTCGTTGATCTGCCCTCGCAGCGCCTGCGCCAAGCCCGCCCAACCCTTCAGCGCCTGTGGCAGCAAGGTTTCGATCCGCCGGCGGATCGCCTGGGCAAGGATCGGGGCGGCGCCGTCGGTCGACACGGCAACAATGACGGGCGAGCGATTGACGATCGAGCCGAACTGAAACTGGCAGTAATCCGGCTTGTCGATGACGTTGACGGGGACGCCCATTGCGCGTGCTTCTTCGAAGAAGCGTTGAGCTTCGTCGCCATCTTCGCAGTCACCAATCGCCAGCGCGGCATGTTCGAGGTCCGCTGCTTGCCATTCGCGAAGGTTGTGACGAATGCTTGCGGATGAGTGCACCGGCTTTCGTGCGACGAGGGCCGTGCACACATCGCCGAGCTCTTCGGCGAATATCTCGACATGAGCGCCGCAGGCCGCGAGCAACTCGGCCTTCCAGGCCGCCGCATCCGTGCCGCCCGCGACCACAACGCGCTTGCCTTCCAGCGCCCAGAAAACCGGTAGCTTGGAGAGCGGCTCCATGCGGGCCGGGCCGTCATTGGGCTGCTGCTGCAAGACATCCATCGATGATCCCCCTTATTTCCGCGCGGCAGGAGCCGCAATTGGTTCCGGCCTTGGTCTGCGAACCGATCGCCTCGACGCTGTGGCAACCGCCGCGTACGGCGGCGATGATCTGATTGACGCCGACGCCGAGGCAGGAGCAGACGGTCGCGCCCGGATCCGCCATGTCGGCGCCAGGGCGGCCGGCGACCAGCGCGAAGCGCTTGCGCGGCTGGTCATGCGACGCGACAAGCTGCGCAATCGCCCAATTGCGCGCGACCGCCACCGGCTGCCGCGCAATGAAGAGGGCCGCCAGAAGCCGATCACATTCGAAGAAAGCAAGCCTGACGTCTCCTGATTGCCGATCCACGTAACCGAGCGGCTCGATCTCCTCGGGAATGGCGAACGTGCGGCGACACCAGAGCGACCAGTCATCCACCTGCTGATCGACAGCGATCTCCAGCCGCCAGCCGCCGGCGGCCTTCGCCAGCGCCCAATAGCAAGCGTCAAGCCCCTCGGGCCTGGTTGCGGAAACTGCGAAGCCGTAGGAGGCAACGGCCAACGGCGTGGCTGCGACCGCGACATTCTTCAAGGCCGGCTGGCCGGATACCGGATCGACGATCGGTGCGACGACGGCGTCGATCCGGGCTTTGGCGGCGAACTGGTCGTTCCAGTGCATTGGCACGAAAATGCTGCCGCGCGCCTGCCGCTCGGTGATCAAGGCGCGCACGATGGCCTTGCCATGCGGGCTTTCGATTTCAACCAGCGTGGCATTGCCGACGCCGATCTCGATCGCGTCGCGCGGATGCAACTCGGCGAAAGGCTCGGCGATATGCGAGGAGAGGCGAGCGCTTTTGCCCGTGCGCGTCATCGTGTGCCACTGGTCGCGAATCCGACCGGTGTTGAGCGTGAAGCGATATTCGCAATTGGTGCGATCGCAAATTGTGGCCTCGACGGCGGTGAAGCGTCCGCGTCCATCCGGGTGATAGAAGCGGCCATCGGCGAAGAAGCGTTTGCCGCTGTCGCTTATGAGGGTGCCCACCCGCGCGGCCGGCCATTGGAATGGCGACAAGAGATTGTAAGCCTCTTCATCGATCCCCGCATAGGCTCCAATGTCGAAGTCGCGGCTGCCATTATTCTCGAAGGCGGAGAGGGCGGCATGTTCGGCAAAGATGTCCGCCGGCGAAGCATAACCGAAGCCGTCAAACCCCATGCGGCGTCCGACCTCGGTCAGCTGCCACCAGTCGGCGCGGGCGTCGCCCGGGAAGTCCAGGAAAGCGCGCTGGCGCGATATGCGGCGTTCGGAGTTGGTGACGGTGCCGTTCTTCTCGCCCCAGCCGAGCGAGGGCAACAAGACATCGGCATGTCGGGTGGTGTCGGTGTCACGCAAGACATCGGAGACGACGACGAAGGGACACGATTTGATCGCGGCTTCGACGGCATCGGCATCCGGCATGGAGACGACGGGGTTGGTCGCCATGATCCAGAGCGCCTTGATGCCGCCATCCGCGACAGCCTTGAACATGTCCACGGCCTTCAGGCCAGGCTTCGATGCTATCGTCGGAGAGCCCCAGAAGCGCTGAACGCGACCGCGGTCGTCGGCATTTTCGATCGCCATGTGGGCGGCGAGCATGTTGGCGAGGCCACCGACCTCGCGACCTCCCATCGCGTTCGGCTGGCCGGTGAGCGAGAAAGGTCCCATGCCGGGGCGGCCGATGCGGCCGGTGGCAAGGTGGCAGTTGATGATTGCATTGACCTTGTCGGTGCCAGATGAGGATTGGTTGACACCCTGGCTGTAGCAGGTGACGACTTTTTCGGTTGCCGCGAACAGGCGATAGAATTCGCGCAGTTGCATGGCCGGCAGGCCGGTCTGCTCCAGGATGTCGTTGGAGGAGAGCATCGTGGCCGTTGCGAAAGCTTCGCTGAAGCCGCTGGTGTGCTGCGCCACGTAATTCTGGTCGATCGCGCCGGCTGAAATGAGATGCGCGAAGAGGCCCATGAACAGCGCTACGTCGCTGTCGGGACGAATGGCCAGATGCAGGTCGGCGATATCTGAAGTCATCGTTCGGCGCGGGTCGACGACCACGATCTTCATGCCTGGGCGTGCCGCCTTGGCTGCGGCAAGCCGCTGATAGATGACCGGATGGCACCAGGCGAGATTGGCGCCGGTGAGGATGACGAGGTCGGCCAGTTCGAGATCTTCATAGACGCCGGGAACCGTATCGGCGCCAAAGGCGCGCCGATGACCGGCGACCGAGGACGACATGCAAAGCCGGGAGTTGGTGTCGATATTGCCTGAGCCGATAAAGCCTTTCATCAGCTTATTGGCGACGTAATAATCCTCGGTGAGCAGCTGACCGGAGACGTAGAAGGCCACGGAGTCCGGCCCGTGTTCGGCGATCGTTTTCGAGAAGCGGTCGGCGACGAGATCAAGAGCAGTGTCCCAATCCGTTCGTTGGCCGGCGATTTCGGGATAGAGCAGGCGTCCGTCGAGATCGATGGTTTCGGCGAGCGCGGAGCCCTTGGAGCACAGGCGTCCGAAGTTCGCCGGATGGTCGGGATCGCCTTTGACGGAGACGGCGCCGTCGTCGGCGACTGTTGCGATGACACCGCAACCGACGCCGCAATACGGACAGGTGGTCTTGGTTTCAGTGGGCATGAGGGTGACCTCTCAGGGTGTTGAGAGCGTGGTCACCCCCCTCTGTCCTGCCGGACATCTCCCCCACATGGGGGGAGATCGACTCGTTGTTGGCCCTTTGCCAAGCAATGGGCGTTGAAGCGAGCGGGTGCGCCCAGCCAATCTCCCTCCTTGTGGGGGAGATGTCCGGCAGGACTAAGGCGGGTATCTGCTCCACCATTGATCAACTACTCCGCCGCCATCATCAAGCTCTTGAAAGCGATGAACAGCGCCCCATCCTCGTTCCTCACTGGAACGGTCATGACCTTTCCCTCATCCGCCCCGAGCGCCTTGCCGGTTTCCAGCGAGATCACCCAATTATGCAGCGGGCAGGTCACGGCCTTGGCATGCACGATCCCCTGCGACAGCGGCCCGCCCTTATGTGGGCAGTGGTCCTCGATCGCAAAAACCTCGTTCTCCGCCGTACGGAAAACGGCGATCTTGCCCTGAGGGGTCTTCACGCATCGCGCGCCGCGCAGCGGGATGTCGGAGATGTCGCCGATCGAGATCCAGTTCATGTCCATTCCTCACTCCGCAGCCTGGGAAAAGCCGATTGTTGCCATCGGCTTGAATTCATGCTTGTCCTTGCCAGAGACGCGCTCCGACCAAGGGTCGACCTGGGCAAATGTCTGCGAGAAGACGAAGCGATCGTAATAGGCCTTGCGCTTTTCGGCATCGCCGATGATCTGGCGGCGGATTTCCTCTAATCCGACGCGCTTTGCCCACTTGTAGATGCGCTCGAGATAGCGGGCCTGCTCGCGGTACATTTGCGTCAGCGCCACGATATGCTCCAGCGCCTCGTCCTCGGTCTTCACCAGGCCGAGAACCTCGGTGCCTTTGATGTCGAGACCGGCGGCACCGGCGAAGTGGATCTCGAACCCACTATCCACGCAGATGACGCCGATATCCTTGCAGGTGGCTTCCGCGCAGTTGCGCGGGCAGCCGGAGACAGCGAGCTTCAGTTTGGCTGGTGTCCAGGAGCCCCACATAAACTTCTCGATGCGGATGCCGAGGCCTGTGGAATCCTGCGTGCCGAAGCGGCACCAGTCGGATCCGACGCAGGTCTTCACGGTGCGCAGCCCCTTGGCGTAGGCCTGCCCGGAGACGAAGCCGGCCTTGCCGAGATCGGCCCAGACGGCCGGCAGGTCTTCCTTCTCAATCCCCAGCAGGTCGATGCGCTGGCCGCCGGTGACCTTCACCATCGGGATTTCGAATTTGTCGACGACATCGGCGATGGCGCGCAATTCGCTTGCGTTCGTCACGCCGCCCCACATCCTCGGGACCACCGAATACGTCCCGTCCTTTTGAATATTGGCGTGGACGCGCTCGTTGATGTAGCGCGACTGGTAGTCATCGGCGTACTCGTCCGGCCAATCGCAGACGAGGTAATAGTTGAGCGCCGGGCGACACTTGGCGCAGCCGCAGGAGGTCTTCCATTCGAGCTCATGCATGACGGCGGGGATCGTTTTCAAACCCTTGGCCTTGATCAGGCGGCGCACGTCGTCATGGCCGAGTTCGGTGCAGGTGCACATCGGTGTCACCGCGGCCGGGTTGTAGCTGTCGCCGAGCGTCAGCGACATCAGCTGTTCGACTAGCCCGGTGCAGGAGCCGCAGGAGGCGGACGCCTTGGTGTGGGCGCGCACGTCGTCGAGCGACGTCAATCCCTTGGCCGATATCGTCGAGGTGATCTTGCCCTTGCATACGCCGTTGCAGCCGCAGATTTCCGCATCATCCGGCAAGGCTGCAACGGCCGCCATAGGGTCCAGCGGCGACCCTCCCTGATAGGCTTGGCCGAAAATCAGCGTGTCGCGCATCTCTGTGATATCGGTCTGCTTTTTCTTCAGCTCGTTGAACCAGGCACCATCGGCCGTCTCGCCGTAGAGAACGGTGCCGATGATGCGGTTGTCCTTCAATACAAGGCGCTTATAGACGCCGGCGGTGGCGTCGCGCAGCACGATCTCCTCACGGTCGTCGCCATCGGCGAAGTCGCCAAGTGAATAGAGATCGATGCCGGTGACTTTCAGTTTGGTGGGCGTGTCCGAGTGGACGAAGGCGGGCGATGTGTCGCCCGCAAGGTGTAAGGCGGCGATCCGGGCCATTTCGTAAAGCGGCGCGACAAGGCCATAAACCATGCCGCCGACTTCGGCGCATTCGCCGAGCGAGAAAATATCGCCATCCGAGGTGCGCATGCCGTCATCGACGACGATGCCGCGATTGACCGCAAGACCAGCCTCCTTCGCCAGGCCGACATTCGGCCGGATGCCGACGGCCATGACGACGAGGCTTGCCGCAATGACGCGTCCGTCATCGAGCTCAATGCCTTCGACCTTGCCATTGCCGATGATCGCCTTGGTGTTGGCCTTTGTGATGACCTTTATGCCGCGTTCCTCGACGGCCTTCTGCAAGAGATAGCCGGCGGCAGGGTCGAGCTGGCGCTCCATCAGCGTCGGCATCACATGCAGAACCGTCACATCCATGCCGCGCTGCGCGAGGCCGGCCGCAGCCTCCAAACCAAGCAGGCCGCCGCCGATGACGATGGCTTTTTCACGCGATTGCGCGGCCAGCAGCATCGCCTGCACGTCGTCGAGATCGCGATAGGTAATGACCCCTGGCAGGTCCTTGCCGGGGACGGGGATGATGAAGGGCACGGAGCCGGTGGCGATCACCAGCTTGTCGTAGCTCTCGGTCACGCCGTGGTCCGAGGTCACCGTCTTGGCAGCGCGATCGATGGCGACGATCCTGTGGCCCTTGTAGAGCGTGATGCCGTGGTCGATGTACCAGCCGTCGCCATGGATGACGATCTGCTCGTAGCTTTTCTCACCGGATAGAACCGGCGACAGCATGATGCGGTCGTAATTGACGCGTGGCTCGGCGTTGAAGATCGTGACCTGATACTGGCCCGGCGCCTTTTCGAACAAGTGCTCGAGCATGCGCCCGGGCGCCATACCGTTGCCGATGATCACGAGTTTTTCTATGCGGGTTTCTGACATGGGGTTACTCCGCGGCTTCGACAAAGCGGTGGCGTTCGTAGAGGAACTTCAGCACGGCTTCGCGGCATTTGAGGTAGGTTCGGTCGGAAGCGAGCTCGATGCGGTTGCGCGGGCGGGCGATCGGCACGTCGAGGACCTCGCCGATCTTTGCCGCCGGGCCATTGGTCATCATCACGATGCGGTCAGACAGCAGCACGGCCTCGTCGACGTCGTGGGTGATCATCACCATCGTGTTGCCAAGACGGGCATGGATTTCCATGACCGCATCCTGCAGATGGGCGCGCGTCAGGGCGTCGAGCGCGCCGAACGGCTCGTCGAGCAGCAAAATTTTCGGCTCCATGGAGAGCGCCCGGGCGATGCCGACGCGCTGCTTCATGCCGCCCGATATCTCAGAAGGTCGCTTGTCTTTGGCATGGGCCATCTGCACCAGATCGAGGTTTGCCATCACCCAGTCATGGCGCTCCGCCTTGCTCTTGGAATTGCTGAACACCTTGGAGACGGCGAGATTGACGTTTTCGTAGACGGTGAGCCAGGGAAGCAGGCTGTGGTTCTGGAAGACGACAGCACGCTCGGGGCCGGGGGCGTTGACCTCGCGGTTTTCGAGCAGCACGGCGCCGGAGGAGACCGGCGTCAGGCCGGCGATGAGGTTCAGCAAAGTGGACTTGCCGCAGCCGGAATGGCCGATGATCGAGACGAACTCGCCCTTGGAGATCGTCAGGTTGATGCCCTTCAGCACCTCGGCGCGCACGCCGGCCCGGTCGAAATGCTTGTCGATATGGTCGAGCTTGAGATAGGCGGTCATGATCGTTCCCTTCAATTGGCCGAAGCGCCGCGGGTGATCAGCTTGCCGACCGCCGCCACCAGCTTGTCGAGCGCGAAGCCGACGACGCCGATGTAGGCAAGCGCGACGATGATGTCGGGCAGGCGCGACGAGTTCCACGCATCCCAGATAAAGAAGCCGATGCCGACGCCGCCGGTGAGCATTTCGGCCGCGACGATCGCCAGCCAGGAGAGCCCGACACCGATGCGAAGGCCGGTGAAGATATAGGGGGCAGCAGAAGGCAGCATGATCTTGAAAAAGAACTCGATCTGGTTCAGGCGCAGCACCTGGGCGACGTTGCGGTAATCTTGCGGGATGTTGCGCACGCCGACGGCGGTGTTGATGATGACCGGCCAAATGGAAGTGATGAAGATCACGAAGATCGCCGAGGGGTTGGCGTTCTGGAAGGCAGCGAGCGAGAGGGGCAGCCAGGCAAGTGGTGGCACCGTGCGTAGCACCTGGAAGATCGGGTCGAGGCCGCGCATCGCCCAGACCGACTGGCCGATGATGGCGCCGATAATGACGCCGACGACTGCGGCCAGGCCGAAGCCGTAGGCCACGCGTTGCAGCGAGATCAGCACACGCCAGCCAAGCCCGATATCCTGCGAGCCGTAGTTGAAGAAGGGATAAGCGATGAGGTCGAAGCTTTCCTGCCAGACCTGATGCGGGGAGGGCAGCGAGGCCGTTGGCGACGAACAAAGCACCTGCCACACGCCAAGCAGGATGGCGAGCACGACGAGCGGCGGCAGGACGTTGCGGGCAGCCGCGGTCGCGATTTTCGAAATGTTGATTTTGGCGGCCGGGCGCCTTGCGAGCGGCAGTATTGTGGCAGTGTTCGTTGCAGTTGCCGATGTCGCGATCGTTTGTTTCTTGGCCAAAGCGGGCATTCTACGCTCCTCTTGCGGGATGGAAGAGCCGGCGCGGTCGGCGCCGGCGGCACGGATCAGGACGCGACCTTGATCGTCAGGCTGTCGAGATAGGCGGAAGGATTTTCGGGATCGAAGACCTTTCCGTCGAAGAAGGTTTCCTTGCCGCGCGAGGACGATGTCGGGATGTCGGCTTTGGCGACACCGAGGTCCTTGGCGGCCGCGCGCCAGATGTCCTCGCGGTTGACCTCGTCGACCAGCGTCTTGATGTCGGTATCCGGCGCGAACTTGCCCCAGCGGATGTTCTCGGCGAGGAACCAGCTGTCATGGCTCTTGAAGGGATAGGAGACGCCGCCGGCCCAGAACTTCATGTAGAGGTCGGTACCATGGGCGACCCGGCCGTTGCCGTAGTTGATGTCGCCCTTGAGGCGGCCGAGCACGTCCTTCGGCGGCACGTTGAACCACTGGCGCTTGCCGAGCAGCGTCGACATCTCTTGCTTGTTGTCCATGCTGTCGCACCATTGCTGGGCTTCCATCACGGCCATCAGCAGAGCTTTGGCGCCATTCGGATTCTTTTCGACCCAATTCGAGCGCATGCCGAGCGCCTTCTCGGGATGGCCCTTCCAGAGTTCGCCGGTCGTTGCCGCCGTGAAGCCGATGCCCTGGTTCACCAACTGTTCGTTCCAGGGTTCGCCGACACAGAAGACGTCCATGTTGCCGACCTTCATGTTCGCCACCATCTGCGGCGGCGGGACGACGATGGTTGACACATCCTTGTCCGGATCGATGGCGCCGGCGGCGAGCCAGTAGCGGATCCAGAGGTCGTGCGTGCCGCCTGGGAAGGTCATGGCGGCCTTGATCTCCTTGCCCTCGGCCTTCTTCTTCTCGAAGGCGGCCTTCAGCTTGGAGGCGTCCAGCTGCACGCCGGTATCGGCATATTCCTTGGCAACAGAGATGCCCTGGCTGTCGTAGTTCAGCCTGGCGAGAATGGCCATCGGCACCGGCAGGTTGTTCTGCGTCACCTTGCCGGTGTGCATGAGATAGGGGAGCGGCGAGAGGATGTGGGCGCCGTCGATGCCGTTGGCAGCGCCGCCGAGAACGAGATTGTCACGCGTCGCACCCCAGGACGCCTGCTTGGCGACGTCGACATCGGGCATGCCATGCTTTGCGAACAGGCCCTTCTCCTGCGCGACGATGAGCGGCGCGGCATCGGTGAGCGCGATGAAGCCGAGCTTGGCGCCCGTCACCTCAGGGCCGGCCCCGGCGGCGAAGGCGCCTGACGGGAAGGCGCTGCGCACCGCCGTGATCAGGGCTGCGGTTGCTGTCGTCTTCAACATGCTGCGACGTGTGATGCCGGTCGTGATTATCTTGCTCATTGCGCAGGTTCCCTCTGCTTGGTGCTGGCCGGAATTTTGGGAATAAAAAAACGCCGCTCGGCAGATGCGTCATCGGGAGGGAGGGTCCCGGACTGCAAAGGCCTTGCGACGTCGATGTCTTTTGCGAGCGCTTATCGCGCGCTCATCTCGCCCCGATCGCCGTTGACCGGTGCGGTTTTAACAAAGCAAACGGTGTGCCAGTTCTAAGGTGCGATTTTATGTGATTGAAAGTAAAACGTAAAATCGGCAGATGCTTATCTGCTCAATTTTTCAGGCCGATATGCCGATGGCAATGTTTTGTGCGAATGCCCTCGTGACGGCTTTCTGGTGTGCAAGCTATTTGTGCACGGCAGCAAACAATCAGTGGTCGTCCGAAGCCTTCGGTGTCGATTGAACGCTGCGGACCGCAAAGCCCGAGACGTAGTCCGCGAACCGCGATGGATCGAAGACGTGACCGTCCATGAACCGGTCTCCGTCCATATCTCCCTCGATGCGGATGTCGGCATCCGCAGGAGCACTATCCGGGCCGAGCGCTGCCCGGTAAAGATCGGGACGATAGGCGCAGGCCGCTGCCCTGGCGTTGTTCAGCGACATCTCGGCCTGCCCCCAGCGCACCATCTGGCTATAGATCCAGAGCGCCTGGCCAGGGCGCGGATAGTTGGCAAAGCGACCGTGGAAAAGGAAGTAGTCGTCTATCACGCGGCGATGGCCCTTGGCGTCAAGACTAAACTCGCCCGCCAGCACCTGGCGAATGATCTCGACCGGGGCGGCGATGTAGCGCGGGTCGGCGAGCGCCTCCGCCAGCGCGTCGTGGTTTTCAACGCGGTCGCACCAGCGCGCGGCGGCATCGAGCGCAACGATCAGCCTTGAAACGGTGTCGCGATTTGCGTCCGCCCAGTCCGGGCGCATGCCGATCACCTTTTCAGGCGCTGACGGCCAGATGTCCTGCTTGGTGGCAACGATACGCCCGACGCCGCGCTCGGAGGCAATCATATTCCATGGTGCGCCAACGCAGAAACCATCGATAGCGCCAGCGGCAAGCGCGTCCGACGTCAACGGTGGCGGCACCACGACCAGTCGCACGTCATTATCGGGGTCGATACCGCCGGCCGCGAGCCAATAGCGGAATTCGTAATTGTGCGAGGAGAAGGGGTAGGTCATGCCGAGCGTTGGCATGGGCTCGCCGCGCGTTTTCATCTCGCGCACGACCATCGCCAGCGCCTGTGCGCTTTCAAGCGCTGTCGGCATTTCGGAAAGCTCCGCCGCCTGCTGCATTCGCTCGAACAGCGCCGTCGACAAGGTGATCGCATTGCCGCCGCGCCCGAGGGAAAATGGCGTGATCGTCGGCGACGGGTTCGACCCGAGCGCAAGCGCAGAGGCTACCGGCATCGGTGACAGCATGTGGGCGATGTCAAATTGGCGGAACGCCAGGCGGTCGCGGACATTGGCCCAGGAGACGTCCTTGACGAGGTCGAGCGTCAGCCCTTCCTTTGCGGCGAAGCCGAATTGCGCGGCTGCGATCAGGACCGAGGCATCGACAAGCGGGATGAAGCCGGCGCGCAGCGTTCGCGAGCCTTCAGTCGCCGTGATTGTCGGTGCGGCAAGGCTACCGCTGGCGTTGTCGGTCATGATCTTGTCCATCCCGGTTTCCTCCGGACATCAAGCATATGATAGCCGCCGACCGTCACATTAATAGCCCGGCGGCCGTGATGACGCTCTGGGCGATATCGGCAATCTTCTTCTTCTCGTTCATGGCGGTCTGGCGCAGAAGCGTGAAGGCCTCGTCTTCCGAAAGCCCCCGTATCTTCATCAAAATGCCCTTGGCGCGGTCGATGATCTTGCGTTCTTCCAGTGCCGACTTGGCGTCCGCCAGTTCGCGCTGCAGACGATTGAAGGCATTGAAACGGCTGACGGCCATCTCGAGGATCGGCTTCACCCGCTCCTTTTTCAGCCCGTCTACGATATAGGCCGATACGCCCGCATCGACGGCGGCGATGATCGATGCTTCATCAGATTTATCGACAAACATCGCGATCGGCCGCGCAACGGCCCGCGAAATCTGGAAAATGCTCTCGAGCATGTCTCGATTGGGGTTTTCGATATCAATGACGATGACATCGGGATTGATCTCCTCGATGCGCCGCGCCAAGCCGTTCATGTCGTCGACAACGGTGACAAGCTGATACCCGGCTTCGCGCAGGCCCAGTTCGATGATGGAGGCCCGAATGCTGTTCTCGTCGATAACCAGCACATTCAGGCTGGACTTGGCAGGTTGAGACGTTGCCACTGGCAATCAGCGTTCCGTTCAGAAGGGCGTCAATCTTGCATTTCTGAGATGCGGGAGATCGGCCGAAAAATCAAGCAAATATTGAAGTGCGTAAACAATAGGCATTTCAGAGGTTGTGAGCGTTTCCGCGTGTCGACGCAAACGAAAGCGGTCCTGCGCCACGCCGGCGCCACGCTGACAGCTCTGCGGCAGGGATTGGATTCGGTATCGCGAGAGCGGGCTGGCGATGCGACACCGATCCGCATCCGTGCGCTGCCGACAGTGTCGACCCGCATCATGCCGCGTGCAGTCGAGCTCTTCATAAAGGAGACTACCGGCGGACGGCTGAAGATCGTCACCGGCGAGAATGCCGTTCTCCTGGAGCAGCTGCGGGTGGGGGATCTCGATCTCGTCGTTGGACGCCTTGCCGCGCCGGAGAAAATGGTCGGTTTTTCGTTTGAACACCTCTACTCCGAGCAGGTCGTACTGGCGGTCCGCGCCGGCCATCCGTTGCTCGGGCACGGCCGTCTATCATTGTCGATGCTGGCCGATTTGACGGTGCTGATGCCGACCCGCACATCCATCATCAGACCTTTCGTCGATCGGCTTCTGATCGCCAACGGCATTGCTGATCTGCCAAGCCAGATCGAGACGGTCTCGGACAGCTTCGGCCGCGTCTTCGTTCAGTCGAGCGACGCTGTGTGGATCATCTCGGCAGGGGTGATCGCCAGGGAGCTGCAAAGCGGCGCGCTTGCCTTGCTCGATGTGGACACGACGGAAACGAAGGGGCCGGTCGGCCTCACCTTGCGCACAGACACGCTTCCCTCTTTGCCGGTCTCGATTATGATGCAGACGATCAGGCAAGCCGCGCTCGAATGAGGGAGCGAGCGCGTCCTGCGCAATCAGTATGACAGAAGGTGACGCCCGCCTCAAATTGCTCATTGCCTGACAAGGCGCAACGCGTGCAGCGCCTTCTCAAACTGGCTTCGCGTTAAAACCACGATCAGGCGCTTTTCGGCTCCGCCTGCGGTGCTCGCTGCCGTGGCACCAGCAGGCACGCCGGGACGATCAGCACCGCAATGAGCATCATCACCACGAAGGTCGCGTGCAGTGCCTGCTGTAGCGCCAGGCGGATCTCGTCGCCGCCACCAAGAGCTGCGCCCGTGCCGTTCAATAATGCTCGCAATTGCTCAGGCGTGATCGCCTGTCCATTGTTGGCGTGGGCCAGACCATAGGTCAGAACCGCACCCAGCACGGCGGCGCCGAGCGTGCTGCCGAGGTTGCGGGAGAATACGTTGGAGGCGGTGGCGCTGCCTCGGTCGGATGCCGTCACGCTTTCCTGCGTAAGGATCAGCGCGCTGATGTTCAGCAACCCCATTCCAAAGCCCATGATCAGCGAGCCGGCAGCCGCCAGAACGGGAGAGCTCGATGGCGCCAGCAGCACGAGCAGGCAGGTTCCAAGTGGTATGAACAGGCTTCCGACGATCATGATCGGCCTGAGGCCGAAGCGGGAAAACTGGCGCGACGCGATCGTTGCGCCGCAAGGCCAGCCAAGCAGTAGCATCGTCAAGGCGAAGCCTGCGACGAGCGGCGAGCGGTCGAGCACGGTCTGCACATACATCGGCAGAAAGGTTGTCAGGCCCATGATCGACATGCTGGCGAAGAACACCGTCAGGTTGGCAAAGGCGATCGGGCGCCTCAGCCACAGGTCGGGGGCGACCATCGGCGCTTCGGCGCGACGCTCCTGCCAGATGAAGGCGACAAGCGTGAAGAGAAAGATGACGAAGGCCGCGATGCTGTCGCTGGAGAGGCCGTTTTCTACCTCGGTGAGCGCGATCATCAGCGCGGAAATCGAGACCGCGAAAAGTGCGGCGCCAAGCACGTCGATGGAGACGACACGAGGGCGCTTTTCTTCATGCAGGAATAAGATGAAGCACAGCGCCGCCAGAAGACCCACGGGTATGTTGATCCAGAAGATCCAGGCCCATGGCAGGTTGTGAATGATGATGCTGCCAAGAAGCGGCCCGACGACGGCAGACAGCGCCCAAACGCTTGCAAGATAACCCTGAACCTTGCCACGCTGGTTACCGGGGAAGAGGTCGGCGACCACGGTCATCGCGACAGGTTGGAGGGCGCCAGCGCCGATCCCCTGCAGCAAGCGAAACGCGATCATCGAGGGCATGGACCATGCGAAACCGGCGAGTATGGAGGCCAGCAGAAACAGTGCGATGCCGACCAGCAGCATCGGCTTGCGGCCATAGATGTCGGCGAGCTTGCCGAAGATCACGGTCGTCGCGGTCTGCGTCAGCAGGAAGGACGAAAAGACCCACGAGTAGAGATTGATCTGGCCGAGCTGGGCGGCGATCTGCGGCATGGCCGTCGAGACGATCGTCGCTTCGATGGCGATCATCGCCATGCTTGCCATGATCGCGACAACGACCAGTACGCGATGCGAAGTTCTTTGTGTCATAGGAGGCTTTCGAGGCAAACGTGGGCGTAGACGATTGAGCGAGCGCCGACGATTATTGGGTAGTGCCCTTACTATTCCTCGCAGCCGCCGCGTCAAGAGCATTTGGCCGTGAACTTGTCGTGAGTGGTTAGACGAACGGGAGAGGGGAGCGCGTTGTCCTCGCGCCCCCCGAATTTCCTGGCAGGACGATTGTCTAAGGCCCGGTCTCTATTTCCCGGCCTCACGCGCGGCGGCTTCGATCACGGCCGCGACCTTGTCCGCCTGCGAGGCGAAGACCGCGTGGCTTGCCTTGATCTCGGTTACCGCACTTCCCGCGCGCTTTGCCATGTCGCGCTCAAGCGCCGGGTTGATCGACAGGTCGTCTGTTGCAACCACGGCCCAGCTCTTCTTCGACTTCCAGGCCGGATCATCGCCGATCTTCGCGGCAAAGGCCTGCTTTGCCGCGAAGACCTGAGACTTGCCGAGGAAGGCAGCATCGTCCTTGGGCAAGTCGGCGGCCAAGTCGTTGGCGAAGGCAGCGGGGTCGAGGTAGAGAAATTGTCCGTCCTTCGTCTCGCGGATGTTCATACCACCCGCCGGCTTGGAGCTTGCCAGCGACAACAGGCTTTCGCCCTTGTCCGGCTCGAAGGCCGCCACATAGACGGGGCCAGCGACATGTGCGTTGTGACCGGCCTCGGTGATGACCATGCCGCCATAGCTGTGGCCGACAAGCAGGGTCGGGCCATCCTGAAGATCAAGTACGCGGTTGGTGGCGGCAACGTCATCGGCAAGCGAGGTGATCGGCTCCTGCACGATCGTGACGTTGAAGCCGCGCTTCTCCAGGATATCGGTTGCCTTACGCCAGCCGGAACCATCGGCGAGCGCGCCGTGGACGATGACGATGTTCTTCACCTCGGCGGCCTCTGCCGCGTAGGCCACAACGCTGGTGGCGAATGCAAGGGCGAGAGTTGCGATGATGCGACGGTTCATGGAAGTGTCTCCTTTGGATTGATGGTGAGGTTGGGAAGAGGGATAGCTTCAGCCGAAGGTGAAGGCGTAGGCTTCGACGCCGGGATCGAGAAAGCGGATCTGGAAGTTGTGGGCCTCGACGTCGCCGGCCTGGCGGACAAGCTGATAGAGCCTGGTCGACGTGACCGTGCCGCTACCATCGGCGTCGGTGTCCGCGCCGTGGTCGGCACCGGGCGCCTTTCCGTCGATCGTCACCTGGAAGCGGACGGGCTTTCCAGATGTGTCCGGACCGAGGACCAGATGCAGGTCGCGGGCGCTGAACCGGTAGGCGATGCCACCATCCGCCTGCTCGAGTGTTGCCTGCTCGCGGCCGATCGTCCAGGCGCCCGACAGCCCCCATTCGTTGAGGCCAAGATCGCCGATCGAGTAGGTTTCGTTGGCGTCGTTGCGCAGGCCCTGCGGCGAGGCGAAGTTGGTGGCCTGCTCGTAGCCGATGTAGGTCTCGCCGGAACGGATGTCCTTGAGGTCGGGGCTTGCTTCCGCGCCCTTGGCATCCGGCGCTACCGTGCTGGCGGCCATTTTCGCGCTGCCGGTTTCATGGATCAGATCCTGGATTGCCTGCTCGGTCTGGCGATAGTTGCCCTCACCGAAGTGGTGGTAGCGGATCTGGCCCTTGGCATCGATCAGGTAGTGAGCGGGCCAGTAATTGTTCTCGAAGGCGCGCCAGATCTTGTAGTCGTTGTCGATCGCGACGGGGTAGGTGATCTTGGCGTCGGCGACGGCCTTGCGGACATTGTCAATCTTCTTCTCGAAGGCGAACTCCGGGGCGTGCACGCCGATCACGACGAGACCCTGATCCTTGTACTTCTCGGCCCAGGCCCGGACGAAGGGCGTGGTGCGGATGCAGTTGATGCAAGAGTAGGTCCAGAAGTCGACGAGTACGACCTTGCCGCGCAGCTGTTCGGCGCTCAGCGGTGGCGAATTCAGCCATTCGATGGCCCCGTCAAGCGATGGCGCGATGCCTTCGAACGGGAGGTTTGCTTTGAACGCCAGGTTGCCGGTGGCGGTCATTGCGCCGTTGCTGGCGACCTCAGAGCGAGCTGCCAGATCGCGCTTTGCGTTGAAACGATCGAGAACTGCCTGTTCGAACGAGGTCGTGCTGGCATAGGACAACCGTGCCAGAAGGCCGGTATCGGCGCCGAGCGCGATTGCCGCAACGCCGGCAAGGACCGCACCACCAATTGCCTGGCGAACGCGTTCGCTGGCACACAGCGACCGCTTCATGCCGACGAATACCTTGCCGCCGACCAGCAATGCGACGGTAAGGGAGGTGGCAGCACCTGCGGCGTAGGCGATGAGCAGGAAGGTCGTTTCGAGATTTGCGCCTTGCAGGGCGGCACCCGTCAGGACGAGCCCGAGGATCGGGCCGGCGCAGGGCGCCCACAGGAGACCGGTTGCGATACCAAGGACGAGAGAGCTCAGCGCCGTCGGCGCGGCGCCCGGCTTGCCGGAAGCTTTCATCAACCGGTTGCCGAAATCGACGACGGGCTGGGTGATCGTGCTTGCGACACGCGGCGATAGCAGGCTGACGCCGAAGATGGCGAGCAAAGTGAGGGCCGCGAGGCGACCATATTCATTGGCGTGGATCGCCCAGCTACCGCCAACCGCCGCAAGCGACGCGACGACCGCGAAGGTGGCAGCCATGCCGATCAGCATCGGCAGCGTGCTGCGAAGGAACGGCTGGCCGGCACGGGCGAAGACGAAGGGCAGGATGGGCAGAATGCAGGGGCTGAGAATGGTCAGCGCCCCTCCGAGATAGGCAATGATGAGAAGCGTCATCGTCGTTTCCTTTGACACCAGGTGCGGATGCTGAAGGCAGACTGGCTCGATCAGCAGTGACCACAATCTGTTGTGACGACGTATCCGGGATGTGTCCGGCTTCCAGGAGAAGTGTGTCGAACTGTAGCGATCGCGGGCCGTGCTACAGAGCGAAACAATCGGCGGCGAAAGGGTTTGGCGATTGTATCGCACTGTATCCGGACGGGCTGGCGCTACAGTCGCATGCAATAACGGTACGCCGGCGACACATCGGGGATACACGCGGCCGGCTTTATGGCGATCATAGTCAACACGGACAGGAGAGAGACCCATGACCAACGCAATCAACCTCGATCGCCGCCGCTTCTTCGGCATCGCTGCAATGACCGTCGCCGCCGTCGAGTTCGGCGCCGCGACGCTGGCAAACGCGCAGACCGCTGCCGCTTCGCCTGCAAAGAAGGTCGGCGGGCACCAGTCTTTCGAAGCGCTGAAGCAGATCAAGGCCGGCGTGCTCGATATCGGCTACGCCGAGGCCGGCCCGGCAAACGGTCCCGCCGTCCTGCTCCTGCATGGCTGGCCCTATGATATCTACAGCTATGTCGATGTGGCTCCGATCCTCGCCAAGGCCGGATATCGCGTCATCGTCCCCTATCTTCGCGGCTACGGCACCACCACCTTCCTCTCCAGGGATACGCCGCGCAACGGCCAGCAGGCCGCGCTCGCAGCCGACATGATCGCGCTGATGGATGCCCTCAAGATCGAGAGCGCGATTGTGGCAGGCTACGATTGGGGTGCGCGCACCGCTGACATCATGGCAGCCCTCTGGCCGCAACGCTGCAAGGCGCTGGTCTCCGTCAGCGGCTATCTGATCGGCAGCCAGGAGATTAACAAGAAGCCGCTCGCGCCCAAGGCCGAACTTGCCTGGTGGTATCAGTTCTATTTTGCCACCGAGCGCGGCCGCGCCGGCTATGCTGCCAATACCCGCGACTTCGTGCGGCTGATCTGGGAAACCGCGTCCCCCACCTGGACGTTTGACGACGCGACCTTCGATCGTTCGGCACCCGCCTTCGACAATCCCGATCACGTCGACATCACCATCCATAACTATCGCTGGCGTCTTGGGATCGTCGAGGGCGAAGCCAAGTACGATGCCTATGAAAAGAAGCTGGCCATGGGCCCCGTCATCACCGTGCCTACCATCACCATGGAGGGCGACGCCAATGGCGCGCCGCATCCCGACCCGTCGGCCTACAAGGCCAAGTTCTCCGGCCGCTACGAACATCGTAACGTAACCGGTGGGATCGGCCATAACCTGCCGCAGGAAGCGCCCGAGGCTTTTGCCAAGGCCGTGATCGACGTCGCGTCGTTCTAAAGCGATCGGTCACCCGCCCGAAATCCGCTTTACTCGTGGTGGCCGACGCGAAACTAATGGCTCACTTCAAGCCTGAGAATCGTGTGAAAGACGAGACATGGAGCACATCGACCATATTCTGATCGTGGACGACGATCGTGAGATTCGCGAGCTCGTCTCGAGCTACTTGAAGAAAAACGGCCTGCGCACGACGGTTGCCGCCGATGGCCGCCAGATGCGCAACGTCCTCGAAGGCAATTCCGTCGATGTTATCGTGCTCGACGTGATGATGCCGGGTGACGACGGCCTGGTGCTTTGCCGTGAGCTCAGGGCCGGCAAGCACAAGGCCATACCCGTGGTCATGCTGACGGCGCGCGACGACGAGATGGACCGGATCATCGGGCTCGAAATGGGCGCCGACGATTATCTGCCGAAACCCTTCGCGGCGCGCGAGCTTCTCGCGCGGATCAAGGCGGTGTTGCGCCGGACGCGCATGCTGCCGCCCAATTTGCAGATCACCGAGGCCGGCCAGCTCCTGGCCTTCGGCGACTGGCGTCTCGATACTGTCGGCCGCCACCTGCTCGACAAGGAAGGAACGGAGATCGCCTTGAGCGGCGCCGAATACCGGCTGCTCCGGGTCTTTATCGATCATCCCCAACGCGTGCTCAATCGCGACCAGCTGCTCAACCTGACGCAGGGCCGCGATGCGGAGCTGTTCGATCGTTCGATCGATCTTCTGGTGAGCCGCGTGCGCCAGCGGCTGGGCGACGATGCGCGCGAGCCGACCTATATCAAGACGGTGCGCGCCGAAGGCTATGTCTTCTCCGTTCCGGTGGAGATATCGGAGCCGAGGACATGAGTGAGGCGTTGTCTCGCGGCTGGTGGCCGGGCTCGTTGCGTTACCGGCTTTTTCTCATTCTGTTCGCCGGGCTGGCAATCGCCTATGGCCTGTCGTTCAGCATCCTGTTTGCCGAGCGCTACATGTCGGCGAAAGCCGTCATGCTGGGCACGCTGGAGAGCGATCTCGCGACCTCGATCGCCGTCATCGACCGTCTGCCCGCCAATGAGCGGGCCGACTGGGTCGATCGCCTGAGTCGCGGCAACTATCGCCTCGTGCTCGGTCCCGGTCTGCCTGGCGTTTCCGACATGTCCGGCCGGGGCGCCGAGATCGCTGAACGGATAGAGGAGGCGGCGGGCCACAGGTTTCCGCTCAAGGTCGAATCCATCCCGGGTGACGGCAAGCGGCTTCAAGCCCATTTGACGCTGTCCGATGGTTCGCCGCTGACGATCGACGTCACGCCGCGCGGCGTCATGCCGTTGGCGCAGTGGCTGCCTTACGTCTTCGCCGCGCAGATGGCGCTTCTCCTAATATGCACCTGGTTTGCCGTGCGCCTGGCCATCCGTCCGCTCAGCGCACTTGCTGCCGCGGCAGACACGCTCGATCCGGCCAAGAAGGGCGAGGCGATGAGCGAGCGGGGCCCGAGCGAAGTCGCCCACGCCGCTCGTGCCTTCAACGCGATGCGCGACCGGATCGCGCATTATCTGGAGGAACGCGTGCAGATTCTGGCCGCGATCTCGCACGACCTGCAGACCCTCATCACCCGCATGCGGCTGCGCGCCGATATGGCCGACGATTCGCCCGAGAGGGACAAGCTGGTCAACGACCTTCGCGAAATCGAGCGGCTGGTACAGGACGGCATCGCCTATGCGAGAAGCTCGCATGGCAGCGGCGAAAAGACCTCGCGCATCGATATCTCCTCTTTCATCGACAGCATCGCCTATGACTATCAGGACACGGGAAAGGCTGTGACCGTGCTCGGCGTCGTTCAAGGCACGGCCTCGACCAAACCGCATGCGCTGCGGCGGATTCTCACGAACTTCATCGACAATGCGCTGAAGTTCGCCGGCAGCGCCGAGATCGCCGTCGAACGGAGCGGGGAGGGCGATGTCGTCGTCACCGTTCTCGATCGAGGGCCGGGCATTCCCGACGATATGCTTGAAAGCGCCATGCAGCCCTTTTTCCGGATGGAGACATCGCGCAACCGCGACACCGGTGGAACCGGGCTTGGACTGGCAATCGCCCAGCAGCTCGCCGGAACGATCGGCGGCTCGGTGCGGCTCTATAACCGTGCGGATGGCGGCCTGGCGGCCGAGGTCCGGTTCCGCTAAGGCCGATCCCCTTCGTCGATCGGCTGGCGCTTTTTGTGAGCCTGAATGTCCTCATAGGCGTTGCGTACGTTCTGATACACTTCCGGCATTTTCCGAAACATGCCGGATACGCAGCCCCATCAAAACACTCCCTGTCAGCAAATGTCGCTCAAACGACGAAACAAAGCGACGCAACAATGGAGTGTTCCATGACCAAGATCGATACCGTTCTCTACACCGGCAAGACCCACACCACTGGTGGCCGCGAGGGGTTTGCCCGCAGCGACGATGCTGAGCTCGACGTTCGCCTGTCGCCTCCCGGCAGCGGCAAGCCGGGCACCAATCCGGAGCAACTGTTCGCGGCAGGTTGGTCGGCCTGCTTCATCGGCGCGATGACCAAGGCTGCCAGCAAGCGCCAGCTCAGCCTCCCGGCCGAGACGGCGGTCAACGCCGAGGTCGATCCCGGAACGACCGATGGCGCCTACTTCCTGCAGGCGCGTCTGGCCATCAGCCTGCCGGGGATCGATCCCGAGCTCGCCCGCGCGATCGTCGAGGATGCGCACCAGACATGTCCCTATTCGAAGGCAACGCGCGGCAACATCGCCGTCGAGCTGACATTGGTCTGAGCGGGCGGTAAGGGAGACATAGCAATGAAGATAGCGGTCCTTGCGGTGATGATCACCGTGGTCCTCGCGTCGCCCTGCATCTACGATGTCATGTCGAACGAGCCATCGCCGCTTGCCGTGATCATCGGTTCGCCTCTCCATGGAGGAGAGGCGAACCGGCCAGGGTGAAGACCACGCTCGGAATTGTCACGCCGTTAAGATGGTAGTTGCCGAGCGCGGCGAGGTATTCCCGATGCGCGGGGTCTTGCTGCGCGAGGCTACTGGTTTCGCGCCAAAGGCGATCGAGACTGCCGTCGGCAGACGGCGCCTCGAGAATATCACGCAAGGCTTCGGAAGCATCGCGAGCGATCTCCGAGGTGAGAACCTTGGCAGCGCCCGCAGCAAGCGTGGCAGTTGTCACGTTTTCCTGGGTCGTCTCGATCTGCGCGACATCAACCTTCAGGCCAGCGCTCTCTATCAGGGCAGTTGCGGCCTCCAGCCGAACCGCCAGTTCTCCAATGCGAGTGATGGATCGAGCGTCTCCCGCAGGCTCACGCAAACCGCTATAGATCGGTGATCGAGAGCGCATTTTGATGATCTCAATCACCTTGGCGAAGCTCTTTCGTGCGATCCCAAGGTCAACGCCGGCATCAAGGATGCGACCCAATGCGTCGATCGTCGTCGGCCGCTCAAAACCCTTGTGGTGCGCGATCACGGCGTCCGCATGAATGTATATGTTGTCCCGCACCGCCGTGCCGACGGAAGTGCCGGCCACATTTCCTGTAGCTTCGCATCCAAGTTGCATCAACGACATGGTCAATCTGTCCTCGTCGTTTAGCGCGACGACGGCAATCCAATCTGCGAACGCCGCGTCTGCGATATAGCGCCGGCTTTCGCTTATCCGATATCCTAATCCATCACGCTTTACCCTTGGATTGCCATGCCTGACGGTTTCCGTATCGCAATGCGGTGGCACGCAGGCGAAGCTGTCGCTGGCAAGTGCACGTGCGAAGAAAAAGCGCTTTTGTTCGTCCGTTCCGTCGGTTCGTAGTGCCTCAAGGGTATAGAAGTGGCTCTTCATGATCCGGCCGATCCGCGCGTCGGCCTCCGAGACGATCGCGGCGATCTTGGCGAGAACGCAGTTGGAAATGTCGATGCCACCATAGTCTGGAGGAACGGTGATTGCCAGCAGGCCTGATTGCGACAATACGTCGAGTTCATCGCGATCCACTCGCCAATTCCCATCGCGTGGTAATGCCGTCTCGCGAAAACGCATAGCAAGCTGGCTAGCCGTTACGATCGCTTCTTCCTCACTCGCCAATCGGACAGTCAGTTGGCGCGGTCGCCCCGTTCCTTGAGGTATCTTGTCCATCTCGCGCTCTCCCAGGATGAGGTTCATTAGGGATGAGATATCGCGTAGCGAAAGAAAAGAACATTAAATCTATAAACTACTATGGGTGAGAAAAGTCATTTCTCTGACGGGTGAGGGTGCGTCGAGACGGGGTCGCAATGGGTTGGCTCGCTTGGAGCAAGCCAGAAGCGGGCCTCATCGTTGATAAAGCTTGCATTCATGATTAGAAAATCTATGCTTTTTGTAGAGAATAGTGCCTTCATCCCGACTGAATGAATGAACCGGCCTTGGTGCTGGGCCAGTGCAGGAAAGGAACTGACGCATGACACAGCTTCCCTCCAATTTTACCCGACGACCGCAAGAACTGCAGACACGTTCGCTTTTCAAGGTCGCAATTGTTGGCCGCGGCTTCACCGGCATCATGACGGCCATTGCGTTGCTCAGGACAATCCGCCGGCCATTCCATCTTATCATGTATGATCCGCAGCAAACGGTGGATATCAGCAAGGGCGTCAGCCAATCTGCAACGACCTTGCTCAACAGCCGGGTTCGCGACCTGTCTGTCGATCCCGTGGTCCGCAACGACTTCAGCAGATGGCTTGAAGCAGAACAGAGGCTTGCTGACCGCGCCGATGGTGAGCGGGCGGGGTTGGATCAGTCATTCGTGTCAGGGGAGTTGTTCTCGCTTTACGTGCATCAGCGCTTTTCCGAAGCGCTGCAAAGCAGGACCGATGTCGTCTTGCAGATTTGTCCCGAGATCGTGACGGGATTGAATCATAGCGAGGAATTGGGCTTCTCTGTTGGGTTCGGTGACCGGCAGAATGCGCGTTTCGACGCAGTCTTCCTCGCTACCGGCTACGGGCTGCGCGAGACCCAATTGGAAGGTCGAACAGGCCCCGTCGGTGACAATGTCGTGGTGATCGGCGCCGGCGTTCGGGCTGTCGAGCAGGCCCTTCGCCTGCTCAGCGTCGGTCAGGCGCGGCATATCACGCTGATATCGGCGTCCGGCTTCCTGCCGCAATCGCATGCCCGCTCGGCCGTGGGGCCGATCGTGTCCGAGGAGCCGCTTCCGCGCACGCTGCGCGGCGCCTTCAGGCACCTGCGTAGGGCGGCGGAGGCCGCCAATGCCGATGGCTCGGGCTGGCAAGGTATCATGAATGGCTTCCGGTCGCGTGCCCAAGAACTGTGGCAGGAACTGAGTGCGGAGGAACGCGGCCGCTTCAAGCGTCATGTGCGCGCCATATACGACAGCCACCGCAATCGTCTGCCGCCTGAGCACTATGAGCGTCTTCATCGGGCCATGGAAGGCCGCACCATCACCCTGCGCAAGGGCAAGATTGAACGCATTGCGACGAATGGCGTGCTTTTCTCAGGACCAGCAGGTCTGGAGGTGCTCTACGCCAGCAGGGTCGTCGATTGCCGGTCAAGACCAACCGATCTCGATTCACCGCTGTACCGTTCTGTCCTGCGCGCGGGTCTTGCAAGGCGCGACGAAGTCGACCTTGGCATTCTCGTCGATTGCTGCGGCCGTGCGGTATCAAAACCGCAGCGATTTCAAGGCTTGTTCGCCATGGGCCCGCTTGGCCTGGGCAGTCTGCCGGATATCGACCTCGTGCCCGAGATCGTTACACAGGGGCATGCCGCCGCTGCAGCGTTAGACGATTGGATTGAGCAGATCACGCTTGCTGAGCCTAGTCGATCTGACAAATAGCCTTCAAGCTCTTCGATTGCGACCGACCTGGCGTGCGAGAATGCACATCAGCTCGAACATCATCGTGGCGCCCGCGATCGATGTCATGCCCGCGAGGTCGAAAGGCGGCGCCACTTCGACAACGTCGGCGCCGACGAGGTTCATCCCGTCCAGAAGCCTGACCATCTGTTGCGCCTCTCGGGTGCTGAACCCTCCGATTTCGGGCGTTCCGGTGCCAGGCGCCATCGAGGGATCGATCGAGTCGATGTCGAAGGTGACGTAGGCGGGGTTTTGACCGATGATCTCTCTGACTTCCGCCATCACGTCCTCGGCGCCGCGTCGAGTGAATTCTTCCATGTAGATGATGCGGACACCTTGCTCGATCGCCCAGTCGTGCTCGTCGGGACTATATGTCGATCCTCGAATGCCGATCTGCACGATCCGCCGCGGATCGAGCAGCTTTTCTTCGATCGCCCGGCGAAATGGCGTTCCGTGGGTGTAGGGGTTGTCGCCGAAATAGGTGTCGTTGGTATCGGAATGCGCGTCGAAGTGAATGAGCCCGACCGGACCGCTTTTTGCGACCGCGCGAAGCACCGGAAGCGTCGTCAGATGGTCGCCGCCTACGGAAAGGGGAATGGCGCCCGCTGCCACGATTTCCGCGATGCCCTCTTCGATCAGCCGCAGGCCATCCATCAGGTCGATGGGATTTACGGCGACATCGCCGACATCGGCTATGTTGGCGATCTTGAAGGGCTCGGTCTTAAAGACGTGATGGGTGCTGCGCATGAGGCTCGAATAATTTCTGACTTCGCGCGGCCCATGCCGGGCGCCAGCCCGGTTCGTGGTCCCGCCGTCCCAGGGAATGCCGACGAGCGCGATGTCGAGGCCAACCGCCGAGGCGACTGCCGGCAGGCGCATGAACGTCGCGTGGCCGGCAAAACGCGGAACCTTGGCTGCATCGACGGGCTGATGAAATTTACTGCTCATGCGTCAGGTCGTCCTATTTGACTTCTTCGTTATCGCGGACAACAACTTGCAACGGGAATTATCGAAGTAAATCAGATTGTTTGCGGACTGAGTAGAGTTAGATGTTACGTACCCGACGTCAGGCCTCTACCCGATTTCTTAGATGTTTTCGCTCCAGCAGGATCTTCACCGTCATCGCCGTGTTGTGACGCATCTCGATTGCGGCGTGGTCGGAGTAGAAGGCGTTGTGCGGGGTGACCACCAGACAGCCCGCAAGCCAATCTTCCCTGTTGCGCCAGGCTGCCAGAAGCGAATGGTCACGCGCAGGCTCTTCCGCCAGCGTAGCAATCGCGGCCGCCGCGAGATGACCAGTTCGCAGCGCGTCGAGATCATCGAGCAGGTCGCCGCGCACCGTGTTGACGATAATCGCTCCGGGCTTGAGGCGGGACAGCGTCTGTGCGTTCAGAAGACCGCGCGTTTGAGCATTGTCGGGGCAGTGGAGTGTCACGATATCGGCCGCGGCAAGGAGCTCGTCGAGCCGGTCGACGCGTTGGCAGCCGATCGCCTTTCATGGCCACGCGGCTGGCCGGGCTGTAGCCCAGGATGCGGAGGCCGAAAGGCTTGAGGCGGTTGACTAAAGCCGTGCCGATCCGCCCGACGCCGATGACGCCGATGACGCCGACGATGGCGCGGTTGGAGTGCGGGAGCGGCTTCATGCCCTGGATTTGCCAGCCGGACGTGTCGCCGCGAGCGCAGGCGTCGTGTTCTGAGAGCCGACGGTGCAGCGACTGCATCAGCGCCACGGCATCGTCGGCCACTTCCTCGCTGCCTTAGTCGGGATTGTCTGCAAACGGGATGCCAGCTGCCGAAAGCGCCGGCAGATCGATGTTCTCGTAGCTGACACCGGAGCGCACGACGCCTGCAGCGCGCAAGATGGCCGATGCTGCTAGCCCCGGGCCGTGCGCCCTAGACACTGAGCGCGTCCAATCGGGCAAGGCGCTCAGGTGAAAACTGCGTTCGTCGGTAGTCGCGAAGTAGTCGATCTCAACGTCTTTGCCCGAGAGCGTCGGCTCAAGGTCAGGTGTGCCGAACATATAGTCGATAATGCCGACCATATTTTCTCTGTTCCACAATGCCTTATCCGTCTTTGGCTCTGTTGTAATATCGCGTGAAACGCATCGCAAGATGCGGTAGCGGTCGACTATTCAGCGGCGATCGCCGTCGGCGCGGAGCGGCTGCGCACCAGCGCAGCGGCTTGGGTCAGCGCCTGTTCGACGCGGCCAGTGATCGCTGGCGAGGGGGCACCATCGGTGAAGTCCCGGCTCGACGCATAGACGGCGGTGGGAACGACAAAGGCCTCGAAGAAGGCAAACAGCGGGCGGAGCTGATGCTCGACCATCAGCGCGTGCCGGTCGCCGCCGCCAGTTGCGGTCAAAATGATCGGCTTGCCGCGCAGGTCGGCAGGATCGAGCAGGTCGATCACATGCTTGAAGAGGCCGGTATAGCTTCCCTTGTAGGTCGGTGAGCCGATGACGAGGGCATCCGCCTCGATGATCTTGCGGATCAACGTCTGTGCCTTGGTATCGAGGTCGGCAATAGAGCGTGCCGCGCCAAGCGCGGGGCCGAAATCCTCGACGTCGAACACCACATGCTCCAGACCCGCACGCTCAGCCAGCGACGCCGTCACGCTTTCGACGAAGCGCTTGGTGCTGGAGGGGCGGGCGATATTGCCCGAGAAGCCGACAATAAGATCGTTGCGCATCGAAGTTCCTTTCACGGGCTTCCCGTTTGTCCGAGGGGTGCGGTTGTCCTAAAGTCCGGCCCGCACATGCAGATGTTTTAGGTGCAAGAGGATGCCGAGATGCCGGGAGATCGTCTCGTTATGAAGTCTCGAGCAGCGGTGTGATTGGGGAACGCACCGTCGAAGCGGCTGCCTGCTGGTCGTCGCACTCCTGATAGGCGGCGCGACCCAACATCGAGATCGATGTGTCCTGTCGCCGAGGGAATCGATCAGAAAGCTGATGTCGCCACCTTCGCGCGGTGCCTCGGCGGCGTGGTGGAGCACATATCGTGCGCGTCGTGCGTTCCAGTCTTTGTGTCGGTCATGAAGGGCTTCCTCGTTTCGGCTTTAAGTTCATGATGAACAGGCTAGCAGCGCATCCCGCTGGCGAAAGACTGGTTATTCTATTTCTGTGGAGTTTGTAGATTAATTTGCCGGGTTTTCGGACGCTGTCTGGATTGCTGTTTTCAACCGTTGTTCAAGCGCGGACTTCACGTCCGATCGTCGAGCGCGGCCTTGATGCCGGCATAATCTTCGCACGCCGCAAAACGCATCGGGTTCAAGATCCGCAGTGGTGACAATGGTCCTGCAAAGCGCTCAACGGGGCTTTTTCGTTTTAGGACAATGAATTATCGGCGGTTGCTGCGATCAACCATTCGTCAAGGGGCGTACCGCTTCACTGCACTTCGTTGACATAGCGATGATTGGCGGTTGTGGCGCGGTGAGAGGATATGAGAACCGGAACCGCGAGCTGGTCGTAGGCGCTCTCTTCGATCGTCAGCACTGCGAAAGGCTGCGGCAGATCAAGCCAACGTGCATCCTGTTGCGTCGCCAAGTCCGCTCCGATCTGCTCGCGTATGGCTGAAATGCGGATGTTGTAGGCGTCCATCAGGTGGAGATAGAAAAGCGGCGGGATATCTTCCGGCCTGCTGGGGAAGTCCGGCACGCGCGCCAGGGGTAATGTCAGCGTTTCATGCATGATCGGCCTATCGTCGACGCTGCGCACGCGGTGGAACGTCACGACCTCAGCACCCTCATCTATCTGTAGCTTTCGCGCGTCCTGCGCCGAAGCCGACCCGCGCGCGACCTCGGTGACCCGCGTAACCGATTGTCGCAGCGAGCCATCGAGACCATGCAGCCGGAAGTATTGGAAAAACAGGCGCAGGCTGTGTTGCGGCTGTCTGCCAGTGACGATCGTGCCGGTCTTGCGACGCCGGCTGAGCAGTCCGTCATTGGTGAGGTCCATCAATGCGCGTCGAATAGTGCCGACGGCGACCCCATAGGTCTGCGATAGCGCCACTTCGCTCGGCAAGACAGAGCCCGGAGCGAGTTTCCCGAGCATGATCGCCTCTGTGATCTGGCGCTTGACGACCTCATAGAGCGGCACGGACAACTCGCTCAATCGCGGCGCATCTGCTGAAATAGTGGGCAATTCCGGCAATGATTTGCCTCTTCTTTGGAGTTGACTCATGGAATGGATCTAAGCAGTATTACTATATAGTTTATATGAAAGCGCAAGCTAACGAGCTGGCGCATGCATGCCAAGGACCGTACCATGTCTGAGCCGAAATCTGTCCCCCATCAAGACGCTTTCGCGTCGGCCATGGCACTGATCGAGCGCGATATCGAGAAAGCTGTGCAGGACTTGGCGCTTATGGTGGCTGTCGATACGTCCTTTCCGCCCGGCCTTGGCTATAATGCTTTTGCGGACCTGATGACCGAACTGGCGGCGCCGCTCGGCTTCCAGTTCGAGCGGGTGACCGTTCCTCGCGATCTCTGGTATGTCGCCGGCGGCCCGGCGTCTGGAGAGCGCACCAATCTCATCGCCAGCCGCGAGAGCGGCCTTCCGGTGTGTGGTCTCTACTACCATGTCGATACCGTTCCGGTGGCTCCGGGCTGGTCACGCGATCCGCTGGCGCTGACGGTCGAGGGCGATAACCTCTACGGCCTGGGCGCCGCCGACATGAAGGGCACGATCGCCGCAACGCTTCTGGCTCTGCGCGCAGCCAAGGAAGCCGGGACCTCGCTTGCCTATGACCCGATGCTGCTTCTGTGCACCGACGAGGAGGGTGGGCTTTACCCCGGCATTCGCTATCTGGCGGAGCAGGACATGCTCAAGGGCCATATTCTCAATTTCAACGGGTCTGCCGCGCCGCGCGTCTGGGCCGGGTGCTTCGGCATTTTCAACCTGCAGGTAACGATTACCGGTCACGCCGTGCATGCGGGCGAGGGCAACCGCACGGGCTCCGGCGTCAACGCGATCGAAGGCGCGCTGCCCGTCCTGAACGCATTGGCGGCCCTGAAACCCATCGTTGCTGCCCGCACATCGAAGCTCGCGCCGCCACCGCATGCCAGCGGGCCGCTGCGGCCACAATTGTCGATATCCGCCGTCAATGGCGGAACGGCCGGCGGTCAGGTTCCAGCCGAAATCAAAATTCTTGTCAGCCGCCGCTATGCGCCGGAAGAAAGCTATGAGCAGGCGAGGGAGGAGGTCGAGGTCGCGATCCGTGACTGCCTCGCGGAAACAAAACTCGGGCTCGCCATCGACCTCGTGGGCCACCTTATTCCGACCGACGATCCCGATGGTCCGCACTGGCCCCGTTGGCAACAGGCCCTGTCGCTGGGCTTCGGCTATCAGCCCGAGGATTTTCACAAATGGGGCGCCGCGAGTTGCTCCGATTTCGGTTACGTCCAGAAGGCGGGCTTCGGCCCCGAGGTGCTCCTGGGCGGGTTGGGTCGGCCGGAAAGCTGCATTCATAGCCCGGAAGAACACACGACGCGACAGGATATCGTCGCGCTTGCCAAGAGCATTCTTGCCTATCTCTCGGTGGATTTCGCCGCCGACGCCATTCCGGAACACCGCATCTAGTCATATCAAAAGAGGGAACTGACACATGTTGGAAATGAAACGCCGCTTCTTCCTTGCCGGCACCGCCGCAATCTTCGCCGCGCCGGCGCTGGGCCTGGCGCAATCGGCAACGCCTGCCAGAGGCGGTACGTTGCGTATTTCCATCGATCAGGCGGCGAGCGTCATCCACCCGCTGCTGACACGTGTCAACCCCGAATACATGGTCACCGAGTTGCTCTACAGCAACCTGACGCGCCTCAAGATCGACATGTCGATCGAGCCGGATCTCGCCGAGAGCTGGAGCCCCAACGAGGCCCTGACCGAATGGACGTTCAAGCTGCGCAAGGGCGTCACGTTCCACGACGGCTCCGCCTTCACGGCAAATGATGTCGTCGCCACCTTCAAGGCCATCCTCGATCCGGCAACGGCTTCGCCCGGGCGCAACAATGTCGGCCCGATCGCCGATATCGTCGCCATCGACGATGCGACCGTGCTGTTCAAGCTCTCTGGCGCCTATGCCGACTTGCCCGTCGCCATGGCCTACACCAATGCCCGCATCATTCCCGCCGCGATCGCCACGGGCGATCTCAAGAGCCTGTCGACCAAGGCTATCGGCACCGGTCCGTTCAAGCTTGTAACCTACGAGCCGGACCGCCTGATCGTCGTCGAACGCAACGCGACGTACTACGATCCGGCTCGTCCCTATGTCGATCGTGTCGAAGTTCAGGTTTTCCCGGACAACTCGGCCGAAACCTCGGCCCTGATCGCCGGCGATATCGATGTCATCTCGACGATCCAGCCGACCGAGTTCCTGCGTATCGGCGGAACCGACGGTCTTGTCGGCCTGCGCACGCCGTCCGGCCAGTTTTGCAACATCAACTTCGGCTGCGACGCGGCGCCGTTCAACGACGCCCGCGTTCGCCGCGCAATCGCGCTGACGGTCGATCGTGAAGCAATGGTCGGCTTCGTGACCGAAGGCTTCGGCACCGAAGGCAACGACACCCCCCTCAATGCGTCATACCGCTTCTTCAAGGATGTAGCGAAGCGTGAGAAGAACATCGAGGAGGCCAAGAAGCTGCTGGCTGAGGCAGGCTTCCCGAACGGTCTCGAAGCAACCCTTATCGCATCCGACCGCCCAGCGGTCCGCACGCAGCTCGCCGTTGCGCTGAAAGAAATGGCGAAGGAAGCCGGCGTTACCATCAACGTGCAGACGATGCCGCACGCGACCTATCTCGAGCAGGTCTGGAAGAAGGGCAGCTTCTACGTCGGCTTCTACAACATGCAGCCCACGCCCGACGGCATCTTCAAGCTTCTCTACACGTCGGACGCTTCGTGGAACGAGACACGCTGGAACAACAAGGAATTCGATGCGCTCATCGCCGAGGCCCGTGGCACGACCGACGAGGCCAAGCGCACCGAGCTCTACACAAAGGCGCAGGAAATCATGAACGCGGATGTCCCCTCGATCATCCCGTCCTTCTTCGACGTTCTGGCCGCAAAGCGCAGCTGGGTGGAGGGTTTCGAAGCGCATCCCCGCGCATCGGTATTCCGCCTCGATCATGCATCGCTGACCGACAAGGCCCCGAAGCGCGGCTGATGATGTCAACGTCGCCGGACGCCTGAGCCAGGCTTCCGGCCCTCTTGACCAAGGAACACGCACCTGTCTCCGAACTACATAGCCAAGCGGCTGGTGATGATCGTCTACACGCTCCTTGTCGTGTCGCTCATCGTCTTCGCCATCACCCAGATCCTGCCCGCCGACGCCGCCGTCATGATGCTGGGCGAAAACGCCACCAAGGATGCGCTCGATGCGTTGCGTCAGAGCATGGGTCTCGACCAGCCGATCTGGCAGCAATATGCGACGTGGCTCGGCCATGTGCTTCAGGGTGACCTCGGGACATCGCTGCGTACCGGCCAACCAGTCGGCCCGGTCATGTTCGAGGCTCTCGGGCGCTCTCTGCTCCTCGCCTTCCTGTCTATTGGCCTGATGCTGATCCTTGCCATTCCACTCGGCATCATTGCGGCCATCCGGCGCGGCAAGGTCGCCGACATGGTCGTCAGCCTGATATCTTATGCAGGCGTGGCATTGCCCGAATTCGTCACCGCGACGCTTGCCGTCCTCATCTTTGCCGACTGGATGAAATGGCTTCCACCGACAGGTTATGTGCCGCTGACGGATGACTTCGTCGACGGCATTTCGCATCTCGTCCTGCCGGTCTGCGTCATCTCGATCATCCTGATCGCCCACGTCTCGCGCATGGTGCGCTCAGAACTCGTCGATGTGTTGCATACGGATTATATCCGCGCTGCCCGGCTGAAGGGCATGTCCCGCGGGCATGTGCTTCGCCGTCACGCGCTACGCAATGCACTTCTGCCCACGATTACCATCGTCGCGCTCGATGTCGGTTATCTTCTCGGCGGTGTCATCGTCGTCGAAGAAATCTTCGCCATTCCCGGCATCGGCCGTCAGCTGATCGTCGCCATCCAGGCGCGCGATCTGCCTGCCATCCAGGCCGGGGTACTGATCATGGCCGCCACCTATTCGATCGTCAATTTTATCGCCGACATCCTCTATGCCTGGCTCGACAAGAGGATCCAGTATGACTGAGTTCATGAAACGTCTTCTGAAGACGCCGCAGGGCGCTATCGGCACCTTCCTCGTCGTGTTGGTCCTCGCCATCGTCGTGTTCGGCCCAATGGTCGCACCCTACGACCCGGAAAAGCTGTCGCCGCTTGCCCGCTACAAGGGACCAAGTGTCGCGTACTGGCTCGGCACCGACCAGTATGGCCGCGACATCTTCAGCCGGCTGTTGATCGGCGCGCGTGCCACCGTCGTCATGGCTGTTCTTGCCACCATCGCCGGCACGCTGGTCGGCGCCGTGATCGGCACCGCCTCCGCCTTCCTCGGCGGTCGAGCCGACGAATTCATCATGCGCACGATCGATGCCGTCATGTCGATCCCGAGCCTGCTGTTTGCGCTTCTCGTGGTCAATCTTCTCGGCTCCAGCACGGTCAATGCACTTGTCGCAGTTGCCATCGCATTTGCTCCAGGCATGGCGCGCATCACGCGAAGCGTGGCGCTGTCGGTGCGCAAGCAGGACTATGTGAACGCGGCAATCGCCCGTGGCGAAAGCTCCGCTTACATCATCCGCCGCGAAATGCTGCCGAACGTCATTGCGCCTATTATCGTCGAGATGACCATCCGCGTGTCGTTTGCCGTGATGCTGTTCGCCACTTTGAGCTTCCTCGGTCTCGGCGCCCAGCCGCCGGCCGCCGAATGGGGCCTGATGGTCTCGGAAGCCCGTCGCTACATGCATCTTTCCGCTGGCATCCTGATCTGGCCGAGCGTGGCGATCGCCACCGTCGCCGTCGGCTTCAACCTCCTGGGCGACGGTCTGCGCGATGCCCTCAATCCGCGGACCTGAGGTAACACCCATGACCAATACCGAAAACAAGCCGGTTCTCGCGATCGAGAACTACGCGCTGGATTACCAGACCGTCAACGGCCCGTATCACGCGCTGAAAAACATCGATCTCGCCATCCATCGCGGCGAAATCCTCGGCCTCGTCGGCGAGAGCGGCTCCGGCAAGACCTCGCTTGCCTGGTCGATCATGCGCTACCTGCCGAAAAACGCTCGCGAACCGGGCGGGAAAATCCTGCTCGCAGGCGACAATCTTCTCGACAAGTCCGAACGCGAGATGGAAGCCATTCGCGGCCGGCGTATCAGCATGGTGTTCCAGGATCCCAGCACCTCGCTCAACCCGACGCTCTCGCTCGGCACGCAGCTGGCGGAAGTTCTTGTTCGTCATCGGGGCCTGACCCGGAGCCAGGCGTGGAAGGAAGGCGAGGAACGGCTGGCTCATGTGGGACTGAAAACGCCCGCGCAGATGATGCACCGCATGCCGCATGAAGTCTCCGGCGGCGAAAAGCAACGCGTCGTAATCGCGTCTGCCTTCGCGTGCAACCCCGAATGCATCATCTTCGACGAGCCGACCACGGCGCTCGACGTGATCACCTCGCGGCAGATCCTCGACCTGTTCGTCCAATTGCAGGCGCAAACCGGCGTCGCATCGCTTTATATTTCGCATGACCTGGCGCTGGTCGCCCGTACCGCAAGTCGTGTCGCCGTCATCAAGCGCGGCGATATCGTCGAGCAGGGCAATGTCCGCGACATCTTCACTAACCCGCAGCAGGAATATACCCGCGAGTTGATCGCGGCGGTTCCCAATCCCGCCCATCGGCTGGTCAAGGGAGACGTGGTCGTGGCCGACACGCCGCTGGTCAAGGTCGAGAATGTCAGCGTGCATTTCGGCCGCAAGCCTTTCCTCGCCGCGCTGACCGGCAAGAAAGCGGAATGGGTGACCGGCAACAATGCGATCAGTCTCAGCGTCAATCCGGGCGAAATCCTCGGTATCGTCGGCGAGAGCGGATCGGGCAAGTCGACGCTTGCCAAGGCGATGACCGGTCTCAACCGGTTCGAGGGCAAGATCTGGTTCGACGGGCGCGAGATCAAAAGTCTTGGCGACATGGACAACGCCTATCGCAAGGACGTCCAGATCATCTTCCAGCACCCGGACGCCTCGCTCAATCCGCGCCAGAAGGTTTCTGAAATCCTCTCGCGCCCGCTGAGACTGTTCGGTGACGGAACCGATCTGGACAGGCAAATCGGTGACATGCTGGAACAGGTGCGCCTGCCGCGTAATCATGCCAGCCGTTATCCCCACCAGTTGTCCGGCGGCGAAAAGCAGCGCGTGGCGATTGCGCGCGCCTTCGCGTCGAAGCCGAAGCTCGTCATCTGCGACGAGATCACCTCGGCGCTCGACGTGTCGGTCCAGGCATCCGTCGTGGAGCTCCTGCTTGAACTGCAAAAGGCGAGCGGCACGGCCTATTTCTTCATTACCCACGACCTCAACTTGATCCGCCAGATCGCCCACCGGATCGCCGTCATGTATCGCGGCGACCTGATCGAGGTGGTGAAGGCCGACGAGATCGATAGTCCAGACCGGGCAGACTACACGCGCCGCCTGATCGAGGCGGTGCCGCGCGCCGCCGCGCAATACCAGTGATACTGCATCAAGGAGCATGACAATGGACCCGAAGTCCCTGTTGGACCGGATCGACGAAAAGGCCTGCCTCGATTTCCTGTCGAAGATGGTCCAGCACAAGAGCCATTCGGAAACCGAAGGCGAGAAGGATCTCGCCCGCTGGATGGCCAAGGAGCTTGAGACGATCGGCGTCGAAGCCGAACTCCAGCCCTTCGACGAAGGCCGCCGATTCAACACCATCGGCCGCCTGAAAGGCACCGGCGGTGGCAAGAGCCTGCTGTTCAACGGCCACCTGGATACCAACCCGGTCACCGAAGGCTGGACGGTTGATCCTTATGCCGGACTTGTCGACGACAAGTTCATCTACGGCATCGGTGTGTCCAACATGAAGGCCGGCGACGCCGCCTATTTCTGCGCAGTGAAGACGCTGCTCGATGCCGGCGTCAAGTTAAAGGGCGATGTGACCCTCACCTTCGTTGTCGGTGAGCTGCAAGGTGGTGTCGGCACGCTGGCGGCGATCAAGAGCGGCGTGAAGGCCGACTATTTCGTCAATAGTGAGCCGAGCGATCTGGTTGCCGTCACCATGCACGCGGCAGCGCTCAGCTACGTCATCGAACTGACCGGCGACACCCGCCATCTGTCCAAGCGCGAACAGTCCGTCGATGCCATCGCCGCCGCCTGCGATATCATCCCGCGCATCAATGCCATGACGTTTAGCGGCGCAAAGAGCGACGTGCATCGTTCGATCAATCGTGGCCATGTCGGCGTCGTCCATGGCGCGCTCGGCCGCGATCTGGAAGAGTGGCGTCCGCCGCAGGTCGCTGATTTCGTCCGCCTCAAGGGCTCCTGCCGTTACGCACCCGGCCAGACGCAGGAAGGCGTTCTCGCCGATCTGGACCGCGAGCTGCGCGACCTGGAAGCGCGCTTCCCGGGCCTGAAGGCCAAGCTGGTTCCTGAGATGATCGAAGGCCGCCCGCTGATGCCGCCCTTCGAGGTCTCCCCGGAAAGCCGTATCGTTAAGTCGATCAACGC
Source organism: Hyphomicrobiales bacterium (assembly GCA_900465665.1). Taxonomy (GTDB): domain Bacteria; phylum Pseudomonadota; class Alphaproteobacteria; order Rhizobiales; family Rhizobiaceae; genus Rhizobium. The sequence continues at coordinate 256,279 of UBJO01000016.1, forward strand.
TGCTTACGAGGCCGTGCGCGGCGAAAAGCAGCCGACCGGCGCGATCACGCCGACCCGCTTCTACGGCACCGATGCCGGTCATCTCTATCATGAACTCGGCATGGAAGGCATCGTCTGCGGTCCCGGCGGTCGCTACAACACCATGCCCGATGAGCGTGTCGACATCATCGACTTCCTCGACATGACCCGCGTCTACATGCTGACCATCCTCGATATCTGCGAGGTGGCATAACATGTTTTCCCGGGCGGAATATGATCGTCGTATCGCTCTCGCTCGGGACGCCATAGCGTTATCTGGCGCCGACATCCTGCTTGTGGACAGCGGCGAGCTTCTCGCCTGGCTCACGGGTTACACCGTCTCCGAGACCATGTATCGCGCGGCGTTTTTGTCGCGCGAAGGGGGAGCCTGGTTCTGCCTTCGCGAACTGGATGAAGCGCCATGCCGGGAAAAGACCTGGATCACCGACGTTATCGGCTTTGCCGACATGGAGGAAGCGCAGGCGGCGGTTGCCAAGAGCGTTCGCGACCGAGGTTTCGGCAAGGCGAGGATCGGCCTCGACACCAATTCCTACTGCCTCAGCGCCGCGACCTTCATGCGCCTCACCCAGTTACTGCCCGAGGCAACCTCCGTGCCGATGCCGGGGCTGAGCGACAGCCTGCGCTGGTTGAAATCGGCGGAAGAGATCGCGGTTCTCGCGCAGGCCTCCGAGATTGCCGACAAGGCCATGGCGGCAATTGTAAGCCAGGCGAAACCCGGCATGACAACCCGCGATGCGGCAGCGATCGCCTCCGGCGTATTCTTGCGCGAAGGTGCCGATACCGGCGAGGTCGGGCCGGTGGTCAAAGCCTCCGGCAGCCATGAATTCCTGCATGGCGTGTTCAAGACCGAGGCGATCGAGGAGGGCGATGTGCTACACGTCGAACTCATCCCGCGTGTTGGCAATTACGGCGCGCGGATGATGCGGCCGATCGTGGTCGGCACGCCGTCAGCTGAACTCACGGCTGCGGCCGAAAAGCTGGTCGAATTGCAGGACTGCCAGATCGCCGCGATGAAGCCCGGCGCAATCGCCAGCGATGTCGATGCGATCATGCGCCAGGGTGCGCTCGATGCCGGCCTGCGTCCTGTCTATGACAATGTCACGGCCTATACGCTTGGGCTCTATACCCGCACGCCGCGCACCAGCGATTTTTCCCGAGTTTTCCTGCCGACGTCGGACTGGCCGCTCGAAGAAGGCATGGTCTTCCATCTCTACGCCACGGCACAGGGCCTCGGATTCAGCGAGACCGTCGTCGTCGGTAAGGATGGTGGAACCCGGCTGACGAGGAGCCCGCGTTGTATCCTTTAAGGCAGGGGCGCTTTAGGTTTGCCGTGCGTTGGATGTCTTCTTTCATCGTATCGATCGGCCCTGGTCGAAGCCGAACCAGAGCGACGGTTATACGGCGACCGTCGGGACCAGCACAGTCGCGGTGATCCCCAGCGCGGTCGTCGGCACCGTGCCGAGATCGATCATCGCGAAGCCGAGCTTACCGAGCGTCGATGCAGGGGCGGATATCTGGGGGGGCCGGAATTACGAAAGTAGCGGCCAAGGACGAGGGTGTCTCCGGGTTTCGGCCGGCCGTTTTTGAGGCAATAGAAGCTGGGGGCCTTCGCAAAGAGCGCCAAACCCCGACCCTTCAGATCCTCGGAAAGGCCACAAAGCCCGCTTGTGCTAATTTGCCCAGAACGATTTGCAGCAGCCCCGGTGAAAGATCCTTAGCCAGATCCTACGCATCATGGCATCCCCCGGGACTTCGCCGCTGAAACGTCACCGTTGAGATAGCTCCCGCAGCACGAGAAAAGGGTCGAACGAGAGTATTTTCGCAAGTTCCAAAAACTCGATCACATCGACCCTACGCTGTCCGCTTTCAAGGCGAGCAACCAACGACTGGTACTCTCCCAAACTTTTAGCGAGCTGTGCTTGGGTCAATCCTGCTGCCTCCCGCTTGCTAATGAGGAGCGAGATTAGCGCTTTATGCTTCTCAGATCCTTGGGTTTTGAGTGACACCGGGACGCATGCGGACCCGTGCTGGCGGATGGCGGAAAGCTCTCTAATTCTAATCAGTTTTCTCTGAGCCGGACGCCGGGACCGCCGGATCCGTTGTAGTCGCCCTCTATAAAAATGATGCCGGCCTGTTCGAGAGCGATCCGAATTGCGCCAATTGTTCGCTGCTTTAGCTCCTCGCCACGCTCAAAGCGCACGAGCGTGTTCGTCGATACATCAGCCGCGGACGCGAGTTGTTTTACACTCATGCCCAGAGCGCTGCGAGCCATACGGCACTGAACAGGCAACAAAATCGCCACTCCATGTTGAAATCGCGTTGACAAAGCGATTTTGACGCGTCATTATTGCTAGACGATCAGATGATGACTGAATCGTTTCAAAGTCGATATTTACTCCGCCATATTTGCCGGCGGCAACTATTCTTTGCGCGGGTGAAGCATGGAACTCCGCCAACTCTCCCTTTTCCGAGCCGTCGCCGAGGAGCTCCATTTCGGTCGGGCTGCGATCAAGATGAATATTGCCCAGCCGGCGCTGAGCAATCATGTCATGGCGCTGGAGAGAGAGCTTGGATGTCCGCTGTTCATCCGATCGACACGTCGGGTCGAGCTGACGAGGGCAGGGGAGACCTTCTACGATCGTGCTGTCCGCATCCTCAGCGAAATGGAGCTGACCACAGAGCTGACACGGGCTGCCGGCGGCAG